>CAZUFP010000010.1:70883-82533 GCA_964619835.1 uncultured Gemmatimonadaceae bacterium | reverse complement strand
CTGCAATCGCGGCGCCACAACCCGCTCACCGCTTTCCATCGTCCAATCGCCCCGGGAGTCGACCTCCCCAACCCGGAAGTCCTCGCCGAGGGGACGTGGGCGGTGACCGGGACCGGCATGACCTTGACGATGCGGGAGGACGGCAGCACGACCGTGATCGCGTTCAACAACTGGCTGAGCCGAACGAACGCGTAGGGCTCATCGGGTGGGCCGCCCCTGGCGACTAGTCCTCGAGGACTAGATCCGACGAGCGATGGATTCTCGTTTGGGCACCGACCAGATTTGGATTCTGAAGGAATGCCAGAGATTGCGCCCAGGAGCCTCGATGCAGATGCACCGTTCTCAGCGTGGTTGCCCGCCCTCAGTCAACGGCCGGTTACCTGGCCCGGCCTCGGACCCGGTCGTCAAGCTGGTACACGATCTCCGGTCGCCGCTCGCTTCCATTCTCACCCTTTCGGAAATGCTCATGCGAGGCACGAGCGACCTAGGGAGTCGCGAACGTCGCCAGATCGCCCTGGTGCACGACGCGGCGCAGCAGCTGACCACGCTCCTGACCGAGGCGGTCGACCTGGCGGACGAAGGAAACGGTGTGTTCGATGGGGCGCCGGATGGACGCGGCGTCGGCGAGATCCTGGAGTCGGTGGCGACATTGGTCCGGCCCCTTGCCGCGTCGAAGGGGCTCGATGTTCGTACGCACTGCTCCGCCCGCGACCGCCCCGTAGCGCACGGACCAGCGCTCCGGCGCGTACTGCTCAATCTCGCCACCAACGCGGTCAAGTTCACCGACGAGGGCTACGTGGAGATGGTCGCCACATCACGGTTGGACGATCGCCTCTCGATCTCGGTGCGCGATTCCGGCGGAGGACTCTCTCTCGCGGTCACCGACGCGTTGGCCCGACCCCTGGGTGAACCGTCCGTCGGCAACACGGCCTCGGACATGTCGAACCTCGGCCTCACGATCTGCCGGGAGTTATTGCAGAAGATGGGTACGGAGCTCGAGTTCGAGACACACCCGGGGCAGGGCACGCGCTTCCACTTCGCGCTGGACCTGCCCACGGCAGGGCCACGATTCCGATGAAGACTCCCAGCTCGGGCGACTACTTCGCGGTGATCTATGCATCGCAGGCCAACGCCAGCACCGTCGTGGCGTGCGGCAACCTCGCGCCCCCCACGGGTTGACGTCCCGCATCGTCCGGGCCGACCGGCATACACGTCGCCGGTCGTCCCCGGGGTTGGCGTGTGACGCTGTAGTGCCCTCTCTCCCGAGTGGCGTATCCCGGGTGCGGATGACGAGGAACGAAGGGGACGGAGGTGTCCGGTGATCAGCAAGACTCCCGGCCCAAAGGACAACTGGCTCTGGGCCTATGCGTACGACATTACCCTTCCCGAGCCGGAGGTCCACCTCCCGACCATCCAGGAGCTTCTGGAGCGGCGGCGTGCCGAGGCCGTGGCCCACGCGCGGAAATGGGCCGCCCAGGTGGTGGTGGACCCCCAGGTCACGCGCATCCTGGTCGTGAGCGACAGCCCCGAACAGGACCAGGAGATCAACCGCAGCATTGAAGCGGAACTGGCCACCTCGAACGCGACGTGGGTGGTCACCGAGCCCATGGAGGTCGCAGGCGATGACGATGACTAGCTCCGTCGGGTTCTCCGCCCGGTCTTCGTTCACACAGTATCGACGGAACGTTGCAACAATGGAGTAATGATGCTTTGGACCATGGCGGTAATCCTGATCCCGGAGAGCAGGCACATGAGGAGGCGCATGATGACGCCGAAGCTGCGAAACGGGTTGATCGTCTTGGCCACCGTGGCGGTGGCCTTCGGGGGTGGCGCTGCCTGGCAGTTCACCCAGGCTCGCCAGGCCCGTCAGGCACTGGAATCGGCGCGGGCTGAACGGGCGGTGATCCAGCGGGAAAGCACCATGAACCAGCTCGAGGCAACCCTCGCGCTGGCCACGGTTGCGGCCCAGTTCGGGAACTTCGAGCGGGGCCGCCAGCTGGCCAGCGACTTCTTCGACCTCCTGCAGGATCGCGCGGTCACCGCCCCGAACGCCGCGCGATCCGGCCTCAACCAGATCCTGGCCCGACGCGATCACATCATCACGGTCCTCAGCCGCCGGCAGCCGGAGGCGGGGTTCGAGCTGGCGACGGCCCTGACCTCTCTTCAGGGCGCCCTCGACAGGGAGCCGACCCTCCCGGCGGACCAGCCGTCCGGTCCAGTGGAACCCGGACGGGAGTGACCTCGGGAGGGATCCCCCCGGCCATCGAAGATCAGCGCAGTCGCAGGGGCTGCGCGGCCAGCACCGCCGGGTCCGTCAGGCGCCGCCGGGTCCGTCAGGCGATTGAAGCTGCCGGTCGCGGTCGCACGTCTGTTCTCGCCCTACCTCTGAGCGTCGGCCCCGCGGGGACCCGCCGGCTGACCCGGGACCGCCCGGCTGTTCGGGCTCCGACTTCAGCCATTCCAGCGCTTGGCCGAGACGTGGGACAAGGTGGAGCTCGATGAGCAGAGGCTCCTGCTCGACTGGTGGGTCCTGGACGTCCAAATCGTCGTGGAGCCGATCGAAGGCAAGAAGAAGGCAAACGAGAAGACGGCCGTCGTGACGCTCCGGAGTGACCCGAATGCGTCCCGCTACCTCGGGCTCGGGAATCGTCTCTCCAGGGCCGCCTCGAGTTCGCCCCGGACGAACGCGTCGTCATCTGATTCCGACGCCGCCGAAAATACGGCGGCGGCGTCGGCTGAGTCGATGCACCCGAGTGCCCAGGCGGCGTGCCCGCGAACCAATGGGTCAGGGTCTCGTAGCGCCGACGCCAGTACCGGAATCGCCTCGTCTGAGCCCCAGTTGCCCAGCGCCACGCAGACGTTGCGGGCGAACCCGGAGCGTCCTGCACGCCGGATGGCGGAGCCGCGGGAGAACGAATCCCAGGAGGACTCGTCGAGCGCGGTCTCCAACAGGTCGACCAGCGATGACGATGACGTCCCCGGATGCCCGACGTCAGACGGGAGCGGGTCCACGCCGAACGGCGGCTCTCCTGCCGATCGCGCTGAGTACGCGGGCTCTGACGAGGGGGTTGAGAACCTACGGGTAAACGGGCACACTTCCTGGCACACGTCGCACCCGAACACGTGATTGCCCGTGGCCGGGCGCAGCTCCGCGGGGATCGGCCCGCGGTTCTCGATGGTCAGGTACGAGATGCACAGGTTGGCGTTCAGGACGGGGGCGCCGGCGGCGTCGCGGCCCAGCAGCGCGCCGGTGGGGCAGGCGTCGAGGCAGGCGCGGCAGCTGCCGCAGCGGTCGGCTTCGAAAGGCTCGTCGTAGTCCAGCTCCAGGGGCAGGAGCAGCTCGCCCAGGAAGAAGTACGACCCTTTGCTGGGGTGGATCAGCATGGTGTTGCGGCCGAACCAGCCCAGGCCGGCTCGCCGCGCCAGCTCCCGCTCCAGGACCGGGCCCGTGTCGACATATGCGCGGGCAACGGGTAGCTCCTCGCCCGTCTCGTTCTCCAGCCACCGGAGCAGCGCGAGCAGCTTCTTCTTCACCACACGATGGTAGTCGCGCCCTCGAGCGTATCGGGCGATGGTGGCGTGAGCCGGGTTCGTCGTGGCCGGGTCGCTGCCGGCGTGTTCCTCGTCACCGGGCGTGGAGAGTGACGGGGAGACGGGGGGACGGAGGGACGGGGGGCTGGCGGGGTCGTAGAAGTGGCCGACCATGACTGCCGAGCGCAGCTGGGGCCAGCGTGACGCCGGGTCCAGCCGCGCGGTCACGGCGTCGTCCCGGGCCAGGTAGTCCATGGTGGCGTGGCGGCCCTGCTCCAGCCAGTGTCGGTAGAAGGCCGCGTGGTCGCTCGGTTGCAGCGGCGCGATCCCCACCAGCTCGAATCCGAGCCGCCGCGCCTGGTCCTTGATGCGCGACGAGAGGGACGCGGTCATCCGCGGAGCTTCCTCACGCCTGGAAGCCAGCCTCGCCCGCGCCCCCCGTCTCCCCGTCCGGGCTCCGTTGGGCGCCGGGAGTCTCCCCCTCGGCATCGGACGACGGTGGTGCCAGGGGAGTGCCGCCGCCATCGCCCGCCATCTTCTGGAGGATCTCCATCAACGCGCTGTCCTGGGCGGCCAGGTGGTCCAGCACGGCGCGGATCTCTTCCTCGGCCCGCAGGTTGGTCAGGTAGTCGTTGTGGGCCTCGAGCCGGTCGCGCGCCGCCTGGCGGTTCTGGCTCATCATGATCATGGGCGCCGTGTACGCCGCCTGGAGCGACAGCACCAGGTTCATGAGGATGAACGGGTAGGGGTCCCAGTGGTGGATCCAGGCGGTGACGTTCAGCACCACCCAGACGGACAGGACCGACGACTGGATGATGATGAACTGCCAGGAACCGACGACGCGGACGACGGCATCGGCTGCGCGTTGCCCGACCGTCGCCTGCTCCGCGTCCAGTTCGTTGACGCTGCGCACCGGTGGGTGCTTGTGCTGGAACGGACGCGGGAAATGGATCGCCACAGCCACCCCCTTTCGTTCATCGTAGCTGGATGCATTCTCGTTCGTGGTGAGCAGGCTGGGCAATCAATGTGCCGGGTACGCCCCTTCCCACCCCGCGCCACCCGACAACGGACAGGATGACGCGGAAAGCGGGAGGACGAACGCGGCCCGACCGGGGTGAGAACCGGGCGCTGTTGCCGCCGCCCGGCTACGTGCTAGATGGTCTCGAGATAGGCACTCTCCCCGTGGAGTCCCTCATCGAGGCCCATCTGCTCCATGGCTTCGGACACCTTGACGGGCGTGATCCTGTTGATCAACGAGAGCATGATGTACGTGAAGCCGAACGCCCATACGGACGACACGACCACGGCGACTACCTGCTTGAAGAAGAAGCTCGCGTTGCCCGCGAAGAGGCCGTTCACACCCCCGGTCTCCGCAGGGTTCCAAGCCGTCGAGGCGAACAGGCCGAGCAGGATGATGCCGAGGAAGCCACCCACGCCGTGGACGCCCCAGACATCCAGCGCGTCGTCCCACCGCAGCCTATTCTTGAGGCGGACGGCGTAATAGCAGACGAGGCCGGCGATCGCGCCGATCAACGCCGCAATGGCTGGAGACACGTACCCGGCGGCGGGCGTGATGGTGGCGAGGCCGGCCACGGCGCCCGTGAGCAGGCCCAGGAACTTCGGCTTGCGGGAGCCCATCCACTCCACGAGCAGCCACGCGATGGCGGCGAAGGAAGCCGCGATGTCCGTGTTCAGGAATGCGACGGCCGTGATGGAGTTCACGCTGAACTCGCTACCGGCGTTGAAGCCGTACCATCCGAACCACAACAGTCCGGTGCCCAGTGCCACCAGTGGAATGCTGTGCGGTCCGCGGTCCTCGACTGCTCGCTTGCCGACATACAGCACCGAGGCCAGCGCCGCGAGTCCGGCAATGTTGTGAACCACGATGCCGCCGGCGAAGTCCCTGACGCCCCATTCCCCGAGAATCCCACCGCCCCAGACCATGTGGACGAACGGGAAGTACACGAAGACCAGCCATGCCGTGAGGAAGAACATGTAGGCCTTGAACGTCACACGATTGGCGAACGCTCCCGTGATCAACGCCGGTGTGATGATGGCGAACATCATCTGGTAGGCGCAGAAGACGATCATCGGGATCGTCGGGTTGGGCGACGGCGTCTGAAGCGTGATGCCGTGCAGAAACGCCCAATGGAAGTTGCCGATGATTCCGGCGAAGTCCGTCCCGTTTTGCATGTTGCCCGAGAAGCACATAGAGAAACCGAACGCCCACCAGAGCACGGTCGTCCAACCCATGGAGACGAAGCTCTGGATCATGATCGCCAGGACGTTCTTCCTTCCCACGAGGCCCCCATAAAAAAAAGCCAGCCCGGGTGTCATGAGCATGACGAGGCTGGAACACAGGAGCATGAAAGCAGTGTTGCCCGTGTCAAGGTGCAGCATAGCATCCTCCTAAGGCATCGCGCCGTGGGGCCCAGTCGTCATCGGTGGACTGCCGACTCTGGGTGTGTCCCGGCGTCGAGCACTACGGAGTTAGGTATCCGAACGGCATCCGGCAAGTCTGCGAGTGACGCCGGACCTAGAAGCCCACGGCAAACACTCCGTAGGTCCCGTCCACCACCACGCTCCGCACCACCGCCGCCGACACGTAGGGCTTCAGGGTTCCGATGGAGAACGTCCGGGTGGCGCGCAACGTGTAATCCATCGCGTGTCCCGCGCGGTTGCCGTAGTAGTGCGGGCTATCATTGAGGAGGAAGCCGATGTCCCCATCCAGGTCGACGAACGGAAGAGAAACCTGGCTGCTCACCTGCGCGAAGAGCGAGTGGTCGGGATCGTTGTAGACGTTCCATGCCACCATGAAGGTGAGGGGCACGACCGACGGCGCGAACGCCGCACCCACCTCGACGGTGTGGGCACCCGTCGCCTGTCCGTTGACGACGCCGCCGAAGTTGGTGAAGCGGCCCGGATCGCCGGGGCCCGGAAAGTAGTAGTCCGTGGCGTTGAGCGTCAGCTCGCCGGGGCGGAGGTCCCGGACCCACGAAACGTAGGTGTCGATCTCCTTGAAGGTCCTGCCGTCCAGGGCGTCGTTCCCGTAGAGGCCCCAGGAGCTCCACACGCCCACGGTGAAGGCCCCGTGCGCCAGGGACACGTCCGGCTGCAGGGCGGCCCGGTCGAGCAGCTCGCCGCGCCAGATGTAGCGCGACACGGCCGCACCGGCGACCCCCACGGTCCAGCCGGAGGTGGGCTCCTGGGCAGCCGCTGCGCCGGGAAGGCACGGGCCGAGCAAGGCCGCAAGCAACAGCGCGGACGCGGCCTGCCTGCGAATCCGGCAGGTCATGGCAGAACTCTTGAAGGACGAAAGCGAGACGGGACTGACGCCGTAGGACATGGCACGTATCCAATGGCTGGGTGACCCCTGGAACGTCGTCGGGCCGATTTTACGCACGTCGAGGGCAAACCACAAGCCGGCCGGCGCCCCTTGCGCCCTCTCCCGGCAGCGCGGCCTGCCAGGTGGACGGCACGAGTCGGCGTGGCACGATTACGGCATCATTTGACATGGGTACGCACCCGGACCTAAACTCGGCGCCCGGAACCCCTCACCCACGAAACCATTGGCTCACATCATCAAGGTCGCGCATTCGCCGGACTCGGACGACGCGTTCATGTTCTACGCGTTGGCGGAGGGCATGATCGACACGGGCGACATCGAGTTCGTGCACGAGCTGCAGGACATCGAGACGCTGAACCGCCGGGCGCTTGCGGCCGAGCTGGAAGTGACGGCGGTGTCCATCCACGCCTACGCCTACCTGGCGGACAACTACATCCTGCTGCCCCACGGCGCGTCCATGGGCGAGGGGTACGGGCCGCGGCTGGTAGCCCGGGAGCCGGTTCCGGTGTCGGAGCTGTCGCGACAGCGTGTGGCGGTGCCGGGCACCATGACGTCGGCGTACCTGGCTCTCAGGATGTTCCGGCCGGACGTGGAGACGGAGGTGGTCCCGTTCGACGAGATCATCCCCCACGTGCAGGCGGGCAAGGCGGACGTGGGCCTGATCATCCATGAGGGCCAGATCACGTACGCGGAGGAAGGTCTGCACCTCATCGCCGACCTGGGCGAGTGGTGGGCGGAGGAGACGGACGGGCTGCCGCTGCCGCTGGGCGGGAACGTGATCCGTCGGGACCTGGGCCCGGCGCTGATCACGCGGGTGTCGGACCTGCTGCGTCGGTCCATCGCCTATGGGCTGGACCATCGCGACGCCGCGCTGTCCCACGCCGAGGGCTACGGCCGGGGCCTGGACCGGGGCCAGACGGACGAGTTCGTGGGCATGTACGTGAACCGGCGCACGTTGGACTACGGCGAGGACGGGCGTCGTTCGGTGCAGCGGTTCCTGGACCGGGGCCACGACGAGGGGCTGATCCCGCACCGCGTGCAGGTGGAGTTCGCGGACTGACGGCAGCCGCAACGGGCGGCCGCCGCCCACCGCAGACACGGAACCGGAGCGCAGACGGGCGCCGGGCGCCCGGGAGCGAGCCATGAGACGAGCCATCCCAGCGACTGTCGTCGCGCTGGCGCTGCTGGCCGGAACGGGCCAGGCCTGCCACCGCGACGGCGAGACGATCCACACCACCAACAGCATCACGCCCAACGGCTCGAAGCTGGAGCTGCCCGACCGGGCGGGACCGGTGCACTTCGACTCCGGAGACGCGTCCATCATCGCGGGCGAGGACACCTTCCACATCCGCATCGAGATCGCCAACAACGACGAGCAGCGGGAACGCGGGCTCATGTTCCGCACGTCCATGCCCGACACCAGCGGCATGCTGTTCATCTACCCGTCGCCGCGGGAAGGCAGTTTCTGGATGCTGGACACGCCGCTGCCCCTGAGCATCGCGTTCGCCGACAGCACGGGCACCATCTTCCACCTCGTGGACATGGACCCGTGCGTGAAGGAAATGTCGTGGGAGTGCCCCACCTACGACTCCGGCGGCGCGTTCGAGTACGCCCTGGAGATGAACAAGGGCTACTTCGCCAAGCGCGGCATCAAGGCGGGCGCGAAGATCGTCTGGCGATAGGCCCGGCCTCCCGGCCACCCTTCCGACGGGGTGAACCCTTTCCCCTCCCTTCCACCCCGACGGGGAGACGGGGAGACGGGGAGCGAGCCGGCGGCGAAACTCCCCGGCGTGAAGCGGCCGTAGTGGCGGGGGAAGCTCACCGACCGCGAAGCGGTGAGGCTGCTCCAACGCAACCGCTGACATGACTCTCGACCCATCCGAACAGAAGACCCTCGACCGGCTGCGCAGGCAGATCCGCCGGGAGCGTGAAGCCGGCGCCGGAAACGCTGCCCGGCCGGAGACGACGGTCGGTGGCCGGCGCCCGGCCGCCGACACGGCGGTCCGCGGTCGTCGGTCGCCGGTCACCCCGGCGCGCCGCCGAACACAGCGTCGGCGAGAAAGCCGGCCGACGCGCGAAGTCGCGTGGCGCGCCCTCAAGGTCGCGGGCATCGCCGTGCTGGCCGCCGTCGCGCCGTTCTTCGTGCTCCTGCGCGCGACGACGTTCCTCTACCTGCACGCGGACACGGGCACGTGGGGCTCACTGGCGCTGGCGGCGGCCGCGACGTTTCTGCTGCTGGCCGGCTACGCGGCGGTGGCGAGTCGTCGTCTGAAGGGCCGCTTTCGTGTCTCCCCGTTCCTGTTGCGCGGCCTGGCCGTTCTGGTCGCGGCGTACTGCCTCTACGGGCTGTTGTACCTGTCGAGCGCACACGCCAAGAGCGACGCCGTGCGGGCGGAGTACCGGTCGCTGCACCCCCACCTGCGGCTGGCGCTGGGCACGCTCGTGCTGCTGGACGGGAACCTGCTGGTGACCGACGCGTCCCGGCGCGTGGAGGACTACGCGGCCATGGGCCTGCCGGCCAACGAGCGGTCGTTGCATCTGCGCCAGGCCGACGGCTACGCCCACGCGGCCGACCTGCGCACCAACGGCCGGTCGGGGCTGCGCAACGCGTTAACCGTGGCGTATTTCCGGGCTCTCGGCTTCCGGACCTTGAGGCATGTCGGCACGGCAGATCACCTGCACGTTTCGTATCCCGTGCGCGTCCAGCGTGCGGAAGCTCCGGGCCACGGGTCACGCATTCGCCCGTGAGGGCCCGCATACTGTCGCGCCCACCGGACCGAACCGCGCAGCCGGCGCCATGGAGACACGACCGATTGCAGAATGGTCCGCAATGCGGACGAAACGTCAATCCCGCTGAAGCCCGCCGCTGCTGGAATCGCAGTTCAGTCCGTTCCGCGGCACAGAGAGTCATCCCGGCCCGCCGGCGGGCGCCGATCGCGCAGAACGGTCCGGTCGGCGCTCCTGCATCGGCGGGCGCGGCAGCGGGAAGCTCCAGCCTGCAAGGAAGCATGGATCCCGGGTCATGCTTGAAATACCGCCGCCGCTTGCGCAATCTTCGGCGCGCCTCGGTCGGCGCAAAGGCGCACTGCGCAGGGCGCAGTCTTGCCGCAAACCGTCCGAGCCATCGACCCTGACCTGCTGCCTGCAGCTGCTGCCTCGGGGCAGCGGCCTGGCTGGGGACCACACCATGAAATGCACGCAGACCGTCGCCGCCGCTCTTCTCACGATCCTCGTCCCGTGCGCACTCTCCGCGCAGTCGCCCGGTCAGAAGGCCGCGCACGCGTATCGCGAAGCGCACGGGCCCCAGATCCTGCACAGCTACGTCGCGCTGCTGTCCATGCCCAACGTGGCCAGCGACTCGGCGGACATCTGGCGCAACGCCATCTACATCCGGGACCGGTTCCGGGAGCGCGGCGTGAACGCCGAGCTGCTCACCCAGCCGGGCGCGCCGCCCATCGTGTACGGCGAGCTGAAAGCGCCGGGCGCCACGCGCACCATCGGCATCTACGCCCACTACGACGGGCAGCCGGTGGACAGCACGCGCTGGACGCACGCCCCCTGGTCGCCGACGCTGTACACCCGGGCTATGGAAGCGGGCGGAGAAGCGCGGCCGCTGCCGTCGGCGGGTGAGGCGGTGGACCCGGAGTGGCGGCTGTACGGGCGCTCGTCGGGGGACGACAAGGCGCCCATCGGCGCCATGCTGGCGGTGCTGGACGCGTATCGTGCGGCCGGCATCCGTCCCACGTCCAACATCAAGTTCTTCCTGGACGGTGAGGAGGAGGCCGGCTCGCCGCACATGGCGGAGTACCTGAAGCAGTACCGCGACCGGATCGACGACATCGACATCTGGCTGTTCTGCGACGGGCCCGTGCACCAGAGCGGCCGGCCGCTGGTGACGTTCGGCGTGCGCGGCGTCACGGGCATGGAGGTCACGGTCTACGGCGCCGTGCGGCCGCTGCACAGCGGGCACTACGGCAACTGGGCGCCGGTGCCCGGCCAGATGCTGGCCCGGCTGCTCACCAGCATGAAGGACGAGAACGGCAAGGTGCTGGTGGCCGGGTTCTACGACACGGACGCGCCGCTCAGCGACGCGGAGCGCCAGGTGCTCGCCAGCGTCCCGGCCTACGACGAGCAGCTCAAGAAGGAGCTGGGCCTGGTCCGCACCGAGGGCGAGCCCGAGACGCTCGCGCAACGGTTGATGCTGCCGTCTCTCACCATTCGCGGGCTGTCCAGCGGCAACACGGGTCCGCGGGCACGCAACGTCATCCCGGCCACCGCCGTGGCCACGCTGGGCATCCGGCTGGTGAAGGGGAACGACCCGGAACACATGAAGGACCTGGTGGAAGCCCACATCCGCGCGCAGGGCTACCACATCGTGCGCGAGGACCCGGACATGGCGACCCGGCTCAAGTATTCGAAGATCGCCAAGGTGGTGCGCTTCCGCGGCTACCCGGCAGCCCGCACGCGCATGGACCTGCCCATCGTTCAGAACGTCGTGTCCGCGGTGCGCACCGCCGCGGGCGGCGACCTGGTGCTGGTCCCCGGCATGGGCGGCTCGCTGCCCCTCTACCTGTTCACCGGCGGCCTGGGCAAGCCGGCGCTCATCGTGCCCATCGCCAACTACGATGACAACCAGCACGCGGCCAACGAGAACCTGCGCATCGGGAACCTGTGGTACGGGATCGACCTGTACGGGGCGCTATTCGACATGGGAGCGCGCTGAGGGACGGCCTCACGCGGAGAGCGCAGGGGCAGCGATCACGCAGAGGCGCG
>CAZUFP010000010.1:0-70783 GCA_964619835.1 uncultured Gemmatimonadaceae bacterium | reverse complement strand
AGAGCGCAGGGGCAGCGATCACGCAGAGGCGCGGAGAGCGCAGGGACAGCACTCACGCAGAGGACGCGGGGACAGCAATACATGTGGTTGGCTTCGCGGCTGGGGCTGGCTTCGCGGCGATGTCGAGGAAGCGACGCTCCCTGTCTCCCTGGCAGGAATGGCGCGGAACACGTGCCCGCCGGGCGTGTGGCCGGCCCGGACAGGTAGCGGGACCGGGGTCGCCCTGTCTCCCTGTCGGTGGCGGGGCCGGGAGAGGGGGTCTCCCTGTCGGCGGCGGGGCCGGGAGAGGGGAAAGGGTCAGGCGCCCGCACGCATGGCCACCACCCGTCCGACGCCAAGGGCCAGGAAGAAAAGACCGGCGGCGAACAGGACGATGGCGGCGCCCGACGGCAGGTTCCAGTACCAGGACAGGGCGAGGCCGCCGGCGACGGCGGCGAGGGCGACGGCGACGGAGGTGAAGACCATCCAGCCCATGGAGCGGGCGATGATCTGGCCGGTAGCGGCGGGGATGACCAGGAACGCGGAAACCAGCACGATGCCCACCAGCCGGATGGCGGACACGATGGTGACGGCCAGCACGGTGAGGAGCAGGTAGCGCAGGAACGTGGACGGAAGGCCGGCGGCGCGGGCGCTCTCCTCGTCCACGCTGATGAACAGGAACTCCTTGAACAGCAGCACGGCCACGATGAGGGCGCTGCCGCCCACCACGAAGACGAACACCAGGTCTTCGGGCCGGACGGTGAGGATGTTGCCGAACAGGTAGCCCAGCAGGTCCTGCCGGTAGCTGCCGCCGCCGCTCATGAGAGCGACGCCCATGGCCATGGCGGTGGGGAAGAAGATGCCGATGGCGGTCTCATCGGAGATGCGGCCCCGGGCGCTGGTCCAGCCGATGACCCAGGCGACCAGGACGGAGAACACCAGGGCGGCGATCATGGGATCGATGCCGGACACCAGCCCGAGGGCGACGCCGCCCAGCGCCGCGTGGGAGATGCCGACGCCGACAAAGGCGAGGCGCCGCAGCACGACGAAGACGGCGAGCACGGCGCAGGTGATGCCCACGAGCGTGCCGGCCAGCAGCGCCCGCCGGATGAAGTCGTAGCCCAGCGCCTCGATCACCCTTCCTCCTCCCGTTTCGCTTCCTGCGCCAGGTGCACGCGGTGTGACGCGAAGTCGTACAGGCCGTCCAGCACCTCGTCTTTCAGCACCTGCGGCGGCTCTCCGGCCGCCACCACCTTGCCGTCGATGAGGATGACGTTGTCCGCGTGCACGGACACGACCTCGACGTCGTGGGACGCGGCGATGACCGTCATGCGCTCCTCGCGCTGCAGGTCGCAGCACATATCGTAGAAGTTGAGCTGTGCGCCGGGGTCCAGGCCGGCGGTGGGCTCGTCCAGCAGCAGCACGCGCGGGTCGCCCACGAGGGCGCGGGCGATGAGGGCGCGCCGCTGCTGGCCGCCGGACAGGTCGCCGAACTGGCGATCCGTCTGGGGGGCCAGGCCGACGCGGGCGAGGGCCTTGCGGGCGACGTCCCGGTCGGCCGGCGTGGGCCGTTTCAGCCAGCCGATGTGGCCGTAGCGGCCCATGAGCACCACGTCCAGGGTGGTGAGCGGGAAGTTGTCCGGCACGCCGGTGCGTTGCGGCACGTAGCCGACGCCCACGATACGGCCGCCAGGCTCCTGGCCGAACATGCGGATGTGTCCGCTTCGCGGCTTGAGCAGGCCGAGCATGAGGCGCAGCGTCGTCGTCTTGCCGGCGCCGTTGGGCCCGATCAGTGCCGTGAAGCTGCCGTGGCGCACCTCGAACGTAACGCCGTGCAGGACCTCCGAGCGGCCGTAACCGAACCGGACATCCTCGAACACGACGGCGGGCGAGTCGCCCGAAGGCGGGCGCTTCACCCGGCCCCCAGCGCGCGTGCGAACGCGTGGGCGTTGTAGCGCATCAGGTCGAAGTAGGAGCTGCGGTCCGGCAGGTCCGTGGCGC
This sequence comes from uncultured Gemmatimonadaceae bacterium, assembly GCA_964619835.1. Lineage (GTDB taxonomy): Bacteria > Gemmatimonadota > Gemmatimonadetes > Longimicrobiales > RSA9 > JARRJS01. The sequence goes on along the minus strand of CAZUFP010000010.1, from coordinate 68,803 downwards.
CCAACGGATCCGCGATCTCCACGGGCAGCTTCAGCTCCGTGGCCAGCGCCTGCACGCCGGCCTCCCCCAACTGCGGTTCGGCGATCACGCCCGCGGCGTGCATGCGCCGCGCATCGTTCACCAGCGTGGCCAGCTCCCGGGCGCCCAGCTCCTGGCCCGGCGATGGGTGCAGCACGCCCACCTGGACGAGCCCGTACCGTGCCGCGAAGTAGTTCCATGCGGCGTGTGACGCCACGAAGTCCCGCGACTTGATGCCCGACAGGATCGTGCGGATGGTCGCGTCCAGCGCCGTGAGCGAGTCCGCCACGGCGCCCGCCCGGCGGCGCAGCCCCTCCGCGGAGTCCGGCGCCACGCCTTCCAGCGCCTCGAGCATGCGAGGCAGCAACGTGTCCCGCACCAGGATGGGGTCCAGCCACACGTGTGGATTGCCCGTGCCCGGCTGGTCGGTGGCGCCGATGAGGTGCATGCCCTGCGTCAGCACCACGACGGGAACGTCCGCATCCTCGACCATGCCGGCGACCCAATCATCCACGGCGCCGCCCACGCGCACCACCAGGCGCGCCGACGCCACTTCCCGCGCCGCCAGCGGCGTCGGGTCGTACGTCGCGGGGTTCACACCTGCCGGCAGCAGCTCCGTGATGCGCGCCGCGGGGCCGGCAACCATGCGCATGAGACTCGCGATGGGATGGACGGTGACGACGACGGCCGGGCCTTCTTCGGCTCCGGCCGCATCCGCGCTCCGCTCCGGTTCACAGCCGGCGAACGCGCCGGCCAGCAACGCCGCCACCAGAGCGGCGTGGATCGTCTGCCTCACTGTCACTCCCGTTCAGGTCGGGACCCGCATCACGCGGGGCCAGGGAAACCTAACACAGCGAGCAACCAGGCCGATCAGCGGGCCAGCATGGGCCCCAGGGGCCGGCCACCCAGCAGGTGCATATGCAGGTGGAAGACCTCCTGACCACCGTTCCGGCCGCAGTTCACCAGCAGGCGGTACCCGTCCTCGGCAATGCCCTCCTGCTCGGCGATCCTCCGCGCCACGACGAACAGGTGGCCCAGCACCGCCTCGTGGGACTCCTCCACGTCGTTCACCGTCGGGATCGCCTCGTTCGGCACGATCAGCACATGCGTCGGCGCCTTCGGATCGATGTCGCGGAACGCCGTCACCCGGTCGTCCCGGTACACGATGTCCGCGTCCAGCTCACCGCGTACGATCTTGCCGAAGATCGTGTCTCCCATCCCCGCCTCCTTTCCGGAATCCGTTGCCGGGGCCGAATCCGTTCCGTTCCGCGCCGGTCAGCGCGCGTCCGGATTCTCCGCGTACGTCACCATGATCTCGGCCTGCGCCAGCACGTGCCCGTTCATGGCCGCCAGCGCGTCGTCACCGCTGAAGTCGCCGGAAAGGCCCAACCGCGGCACGTCCAGCGCGTACACCGTGAAGTGGTAGTGGTGCAGACGCTCGTCGTTCCACGGCGGGCACGGGCCGTCGTAGCCCCCGTACACGCCCCTCATGTCCGCATCGTCCTCGAACCACTCGGTGTAACTGTTCCGACCCGACAGACCCACGTCCCGCGGGCCCGTCGGCTTGCCCCGCGCCGTGATCCCCTTCGAGTCCACGCCCTCCGCCAGCTCGGTCAACGTCGGCGGCATGTCCACCAGCACCCAGTGGTAGAAGTCTTTGCGCGGCATGTCGTACGGGATCTTCTTGCCCTCCTGGTTCGCGTCGGACCGGTCCAGCGGCGCGTCCACGTCCACGCAGATCAACGCGAACGACTTCGTTTCCGCCGGCTCCAGCGACCAGTGCAGGTGCGGGCTCACATTGGGGCCCAGGGTCGCCTTGCCGTCACCCGTCGCCGCGCAGAACGCGTACTGCTCCGGGCAACGTCCACCGGATTCCAGGGAATGGCTGGTCAGGTTCATCGATTGGCCTCCGTGGTACGGGAAGAGCAGCCCTCGCAAGGTCCGTCGGGCACGCAGAGGAAGCAACCCCCGTTCCAGGGCGCAGGGACGCTCGTTCCACGGGGAAGCGCGGGGACCGCTCGTTCCACGCGGAGCTGCGGACTGCTCCCTCACGCGGAGGCGCAGGGACAGCATCTCACGCGGAGGCGCGGAGGACGCAGAGAGGATCCGGCAATGCGAGAGGCCGGGGATGGGAGCCGGCGACCCGGCGGAGGCCGCGTCCTGGTTACTGGGTTCGACGGCCTGGAACCGCGGGCGAACCGAACGCCCGGTGCCATGCCGGAACAGAATGAAAACATGAAACGGCACCCTGCATTGCCCGGGAAGGAGGCCCTTCGCCTGTCGCCCCTGCCGCGACCCTGTCCTCCCTGCGCCCTCTGCGCCTCTGCGTGATCCGCAGTCCCTGCGCTTTCTGCGCCGCGCCCCCTGCCCCCCGCGCCCCGGCAAGCGGGGCGGGCGGGCAGGGAGGAGACGCGGACCGGCCTACCGGGTCCCTGTGGGCCCGGTCATCGGCCTCGGCGTATCCGGGCCGCTCGGCGGCAGGATGGGGTAGCTGACGTCCGGTTGCCTGCCGTTCAGCGTGTGCAGGAAGGCCGTGATGGCCTCCACATCGGCGTCGGTGAGGTTCGAGCCGAGCTGGGCCGTGCCCATGACGCGGACGGCCTCGCCCAGGTCCCACACCTTGCCGGAGTGGAAGTAGGGAGGCGTGAGCGCCACGTTGCGCAGCGCCGCCACACGGAACACGTACTCGTCGGTGGTGACGTGGGTCACCTTGAAGCGGCCCATGTCATCCCGCGGCAGGATCTCGGCGTCGGGCCTGTTGACGACGCCGAACGGGAAATACGCGCGCCCGCCGATGTTGATGCCGTTGTGGCACGCCGTGCATCCCTTGCTGATGAACAGCTGGAGGCCCTGCTTTTCGCTGGCCGACAGGGCGCTCACATCGCCCTTCAGGTACAGGTCGAAGCGCGAGTCGGGCGTCAGCAGCGTCGCTTCGTACACTTCGATGGCCCGCGCCATGTTGTCGAACGACACCGGGTCGGTGTCTTCCGGGAACGCGGCATGGAACCGGTCCACGTACTCGGGAATGCTCTTGAGCGTGGCGACCACGCGGTCCTGCGTGTTGTTCATCTCGACGCCCGCCTGGACGGGGCCCTTTGCCTGCTCTTCCAGGTTGGCTGCGCGGCCGTCCCAGAACTGGGCCACGTTGTACACGGCGTTCAGCACCGTGGGCGCGTTGCGCGGTCCGCGCTGCCAGCCGTGCCCCACCGACGTCTCCTGCAGGTCCACCCCGGCAAGGCCCAGGTTGTGGCACGTGTTGCAGCTGATGAGCCAGCTGGCGGACAGCCGCGGCTCGAAAAACAGCATCTTGCCCAGCGCCACGCGCTCCGGCGTGGCCGCGTTGTTCGGCAGATCCGGCGCGGTTGCCGCCACCGGCTCGAACATGTTGGCAGGAATGTCTACATCCAGTTGCGTCGTCTGGTCGGTCCCGCCGGTCGACCCGCTGCCGCATGCTGACAGCAGGGCCAATCCCGCCACCAGTGACGACGACACGAGAGTTGAAGCGCGCATCGATCCTCCAGGTTCGGGAACAGCTTGGCAGAACTACGTAGGTTCAGGTTCGCGGCCGTCCGCCGCCCGAGTGAACAGCCTGAAGACCTTTCGTTGCTGGTTGGGGACTCTGACCCGTCGCCACTACCCCCGCACCAGGGCGGGCGGAAGGGCAGCGACGGCATGCATGGATCCTGGCACGCGCTACGGCCGCGGGCAAGGGCAGATCGCGGGCATCTTCTCGTCGCGCGAGTTTGCTACTCTCCGGCTCCAGGGCCCGGGGCAGGATAGCTCCGGCCCTTCCAGAGGATCCGGCCGCCGCGCAATGCGCTGCGCGCGAAGACCAGCGCGGTCGCCAGCGCGCCGAAAGGGAAGGTCAACGCATAGGCCACGGGCACCCGCTGGCGCAGGTCGGCGACGGCCCAGAAGAACAGGTCCGCACCGGTCGCGGCGAAAGCCCACAACTGAAGGCCGTCACCGCCGAACCCGGCCAGGGACGCGGCGAGCATCGCGGGCGGAAGCACCCAGGCGACGACGGGCAGAGCCACGGCCACCCAGGGGGCGATGGCGCGGACGGCGGGCCAGGCGCCGATTCTTGCGCCCCGCGCGACGTTCTTGCTCCAGCCCTCGATGATGCCGGCGAGGGAAGCGTACATGCGCGTCTGGATGAGCTCCTCGGCATGCGCCACGAAGAGGGACCGCCCTGCGGCCACCATCCGCTGGGCCAGCCGCACGTCCTCCACGACCTCGTCCCGGATGGCCGCGTGGCCGCCGATGGCCTCGTAGGCGTCCCGCCGGACCAGGATGAACTGGCCGTTGGCCATGACGGTCAGGGGATTCGCCGACCGGTTGACCCGGCTCATGAGCGGGTAGCGCGCCGTGATGATGAACCAGACGTGGGGGAGCATGAACCGCTCCCAGAACCCGACCATGACCTGGCGCGGCAGAGCGCTGAGCATGTCGGCGCCGTGGTCCCGGAGTGCGCGCACGGCCCGGCTCAACAGCTCGGGCCCGTGGCGCGTGTCGGCGTCCGTGAACAGGAGCAGGTCGCCGCGCGCGGCCTTGAAGCCCTGCCAGCACGCCCACGGCTTGCCGATCCAGCCTTCGGGCAGCGGCTCGCCGGCGACGACGCGGACCCGGCCGCCCGTCTGCTCCGCCAGCGCTTCCGCGATCTCGCGGGTGCCATCCTCGCTGCGGTCGTCCACCAGCACGATTTCGTATTCGGGCCATTCGGCATGCAGCAGGCTACCCAGGCACCGGCCGATGTTCTCCGCCTCGTCCCGGGCGGGGACGATGATGGACACGAGGGGCGTGTCCGGCGGCAGGTCGGGCGGGCTGTCGACGAGGCGCGGCCGCCGCAGGAAGCTCAGCGGCAGTACGATCAGCACCAACACGGCCCAGGGCAGCAATCCGAGGAATGGGATCATGGGATGCTGAAGCTAGGGCGCCGGACGTCCCGGAGACAGGCTTGCCTCCGGGCGCGTCCGCCGCCTACCTTCGCCGTCCTATGGACTGGAATGCATGGCGGGACGAGTTCCCGATCCTCGCGCGCAAGACGTACCTGAACTCGTGCTCCCTGGGCGCCCTTTCCCGGCGCGCCGTCGAGCGGGTGCACGAGTTCCAGGAAGAGTGGCACGATTACGGCGCGTCGGCCTGGTACGAACGCTGGCTCGGGCGGCTGGATGAGCTGCGCCAGCGCGTCGCCGCCATGATCAACGCAGAGCCGCGGGAGATGGCGCTCGCACCGTCGGTGTCGGGCGCCCTGACCGTCATCGGCTCCACCCTGGACTACGAAAGCCGTCCCGACGTGGTGGTCGCCGACCTGGACTTCCCGACACTGGCGTACCAGTGGATGGCGCGGCCGGACGTGAACGTGGTGCACGTGCCCAGCGACGACGGCGCCACCATCGACGTGCAGCGCTTCGCCGACGCCGTGTCGGAGCGCACCGCACTCGTCGCCACCAGCCACGTGTTCTTCACCACCGGCACCATCCAGGACCTGAAGGCGCTCGCCGACGTGGCGCACCGTGCCGGCGCGCTGCTGCTGGTGGACGCGTATCAGAGCGCCGGCCAGGTGCCCATCGACGTGCGACAGGCGGATGTCGACGTCCTCATCACCGGTCCGCTCAAGTGGCTGCTGGGGGGGCCCGGCCTGGCGTACATGTACGTCCGGGAATCACTCCTGGCCTGGCTTCGCCCCACCGTCGCCGGCTGGTTCGCCCACCGCGACCCGTTCGCCTTCGACATCGAGAACCTCGCGCTGCGCGACGACGCCCGGCGCTACGAGCAGGGCACGCCGGCACTGCCCACGGTGCACGCCGCCCTGGGCGGGCAATCCATCATCGACGAGATCGGCGTGGACGCCATCCGGGAACGGAACCGGCTCCTCACCGACCGGCTCATCGGGCGGGCGGCCGAGCACGGCTTCGACATGCGCCTGGCGCCGCAGCCCGAGCAGCGATCGGCCATCGTCATGATCGCGGCCGACGACCCTCACGCCGCCGTCGCACACCTCGCCGAGCGCCAGATCATCGTGGACGCGCGCCCTGGCTACGTGCGCGTTTCGCCGCATTTCTATAACACCGAAGCGGAGATCGAGCTGGTCATCGACGAACTGGTCCGTTGGAGGGACGGGTGAGCGGCGACGCGGCGGGACCGGAGCCCGACACCGCGGCCGGACGGCCGGCCGTTGACCCCGCCTCGCACGGGTCCTCCGGCCTGACCATCGCCGATGCGCAGCGCGCCGTCGACGCCTGGATCTCGCGGTTCGAGGAGGGCTACTGGCCGCCGCTGTCCAGCCTGGCGCGGCTGGTGGAGGAGGTGGGCGAGCTGAGCCGGGAGCTGAACCACCGGTACGGCCACAAGCCCAAGAAGCCGGAAGAGCCCGACCAGGACCTGGCCCTGGAGCTGGCGGACGTCCTGTTCGTGCTGCTCACGCTGGCCAACGAGCAGAAGATCGACCTGGAAGCGGCCCTGGTGCGCGTCCTGGAGAAGTACGAAACGCGCGACGCGGCACGCTGGACGCCGAAGCGCTAGGCCCGTGCCGCGAATCGGGCCGGGCGCCGGCGCGCACCCCGGTCAGGTGGCGAAGGCGACGGCGACCAGCAACAGCCCGGCCACCAGCAGCGTCCAGGCCCGTGCCCCTCGCAGCGGTCGCGAGATCCCGACGAACCCCAGCAGCGCCAGCAGCACGACGACCGTCGCGATGATCAACAGCGTCTGTCTCACGATCCCCTCCCGTTGGCTGCGCCCATCACGGCCGCCCACTTCCCATCACGGTCTCCCGTCACGTCACGGCACGAGCACGATGTTGCCGAACGACTCGCCCTGCTCCAGCCGGGCGTGCGCCTCGGCGGCCCGGTCCAGCGGCCAGGCCACGTCCAGCACAGGATCCAGACGGCCTTCCAGGATCAGGCTCATGACCTCTTCGAATTCCCGGACGTTGGACATGGTCGTGCCCAGGACCTCGATCTGCTTCCAGAAGGCCTGCCGGATGTCCAGCTCGGCTTTCGGCCCCGTGGTGGCGCCGTAGAGGACGAGTCGGCCGCCTTTCGCCAGCGCGCGCACACACTGCGTGAACGTCTCCTGCCCCACCGAGTCCAGCACGACGTCCACGCCGCGCTTGCCTGTGTCCATCCAGACCTGCTTCGAAAAGTCCACCTCGTTGCGGTCGTAGACCACGTCGGCGCCCAGGGCACGCACGCGGTCCACGAACGGCGTGGATGTCACCGCATGGACCCGCGCGCCCGCCAGCCGCGCGATCTGGATGGCCGCCGTGGACACGCCGCCGGAGGCGCCCGTGATGAGCACGGTCTCCCCCGGCCGCAGCCGCGCCCGGCTGATGAGCCCGCGCCACGCCGTCAGGAAGACCAGCGGCGCGGCCGCCGCTCGCGCCGCGTCGTAGGATTCCGGCAGCGGCAGGAGGTTCCGCGCCGGCACGACCACGTACTCCGCGAATCCGCCCTGCGTATGCTCGCCCAGGATGCGGTAATGCACACACAGGCTCTCCTCCCCACGCCGGCACCACTCGCACTGCCCGCACCAGAGGGACGGGTTCACCACGAAACGCTGCCCCGCCAGCGCGCCGTCCACCCCCACGCCCACCGAATCCACGACGCCCACGACGTCGGAGCCGCCGATGTGCGGCATCGTCGTCTCCACCGGCAGGCCCCGGCGGACCCACAGGTCCAGGTGGTTCATCCCCGCCGCCTCCACCCGCACCCGCACCTCGCCCGGCCCCGGCTCCGGCGTCTCCACATCTTCGACCCGGACCAGCTCGGGGCCGCCATGCTCATGAAAGATCGCTGCGCGCATTGCCTCTCCCCTTTCCAACGTTTCCGGTCAGGGTATCATCCCCGCCTTTTCCCCACCACCCCGACGGGGAGACCGCCGCGTTCGCTGCGCACGCCGACCTGGCACGTGTCCGGCCCAATCGGCGTGCGTCGGCCTGGATCGCAGGGAGACGGGGAGCCGGCCCACGCCAGCGCCCGCCCCGTCTCCCCGTCTCCCCGTCTCCCCGTCAACGTCCATGCCCAGCGAGCCAGCCCCCGCGCCACGCCGGCCAGGCCCTGCACGCCAGCCCGACAAGTCTCCCGGTCGGGGTGGGTGGGGCGGGGCGGAGACGGGGTGGGGCGGGGACCGGACGAGGCGGTGGCAGGGCAGCGGGGCCGGGGTTAGAATTCGCGCGGACCGCAGGTGCGGAGGGACCGGTGGGTGAGAACGGGCGCACAGACCTGTTCCGCAGAATGGAACGAGAGGCCGAACGGCGGGCGCACGACAAGGAGGGCGCCGAGCGGCCGTTCGACATCATCGACGCCGCCCGTGGAAAGCCGACCGGCCCCGACGCGACGGCGCCGGACCTGACGTTCCGCGGCTACGTCGAGACGCACGACCGCGTTCCCGCCTTCGAGGGCCGCGACGGCCAGCCGTACACGGTGGACATCGGCGCGGAGGAAACGGGCGACCCCGGCCGGCCCTGGGTGGCGTTCCTGATCTTCGTGCGCTGGGCCGCCACGGGCGCGGGCATCATGGGCCATGTCGAATCGGGCGACGTCGCCTGGGGCATGACCGAGGACGAAGCACGCATGGCCGCGCTGGACCTCACACTGTTCGAGTTGAAGGCCGAGCTGGACGCCGCCATCCGGCGCCGGGAAGAAGAACTGGAGAACTGAATTGCTCAAACAAACGATGCTGTTTCTGAGCGAGAGCCGATTGGCGCGCGCCATGGTGACCCGTGCGCCCTTCGCACGCAGGATGGCCCGGCGCTTCGTCGCGGGCGAGACCGTGGACGAGGCCATGCAGGCCGCCCGCGCGCTGAATGAGGCGGGCATGACCGTGACGGTGGACAACCTGGGCGAGTCGGTGGAGAGCGAGGCGGACGCAAGGGCCGCCGCGGACGCCTATCTGACGGTGCTGGATCGCATCGCGTCGGACGGCATCGATGGCAACATCTCCATCAAGCTGACACAGATGGGCCAGGACATCGGGCTCCAGTTCCTTCACGACAACGTGCGCCGCATCCTGGACCGGGCGCGCGAGCTGGGCACCTTCGTGCGCTTCGACATGGAGGACAGCAAGCACACCCAGCCAACGCTGGACTTCGTCGCCTCCCTCTGGGACGAGGGGTACCACGACATCGGCATCGTGCTCCAGTCCTACCTGCGACGCACCCGGGACGACGCCACCGCCGCCAACGAGCGGCGCATGCGCGTCCGCCTGTGCAAGGGCGCCTACGCCGAGCCCGCCACGGTGGCGTTCCCGGACAAGAAGGACGTCGACGCGAACTACGTCGAGACCATGAAGCTCCTGCTCCGGGACGGGCACTACCCGGGCATCGCCACCCACGACCCGAAGATGATCGACGCCACCAAGGCGTTCGTCGTCGAGCACGGCATCGATCCGGCCCGCTTCGAGTTCCAGATGCTTTACGGAGTGCGCCGCGACCTCCAGCAGCAGCTCGTGAAGGAGGGATACGGCATGCGCGTCTACCTTCCCTTCGGCGACGCGTGGTACCCGTACCTCATGCGCCGCATGGCGGAGAGGCCGGCGAACCTGTTCTTCATCGTCGGCAACATCTTCCGGGAGAAGCGTCATTAGGCCGGAGTGCCGGGCCGGTTACCGGTAATGGCACCGTAGCCCGGCCCGTCCGGAAGGGAGACGGGGGAGACCGGGGGCGCCCAGCCATCTTCCGCCGCAACGCTCCCCGTCGCCCCGTCTCCCTTCGCGCCAGGCCCGCGAATTCCATCAGGCCGGAACGCGGCCAGGCGACGCTCACCGCGAAGGAGCCGGTCGTCTCCCCGTCAGGATCGGATGACAGAAACCCCGCCCGATCCAGGTCGGCTCGGCACGGATGAACTTCCCCGCCCGCGCGGGTATTATGCGGCCATGAGCAAGACAGCCGCCGTCCGCGTTACCGAAATTTTCCACTCGATCCAGGGCGAAAGCTCCTGGGCCGGGCTGCCGTGCACGTTCGTCCGCCTCACCGGCTGCCCGCTGCGCTGCGCGTGGTGCGACACGGAGTACGCTTTCTACGGCGGCGAGCTGCTCTCGCTGGACGAGATCGTGGGCCGGGTCGGCGACATCGGAACGCCCCTGGTGGAGATCACGGGGGGCGAGCCGTTGATTCACCCGAACGCGTTCGTCCTGGCGCAACGGCTGCTGGACGGCGGCTACACGGTCCTGGTGGAGACGTCCGGGGCGGTGGACGTGAGCCCGCTGGACCCGCGTGCCCACCGGATCATGGACCTGAAGTGCCCCGGCTCCGGCGAATCGGCGAAGAACCTGTGGTCGAACCTGGACCACCTCACGGAACGTGACGAGATCAAGTTCGTGATGCGGGACCGCGCCGACTTCGAGTGGGCCCGGGACACGCTCCGCCAGCGTGGGCTGGACGCGCGGGTCCGGGACGGCTCCCTCAAGGCCATCCTGTTCGCGCCCGTCTGGGGCGAGCTGGAGTACCAGGACCTCGCCCGATGGATCCTGGAGGACCGCCTGCCCGTCCGGTTCCAGACGCAGCTCCACAAGGCGATCTGGGGGCCGAACACGGCAGGCGTGTAGACGCCGCCGCACCGCCACCCTACCCGTCCCGCGCCGCTTCCTCGATGGCCCGCCGCAGCCGGGGCCACACGAACGACGCCAGGCGCAGGAAATTCTCCCGTTTCTCCGGCCGGCCGGCCAGGTAGGCCCAGGCGGGTGCGCCGCCTTTTTCCATGTTGCAGGCGCTGCAGGCGGTGACGAGATTGCCGTCCGAGTTGTCGCCGCCTTTGACCCGCGGCTCCACGTGGTCCACGGTCAGATCAGCGGCTTCGAAGCGCTGGCCGCAGTACACGCAGGTGTAGTCGTCGCGCCGGAAGATGCGCAGTCGCCGATCGTCTGCGGCGCGGTTGTGTCGTGGTGTGCTCACGGTCCGATCCGTGCGTCCCGGTCGGTGGGCTCGCGCCGCGCGGGCGGCGCGTTTGGTTCCCGTTGAGTGTAGACATGACATCCGATCCGCGCATCCAGGCGCTCCGCAGGCAGCTCGCGGACCAGACGCCTCAACAGCTGCCGCACGTCGGTGCCGGCTTCGAGGCGGGCGTGCTGCTCGTGCTGCGGCCGCGCGACGATCTCGAGCTGCTCATCATCGAGCGAGCGGAAATCGAAGGGGACCCCTGGTCCGGCCACATGGCGCTGCCCGGCGGCCGCCGGGATTACGCGGACGCGGATCTGCTGGACACGGCGTTGCGGGAGGCGAGCGAGGAGACGGGCGTCGTCGTGCCCCGGGATGCCGTGCTGGGCCCGCTGGATGAAGTACGGCCGGGCTCCCGCCGGCTGGGCCCGCTGGTCATCGCGCCGTTCGTGGGCGTGGTGCCGTCAGACACGTACGCGGCGCCCAACCCGGGCGAGGTGGAGCAGGCGTTGTGGGTCCCGCTTTCGCTATTGAGCAACGGGAAGGCTGCGGGAGAGGTTCAGATCGAGTTCCCCGACGGGCCGCGTGCGTTCCCGTCGTTCACGGTGGACGGCCATGTCATCTGGGGGCTGACTCACCGTATCCTGACCCAGTTCCTTGAAGTGGCACATGCGGCGGGCATCGCCCGTTGACGCCGCGATCAGGCTCCCGGTGCCAGTCTCGCCGCCAGGCCGGGTTGTCGTACGCCGACGCTGACCCCGTCGTATTCGGCGGAGGCCCCGGCCGGCGCCTCGGCGTCCCGCGCCGCCAACGCCTCCTCCACCGCCGCCTCCAGCTCGGCCGACACCTCGGCTTCCGCGGCTTCGAGGGCCGCCCGGTCCGCAACGCCCTCCGCCACCAGGTACTCTTCATACAGGCCAATGGGATCCCGCTTGCCCCACCGCTCGAACAGCTCGGCAGGAAACGTCTCGCGGGCTTCCTTCTCGTCGTGCGTGGCGTGGCCGCCCATGCGGAACGTGTCCACCACCAGCAGCGTGGGACCGCCCCCTGAACGAGCCCGGTCCGCGGCCAGCTTCACCGCCGCGTACACGTCCAGCACGTGGTTGCCGTCCGCCCAGGCGCCTGCCAGGCCATACATGGCCGGCCAGTCCCGGAAGTCGCCCGCCTGGTGCTGGTCCAGCCGCGTGCCCAGCGCCACCTGGTTGTTCTGGATGATGTAGACCGCCGGGACCCCCAACACGGCGCCCAGGTTCACGCCTTCGTGGAAGGCGCCCGTCTTGGTGGCGCCGTCCCCCACCCAGGTAAGCGCCACCCGCGGCTCGCTCCGCCGCTGGAACGCCAGGGCCATGCCCGTGGTGATGGGCACCATGTCCCCCACGTGGGAGATGGGCTGGAGCACACCGTGGTCCAGGTCCCCGAAATGGCCGTCCCGTCCACCGTTGGGGCCCGTGCCGGAGGCCAGGTAACCGCGGAAGATGCGCGCCAACGGCACGCCCATCTCGTGGAGCGCGCCCGCGTTCCGGATCATGGGCGCCACCACATCCTGTGAACGGTCCAGCGCGTGCACCGCTCCGATGGTCACCGCCTCCTCACCCGTCCCCAGCCACGCCTTCGAGATGACGCCCTGCCGCACCCACCGCTTCAACGAGATGTCGTGCAGCCGGAACCGCACCATCCCCCGGTACAGCGCCAGCAAGGCGCCAACATCCAGTGCCTCGATGACCGCAAGACGCTCGTCGTCCTCACGGACCCGGGCGCCGTACGCTTCCACGAGCGCCGGGTCCGGCGCCCAGTCGATGTATTCCGGCGGATCAAACGGAGGATACCGTTTCAAAGGGCCGTCACCTCCTTCTGAATCGCGCGGCCGATGCGCACGGCCATGACGTCCAGGTCCGACCGGGACGGGACCGGAGCACCCGGCTTGGGCAGCTGGAGCTCGAACTCCTCGCCCTCGCGCACCGGGATCAGGTGAAAGTGGAAATGCGGCACGTCCTGACCGCCCGCCCGCCCGTTGGCGCTGAACAGGTTCACCGCGCCTGAGAGGGTCGCCTGCCGGATGCCCGGCGCCAGCCGGTGCGCCACCGCCAGGCAGTGGGCCGCCTCCTCCGCCGGAATCTCGAAGAAGTCCTGATAGTGTTGCTTGGGCGCAACAAGAATGTGCCCGGGACTCACCGGGTGAATGTCCATGAACGCGATCGCGCGGTGGTCCTCATACACGAGGCTGACCGTCTCTTCACCGCCGATAATCCTGCAGAAAACGCAATCTTCGTCCATGGTGCACCTCCGGAATCCACGTGCGGGTTCACCCGTGGACGATGCAGGATATGCGCCCGGCACCGTCCGGGAAATGATCGAGGCCCCGGTTGCGGCGTTGCGGATGCACCCGCCAGATTATCCGCCATGACGCTTCCGGAGTCATCAACATCCGACGCAACGCCGCCTTCGGCATCTTCAGGCATAGCGCCCGAGCTGCCCCTGTCGATCCTGGAATCCGTGCGTCGCCACGACCGGCCGACGGAGGTGCTGGAGGAGGAGGACCTGACCGCCAGCCTGCCGCGCCGCCTCGGTCTGACCGGTGTCGTGGAGACGCAGATCCAGCGTTACCAGGACGCGGCACGGCATCGGCGGCCCGTCCGCGCGGATGACATCACGCACCTGCTGCGCCTGGTGCTGCGGCGCCCGGACGCGGCGGCGATCCTGAAGGAGGCCGGGTTGGATGTAGCGCAACGGCTGACCCGGCGCCTGCCCGGGCGGCTGCTGGGCCGCCTCCCCCTGCCGCGCCGCGCACGCATGGCGGCCGCCCGCCGGGCGACGCAGCGGGTGCTCCGGCAGCTGGCGGGGCCGGCCACGTTGAAGGTCTCCGGGGGCCTTTCGGTGGAGATGCGCGACTCGCTGGGCACGTTGCGCGGCGAAGCGGGCACGGCCTGTGTGCTGTACTCTGCCGTGATCGAAGAAACCGTGTTCCGCGTCACCGGCCACCGGCCGGAGGTGCGAGAGACACGCTGCGCCACCCGGGGCGCCGTCTCCTGCGTCTGGACCATCGAATCATGAACGCCGCCGACCCGCGGTACTTCACCCTGGATGAAGCGAACCGGACGCTCCCGCTGGTGCGCCGGATCGTGGAAGACATCGTGACCATGTACCCGGACGTGCAGCGCAAGCTATCGGAGCTGCGGGGCCTGGCGGATCAGGACTCCACGCCTGCCCTCGAGCAGGAGATGGAGACGTTGCGGGATGCCCTGGAACGGGACTCCGACGAGTTGAACCGGTACCTCAAGGAGCTGGACCAGATCGGCTGCCAGTTCAAAGGCTTCGAGGAAGGCCTGGTGGACTTCTACGCCTGGATGGACGGCCGCCCGGTGTGCCTGTGCTGGAAGCTCGGCGAGGACCGGATCGAGTGGTGGCACGAGCTGGACGGCGGCTACGCCGGACGCCGGCCTCTGACACCGGAGTACGTCGAGCGCATGTGACCGGGCGCCGCGCGCACCCCGGCGCGGCGTCCGCCTAGGCCCGGGCCGTCTCCATGTCCGGCGCCGGCTCGTCCGAGCCTTCCGGCGCCTGGTCCAGCAACCTGCGCAATTCGGCCCGGCCGATCACCTCGTCCTTCAACAGCGCGTGCGCGATCCGGTCGAGCGCCGCGCGTTCGCCTCGAAGCACGCGTTCCGCGTGGTCGTGCGCGGACGCGATGATCTTGCGGACCTCGTGATCGATGGTCTCCGCCGTGGCTTCGCTGAACTCCCGCGGCTCGCCGCCGGGCAGCTGCGGCCCGCCAAGACCGTTCCGGTCCAGGAACGAGCGCCGCTCGTGGTCGTACGTCACCAGCCCGATGGTCTCCGACATGCCATACTGCCGGACCATGCGGCGCGCGATGTCGCTGGCGCGCTCGAGGTCGTTCGACGCACCCGTCGAGACTTCCCCGAACACGATCTCTTCCGCCACGCGCCCGCCCAGGAGCACGGCCAACCGGTCCAGCAGCTCCCGTTTCTGGAGCAGGTAGCGGTCCGATTCCGGCAGCTGCTGCGTATAGCCCAGCGCGCCGATGCCACGGGGCACGATGGACACCTTGTGGACCGGGTCCGCGTATTCGACCCGCTCCGCCACCACCGCGTGCCCCGTTTCGTGGTACGCCACGATCTCGCGCTCCCGGTCGTTGATGAGCCGGTTCTTCTTCTCAAGCCCCGCCACGACCCGGTCGATCGCTTCGTCGATCTCCGACATGGAGACTTCCGTCTTCTCCCGTCGCGCGGCCAGCAGCGCGGCTTCGTTCAGCAGGTTCGCCAGGTCGGCGCCCACGAAGCCCGGTGTACGCTGCGCCACCACGGAGAGGTCGACGTCCCGGGCCAGCCGCTTGCCCTGAGCGTGCACCCGCAGGATCGCCGCCCGGCCCTTCAGGTCCGGCCGGTCCACGACGACCTGGCGATCGAAGCGGCCCGGCCGCAGCAACGCCGTGTCCAGGATCTCCGGCCGGTTCGTCGCCGCCATGATGATCACGCCCGTCCGCGGATCGAAGCCGTCCATCTCCACCAGCAGCTGGTTCAGCGTCTGCTCCCGCTCGTCGTTGCCGCCCATCATCCCGCCGATACCCCGCGCCTTGCCCAGCGCGTCCAGCTCGTCGATGAACACGATGCATGGCGCATTGGCCTTCGCCTGCTCGAACAGGTCGCGGACGCGCGACGCACCCACGCCCACGAACATCTCCACGAACTCCGAGCCGTTGATGGAGAAGAACGTCACCCCGGCCTCGCCGGCCACCGCCCGGGCCAGCAGCGTCTTGCCCGTGCCCGGCGCGCCCACCAGCAGCACACCCTTGGGGATCTTCGCCCCCAGGCGCCGGAACTTGTCGGGCGTCTTCAGGAACTCCACGACCTCTTCCAGCTCCTGCTTCGCCTCATCGGCACCGGCGACGTCCCCGAAGTCCACACCCGTGCCTTCCACGCCCACGATCCGCGCACGGTTCTTCCCCACGCGCATCACGCCCTGCGCCGGGTTCATGCGCCGCAGCAGCCAGATCCAGAACACGAGCATGAGACCGAGCGGCAGCAGCCACACCAACGCCTGGCCCATCCACCCCTGCGTCTCAGCCTGGAAGTTGACGTTCTTCCTCTCCAGCAGCGGGATGAACCCGGTGTCGCCCTGGACGCGCACCGCCGTCCACGTGTCCGGCTTCCCCTTCTTCACCAGGCTATCCGCCACCTGGGCCTGGATGATCTCTCCGTTCAGGGTCACCTTCGTGACCTCGCCCGCCGCGATCCGCTTCTTCATCTCGCTGTACGTGATGCGTGACGTGTCCGGGCGGCCCATGACGTAGTTCAGGCCCAGCAGCAGCACGATGGTGAGAAGGAAGTAGAGGATGGAGAACCGCGTACGCGGATTGCCCATGGGGCTCCGGCGCCGGCCGGGTTGGCGGTCGCTGTCGGAGGCGCCCACTCCGTGTGGGTCCCTGGGATCTATCGGGCCGGGCTTACCGTTTGTCTGGCTCATGATACGGTGGAGCAGGGCAAGAGACATGCCGGTCCGGCTTCCCACTTGCCGGCGCCACGCTCGGCCGGCATGAT
This sequence comes from uncultured Gemmatimonadaceae bacterium, assembly GCA_964619835.1. Lineage (GTDB taxonomy): Bacteria > Gemmatimonadota > Gemmatimonadetes > Longimicrobiales > RSA9 > JARRJS01. The sequence goes on along the minus strand of CAZUFP010000010.1, from coordinate 52,357 downwards.
GCGCGGCAGGCCCGGCCGACCCAGCCCAGGAGGCATTCAATGCGCCCGACCCGTGCACCGCTCGCGGCTCTCATCCTCGCCGTCGCTTGCGCTTCGCCACCACCACCGGGCCCCGCAACCGGTCCCCACCGGCAGGTCATCGCGCCCGCCGGCCAGGTGGTCGCGGGGCTGCCCTTCGCCCCCGCCGTACGCACCGGCAACCTGATCTTCCTGTCCGGCGCCATCGGCAACAAGCCCGGCACCCGCGATCTCGTCTCCGCCGATGTCGGCGACCAGACGCGCCAGGCGCTCCAGAACCTGCGCGCCGTGCTCCAGGCCGCCCACGCCGACCTGGGCGACGTCGTCAAATGCACTGTGTTCCTGGCCGACATCAACGACTACGCCGCCATGAACGACGTCTACGCCGCTGCGTTCGGCGACTCACCGCCCGCCCGGTCCACCGTCGCCGGCAGCGGCCTCGCCCTCGGCGCACGGGTGGAGATCGAGTGCATCGCGGCGGCGACCGCGTCTTCGGAGTCGTCTTCGTAGTCGTCGTTGACGAATCCGCCGTCAGGGCAACCGGTACACCACCGCCGTCCGCGTCCGCACGCCTTCCAGGTCCTCGGGCACGTCGACGACGAAGCGGGCCAGAGGCTCGAGGCCCAGAGGTTCGAAGTACTTCCGGCCCGCGTCGGCCACGAGCACGGCGGTGCCGGCGGCCCTCGCGTCGCGGAGCAGGGCGTGCAGCCGGGGCGCGCGATCCCGTTCATAGCCCAGGTCCGCGCACAGCACCACGTCGTGGCCCCCCAGCAGCTCGGGCTTTTCGATGACGTCGCCGTGGGCGGGCACCACCGGCAGGCCCTGGCGCGCCGCCGCCAGCCGCATGACCTCCAGCGCCCGCGGGTCCTCGTCGTTGGCCACGACGCGGGAGGCGCCGGCCTTCGCCGCGGCAAGGGCGGTGATGCCGCCCCCGGCGCCGATGTCCAGGACCCGCAAGCCCTGGACGAGCGACGGCCGGTCCAGGACCACCCGGGCCAGCGCCGCGCCGGCGGGCCAGGCGTAGGCCCAGAACGGAGACTCGGTCGGCTCACCCGCGAGCCGGTCCGCCGCCTCCCAAACCTCGGTCAGGTCCCGGGCCTGGAAAACGCGGATCTCCGGACACAGCGGCGCAGGGGAAAGCGGCGCGTATTCATCGAGGAGAGATTCGAAATCCGGATCCGCCATGCGTCAACAGTAGCTGGACACGCGCGGTAGGGCGATGAAGATGGCCGCCGGCAGGTCCCGGCCGATCACCGCACCAGCTTCCGGTACCGGATACGGTGCGGCTGGTCCGCTTCGGCGCCCAGCCTCCGCTTCCGGTCCGCTTCGTATTCCTGGTAGTTGCCCTCGAAGAAGAAGACGCGGCTGTCGCCCTCGAAGGCCAGGATATGGCTGGCGATGCGGTCCAGGAACCACCGGTCGTGGGAGACGACCAGCACGCAACCGGCGAAGTCCAGCAGTGCGTCCTCCAGGGCCCGCAGGGTGTCCACGTCCAGGTCATTCGTGGGCTCGTCCAGCAGCATCACGTTGCCGCCGGACTTGAGCAGCTTGGCCAGGTGCACACGGTTGCGCTCCCCGCCACTCAGCACGCCCACCTTCTTCTGCTGCTCCGCGCCGGAGAAATTGAACCAGGAGCAGTAGGCGCGCGCGTTCACGCTGGCCCGGCCCACCTCGACCTCGTCCTTGCCGCCGCTGATCTCCTGGAAGACCGTCTTTTCCGCGTCCAATGCCGCCCGGCTCTGGTCCACGTACGCCAGCTGCACCGTGCCGCCCACCCGCAGCTCGCCCGTGTCCGGCGCTTCCTCGCCCACCAGCATGCGGAAGAACGTCGTCTTGCCGGCGCCGTTGGGGCCGACGATGCCCACGATGGCGCCCGGCGGCACGGCGAAGTCCGCGCCGTCCATGAGCAGGCGGTCGCCGTAGCCCTTGGACAGGCCCTTCGCCACGATGACCTCCTGGCCCAGGCGCGTGCCCGGCGGGATCACGATCTCCGCCGTGCGCACCTTCTCGCGCGGGTCCTGCGCCAGCAGCGTCTCGTACTGGCTCACACGGGCCCTGCCCTTGGCGTGTCGCGCCCGCGGCGCCATGCGCACCCACTCCAGCTCATGGGACAGCGTCCGCTGGCGCGCCGACTCCTGCTTCTCCTCCTGCCGCAGCCGCTCCCGCTTCTGCTCCAGCCAGGACGAGTAGTTCCCTTTGTATGGGTAACCCTCGCCGCGGTCCAGCTCGAGGATCCACTCCGCCACGTTGTCCAGGAAATAACGGTCGTGCGTCACGGCCACGATCGTGCCCTGGAACTCCGCCAGGTGCCGCTCCAGCCACGCCACCGACTCCGCGTCCAGGTGGTTCGTCGGCTCGTCCAGCAGCAGCATGTCCGGCTGCTCCAGCAGCACGCGGCACAGTGCCACACGACGCTTTTCACCCCCCGACAGCGTCGTCACGTCCGCGTCCGCGGGCGGCAGCCGCAGCGCGTCCATCGCCACCTCGATCTGCCGGTCCAGGTCCCACAGCCCCTGGTGGTCGATCTGCTCCTGCACCGACGCCTGCTCCTCGATCAGCGCCTGCATCGCGTCGTCGCTCATGGGCTCGGCGAAACGCGCGTTGATCTCCTCGAACCGGCGCAGCACCGCCCGCCGTGCCGCCACCGCGCCCTCCACGTTGCCCTTCACGTCCAGCGACGGATCCAGCTCCGGCTCCTGCGGCAGGTACGCCACCCGCGTCCCCTTCGCCGGCCACGCCTCCCCCTGGAAGTCCTCGTCCACACCGGCCATGATCCGCAGCAGCGTGCTCTTGCCCGAACCGTTGGGACCCACCACGCCGATCTTCGCCCCCGGGTAGAACGACAGCCAGATTCCCTTCAGGATCTCCCGCTTCGGGGGAACCACCTTGCGCAGGTCCTTCATCACGTAGATGAACTTCGATGTGTCGAGCGCCATGGAAATCGAGTTCGAATTCGAGTTCGAATTCGGTGAAGGTTCGTCGTGGGGCTGTGTCCGGCGTGGTACCACACTGCCGGGACGCAGCCACATTCGATCTGCGACCGGTCCACTTTCCGCCGGATCCCGCCGGCGGGGGAATTTAACGGCGGACGGGTCCGGCGTGTAGGCGGCCACCGTCGGTCGGCCAGCGCCCGCATGCCAGGTAAGCGGCCCACGTTCTTCGGAGCGCGTCCAACCTCCCGCTCGAATTCGAATTCGAACTCGAATTCGGCAGTCGCCTCACCCACCTACGCAGCCGTCCCCCCACGAGCGGTGCCCGTGGGGGGACGGAATCACATCAAGTCGGACCGGACCGACCTACTCGGTCGTGTTGAGGCACTTGCCGCCGGCCGCCTTGAACTTGGGGTTGTTCTGCTCTGCGAACGGGATCGGCAGGCTCACGTCCGTGCCGAACGGAGCCCCGTTGGGGCTGATCCCGACGGGGAACACCGTGTCGGCGCTGCGGCCGTACTCACGGATCAGCCGCCGCATGTCCCCGAGCCGGTGCGACGTCAGCCACAGCCAGTAGGCCCGTTCCTGGAAATTGAGCGTGACGAGCTGGGCCGTCGTCTGCCCGGTGTCCGTGAGGTTCGGGAGGCTGACGGTGGTGCGCAGCGCGTTGTTGATGGAGAAGAACTGCGCACGGTTCCCGGCGTTCAGCGCGGCCTCGGCTTCGATGAGCCGGGCCTCGATGCCGGTGGCCAGCGGAATGCCGGAGCCGGAGCCGGGGTACTTCAGCTCATCGTAGTGCGGCACGTTGCCGTTGAAGCCGGTGCCCGACGCCGCCGTGGGCGTGCGCGGGTCGCCGTCCGTCACGTAAGGCAGGCCGTTGGTGCCCTCTCCGTCCGCCACGGACCACCGCTTCTCACTGTTGTTGAACTCCCAGACGGCATTCCACGTGTCCTGGACGGATCCATCGTAGAGGATGTCGAACTCGAAGTCCGTGGGCACCGGCGCCGCCACCGCGGCGGCCGCCGCCGCGCTGTCCAGACTCATGTCCAGCAGGGCGCGCGCCTTGCCCACACGAGCCAGGTTCATCTGCTCGCTGGAGTTGGCCAGCTGCGCCATGGCCATGGCCGTGTCGAAGCGCATGATGGCCCGCTGGAAAATCTGCTCCGTGGTCTGCGGCGCGCCGTAGTCCGCCGGCCCTGTCGCCGGCAGCTTGCTGAAAGGCACGCCGGAGCAGTAGTTCTCGCCGAACATGACGTAGGTGAACCCGGCGAGGTTCAACATGTAGGCGTCGTCGGCGGTTCCGGCCGAGTCATCCGCGGCGTAGATGTCCGCCGCCTGCTCCGCGTGGTTGCGTGCACGCTGCAGCCAGAAGTACGCCTGCTCGTTGGAGGCGTTGGTCTGCAGGATATGCCGCTCATCGATGTCGCGGCGCGTGGTGAAGGTGCCCGACGCATAGAACTCGTCGCCGAGCAGCCCGCTGTAGAGGATCTGCCCGCCGTCGGTGTTCTCCCTTCCGCCGTACGCCCTTTCGAACTCGCGAATGGCGCCGTTGCGCACGGCCTGAAGGTTCGACGGGTTACTGAAGACGCTCGACTCGACCACGTCCGGGTCGTTCACCTGCAGGATCGAGTTCGTGTTGCAGGCGGCGAGGGGCGCGACGGCGAGCGCCGTCACGGCCACCGCGCGTGCCAGCCCGCGCGCCGTTCCGGTCTTTCTGTTGGTTGACATTGTCATCTCTCCCATCGCGTCAGAACGTCACGTTGACCCGCGCCGTCCAGAAGCGCGCCGGCGGCAGGGTGAAGAAGTCGGCCGTCGTGAAGTTGGACTGGCCGTCGAAATTCACCTGCGGGTTGAAGCCCGGGTACTTGCTCCAGGTCGCCAGGTTGCGGCCGGAAATCGTGAGGCTCACGTCCTTCGCCCGTATGTGTCCGAGCCAGCTCTTGGGGGCGTCGAACGTCAGGGACACTTCCTGCAGCTGCCAGTACGTGGCGGGCACGATGAAGCCGGCGTACGTGCCGGTCTGGTTGTACGCCACGATGGCCGCCTGCTCCGACAGGGGAGCCTTGGGGTCGAAGCGCGCCTGACACACCGCCTGCGACGTCGTGCAGCGGCTCGCCATGGTACGGTCGAACAGCTTCTGGCCGCCCGCATAGTTGAGCAGGCCGCTCAGACGCACCCGGTTCCACAGCGTCACGTCCGTCGAGAACGAGTAGTTGCGCGTGGGGAACGGCTGACCCAGGTACGCGGCCGTGTCGCCCACCGTCACTTCGCTCGGCGAGATGGTGCCGTCGCCGTTGCTGTCCTTGTACGTGATCGGCCGGTCGAAGTACCCACCCGCCGGATAACCCGGACGGAACTGCTGCGTGTCACCGAAGCCGCCCACGATGGGCGGAATGCCCTGGCCCAGCACCAGCAGCTCGTTCTTGTTGTACGAGCCCGTGATCGTCGCTTCCCAGTCCAGGGCCTTCGTGCGGATGATGCCGCCGTTCAGCGACAGCTCCAGACCCTTGTTCTGCAGACTGCCGATGTTCTCGAAACGCGACGTGCTCGCGCCCAGCGACGGCGCCAGCGGCCGGTTGATCAACGCGTTGCTCGACTTCTTGTTGTAGTACGTCAGATCGAGGGCCGCGCGTCCCTTCAGGAAGCCCAGATCGGCGCCCAGCTCGTACTCCTTGGAGATCTCCGGCTTCAACGACGGGTTGCCGGCACCCGAGATGACGAAGCCCGGCTCCAGGCCCTGCGCCGTCACCGCGCTCACGCCCGAGTAGTACTGGAGCGCGTCCAGGAACCCCGGCCGCAGACCCGACTGCCCGTAGGCCGTACGCAACCGCAGGTTGCTCAGCCAGCTGACCTTCGGGAAGAACGGCTCGTCGCCCAGCGACCAGGCCAGGCTGAAGGACGGGTACCACACCCAGCCGATGTCCACGCCGAACGCGCTGTTCTTGTCACCGCGCACCGCAGCGTTCAGGAACACGTTGTTGCGCCAGGCCAGCTGCTCCTGCACGTACGTGCCCAGCGTCACGTTCTCCACCGTGGCCTCACTGGCGTCGAAACCGGAGCTCGCGCCCGCCAGAGAGCTCGTACCAGGCGTCAGACCGTTGCCCGACGCGAAGATCTCATGGCTGTGGTCCTTGTTGTACTGCACACCCGCCGACGTGGTGGTCTGCAGCGTGTTCATCGGCGCATACTGCGCCGATACGTTCCCGTTCGCCGTGTACGTCTTGATGCCGAAGTTGTCCGTCTCCCGCAGCCCGATGGAGAAGGGCGGGCCCAGGTACCGGATCGAGTTCGGCGGCAGCACGTCGTTGTCCAGACGGCTCACATCATCGAGCCCCGCCGTGCCGTTCAGGCTCAGCCACGACAGCGGATCCCATTTCGCCGTGCCGCTGGCCGTCCAGTGGGACACGTCCTGGTACTGCTTCCACGCTTCCGACTCGGAAGGCGTCCACGTCTGGAACCCCCCGTTGTTCTGCACGTTCGACGGCAACGGCGAGCCCCGCAGCCCGTTCAACAGCGCACCCAGCGCACTGTTGTCCGCCTGCGGCAGCTGCACGTGGTCCTGCACCCAACCAACCTTCGCCGACAACGTGACCTGATCGCTCGGCGCGGCGTTCAGGTTCGCCCGCAGGTTCGTCCGATTCAGCCCGTTGTCCGGCGTCACGCCCGTCTCGTTCGTGCGCTCGCCCGACACGTAGTACGTCACCTGCGACGTGCCACCCGACGCGCTCACCCCGTACAGCTGGTGATAGCCCCTGCGGTAGTAGCCGGACGCCTTCAACGGGTTGTAGGTGTAGGTCTGGGCAATCGTGCAGCCCGCCGCCCGCGCCAGCAGGTCACACATGTTCCCGTTGGCGTCCACCGCGTAGTAATTGTCCGGAGCGTTCAGCGTGTTGTTGATCTGCCCGCTCTCCCACCAGCCACGCCACTCCGTCTTCCCCGCCTCGCCATGCTTCGTCGTGATCTGGATCACGCCGTTCGCCGCCGCCGTTCCGTACAGCGCCGACGCCGCCGGACCCTTCAGGATCTGGATGCTCTGGATGTCCTGCGGGTTGAGATCGTTCAGACGCGACGTCTGCTGCCCGCCCGTGAACAGGCCGTAACCCTGCGGGTTGTCATCCACGCGAACACCGTCGATCACGATCAGCGGCGAGTTCGACAGCGTCACGCTGTTCGAGCCGCGGATGCGGATACGTGCTCCGCCACCCGCTTCACCACTGCTGGTCGTCACCTGCACGCCCGCGCTCCGGCCCTGGACCAGGTCCGAGAAATTGTTCACCGGCGCCAGGTTCACGTCCTTCGTGTCGATGACGCCCACTGAATTGCCCATCTCCCGCTTCGTCTGCTGCTGACCGGTGGCCGTCACCACCACCGCACTCAGCTGGATCGCCGTCTGACTCAACGAGAAGTTCGCCGTCGCCGTCTGCCCCGCGGACACCGTCACGTGCTGGGTGCCCTGCGTGTAGCCGATCAACGTCGCCTGGACCTCATACTCCCCCGCCGGAATCCCCGGGATCAGGAAGCGTCCATCCTCATTCGTCAGATTGCCTCGGTTCGTGCCGACCACCGAGATCTGCGCCGCCGCCAACGGCTGGCCCTGCGCGTCGGTGACCCGCCCGACTATGGTGCCGTTCTGCGCGCTCTGCGCCAGCGCCGTTCCCGGCCCCAGCAGCAACGCAGCCACGGCTACGCTGAAGGTCCTTCTCATGATTCTCCTCCTGGCTGGCAGCTCGAGTGTGATTGCCGCCAACAGATGTTTGGAATTACCGGAAAATCACGAAGACGCGTCTCCACATCGCACGTCTGTCGATGCATGACTCGAATACGCGCCTTCCCTTGCCTTCGGACAAGGCGTGGCAGGATATATCCTCCTTTCCATCGGATTTCAATGCCCGAAACCTAGGTTGGCAGAAAGGGCAAGATGCGTGCCGCATAAACATATGTATTTGAGCTGGAGGGTGACACACGATGAATTCGGAGGGGCGCAACTGGACGCCGAGCCGGACGGGAGTCCGGCTTCCGGCGGCGCGGCCGGAGCGGAAAGGTTACCGGGCGGTCAGGCCGAGGACCCTGAGCAAGGCACGTGCCTTGGCGAGGGTTTCGTCGTACTCGCGGGCGGGATCGGAGTCGGCGACGATGCCGGCGCCGGCCTGGACGTATGCGTGTCCGTGGTGGGCGAGGATGGTGCGGATGGCGATGGCGGTGTCGAGGGTGTGGCCACCGTAGCCGATATAGCCGACGGCACCGGCGTAGGGCCCGCGTCGTGTGGGCTCCAACTCGTCGATGATCTCCATGGCGCGTATCTTGGGGGCGCCGCTGACGGTTCCGGCGGGGAAGGCGGCGCGGAAGGCGTCCATGGCGGAGAGCCCGTCGCGGAGCCGGCCGTCGACCTGGCTGACGATGTGGAGGACGTGGCTGTAGCGCTCGATGCCCATGAGCTCGCTGACCTGGACGGACCCGTACTCGGCGACGCGGCCGACGTCGTTGCGGCCGAGGTCCACGAGCATGAGGTGTTCGGCGCGCTCCTTCTCGTCGGCGAGCAGGTCCTGGATGAGTGCTTCGTCGTCGGCGTGGCCGGTGCTGCGGGGCCGGGTGCCGGCGATGGGTCGGACGGTGACGTTGCGGTCCTCGACGCGCACGAGCACTTCGGGGGAGGAGCCGATGACGGAGAGCCCATCGAGCTCGAGGAAGTAGAGGTACGGGGACGGGTTGAGGGAGCGGAGTGCCCGGTACACGTCGAACGGCCGGGCGTCGAGGGGCACGGACAGCCGCTGGCTGAGGACCACCTGGAAGGCGTCGCCGGCGGCGATGTACTCCTTGATTCTGCGGACGTTGTCCTCGAACCTGTCGCGGGTGGTATTGCTGTCGAACGCCGTTTCGCCGGGCGCCTCTTCGAAGTCGAGGGGCGGCGTGGCGGGTCCGTCGGCGAAGCGTCGCACGACATCGTCCAGGCGGGCGACGGCTTCGTCGTAGCGCCGCCGGAGCTCGGCCTCGTCTCCGGCGCCGGCCACATCGACGGTGGCGATGGCGTGGGCGCGGCCGTACACGTTGTCGATGGCCAGCACCGTGTCGGTGAGCATGAACAGCGCGTCGGGCAGGCCCAGCGTGTCCGGCGGCGGCTCCGGCAGGCGCTCGATGAGCCGCACGACGTCGTAGCCCAGGTAGCCCACGGCTCCGCCGATGAAGCGCGGCAGTCCATCGGGCGCGGCCACGGGCCGCTCGCTCACGAGGCGGTCCAGGGCGCCCAGGGGGTCGTCCACGGGCTCACCTTCGCTCCAACCGGTGCCGGCCGTCCAGCGTGACACGCGGCCGTCCTGAAGGCGCCACGCCTGCCGCGGCGCGCCCAGGAACGTGTAACGGGCCCATTGCTCGCCGCCCACGAGGGATTCCAGCAGGAATCCGAAGGGCGGAGTGGCAAGTTTGGCGTACGCCGTCACTGCGGTGTCGGCGTCGAACAGGAAGTCGCGGCTGACGGCCACCAACGGCGCCTGGGCGGCCAGGCGCACGAACGAATCGAAATCGGGACGGAGCATAGGCGGCGAATGTCGGATTCAACGGAACGGGTGTCAATCATAGCGGTGGACACGGGCGGCACGTTCACGGACGTGATCGCGAGCGCCGGCCCCACCCTTCGCGTGGTCAAGATTCCGTCCACGCCGGCCGATCCGGCGCAAGCCGTGCTGGAGGGGATCCGCCGCATCCTTGCCACCCCGGACCCCACCGCCTCACCACCCCCCCGACGGGGAGACGGGGAGACCCCGGCCGCCGCGGCTCCACCCCACCAGGGAGACGGGGCGATCGGCGGGCTGATGGGCGCCGGCGGCTTCACCCTGGTCCACGGCAGCACGGTAGCGACGAACGCGTTGCTGGAGCGGCGGGGTGCGCGGGTGGGGCTGGTGACGAACGCGGGCTTCGAGGACATCATCGAGATCGGGCGGCAGACGCGGCCGCAGCTGTACGCGCTGGTGGGGCACCGTCCGCCTCCGCTGGTGGCGCCGGGCGACCGGCACGGGGTGGCAGGGCGGCTGGGCCCGGACGGCTCGGAAGAGGCGCCGCTGGACGCTTCGGAGTTGGCGTCGCTGGCGGGGCGCCTGGGCGCGGTGGAGGCGGTGGCCATCTGCCTGCTGCACAGCTACGCGAACCCGGCGCACGAGCGTGCGGTGGCGGATGCGCTGGCGAGACTGGGCGTGCCGGTGTCGGTGTCGGCGGAGCTGCTGCCGGAGTACCGGGAGTACGAGCGCATGGCGACGACGGTGGTGAACGCGTACGTGACGCCGCTCATGGACCGCTACCTGGGCCGCCTGGAATCGGAAGCGGGCGCCCGTCGTGTGCGCATCATGGGCTCGGCGGGCGGCGCGCTGCCGGTGTCGCTGGCGCGGCGGGAGGCAGTGCAGACGGTGCTGTCGGGGCCGGCGGGCGGGGTGGTGGGCGCACTGGAGGTGGCCCGGGCGGCCGGGATCGAGGACATCGTGACGTTCGACATGGGCGGGACGTCAACGGATGTGTCATTGTGTCCCGGCAGTCCGCTGGCGACCCGGGAGTTCTCCATCGCCGGGCTGCCCGTCGCAGTGCCCGTGATCGACATCCACACGGTGGGCGCCGGGGGCGGATCGCTGGCCTGGGTGGACGCGGGCGGCGCCTTGCGGGTGGGCCCGCGCAGCGCGGGTGCCGACCCGGGCCCCATCTCGTACGGCCGGGGCGGCACGCAGGTGACGGTCACGGACGCCCACGTCTGGCTGGGCCGGCTGCCGGCGGACGCGTTCCTGGGTGGGGCGGAGCCGCTGGACCGGGCGTCCATCGAAGCGCCGCTCCGGGCCCTGGCGGACCGGATCGGCGCCGCGCCGGACGAAGCAGCCGAGGGCGTGCTGGCGGTGGCGGACACGGCTATGGAGGGCGCGTTGCGGGTCATCAGCGTGGAGCGAGGCCATGACCCGGTGGGGTTCACGTTGGTCCCGTTCGGCGGCGCCGCGGCGCTACACGCCGCGGGACTGGCGGCCCGTCTGGGCATTCCGCGACTGCTCGTGCCGCCGGACCCCGGCCTGCTCTCGGCGTTCGGCATGCTGGTGTCGCCGGTGCGGAAGGATGTGTCCCGGTCCGTCATGCTGGCGGACGCCGACGCGACCTCGGATCGGTTGGAGGCCGCGTTCTCCGAGCTGGAAACGCAGGCGGCGGAGGCCATGACGGAGGAAGGCTTCGCGGCGGACACGCTGACGCTCAACCGTGCCGTGGATGCGCGTTATCACGGGCAGAGCTACGAGCTGCGCGTGCCGGCGGACGGGTGGCGAGATACGTTTCACCGGCTCCACGAGAGCCGCTACGGCTACGCCCGGCGGGATGCCGTCGTGGAGGTGGTGACGTTGCGCGTGCAGGCGACGGCGCCGGCGCCGCCGCGGCCGGAGCGGGCTCTGCCGGCGGCGTCGACGGAGACGCCGCGGGGCGAGGTCAGGGCTGTCGTGTTCCAGGGCCGGCGCCTGCCCGCCACCGTCGTCCCCCGCGCATCCCTCCGGGCCGGCCACCGGCTGGAAGGACCGGCCGTGGTGACGGAGTACAGCGCGACGCTCTGGCTGCCGCCCGGGTGGGTGGCGGAGACCCTCGAATCGGCCAGCCTGCTGGTGCAGCAGGCCTGAAGCGGCGGGCACGATTCTGGCCGTGCCCGCATTCCCATGACTCACTTCGCGTCGGGAGGCGATATGCGCGTTTCGAAGATGGTGCTGGCGCTTGCGACCCTGTTCACGCTGGGCGTGACGGGCCTGGCGGCCCAGGTGCCGGGCATCAGCCTGGATATCGTGCCGAAGATCGGGGCCGAGATGCCCCTGGCCGACCTTCCCACCACCCCGTCCGCCGAGGCCATCAAGAACATGAGCGGCGCCTTCGCGTGGGGCGTCGCCGCGGAGTTGGGCCTGCCGGGCCTGCCGTTCAGCCTGCGGGCCAACGTGGACGCGACCACCAAGAAGACGGTGTCGCCGGCCACGGGCATCACGACCGGAACGGTGGACCAGACCATGATGACGATCTTCGGCGACCTGGTCTTCCGGCCGCTGCCGAAGCTCATCCTGATCCAGCCGTACGTCATGGCGGGTCTGGGCGTAAAACGGTACAACTACTCTCTCAGCGATCCGTCCGACCTGTTCCAGCGGAGCTTCACGAACCGGAGCGACATGGCGTACCACCTGGGCGTCGGCCTGGACATCGGCCCGCTCGTGGTGGAAGCGAACGACTACATGAACAACTACGCGTTCGACGGCGGCGGCTCGAAGTTCCAGCACGACGTGTTCATCATGGCGGGGCTCCGCCTCGGCTTGTTCTAGAGGAGGATGGACTCCGCACTTGAGCGAGACGCGGACGAGCGTTTAGCTTTCAGCGCTCGTTCCTATTCTCTCGGCATGGAACCCGAATGAACCAGGCTACGGCCGTCTCCGAAACGTCCCCGCCGTCCGCCGACGCGGGCGCGTACCGGCCCCCATACATCGCCGCCGCCATCGCCGCGCTGGCCGTGTGGCTGCTCTACGCCATCACGCTCTCGCCCTCGACGGCCTTCTGGGACACCAGCGAATACATCGCCACGGCCCACATCATGGGCATCCCCCATCCGCCGGGGAACCCGACCTTCGTGGTCCTGGCGCGGGCGTGGGACGTGCTCCTGTCGCTGTTCGGCCTGTCCACGGCCGTGCGCATCAACCTGTTCAGCGCCACCATGAGCGCCCTGGCCCACGGGTTCTGGTTCCTCCTCGTGGACCGCATCCTGGCGTTCTTCACGGAGCGGCGGTCGTACCGCCTCGTGGGCGCGTCCATGGCCGTGCTCATCAGCGCCACCGCGTTCACCGTGTGGAACCAGTCGGTGGTGAACGAGAAGGTCTACACGGTCTCGCTGTTCACCATCGCGTTGCTCAGCTGGTTGGCCTTCCACTGGCGGGACAACCTGGGGCAGGGCAAAGACGACAACCTGCTGCTGCTGGCGATCTTCGTGCTGGCCCTGTCGGTGGGCAACCACCTCATGGCGTTCCTGGCCGCGCCGGCCTTCTTCGTGTTCATCCTGCTGGTCAACCCGCGCACGCTGACGAACTGGCGGTTGTACGCCGCGGGTGCCGCGGTGGGCATTGTCGGCTTGTCCATCCACGTCTTCCTGCCGCTGCGCGCGTCGCTGGGGCCGGTGATCAACGAGGCCAATCCCAGTACGCTGCATGCGCTGTGGGAGTCGCTGACCCGCCAGCAGTACGACAAGCCGTCCATCTTCTCCGACCCGACCGACCCGTCGCTGCCGCGCACCGCGTCCATGATCTGGGCGCAGATCGTCAACTACGTCCAGTACTTCGACTGGCAATGGGCCCGCTCGGTGGCCGGCCGGACCAACTTCTTCGGCTCGCCGCGGCCCCTGTTCACCATGGCGTTCGCCCTGCTCGGCGGGTACGGCGCCTTCACGCACTTCAAGCGCGACCGCATCAGCTTCTACTACGTGGCCGTGCTGTTCGCGACGCTGTCGCTCGGGCTGGTCGGCTACCTGAACTTCAAGTACGGGTTCACGACGCCGTACCACCCCAACAACATGGAGATGCACGAGGTCCGCGAGCGCGACTACTTCTTCATCGTCGGCTTCTCGGTGTGGGGCCTCTGGGCTGGGCTGGGTCTCACCGTGCTCTGGATGCGCCTCGCGGAGGAGCTGACCGGCCGGTTCCGGACCCTGCGCTCCCGGCAGATCGTCGCCGCCCCGCTCCTCGCCATCGCCCTCCTGCCGATGGTGCTCAACTGGACCTGGGCGTCCCGCGCCAAGGACTACACGGCCCGCGACTGGGCGTACAACCTGCTCATGAGCGTCGAGCCGTACAGCGTGCTGTTCACCAACGGCGACAACGACACGTTCCCCCTGTGGTACCTCCAGGAGGTGGAAGGCATCCGCCGGGACGTGACCGTCATCGTCATGAGCTACCTGAACACGTCGTGGTACGTGAAGCAGCTCAAGCAGCTGTCCGCGCCGTGTCCCGCCGGCGTCAATCCGCTGGAACACGCGGACCTGATCATCTGCCAGCGGCCGTACCAGCCGGAGAAGGACGCCGAGTTCTACGAGCACCTCGGGCTCGGCATCAAGAAGCCGACGCGCTCGATCCTGTCCATGACGGATCAGCAGATCGATTCGATCCCGCTGATCTACATGACGAACCCGTACCAGTTCGCTTTGCAGAAACCGTTCGAGTTCAAGGCCGACTCCCTCGCGGTCACGATCCCCGGCAACCGTATCCTGCTGCCGTCGGACGTGTTCATGGTGAACATCCTGCGGACGGCCATGGGGGACCGGCCCGTCTACTACGCCACGACGACGCAGGCCTACTCACGCTTCGGACTCGATGACGACCTCATCCGGCAGGGCGTGGCCTTCAAGCTCAACGATGGGCCGGTCCCGGCCCAGACGGACACGAACATCGTTGCCCTGCCATCCCGCTACGGCGGCCTGACCGGCCGGTTCCTGGACTACTCGCGCACCAAGGTGCTCATGGACTCCGTGTTCGAGCACCAGAGCCCGGGCATCCCGAACCAGTGGACCAAGTGGGTGGACGTGTCCACGGCCAACATCCCGGCCTATTACGGCTACACCTACTACGCCCTGGCCATGGCCGCGTCCCTGAAGGGCGACTCCGCCCTGGCCCAGCAGTTCGCCGACCGCACCGAGAGCTGGATCCAGCTGAGTCGCAAGTAGTGAAGCAGGCGGGGGCGGGGGCGTGCCCCCTTCCCCCGCGTCCTTCACAAAAGAACGGTTCCTTCGTGCCTTCGTGCGAGCCGCCTCTCGCCGGTCCTTCGTCTAACCCGCGCCGCGCAGGATCACGACGCCGGCACGGCCACCCGCGTCACCTCTTCCCGCACCGTGCTGGCGCCGGACTCGTCGTCGAAGGACACCCGCACGACGTGGTCGAGGCCGTCGACGATGGTCTCGATGTGGGTGATGAGGATGACCTGCTCGAAGCGGTCGGTGAGGCGGTGCAGGAGCTGCACCACGTTGTCCCGGCGGTCGACGTCCAGGGACCCGAAGACCTCGTCCATGATGAGAGCGTTCAGAACGTGCCCCGCCCGTTCGGCGATCATCTGGCTGATGGCCAGCCGCAGCACGAGGTTCGCCACGTCTTCCTCGCCGCCGCTGATCACCGGCTTCTCTTCGCCATCGTCCAGCACCAGCACGTTGTAGTTGTCGTCGATCTCCAGGGCGTTGTAGCGGCCGTCGGTGATCTCCGTGAGGAACGTGCTGGCCAGCTGTCCCAGCTCGGGTCGCACGCGGGCGTTCAGGTCGCCGCGCAGCTCGGTCAGCGCGTTGTCCAGCTCGGTGTGATGCCGCTGTTCCAGCTCGAGGGCGGCGGCCGCCTTCGCCTTCTCCCGATACTCGACTTCCGCGTCCCGGGCCAGCTGGACGGCGCGCACGGCGCCATCGAGACGCTCGCGCTTCTCCGTCGCTTCCAGCTCGGTCCTGCGCAGCACCTCCGCGGCCCGCTCATGCTCGATGCGCAACGCGTCGAATGCCTCCTGGCTGAAACCGAGGGCGTCCCGCTCGGTACGCAGCCGGGTGCCCGTCTCCGTCACGCCCGCCTTGCGCTCGAGGGCTTCCGTCCGCTGTTTCTCCACGCGTTCGCGGCGTGACAGCTGCTCCTCCAGCTTCGCCGCCCGCTTCTCGAACTCCCGCAGCTCCGCCAGTCGCTGCTCCGCCTGCCGATGGGCCACCGGGTCGTAGCCGGCGGGCAGGCCGGCCAGTTCAGCGCGCAGCCGCTCCAGCTCCGCCGTGCGCTGTTGGGCGTCGACGGCCAGGACGGCGCGCTCGTCGATGGCGACTTCGCAGCGTTGGAGCTTGTCGCGCTTCCGGTCCATGAGGGCCGTCAACTCCTCCCGGCGCGACTCCATCTTCGTCAGGGCCTCGGGCGGTCCGGCGAGCTGTTTCTGCCGCTGCGTCAGCCACTTGCCGTCCTGGATGAGCGTCTCCCACTCGTCCTCGAGCTGGCGCATGACCTGATCGTAATGGTCGTAGAGGGGCCGCTTGCACGTGGGACACGTTCCCTCCGGGCCCTCGTCCCGCAACTGGTCCAGCTGCTGCTGGAGCTCCGCCGTGCGATCCCGGTACGTCTGCAGTCGGGTTTCCACTTCCTGGCGGCTCTGCTGCCAGGCATCGCGCTGCTCCGTCGCTTCCTGCGCCACCCCTTCCAGCTCGACGCGCAACGCATCGATCTCGCGCCGGAACCGGTCGGCCAGATCCGGGGCCTGGTCTCGCGCTTCCAGCTTCTCCTGTAACTCCTTCAGTCCGGCGGCCAGCGACTGCTCGCGCTCCAAGAGCGCCTTCCGCCGCACGTCCAGCCGCGAGCTTTCCGTGAGCCGTGTCACCCGCGCGGCCAGCTCGGGCATGGCCTGCAGCGCTTCGCGCAGCGGAGCCAGGTCCGCCTGCGCATCCGAGTTGGACTTCAACTCTTCGTCCGCGCGGGCGATCTCCCGGTCCACGTCCACCAGCTCGCGACGCGCCAGCTCCAGCCGATGGTCCAGGTCCCGGCGCTTTTCCTGCGCCTCCTGCGCCTCGGCCCACCGCGGGGCCAGCCCTTCCACCGCCTGACGGCTCGCGGCCAGTGATGCTTCCGCCCGATCGGCCGCCGACCGCGCTTCCTTCTCCAGCGCATCGGCCGCCTGGCGCCGTTCCCGCAGCACCGCCGGGTCCGGCAACCCGGCGCGAAGGCCCGCCACTTCGTGGCGCAGCTCGTTGCGGCGCAGCCGGGTCCGCTCCTGCGCCACCCGCAACCGCTCGAAACCCAGTACCTGGCCCAGGAACCGGCCACGCTCCGCCGGCCCCATCTGCGCCAGGAACTGCAGCTCCTTCTGACCGGTGAAGTACGTGTTGAAGAACTCCGTCCGGCTCATCCCCAGGCGCCGCTCCAGGTACTCCGTGGCGCCCCGCACGCTCGTCGCCACAGGAGCCTCGCCGCCGTCCAGGAAGACGTCCGCCGCCGTCAGCGAGCGGACGACCCGGTACTCGTGCCCCGCCAGCGCGAACTCCAGCTCCACACGCACCGGCGCCCGACCCTCCGCCCCCAGAAACCGGATCGTGTCGTTCGTGCCCCGCGCCGCCGACGCCCCGTAAATGGCCCACGCCACGGCTTCCAGCAGCGTGCTCTTGCCCGCGCCGTTCGGCCCCACCACTCCCGTCAGCCCCTCCCGGAACACGATCTCCGTGGCCCGGTGCTGCCGGAAGTTGGTCAGCTTCAGGCGGGTCAGCCTCATCCCGGCGGCCTCCCCCCACCCGTCCACCGGCGACCGACCACCGACGACCGGCGGGAGTGCGCGGCACCGGCCTGGCTCGCTGCGCGAGGCAACATCCCGGCGTGGGCCGCAACCCGGGACTCCCGCTGATGCCGCGGGCCGGCCCCGCGCTCTTCGAGCCCGAAGTCGAGCTCGAAGTGGAACTCGGCCGTTGAAGGGTGTCCGGTCATACCGCACCACCCTCCGGAGAACCATCCCCGGCCGGCCCTTTCCCGGCCGGCCCGTCCTCGACGAGCGGCTCGCCGGCCGCCAGGGACGGCACCTCGGTCCCCTCCATGTACTTCTCGGCCAGCTCCACGAGGTGCTTCGGCTCGATGTCCCCGGAGGTCGGCTTCCAGCGCCGCGTAAGGAACAACTGGACCTCCTCCTCCAGCGTCCGGTGGATGCCGGCCGCGTCGACACCGGCTACGCGGTGGAGCTCCGGCCGGCGGGCATCCACGTGGAAATGGAGGGTCCGGGCGCGGAACTGCCGCAAAGCCCGATGGTCCAGCTGGCGGAACAGCTCGCGGGTGATGTCCGTGATGACCAGCCGGACGATGCGGTCGTCGATGCCGCCGTCCACGGCCTCGACCCGCTCCCGGATCGCCGTGTCCAGCGCCTCGGCGGACCGCCAGCCGCCGTCCTCGTCCTTGCCCGACAACCGCGGCAGGTCGATGACGCGCCGCGTGGGCACGGCGTGGAACGCGACGTCGCGGGCTTCCGTGTCGTACGTGAGGAAGCCTTTGTCGACGGTGGACTCCTCCCAGATGTTCGTGGAGCAGCGCTCCAACGCGCCGGCGTACCACATGTTGGGCGTCAGCTGCGCGGTGTTGTGGTAGTGCCCCAGGGCGATGTAGTCCCAGCGCTCCGGAAACAGGTCGTCGGCGTCCACCTTCACCCCGCCGTACTCGCCGAACCGGCGCAACTGCTCCTCCACGTCCGCGCCGCCCACCGTCGCGTGCAGCACCATGACGTTCGTGCCGGACGACGACGGCGCGAAATCGATGTCCGCACCCGCGGCCAGCGCCGGGTGCGGCACGCAAAGCACCGACGTGTCAATGGCGTCCAGCTCCAGCCGGCGCACTTCGCCGTCCGCCACCGTGACGTTCTCGATCTCGCCCAGCAGCCGCAGGATGCTGCCGCTCTCCACGGAGCGCGGCGCGTCGTGGTTGCCCGCGATGACCACGACGGGTGTCGCCGGCAGCGCGCGCTGCAGCCGCAGGAACTGGCGGAACGCGTATGTGATGGCTGCGTTGGAGGGGCGCACCGTGTGGAACACGTCGCCCGCCACCAGCACCAGGTCGGGCTCCAGCTCGATGACGCGCTCCAGCGCGGCGCGGAACGCCTCCGCCACGTCGTGTTCCCGCAGGTTGACCCCTCCGGGCGCCATCCTGTGGTAGGCGCGGTAGCCGAGGTGGAGGTCGGCGAGGTGGGCGATGATCATGACAGAAAGGCCGGGGATCGGGCCGTCACGGGGTGTTGGCCGGCCTCACTCGTAGCTCAGCCCGTCGAGCCCGACGTACCGGCGCAACAGCGCGAGCTGGCCGACATGGAACGCTTCGTGGTGCAGCAGGAAGACGAGCGCGCCGAGCGTGGTCGTGTCATCGATGGGGAACGGCATGGGTGAAGGGCCCGCGAGCGCGTCCGCGTCGAGGCGGTCCAGCAGCGCTTCGAACGAACGGGACGCGTCCCGCCAGGCGTCGCGCACCGCGTCGATGGGCGGCAGCGTCTCCACGTCGTCCACGCTGTTGACGTCCCTCAGGTCCTCGTCGAACGGATGGGTGAGCGGCTCCCCCAGGTAACCCGCCAGCCAGCAGCGGGCATCCAGGACGTGCAACGCCACGAACGCGATGTTGTTGGTCCGGCCCTCCGGCCGCCGCGCCGCCGCTTCGTCGTCGACGCCGGCCAGGGCGTTCAGGAAGAGACGCGTGTGCAGCCGCGCCATCTCCCGCAGGGGCGTCAGTGCGTCCGGCATGTCAGCCCTCCAGGTTGCCGCGCAGGACGGTCACGGCCTGGCCCGCCAGCGTGACACGATCGCCCGCCAGCCGCACCCTGACCACGCCGCCGCGGGCCGACGCCTGGTAGCCCACCATCTCCTCCTTGCCGAGACGGGCACCCCAGTACGGCCCCAGGCAGCAGTGCGCCGAGCCCGTCACCGGGTCCTCCGGTACGCCCGACGCCGGCCCGAAGAAACGCGACACGAAATCGTAGTCCGGGGAATCCGACGGCGCCGTCACGATGATGCCCCGCGTGTCGATGGTGCCCAGTACCGTATGGTTGGGGCGGATCGCCCCCACGTGCGCCTCTTTCCTCAGCACCATCAACAGGTCGACCCGGTTGCGCCAGACTTCCCGCACGTCATGCGGCGAGATGCCGAGACCTTCCAGCAACGCCGGCGGAGCCATGCCGCCGGCCCGGGACGACTCGCCCGGCAACGCCAGCCGCTCGAGCACAGGCTCCGCCGGGAAATCCATCTCGATCCAGTCGCCCGTCCGGCGGCAGGTCAGCAGACCGCTCAACGTGTGGAACCGGGCCGGCGCGTCCTCCGCCACGTGCCCCTCCGACCACAGGACGTGCGCGCTCGCCAGCGTCGCGTGGCCGCACAGGTCCACCTCCACCGCGGGCGTGAACCAGCGCAGGTCGTAATCCCCGTCCTCACGACGCCGCAAAAACGCCGTCTCGGACAGGTTCATCTCCTTCGCCACCGCCTGCATCCACTCCGCGTCCCGCTCCACTTCCAGCACGCACACCCCCGCCGGGTTGCCCCGGAACGGTTGCGCCGTGAATGAGTCCACCTGTGTGATCGCCTGTGCCATTCTGTCCGGTTCCGCTGTTGCCTGTTTCAGTCGTCCGTCAACTTAGGGAGCGCGGCGGACTCCGGCGACATGACCGACGATCCACGAACGCGGACCTGCACCGCCCCCGATCCTCGACGGTCAACGGTCGTCCCTCGTCGGTCCCGGCGCCGCGCCCGCGGCGCCGCCCAACGCCCGCACCACCTCCCCAGTGACGCCCGCGCTGGCCGGGCCCGCCAGGAACAGCACCAGCGCGGCGATCTGCTCCCGCGTCACCCAGTCCACCGCCGCCGGATCCTCCACCTCGCCCCGGTTCTGCTCCGTGTCGATCATGCCGGGCGCCACGGCGTTCACGCGCACGCCGTTCGCCTTCTCCTCCTTGGCCAGCGCCTGCGTCACCGCGATGACGCCCGCCTTCCCCGCGCTGTACGCCCCCACGTTGGCCCCCGCATCCAGGCCGGCGGGGGACGCGAAGTTCACGATGGCGCCGCGGCTCTCCCGCAGCAGCGGCAGCGCCGCCGCACACATGACGAACGCGGTCCGGGCGTTCCGGTCGATCTCGTCGTCCCATTCCTCCACGGACGTGTCGGCCAGCGGCCGCACCACCCGCAACCCGCCCACGGCGTTCACCAGCACGTCCACCCCGCCGAAGCGCTCCCGCGCCGCCGCCACCACCCGTTCGGCATCCGCCGGCAGAGTCAGGTCCGCGACGACACCCGCCACCGCGCCCTTCGCCGCGAGTTCTCGCGCGTGGGCCTCCACCTCCGCCGAGTGTCCCGTGACGACGAGGCGCGCGCCTTCCGCCAGGAACGCTTCCGCCAGGGCGTAGCCCACCTGGCCACGCCCGCCCACGCCCGTGATGATCACCCGTTGGCCGCTCATGGCCTCGCTCCTCGTTCCTCCGACCCACAGCATGCCCACCGCCACCACCAGTGCCGCCAGGATGTACACGCTGGGTGCCGGCAGGTGCGGGATCAGCACCGCCGTCGCCAGCAGAACGCCCACGCCGCTGCCCAGCAGCGCGGACATCGGCGTGCCCCGTCCGCCCAGGCTGGCGATCAGCGCGCCGCCCGCGAACATGGGCTCCGCCAGCAGCAGGACGACCGCCAGCGGCGGGCCGAGGCGCGTCGTCTGCAGCGTGGTCACCGTCGTCCAGAAAAAGGCGATCACGGCCGCCGCGGTGAAGCCGATGATGGCCGTCAGCCCCCGGCGTCCCGCCGACGTGGCCCCTCCACCCGCCCACACGCCCGCCCCGATGGACAGCAGCGCCAGCGCGGTCAGGAAACCTGCCGGCACCAGCATGCCCTGCTCGCGGTAGAGCAGCAGGGCCACGCCGGCCGAGCCCGCCGCGCCCACCGCCAGGCCGGCGGCCGCCGCCGCGATGCTCCGGCGCCAACCCATGCCTGCCGCGCTCATGGCACGAACCGCCCGTAGCCGCCCCGATAATAGAGCAGCGGCGATCCCATCCCCGCGTCGCCCGACTGCACGGCGCCTACGTAGATGGTGTGGTCGCCGCCGTCGTACGCCGCGTACACCTTGCAGTCCACCCAGGCCAGGGCGTCATCGAGAACCGGCGCGCCGGTCACTTCCGCATGGAACGCCACGCCCTGGAACTTGGCGTCCACTTCCCAGGCGGCGAACCGGCGGGACACGCGCTCGTCCTGCTCACGCAGTACGTTGATGGCGAACGCGCCCGCCCGCTCGATGCAGTCATGCGTGTCCGCGCCACGTTCCACACAGGCCAGCACAAGCGCAGGGTCCAACGACACCGACGTGACCGCGTTCGCCGTCAGGCCGCACGGCTGGCCATTCTCCGGGTCCGTCGCCGTGACGACCGTGACTCCCGTGACCAGATGGCCCATGATCCGGCGGAATTCAGAGCTGTCCAGACCCATCCGTCCTCACAGAGTTATCATGAACCGGCCGCCCGACCCGCACGTTCGGCGGCGGATGGGGTACCCCGAACGTCCGCATCCGTCCGTTGCGTCCGTGGATGACGGCCTCTAACTTCGGTGCACGTTGAGGGGGTTGATGAGCTCAGGAATCCGACGAATCACGCCGCTTGCGGCCCTCCTGATTGTAACGCTCGCTACCGGGTGCGACAACGTCCATTGGGGCGGCATCCAGGTCACCGTCGTGCGGCCCGCGCCCAAGGGCGGAAAGCTCGCGACCGCGGCCGCCGCACCGGGCGAGCGGCTACCGGAAGGGCCTCTGCTCTATTACGTCCGCGTCGACGACGCGGGACGCCGTGGCGTCATCCGCCCCGTCGGCGAGATCCAGGACGGCGGTCTGCGGGCGCTTCAGCCCGTCGATCCGGCCGTCTACGAACCCGCGTTCATCAGCCAGCACTTCGAAGCCGGTACGCGCTACATCCTGTTCCGGCGAGGACAACAGTCCGGCACTCTGACCGTGGATTCCGCAGGCCTCGCCGGACGCGACGCCTGCCAGCCGCTGCCCCACGGCATCGGCGACGTCCGGCTGGACCGCAATACCGAGGCGCGCGAGTTTCTGGCTCTCATCCAGCCGCGCACCGCCACGCCCCGGGGCAACGTGCCCCCGCCACCACCCTTGGACCGGCGCATGCGCGTCGTGGCGCCTATCCTGGCCAATCACCTGCTCGATGCACGGCACGCCACCCTGCCCACGAACTGGACTCATGCCCTCGCCCAGCTGACGCCGTTCCCCATCGCGGGCTCCGACGACGCCGCCTTCGCCGCCACGTTCCTCGTCGGCGACACGCTGGCCCCCGGCCTGGACGACATCGGCGAGTCTCTCTTCTTCGTGGCCGTCCCCCACGCGCAGGTGGGCTACGACACCGTGTTCGTGCGGTTCGACGACTACGCGAAGACCGGCAAGGCCGCACCGCGCCTCATCGACTACCTCGATTGGAGCCACGACGGCCAACCGGACCTGCTGCTGGACGTGTACACCACGAACCGCAGCCACTTCATGGCCGTCGGTAGCGACGGCGAGGGATGGCGCCTGCTCCTCGACGAGACCTGCCAGCCCCTGCCACCCGACACGGCCGGGGCGGCCGACACCGCCGAAACGACGCCGCAGCAGGCGCAGCCTGCGCCTGCGCGGCGCATCCGCCGGCCCCCGGTCGACACCCCGCCGGCCATGCCCCAGATCCAGCCCCGCGTCGGCGTCATCGGCACGCCCGGCGCGCGGCGGGACACCACGCCGCGCGACACGACGCCTACGGCGGCCAGTCCGTCGGTCCCGCCACAGGCGTTGCCGGACACATTGCCACCTCCTTTCGGCGCCTGAACGCCCCTGAATCTTTCCCCCGGCGCCCACCATGGGGGGCTCCGCTGCCTGAGATGGCGCGCATGGCGGCCGGCCCGGTTGCCGTCCGACGCGCTCGCGTCTAGCTTTCAAACTCGACATACGCGAACGGGGCCTCCGGAAGACCGGTGCAATGCCGGCGCGGCCCCGCCACTGTAAGAGGCCCGTCGCCCGAGGGCGGCGGTGTGGCGCGCTCAATGAGCCACTGGGAGGAATCCCGGGAAGGCGAGCGGCGCTGCCTCGAAGCCAGGAGACGGGTTCCGTTCGCGCCCGATGATCACCCTTCGCGGGAAGGGTCGGGGAGCGCGAACGCAGCTGGCGGTCAAGCCCGTTGCTTTCCCCGGCCAGGGGAAGGACGGGCCTTTTTGCGGCGCATCGCTGCCATCTCTCTGCTGCTGATCACGGCACTCACCCACGGGGCGTGCGAGAGAGAAACGTCTGCGAGCGGTGCGGCCGACTCTCCCCTGACGGTGGTGGATGGCGCGGGCCGACGCGTGAGCCTGGCGGCGCCGGCGAAGCGGGTGATCTCCCTGATTCCATCGGTGAACGAGCTGGTCGTGGCCCTGGGCGCCGCGGACCGGCTCGTGGCGCGTACGGACTACGACCAGGATCCCCGGCTGGCGGACCTGCCGTCGGTGGGCGGCGGGCTGACGCCGAGCCTGGAATGGATCGCGCAGCGTCGTCCGGACCTGGTCATCGGCTGGCCGGACACGCGCTCCCGCTCGCTGGTGGAGCGGCTGGGAGAGTTGGGCATCCCCGTCTACACGGCGCCCAGCCAGACCATCGAAGACGCGTTGTCCGTGGCGAAGGACCTGGGCGTGTTGCTGGGCCGGAGCGCCGCCGCCGACTCGCTGGTACGCGCCCTCCGCACCGGGCTGGACTCGGTGCGGGAGTCGGTGGCCGGCGAGCCGGTGCCGGACGTGCTCTACCTGATCGGGCTGGACCCGCCCATGGGCGCGGGGCCGGGAACGTTCGTGGATGAGCTGCTGCACGTGGCGGGCGGACGCAACGTCCTCGAAGACACCGGCGTGCTGTGGCCCCAGCTGAGCCTGGAGGACATCGTCCGCCGGGACCCCGACGTGGTCGTCATCGCCCAGGCGCCGGAGCGGCCGGACCTGCTCGCCCACCTGCGCCGCACCGCGGGCTGGAGCAGTCTGCGCGCCGTACGCGGCGGGCGCTTGTACCAGGTGGACGCGTACCGGTACAACCGGCCCGGCCCCCACATGGTCGAGATCGCCCGGGACCTGGCCGGCCTGCTGCACGGAGGGCGCCCGTGATTCGCCGTCTCGCCGAGCTGCCGGTGCCCATGCGCCTGGGTCTGCTGGCCGTCCTGCTGCTGGCCACGGGCGTGCTCAGCATCGCTGTGGGCGCCGCGGACCTCACGCCCGCCATGGTGCTTCGCGCGTTCACAGGCGGCGGCGGCGAGACGGCCCGCACCATCGTCCTGGACCTGCGGCTGCCCCGCGCCGTCCTGGCCGTTCTCGTCGGCGGCGGCCTGGCCCTGAGCGGCGCCGTGTTCCAGGCCCTGCTGCGCAACCCGCTGGCCGATCCCTACATCCTGGGCGTGTCCGGCGGCGCGGCCGTGGGCGCCGTGGGCGCCGTCGTCCTGGGCCTCGCCACCGGCCTGGGCTGGGGCACGCCGGTGGCCGCGTTCGGCGGCGCGGCCCTGGCCATCGCCCTGGTCTTCCGCATCGCCATCGCCGCCGGCCACGCCCTGGACACCCGCGTCCTGCTCCTGGCCGGCGTCGTCGTGGGCGCCTTCTTCAACGCCCTCATCCTGCTGCTGCTCACGCTGGCGGACGTGCAGACGTTCCGGTCCGCCGTGTTCTGGATGATGGGCAGTCTGGCCGACGCCAGCTGGACGTCCGTCGGCCTGCTCGCCCTGTACCTGGCCCCGGCCATCCTCGTGCTCCTCGCCCTCGCCCGGCCTCTCAACCTCATCGCCATCGGCGAGGAGACGGCGGCGTACCTGGGCACGCGGGTGGAGTCGGTGAAGCGCGTGGCCTACATCGTGGCGTCGCTGCTGGTGGCGGCCAGCGTGGCGTTCTCCGGCGTCATCGGATTCGTGGGCCTCATCGTGCCCCACGCCCTGCGCCTGGTCTGGGGCAGCGAGCACCGCTTCCTGCTGCCCGCATCGGTGCTGGCCGGCGGCGCGTTCCTGCTCCTGGCCGACACGCTTGCCCGCACCGTCGCCGCGCCCGTCGAGCTGCCGGTGGGCGTCGTCACGGCGCTGGTGGGCGTGCCCGTGTTCGTCGTGCTGCTCACCCGGAGGCGAGCGTGACGGACGACGTCGTGTTCCGGACCGCCGGCCTGTCGTACCGCTACCCGGGCGCCGAGCGTCCGGCGCTGGACGGCGTGGACCTGGCCGTGCCGCGCGGCGCACTCTACGCCGTCATCGGGCCCAACGGCTCCGGCAAGTCGACGCTGCTGCGCCTGCTGCTGGGCGTGCTGCGCCCCGACGCGGGCGGGGTCGGCTACGACGGCCGCCCGGTGGCCGACTGGCCCCGCCGCGAGCTGGCGCGCCACGTCGGGGTCGTGCCCCAGGTAGAGGAGCTGGCGTTCCCCCTGAGCGTGCGGGAGCTGGTCGCCATGGGCCGCTATCCGCACTTGGGGCCGTGGCGGAGCGCCGGGCACGCCGACCGGGAAGCCGTGGACGAAGCCATGGCCCGGTGCAACGTCCTGGACATGGCCGACCGGCCGGTGGACTCCCTGTCCGGCGGCGAACGTCAGCGGGCGCGCCTGGCCCGCGCCCTGGCCCAGCGGCCGGACACGCTCGTGCTGGACGAGCCGTCCGCCGCCCTCGACATCCGCCACGAGATGGAGATCTTCGAGCGCCTCCGCCGCCTCGCCGACGACGATGGCGTCACCGTCCTGCTGGTCACGCACCACCTGAACCTGGCGGCCCGCTACGCACCCCGCCTCCTCCTGCTGCACCGGGGACGCCCCGCCGCCGAAGGAACGCCGGGCGACGTGCTCACTGAATTCAACGTGCGCCGGGTCTACCGCTGGCCCGTCGCCATCCAGCCACACGCCGGCCCCGGCCGGGACAGGGGCGCGCCCCAGGTGGTGCCCCTGGCCGGGGACGACGTTCCCGATACCGAGGGAAGGGAAGGGACATGAGAAGGAAGAACGTCGCCGGCACACCGGCCCGCCGACGCTCGCGCCGGACGCCCGCGGCGCGACGCGCGGCCTCGGCGGCCGCCGTCGTGCTGGCCGCCACGTTTCTGCCCGCGATCGCCGCCGCGCAGACGCCCGACACCGCGGGAACGCCACCCGACACGTTCGAGCTGCCGGAGATCGTCGTCACCGCCACCCGCCTGCCCCTCCGCCTCGATGCGCTGCCGGTGCCCGTCACGGTGCTCATGGGCGACAGCCTGCGTGCCCGCGGCGTGCGCTCCGTGGCGGAAGCGCTGCGGGACGTGCCAGGCGTCGAGATCGCCAGCGCCGGGCCCGACGGCGCCCAGACGTCGCTGTTCCTGCGAGGCGGCGAGAGCGACTACGTGAAGGTGCTGGTGGACGGCGTGCCCCTGAACGACCCGGGCGGCGCCATCGACCTGGCCGACCTCGACCTCACCAACGTCGAGCGCATCGAGGTGGTGCGGGGACCCGCCAGCGTCCTGTACGGCTCGGACGCGGTGAGCGGCGTCATCCAGATCTTCACCCGCCGGGGCCACGGCCGCCCGGAAGCGACGGCGTCCGCGCTGCCCGGCCTGGGCGCGCGCCGGGACGCGGCCGGGAGTTACCCGACGCTGGACCTCGAAGCGGGCCTGTCCGGCGGCGATGCGGCACTCGGCTACTCCTTCGGCATCTCCCGGTACCGGAGCGACGGCCTGCTGCCCCTGAACAACGGCTACCTGAACCGCGCGGTGTCCGCCCGGCTGGCCCTGGCCCGGGGCCGTTCCGACATCGCCGCGAACGTGCGGTACCACGACGCCGTGTACCACTACCCCACCGACGGCGCGGGCAACATCGTGGACACCAACGCCGTCCAGGACGGGCGCATGTTCGCCCTCTCCGTCGACGCCGGCCACGACTTCGGCGGCCGGGCCCAGGCTCGCATCCTTGCCACCGACAACGAGATACGTCGTACCTTCCAGGACCGGCAGGACAACGCCGCCGACACGCTGGGCACGTACGCGGGCGACGGCCACCAACGCCAGAGCCGGCGCAGTGTCGACGGGCGCCTGAACCTGTTCCTGTCGCACGCCGGTGACGTGCTCACCTTCGGCGCCATGCTGGAGCGGGACGCCGTGAGCGGCAACAGCCGGTACGTCTCGCAGTACGGCCCCATCACTGGCGCCGTCGATGAGCAGCGCACCACCCGCGCCCTGTACGCCCAGCTCGTGGCCAAGCCGGCCCCCCATCTGGACGCGCAGCTCGGCGTGCGCCGGGAGGACAACGACGCCTTCGGCGTATTCGGCACGTACCGCCTGGGGGCCAGCTACGCCCTCACGGCTTCGACCCGCCTGCGCGCCGCGTTCGGGACCGCGTTCCGGGAGCCCAGCTTCGCCGAGAGCTACGGCAGCGGTTATGGCGATGTCGGCAACCCGGGTCTGGGCCCCGAGCACACCCACACGTGGGAAGGCGGCCTGCGACAGACCTTGCTGGCCGGCCGCCTGAGCATCTCCGCAACGTATTTCGACCAGCACTTCACGGACCTGGTCCAGTATACGTTCACCACGCCCACGCCCGGTGCGCCCAACTACTACAACGTCGGCGGCGCCAACGCGCGCGGCGTGGAGCTGAGCGGCCACGCGGACCTCGGCCGCGCGGTCGGCGTGGAAGGCCAGGTCACTCTGCTCCGCACCCGTGTCACCGACCAGGGCCTCGCCACCGACTCCACCTTCGTCCAGGGCATGCCTCTGCTGCGGCGTGCACCCGTCACCGCCGACGCCCGGGTCCGCTGGGCCGCCGCGCCCGAATTCACTGTCCGCCTCGGCCTGCGCCACACCGGCGCCCGCGACGACGTCGACTTCGCGGCACCCACGTACCCGTCGCCCCGCATCACGCTGGCGCCCGTCACCACCGTCGAGCTGTCCGGAGACTACGCGTTCGACGCCCTGGGCCAGCACGCCACCGCCGTCCTGCGCGTCCACAACCTGCTGGATGCCCGCTACCAGGAGATCGCCGGCTTCCCCGCCCGGGGCCGGACGGCGGAGCTGGGGCTGCGGGTGCGGTTCTGAAGCGACGGCGGGCCGTCGCGACCGACGACCGGCGACCGCCACGGCCGATGCCCGAAACGCCGGCGACCGCCACGGCCGATGCCCGAAACGCCGGCGACCGCCGCACCGCTCGAGGGTGCGACGGTCGTCGGTCAACGGTCGGCGGTCGCGGCCACGAGCGCCGCTCCGCCGGCTACTGCACTGTGGCGCCGGTCAACGTGAAGTCCACGGTCGACGTGCCGCCGCTGCTCAGCGACACCGACTGCGGCACGGCCGGGTCGAGCGTGAAGGTCAGGCCGTCGGGGCCTTCGATCCCCACGTCGAAGGGACCGGCGGTCGGATCCAGGTAGAGGAACTTCGCGGTGAAAACGCCGTTCCCGTCGGGGTCCGTGAAGGCGACGGGTACGGCCTCGCCGCTCAGTGTCGCCTGGAAGTCGCCCAACGTCACCACCGAGCCGTTCAGGGACGGCAGCTCCACGCCGTCGCCCAGGCTCAGGTTCACGTCCACCTCTCCCGTGAGCGCAACGTCCGAGCTGTGGATCACCGGCTGCATGATCCACGTGCCCGTGCCGGCCTCGTGGCCGAACGACTGCGACACGTCGAAGTCCACCAGCAGGATCTTCTGGGAGCCGGTCACCACCAGCCCGCCGTCCGGCAGCTGGACCTTGATGCCCGTCTGATCGTAGCTGGGCGTCTGGAGAATGCCATCGGGCGTGCCGCACTCGGTGTAGTCGGTGCGGGTGGCATAGATCGACGATGTGCCGCCGCCGTTGTCCACTTCGATACACGCGTCACTCACGACGAACCGCAACTGGCTGTAAGCGCCTTCCGGCACCGCCGCGCCGTCCACCAGCGTCGCCGTCGCGTTCGCCAGCGACAGCAGGTCCTGCGTCGTCGGCGTCGTCATGAGGTCCTGCCGGTCCAGGCCACTGCCCGTGTTCGGCTCGGACGAGTCCGGTTGCAGGTAGATGCGGTCAATGGTAACCACCGCCTGCATGAAGTCGCCCGGCGCATCCGTCAGAAGAATCTGCAACGAGCCCATGTTGGCACCCGTACCCGAGTCGCACGCCGCCAGGGGGAGAAGGGCCAGGGCGAGCACAGCGAAGCCCGCAGTGCGACCGAACATGTTTCCGTTCCTCCGTTTCGTGTGACGCCCGCCTGGGAGCTGCGTTGCCCCTGGCGGTTGCTTCTGCGGGGTAGACGGGAAAGGGTGGGGCGGCGTCACATGAACGATCGCCGATCATCGATCGCCCATCGTCGATCAGGCTTCGGACTCCAGCATGGTGAGGTAGCTGGAGTACCGCTCGGAGTGGACCACCCCCTGCTCCACCGCCTCGCGCACGGCGCAGTCGGGTTCGTGGGAGTGGGTGCAGGCGTTGCCGAACCGGCAGCGTGCAGCGGGTTCGCGGAATTCGGGGAAGCAGGACCGCAGCTCGTCGGGCGAGAGGCCCCAGAGGCCCAGCTCGCGCAGGCCGGGCGTGTCGGCCACGTAGCCGCCGTGGGGCAGGCGGATCAACTGAGCGGTCACGGTGGTGTGACGGCCTTTGCCGACGGCATCGCTGATCCCGGCCGTGCGCAGGTTCAATCCGGGTTCGATGGCGTTCAGCAGGCTGGACTTGCCCACACCGGACGGGCCCGTGAGCACGCTCGTCGCGTGGCGCAGGCGCGCAGCCAGTGCATCCACGCCCCGGCCCGTCGCGGCGGTGGTCAGCAGCACCGGGTAGCCGGCCTCTTCGTAGCGTCGAAACAACGCCCGCGTGGCGGTTTCATCGGCCAGGTCCAGCTTGTTGACCAGCACGACGGCGTGCAGGGCGTTGGCCTCGGCGAGGACGAGGAACCGGTCGAGCATGCGCAGGTGAGGCTGGGGCTCGGCCGCGGCGAAAACGACGATGACCTGGTCCACGTTCGCCACGATGATCCGGGCCTTCTGGCGGCGGCCCCGCCGCCCGCCGCCGGGCGCTCGCCGCGCCAGCTCGCTCCGCCGAGGTTCCACGGTTTCGATGGTGACGGAGCCGTCCCCGTGACGCCGCACCAGCACTTCATCCCCCGCCACCACCCGGTCGCCCGTCCGCTGCTCCAGCTTGAGCCGGCCCCGCAGTGAGGCTTCCACCATACGGCCGGGCGCCGTTTCCACCTCGTACACCCCCCCATGGACGCGCAACACCCGGCCACGTTCGTGGCCGGGTGTTGGTTCGCGCTCCGCGGTGCGCGGCGCCATGGTCAGGCGGCGAAGCTCTCCAGCGCCGGTCCCATGTCCCCTTCCCGCAGCCGCTTGAGGGCCCGGTCCCGGAGCTGGCGCACCCGCTCACGGGTCACGCCCAGCATGTTGCCGATCTCCTCCAGCGTGTGCTCCTTGCCGCCGTCCAGGCCGTAGTAGAGCCGCACCACCCGGGCGTCCCGGGGGTTCAGCGCCTCCAGCGCGTCGTTGATCTGCTCCGCCAGCAGTCGCTCCTCGACGCCCTCCTCCGGCTCCGAGGCTTCCTCCACCACGAAACGCTCCACCAGCTGGCTGTCATCCGTGTCCCCGATGGGCGCGTCCAGCCGGATCTCCGATGCGTTCAACGTCTGGAGGTGCCGCGTGACCTCCGGCGTCAGCTTCGCCGCCTCCGCGATCTCCTCCGTGCTCGGGTCCCGGCCCAGCTCCTGCTTCAGCCGCTCCCGCTCGCGGAATATCCGCGCCAGGTCGCTCGCCCGGTTCAACGGCACGCGCACCGCACGGCCCTGGTTCGCCAGCGACGACAGGATCGCCTGCCGGATCCACCATACGGCGTACGAGATGAACTTCACGCCCTGGTCCGGGTCGAACTTCCGCGCGGCCGTCACCAGACCCACGTTCCCTTCCTGGATCAGGTCGATGAGCGACACGCCGCGGTTCTGGTACTTCTTTGCCACGCTGATCACGAACCGCAGGTTCGCGCGCACCAGCGCCTGCACCGCGTCCTCGTCGCCCCGGAGCGCACGATGGCCCAACTCGATCTCCTGCTCCGGCGTGATCAGCTCATGCTGACTCACCTCCCGCAGGTACTGGTCGAGCGCACCCTGGTCCCCCCACGACGACCGGAACTGGGCCGTCGTCGTGGTCGTGGTCTGGGGCCGGCGCTTCCGCCGCCGCATCTTCGTTTCGGTGCTTGCCATCTATGCCGTCGTGCTCCGATCCTGTGAACTCAATCGGGCTGAGCCCGCACCCCGTTTGAGATGCAAGGTTTCTGCCTGAACGCCTGGACTCCCAAACGTCTACCCCCGCACACGCCCCGGGTTCTCGCCCGCCCCATAACACCCCGGACCCCGAACGGGTTCCATCTGTCTATCGGCCTCACATAAGGAACCCGTAAGCGCCGCTTTCAGATCCCCCGCTTGCCACCAGACCGGTCCGTCGCTTAGCCTTCTCCGATGCCGTGGCAAGCCGCGCACCGCACCGACACGGGCCGCGTTCGACCCCAGAACGAGGACTCCCTGCTCGTCCGCCCGGATCTGGGCGTCTACGCCGTCGCCGACGGCATGGGCGGCCACGCCGCGGGCGAAGTGGCCAGCGCCATCGCCGTCGCCACCATCGAACAGGAAACCGAACGGTCTGCCGCCAGCGGCCAGAGCCCGTTCGACGTCGCCGCCGATGCCGTGCGCGCGGCCAACGCCGCCATCCTCGCCGACGCCCACCAGGACCCCGCCAGGCAAGGCATGGGCACCACCGCCAGTGTGCTCATCACGCCCGACGACGTCCGCTACCGCATCGCTCACGTTGGAGATTCGCGGGCCTATTTACTACGCGACGACGATTTGCGCCAGATCACCGTCGATCACACCTGGGTCCACGAGCAGGTGCGGAAAGGGGTCCTGACGGAAGAAGGCGCCCGCCGTCACCCTTTCGCCAGCGTTCTCACCCGCGTCCTCGGCACCGAGCAGGACGTTCTTGTGGACGTCATCGACGGCGATACCCGCCCGGGTGACGTCTTCCTCCTCTGCAGTGACGGCCTGACCGCCGTTCTGGACGACACCACCCTGCGCCTCGTCCTCAGCCGCCCCGACTCCCTCGACGCCCGCGCCGCCGCCCTCATCCGCGCCGCCCTCGACGCCGGCGGACCCGACAACATCACCGTCGTGCTGGTCGCCCACGTCCCCTGAGCGCCCGCTCGGAAGGGCCACCGGCGAGCGCTCCCATTCGGTTCAACCTCGCAACAATGATCCCGCGTTCGTCGCTTTGTACCGGCGAGCCGTTCTTCGTGGCCTGCGTGTGATCAAACCAGCAGGGCCCCACCGCCCGCCAGCGCCGCCGTCACGTTGTCGGCCGGGCGCCGGACCAGGACCTTCAACGCGGCGCCGTCCACCGCTCGCCGTTCGCCCATCGTGAACAACCGGAGCACCCGCGCGGTGTGATACAGCTCGTCCGCGATGCCCGGAAGGCCGATGAGCCCGGAGCGCCCGGCCGGCCCCAGCCGCACGCGCTCGCCCCCCCCCAGCTCCACCAGCAGGTCCAGCTGGAACATGGCGGGCTTCGCCGGATAGTCGAGAAACACCAGGCCCGGATCGAGCCCCAGCTCGCGGGCCAACCGGTCCTCGACCCTCCGCTTGAGCGGCGAGTCCTGCACCACCCAATCGCCCACGGCTTCCCGCTCGAGCTCCACCGCCACCACTTCCGCCGCCCGCTTGGGCAGGCGCCGCGCGTGGATCGCTTCCACGAACGCCGCCACGCGGCGGGCCGCCACGCTCGCTCCCGCGTCGGCGCCCGCCTCCGCCCGCGTTTCCAGCAGGTAGAGGAGCGCCTCGTCCGTCTTGCCCACCAACTCGTCCGGCCGGATCAGCCCCGCGTCCAGGGCGTCGCCCACGGCGCGGGTGTAGAGGACCGTGGCCGCGCGCACCGCGTGGTGCCAGTAAACGTTCCGGTACATCTGGTACTTGGCGAACAGCAGCGACTCCAGCGCGGCGACGCCCTTCTGCCGCACGCCAACCTCCAGGCGCCCCGTGGCCGGGTCCTCCAGCAGGGTGAGCGAGTACAGCAGCCGATCCACGTCCACCTCGCCATACGGCACCCCGCAGAAGCGCGCGTCCCGCTTCAGGTACTCGATCTTGTCCAGGTCCAGGCTGCCGCTCACCAGGCCCTGGAGAGGGTTCGACGACACACCCCGGATCAGGGCGTCGATGCGCGCCAACCCGTCCGGCGTCACGCTCTCCAGCGCCGCACGCACTTCGCCATCGCCCAGGAACCGTCCGGCCAACGACTCGTGGTGCACGGGAATGCGCCGGTCTTCCAGCTCCTCCAGGGCGTGCGAGAACGGGTAGTGGCCGATGTCGTGCAGCAGGGCCGCCAGGGGCACCAGCCGCGATTCCACGGGATCCAGGCCCGCCAGCTCGCCCCGCTCATCGAGCGCCCGGATCGCCCGCGCGGCCAGTGCGTACACGCCCAACGCGTGGTCGAAGCGCGTGTGCGTCGCGCCCGGGTACACCAGGTGTGCCAGCCCCAGCTGCTTGATGTAGCGCAGCCGCTGGAACGCGGGCGAATCGACGATGCGGACCGCCGTGTCGTCCAGGACGATGGTGTTCCAGATGGGATCGCGGATGGTGGTGCGCATGGGTTCGGGTGCCGGGTGCGGGTGGCGGACGGCCGGTTTCAAGGTACGCCACGCGGCCCACCCATGCACGCCGATCCTTTCCCTCCCCCCGGTGGGGCCGGACCGGGGCGGACGGGGTCACCCTGTCGGGTGGTGGAAGGGCCGGGCGGGCTCTCCCCGTCGGGGTGGCGGATGGGCGGGGCGGTTACGGCCCCGCCGCCTTCACCTCGGCGCCCACGTCCTTCTCGTACTTCCTGAAGTTCTCCCGGAACATGGCCGCCAGCTTCTGCGCCTGGGCATCGTAGGCCTCGCCGTCGTCCCAGGTCTCCCGTGGGCGCAGCACACGGTCGGGGACGTGGGGAACCTTCTCGGGCACGTGCAGGCCGAAAACGGAGTCGGTCCACATGGGCACGTCGCCGAGCTCGCCGGACAGAGCGGCGGTGACCATGTCGCGGGTGTAGGTGAGGCTGATGCGGTGGCCGGTGCCGTAGGGCCCGCCGGTCCAGCCGGTGTTCACGAGCCAGCACTGGACACCGTGGTCGGCGATACGCTGGCCCAGCATGGTGGCATACCTCGTGGGCGGCAGGGGCAGGAACGGCTCGCCGAAGCAGGCGCTGAAGGTGGCCTGCGGCTCCTTCACGCCCTTCTCCGTGCCGGCCACCTTGGCGGTGTATCCGGACAGGAAGTGGTACATGGCCTGTTCCGGGGTCAGCCGGGAGATGGGCGGCAGCACGCCGAACGCGTCGGCGGTCAGGAGGACGACGTTGCGCGGGTGCCGGCCCCGGGAGCTGCGCACGGCGCCGTCGATGAAGCGCAGCGGGTAGCTGGCGCGGGTGTTCTCGGTGATGGAGGCGTCGTCGAAGTCCACCTGGTGGGTGGTGGGATCCATCATGACGTTCTCGAGGATGGCGCCGAAGCGGCGGCTCGCATCGTAGATGAGCGGCTCGCTTTCGTGGGTGAGATGAATGGCCTTGGCGTAGTTGCCACCCTCGATGTTGAAGACCCCCGCCGGGGACCAGCCGTGCTCGTCGTCGCCGATCAGGTGCCGCTTGGGATCGGCGGACAGCGTCGTCTTGCCGGTGCCGGACAGGCCAAAGAACAGGGCCACATCGCCGTCGTCGCCCTGGTTGGCGGAACAGTGCATGGACAGCACATCCCGCATCGGCAGCATGTAGTTCAGCACCGAAAAGACCGCTTTCTTCACCTCGCCGGCGTAACGTGTGCCGCCGATGAGCACCGTCTTCTCGGCGAGATGAAGGACGACGAAAGCACCGCTGCGCGTGCCGTGCACGCCGGGGTCCGCGGTGAAGCCGGGGGCGTGCAGCACGGTGAACCCGGGCTCGAACTGCTCCCGCGCGACGCGGCCAGGCTCGATGAACATGTTGTACACGAACACGTTGTGCCACGCGCTGGTCGTGATGACGCGCACGCTCAGCTGGTACTCCGGGTCGGCGCCGGCGTACACGTCCCGCACGAACAGCTCCTCGCGGTTCATGAACGCCAGCAGGTCTTCCCGCAGTGCCTGGTAATGTTCGGGGGAGAGCGCGCAGTTCACATCACCCCAACCGATGTGGGCCTCCGTGGAGGCCTCCCGCACGATGAACTTGTCCTTCGGCGAACGCCCCGTATGGGGCACCGTGCGGACGACGAAGGCGCCCCTGTCGCCAAGGGCGCCTTCGCCGAGACAGACGGCGTGTTCGATCAGTTCGGCCGGAGCCAGGTTCCAGTGGACCGGCCCGGTGGGCTTGAGTCCGTGGGCTTCGAGATCTCTCGCGGCGTCTGTCCTTGTTTCCACGTCTACCCTCTCTTACACGGTGACGGGTTCCGGCGCCTCCTGACGCGCCCGCTGCTTGACGTCCTCCACGGCGATGGCCGTCAGGTTCACCACGTCCTGCGCCGCGGAGCCGCGCTGCAACACGTGGATCGGCCGACCCATGCCCAGCAGGATCGGGCCCACGGCTTCCGCGCCGCCGATGCGTGCCATCAGCTTGTACGCGATGTTCGCCGCCCCCAGGTCAGGGAAGATCAGCACGTTGGCCGGTTCCTTGAGCGTGCTGAACGGGTAGCTGCCCTGCAGGATCTCTGCCACGACGGCCGTGTCCGCCTGCATCTCGCCGTCGACCATGAGGTCCGGCCGCATCTCGCGTACCCGTTCCACCGCGTCTATCACCTTCTCGGCGTACGGGTGCCGCGTGGAGCCGAAGTTGGAGAAGGACAGCATGGCCAGCCGCGGCTCCAGGGCCAGGCGTTCCACGAACCCGGCGCTGAGCACGGCGATCTCCGCCAGGGCTTCCGCGTCCGGATCGATGTTGACCGTGGTGTCGGCGAAGAACAGCAGGTCGTTCTCCAGGATCATCATGTAGAGGCCGGCCACGTGGCGCACGCCCTGTGCCGTGCCTACCACCTCCAGCGCCGGACGGATCGTCTCCGGGTAGTGGGAGTCCACGCCGGCCACCAGCCCGTCGGCGTCGCCCTGCCGCACCATCATGGACCCGTAGTAGATGGCCTTGTTGATGCGCGCCCGAGCCTCCGCCTTCGTGATCCCCTTGCGCTGCCGCAGCGCGTAGAACTGCTCTACATACGGGTGATCCGGCTTGCATGCCGGCGTCACGATCTCCACGCCTTCCAGGTCCACGTGCAGATCCTGGGCGCGCGCCTCGATGCGTTCCTTGCGCCCCAGCAGGATCGGCTGCGCCAGACCCTCGGACACCACCGCGGAGGCGGCGCGGATGATCGTGTCGTGCTCGCCGTCGGGGTACACGATCCGGCACGGGTGCCGCCGGGCCCGCAGCATGATGTCGCGCATCACCTCGCGGCGCCGGCCCAGCCGGGCCTCCAGCCGGTTGCGGTACTCTTCCAGGTCGATCTCCACCCGGGCCACGCCCGTGTCCATCGCCGCCTTCGCCACCGCCGGCGCCACCCACAGCAGCACCCGGTGGTCGAACGGCTTCGGAATCAGGTACTCGGGGCCGAACCGGAACGTCTGCTCGCCATACGCCCGCGCGACGGCCTCCGGCACGTCCTCCCGGGCCAGATCCGCCAGCGCCTTGGTGGCCGCCAGCTTCATCTCGTCGTTGATGGCGGTCGCGCGCACGTCCAGCGCGCCACGGAAGATGAACGGGAAGCCCAGGACGTTGTTCACCTGGTTCGGGTAATCGCTGCGGCCCGTCGCCATGATGACGTCATCCCGCACCTCGGCCACCTCTTCCGGCGTGATCTCCGGATCCGGGTTGGCCAGCGCGAAGATGAGCGGGTGGTCCGCCATGGACCGCACCATGTCCTGCGACACGATGCCCTTCACCGACAGGCCCACGAAGATGTCGGCGCCCTTCATGGCGTCCGCCAGCGTGACGGCGTCCGTGTCCGCCGCGAAGCGCGCCTTGTACGGGTTCAGCTCCGCCGCGCGCGCCTTCGTGATGGCGCCCTTGCTGTCGCACATCAGGATGTTCTCGCGGCGCACGCCCAGGTTCACGTAATGCTCCGCCGACGCGATGGCCGACGCGCCCGCGCCGCTGAACACCACCTTCACCTCGTCGATCTTCTTGCCGCTCACGTCCAGAGCGTTCAGCAGGGCCGCGCCGGAGATGATGGCCGTGCCGTGCTGGTCATCGTGGAAGACCGGGATGTCCAGCTTCTTCTTCAACTCTTCCTCGATGCGGAAGCATTCCGGCGCCTTGATGTCCTCCAGGTTGATGCCGCCCACCGTGGGCGCCAGCAGCTCGCAGAACTTGATGATCTGCTCCGGATCCTCCGTGTCCACCTCGATGTCGAACACGTCGATGTCCGCGAACCGCTTGAACAGCACACCCTTCCCCTCCATCACGGGCTTGCCCGCGAGGGCACCGAGGTTGCCCAGTCCCAGCACCGCCGTGCCGTTGGAAACCACCGCCACCAGATTGCCTCGTGCGGTGTACTTGAATGCGTCCTCGGGATTGGCCGCGATCAGCCTGCAGGGCTCCGCCACGCCCGGCGTGTAGGCAAGCGAAAGGTCCCACGCCGTGCTGACCGGCTTGGTGGGCACGACGGCGATCTTGCCCGGCCGGCCCATGGCATGGTATTCCAGCGCCGCCGCATTCCGGTTGCGCATCGTTTATTCCTCCGAAGGAATCGAAAAGTCCGAGTGATTGCTCGCGGCGCGCCCCACCGGGTCCTCCCGGAGGCGGCACCGCGCGCCGCGAGACGTTAAGATTAGCGCATCTTGCACAGGTTCGCGACCCACTCGTTCAGGCGTCTCACGCCGTTCCTGGCCTGGCCTTCGCGGCCTGGCCCACGCCTCGCCGTCCGCCTGTCGGTGCTGTTGTTCGCCGTTTCTCTCGGTGCCGTCCCGCTGACCGCCCAGTCCGTCCCCGAGGCGTGTCCGAACGGTCGCATCAGCTACGTGTTCGTGGATCCGCACTCCATCTTCGATATCACGGATCCGGATCTGAACCCGCGCCTCAGCTGGGCGTACCGGGCGGCCAACGCGCTGCACATGCAGACGCGGGCCTGGGTGATCCGGCGCGAGCTGTTGTTCCGCGTGGGCGACTGCTACGACCCGAGCCTGCTCGCGGAAACGGAGCGGATCCTGCGGGGCTACCCCTTCCTGTCGAGGGTGGACGTGTTCGGGATTCCGCAGCCGGACGGCAGCGTCCACGTGGTGGTGGACACGCAGGATGAATGGAGCACGCAACTGAACGTGCACCTGGACTTCGAGAACCATACGCGATTCCAGGGCATCGACCTTCAGGAAGTGAACGTGCTCGGGACCGGCCAGCAGCTCCAGCTGTTCTATCGGGAGGAGGACGTACGGCGGATCTACGGGATCGCGTACCACACGCCGCAGCTCTTCCGCTCGCGCTGGGACGGCACGCTGGCCCTGGGCCGGACCCGGGCCGGCACGTTGGTCCGCCAGTCCATCACGTACCCGTTCATCGGCGAGATCGGGCATCGCGCAATGCGGGAGTCGTACCTGCACGAGGATCGTTTCTTCGGCTACTCGGAAGGTCGGGTGGACGGGGAGCGGCGCCACGTGCTGGTGCCCGTCCGGGAGCGGGCGTTCAACGTAGCGGCCGTGGGCCGTCTGGGCGACCGTGGCCATCTCACCATGTTCGGAGGCGGATTCACGTTCGAGGACCTGGCGTTTCCCGGCGGCACGGGCAGTGTCAGCCAGACGCTGTCCGGCAACTACAACCAGCGAACGGCGGCCGACAGCGCGCAGGTGGCTGCGGTGGCACCGCTCATGGTGCCCCGGCAGAGCGTGCGGGCGGTGCTGCTGGTGGGCCAGCGCAACATCTTCTGGGTGAAGCGGCACGGCCTGGACTCCTTCCGGGGCGCGGAGGACATCGGGCACGGCGTGGAGATCCAGTTGGGTATCGGCCGATCGCTGCCGGTGGCCAACAGCGATGACGACGTGGTGGGCACCGCGACCATTTACGGCGCGAACCAGTTCGGGCCCCTGCTGCTGGCTACGCGCGGGCGGGTCGACGCCCGGCGCACCCTGCGCGGACCCGGAGCCGACGGGTTCCGGGACATCCTGGCGGAAGGCGAGGTATTGGCGTACCTGCGGCCGGACACCCTGTCGAGCCAGACGTTCTTCTTCCGTGGCGCCTTCACCGGAGGATGGAACCCGGTGACGCCGTTCCAGCTCACGCTGGGCGGAGACCTGGGCGTGCGCGGCCTCTACAGCGACGAGCTGCCCGGCGGCCTGCGCACGGTCTTCACCATCGAAGACCGCATCTACCTCGGCTGGCCGCTGCCCGGCCTGATGGACTCGGGCATCACGCTGTTCGGCGACCTGGGGCGGGTCTGGCCGGGTGACGCGCCGTTCGGCGTCGATTCCGGATGGCGCGGCTCGCTGGGCGCCGGCCTCCGCTTCAATTTCCCGTCGGGCGGGAAGACCACGTACCGGATCGACGTCGCCGCGCCGGTAGGCCACGGCATCGGAGCGCACAATCTCCGGTTGATGATCAGTGTGGGCGAATACCTGGGCCTGGGCTCCATCTTCGGGGATCCGCAGGTCCGCCGCTCCCGGTCCGCTCTGTTGTCGGGCGACCTGTTCCACTTCCCGCAATAGCCGTCGGGAGCCATCTTCCGCCCCATGGCCACCCTGTACACTGCCCGCTGGGTTCTGCCGGTCACGGCGCCCCCGATCCCGGGTGGTGGTGTGCTCGTGTCCGACGACGGCCGCATCGAAGCGGTAGGGCCTGCGTCCCGCTTCCCGTCCGATGGGCCCACCGTCGCGCTGGGTGAGGCGGTGCTGATGCCGGGCCTCGTCAACGTCCACGCTCACCCCGAGCTGGCGGCGTTCCGCGGCGTCCTCGAGGACCTGCCGTTCCACCGCTGGATCCCGGCCCTGCTGGGGCTCAAGGCGGACGCTGGTCTCGCCTCCGCGGATTACGACGCCGCCGCCCGCTGGACGTGCGTCGAATCCCTGCGCACCGGCGTCACGACCCTGGCGGCTACCGAGGATTCCGGCGCCGCGTTGGACGCGATGCGGGATGCGGGCATGCGCGGCGTCGTGTTCCGGGAGGTCTTCGGCCCCGCCCCCGAACAGGCCGATGCCGCCATGGCCGGGCTGCGCGCCCGGGTCGCCGCCATGCGGGAGCACGAGACGCCGCTGGTGCGGGTCGGCGTCTCGCCGCACGCGCCCTACTCGGTGTCCAACGCCCTGTACCAGCGGGCGGTCCGCTTCGCCCAGGACGAAGGTTTGCCACTGGCGACCCACGCGGCCGAGTCCTTCGCGGAAACGGAGCTGGTGCGCGACGGCGCCGGCCCGTTCGCCGACGCACTGCGCGCCCGCGGCATCGCCACGCCCCGACGCGCGCCGTCCACCATCGCCTTGCTGGAGCGCCTGGGCGTGCTCGAGGCCCGGCCCTTGCTCATCCACGCCGTTCAGCTCGACGACGAGGACGTGGCGCGCATTGCCCGCCACGGCTGCCCGGTGGCCCACTGTCCCGTCGCCAACGCCCGGCTCGGCCATGGCACCGCTCCGGTTGCGGAACTGCTGGAAGCGGGCATCGTCGTGGGCCTCGGTACCGACTCGGTGGCGGCCAACAACCGGCTGGATCTGCTGGAAGAAGCCCGCGTGGCGCAGATCCAGCAGCGGGCGCGCTTGCGTTCGCCGGACGCCCTGCCGGCATCGACGCTGCTTCACATGGCGACGCTGGACGGTGCGCGTGCTCTGGGCCTCGACGAACGCATCGGCTCCATCGAGCCGGGCAAGGATGCGGACCTGTGCGCGGTGCGCCTGGACGGTCCGCACACCCTGCCGGCGGCGGACCCGGCAACCACGCTGTTCCACGCCGCGCGCGGCGAGGACGTGACGCTCACCATGGTGCAGGGGCGCACGCTGTTCCGTGACGGCGTGTTCACCACGCTGGACGTCGAAACGCTGCGACCCCGCATCGAGGACGCCGGCCTCCGGATCGCCGGGGCACGCGCGGCGGTGTCGAAGTCTGGAGGCGCCGCGGCGCAACAGTCCGGCGGCACCGCAGGAGAGGCCCTGGAAGGCGGAGCCAGACCATGAGCCGCAACCGCCACGAAGAGATCCGGCGCGTGCTGGTGCTGACGCTGCTCGCCAACATCGCGGTGGTGGCCGCCAAGGCCGCCGCGGGCTTCATGACCGGCACCCTGAGCGTGGTGGCCGAGTCGGCCCATTCCTCCGTGGACGCGCTGAACAACGTCATCGGGCTGGTGCTGTCCCGGGTGGCCGCCCGCGCGCCGGACGAGAACCACCCATACGGCCACGCCAAGTTCGAGACGCTGGGCGGCCTCGCCGTGGTGATGTTCCTGTCCATCACGATCTACGAGCTGACCAGCAGCGCCATCCACCGCCTGATCGCGGGTGAGGCACGGCCGCACGTCACCGTGGTGGTGTTCGCCGTCATGGGCGGCTCGGCCATCGTGAGCTTCTTCGTGTCCTACTACGAACGGAAGAAGGGCCGGGAGCTGTCGAGCGACATCCTGACCGCCGACGCGGCCCACACCCAGTCGGACATCTATGCGTCGCTGGCGGTGATCGTCGGCCTGTTGTTCGTGACCGCAGGCTACCCGCGCGCCGACGCAATCTTCACCCTGCTGGTGGCGGCCGTGATCGCTCGCGCCAGCTGGCGCATCATCCGCTCGACGGTGCCCGTGCTGGTGGACGAAGTGGCGGTGGACCCGTCGAAGATCCAGCGCCTGGCCCAGGCCACACCGGGCGTGAAGGCCGTGTACGACGTGCGTTCCCGGGGGCGGCGCGGCGAGATGTTCGCCGAGCTCACCATCGCGGTGGAGCCCACGCTGGGGGTGAGCGAGGCCCACGTGATCGCCGACGCGGTCGAGCAGCGTGTGTCGCGGGAGCTCCAGGCGCGGGAGGTGGTGGTCCACGTGGAGCCGCTGGGCGAGCGGTGACGCTGCCGCGCCTGGAAGGCGCTGCCGAGCGCCTGGACGCGCCGCGCCACGACGGGCCCACCCTGGAACGATCCCTGGACCACGTGGCGGCGGTGAACCGCTGGCTCGGCGGCCGGCACGCTCTCGTCCGCGCCCTGGCGGGCCGGCTCTCCGACGGTGCGGCGGTCCTGGATATCGGCACCGGCTCGGCCGACCTGCCGCGGGCGATTGCCCGCTGGGCCCGCCGTCGCGGACGGACGGTCACCATCACGGCGGTGGACGTGCATCCCCAGATCGCCGCCGTGGCCGCTCGGCGAACGGAAGGCGAGCCGGCCATCCAGGTGGCGGCGGCGAACGGCCTGCGTCTCCCGTTCGCCGATGCCGCGTTCGACATCGCTATGCTGTCCATGACGCTGCACCACTTCGACGGCGACGCCCAGCTCCGGGTCCTGGCCGAGATGGCGCGCGTCGTGCGAAGGTGGCTCTTCGTGGGCGAGCTGCACCGGAACCGGCCGAGCTACCTCGGGGCCCGGCTGCTGGCGGCGACTGTCTGGCGCCGCGATCCGCTCACCCGGCACGACGGGCCCATGTCGGTGTTGCGGGCGTTCCGGCCCGACGAGCTCCGGTCGCTGGCGGAACGGGTGGGGCTGCGGGATGTCGTCGTGCGACGCCACCCGCTGTTCCGCCTCGTGCTCACGGCGCGGCCCGCCTGAGAGCCGGGCGCCGGCAGCCGGAACGGCGCACACGACATCCGGCGGACCAGCGCGAGGAGCCGGCCGACCCCGGCAGCGGAAGGAAGGCATGATCGCCCCAGGAAGCGCGCAGGAGCCGGTTGCATGGACCGAAGCCGCGGCGGATGCCGTCGTCGTGGGTGCGGGGCCCGCCGGTTCCGTCACGGCCCGGCTTCTGGCGCAGCAGGGCTTCCGGGTGGTCCTGGTGGATCGCCACGCGTTCCCGAGGGACAAGCCGTGCGGCGAGTGCTTGAGCGCGCAGGCGACCCGCGTGCTGGAACGGCTCGGCCTGCTGGATGCCGTGGAGGCGGCCCGGCCGGCACGCCTGCACGGCTGGACCATCCACGCGCCCGGTGGCGCGCATTTCACCGGCCGTTTCCACGAAACCGGGCCCGCCCTCGCCCTGGAACGGAGCCGCCTGGACGCGGCGTTGTGGGAGGCGGCGCAGGCGGCGGGCGCCCGCTATCTCCGCGCACACGTCACCGGCCTGCTGCGAGATGGCGGCGGGCATGGCGCCGTCACGGGCGTCGTGGGCCGTGACGCCGACGGCCGGCCGTTCCGGCTGCGTGCCCGGCTCGTGGTGGGCGCCGATGGCCTGCGATCCGTCGTCGCCCGGCGGCTCGGCCTGGTCCGGCGGGCGCCGCGCCTGCGCAAGGTGTCCCTGACCACGCACATCGATGCGCCCGGCCTCTTTCCCCAGGGTTCGCCATGGCTCGGCGAGATGCACCTGGCGCGGGGCGCCTGCGTGGGCCTGGCGCCCGTCGATGAAGGAGGCCGCCGGGTCAACCTGACCCTCGTGGTCACCGGACCGCACGCGTCGGCCCTGCGCAACGCCGGGCCCGAGGCGTTCGTCGGGGACTGGGTGCGGCGAATGCCGGCGCTTCGGGACCGGCTCGAGGCCGACAGGCCGGCCCGTGAGGGACCGCAAAGGGACGCCCCGGGCGTGAACGGCCCCTTCCTGGCATCGGGCCCGTTCGACGTGCCGACCCGCGCAGTGATCGCGGACGGCGCCGCGCTGGTGGGGGACGCGGCCGGTTATTACGACCCGTTCACCGGCCAGGGCATCTTCCGGGCGTTGGCGTCCGCCGAGCTGCTCGCGGATGTAGCCGGCGGGGCGCTGCGTGCCGGCGACACATCCGCCCGCCGGCTGGAGCTCTACAGCCGGCGGTTCCACGGGCTTGTGGCCCCCGGCCGCAGGCTGCAGCACGTGATTGAATGGGCTCTGGCCCGGCCGGGGCGCGCGAACCGCGTCGTGCGGCGGCTGGCCCGCTCGCCCGGGGTCGCGGACGCGCTCGTCGCGGTGACTGGCGATGCACGGCCGCCCGCCACGCTGCTGGCCCCCG
The DNA here is from genome assembly GCA_964619835.1 of uncultured Gemmatimonadaceae bacterium. Lineage (GTDB taxonomy): Bacteria > Gemmatimonadota > Gemmatimonadetes > Longimicrobiales > RSA9 > JARRJS01. The sequence goes on along the minus strand of CAZUFP010000010.1, from coordinate 7,948 downwards.
GGTTGCTCGCCCGGTTCCTGCTCGGCATGCCGTGACATCTCGGAGGGAGGCGCTGCACCATGCTGCGGATCGATGAGCGCGTCGTACACGCGCGGCCCGGGACCTGCTTCCTCGTGGCCGCCGACGTGGAGCGCTGGCCGGCGCTGCTGCCCCACTACCGGCGAGTGCGCTTCCAACGCAAGGACGGCTTCGGCCGCGGCCTCGTCGAAATGGCCGCATGGCGACACTTCGGCCCGTTGCGCTACCCCACCTGGTGGGTCTCGGAGATGGCTTCGGACCATACCGGGCCCATCGTCCGCTACCGTCACGTGGACGGCATCACCCGCGGCATGGACGTACGCTGGGAGTTCCTGCCGCACCAGGACGGAACCCGGGTGCGCATCGTCCACGAATGGGCAGGCCCGTCCTGGCCTCTCGTAGGCACGTTCGCCGCCAGCCGCGTCATCGGACCGCACTTCGTGAGCGCCATCGCACAGCGCACCCTTGCCGGCGTCGGCACGGAAGCGGAGCGCCGCGAACACGAGCCCGAAGGACACCCGGACGCGGGCGACGCCGCGGCCATCGAAGGCAGGGAGGGCCCCACATGACGCCGCGAGCGAACAGCCACGACCCCACGCACCGCGTCGCCGTCACCGGCCTCGGGCCCATCACCGCGTCAGGCATCGGCGTGGACGAACTGTGGCAGGGCCTGCGCCGGGAGCGATCGCCCATCCGCCGGGCGACCCGATTCGACCCGCAGCTCTGGCGGTCCCAGCTGGCCGCCGAAGTGGACGGCTTCGAGCCGGAACAGTACATGGAGCGCCGCACCAGCCGCCGCATGGACCGTTACGCCCAGTTCTCCATCGCCGCCACGCGCCTCGCCCTCCAGGACGCCAGCCTCGAACCCGCCGCCCTGGACGGCGACCGCGTGGGTGTGCAGATCGGCTCCGCCCTCGGCGGCGTCGCCTATGCCGAGACCCAGGTGGTCAACCTCATGCGCGACGGCATCCGGGCCGTAGACCCGAGAGTCGCGCTCACCACCTTCGGCGGCGCTGCGTCCTGCTCCATCGCCATCGAGTTCGGCTTCACCGGGCCCAACGCCACCAACGCCATGTCGTGCGCATCGGGAACCATCGCCGTGGGCGAGGGCTGGCGGCTGATCCGCGAAGGCCGCTGCGACGTCGTCGTGGCCGGCGGCGTGGAGGCGCCGCTGGCACCCCTCTCGTTCGGCGCGTTCTCCATCATCCGGGCCATGAGCACGCGCAACGACGACCCCGCCCACGCATGCCGGCCCTTCGACCGGGGCCGCGACGGCTTCGTCATGGGCGAGGCGGCGTGCGTGCTGGTGCTGGAAGACTGGGAGCACGCCGTCCGCCGGGGCGCCCGCATCTACGGAGAAGTGTGCGGCTACGGCACCACCAACGACGCCCACCACATGACCGCGCCGCGGCCCGATGGCAGCCAGGCGGCCCGCTCCATCCGGCTCGCCCTCGAAGCGGCCGCCATGCAGCCCGATGACATCGATTACGTGAATCCCCACGGGTCCTCCACCCCCCTCAACGACACCACCGAGACGACGGCCATCCGACTCGCCCTCGGCGAGCACGCCTACCGGGTGCCCGTCAGCGGGACCAAACCGTACACCGCCCACGCGCTGGGCGCGTCCGGCGCCGTGGAAGCGGCCATCTGCTGCCTCGCCATGCAGCGCGGCTGGATCCCGCCCACCCTCAACCTGGACGACCCCGACGACGGCTGCGACCTGGACTACGTCCCGGGCACCGGCCGCGCATTCACGCCCCGGACCTGCCTGTCCAACTCCTTCGGGTTCGGCGGGATCAACGCGTGCCTCGTATTCCGCGCCCCGGAAACGCGCCACACGAACGATTGAACGCGCCCGCGCGCACGGACATACGCGCTATCGCGGCCCCGGCTTGCCGCGATTCGCTGCCACGCACTACCTTCGACCCGTGTTCCCGAGACCCATCTGTGACCCGGCGTTGCTTCCATGATGGACGCCGGTTCCCTGGCACTGATCGGCCAGACCGTCGGCCTGTCGTTCGCGTGCGGACTCAATCTGTACGCGACCGTCATCGTGCTCGGCATCCTGGCCCGGTTCGACCTCGTGGCCGGCATGCCCGCCGGCCTGCGCGGCCTCGGAGGCCTGCTGGTCATTGCCAGCGCCCTCGCCCTCTACATCGTCGAAGCCATCGTCGACAAGGTCCGCCACGCCGACTCCCTCTGGGACGCCGTTCACACCTTCATCCGCCCGTCCGCCGCCGCCATGCTGGCCGTGGCTGCACTCTGGCCCTACAGCCTCTCGACCAAGTTGGCCGGCGCGGTGCTGGGCGCCATCGTCGCCCTCGGCACGCATGCCACCAAGGCCGGCCTGCGCATCGTGCTGCACACGGACCCGCGGCCCAGGCTGAGCTTCTCCGTCAGCGTTATCGAGGACGTCGCCGCCATCCTGCTCACCACCGCCGCGCTCCTGTGGCCGGTGTACGCCCTGGCCGGCGCCGGCGGCGCGATCGTGGTCATCCTGCTGGTGGGACACCGCTTCTGGCGCGCCTTCACCCTCGGCATGCGCGCCCTCGTCGCCCGCCTGCGCAGCGTGCTCGGCACTTCGGGTTGGCGCCCCGTCGATGACCTGCCCCGGGACCTGCGCGGACTCATCGGGCCGACGCCCCTCGGCGCCGCCCCCCCCCGGACCGCCCGGGTCGGCATCACCGGCCTGAAAGGCGTGGGCGCCTACCGCAGCGGCTGGCTCGTCATCTCCGACGACGGACTCGCCTTCGTCTACCGCTCACTCCTGGGCGCGCGCGCCTGTGACCTGCCGCGCGGCCCGGCCGTCCAGCACGAGGACGGACTGTGGGCCGACGTCGTCCAGGTCGACGCCGACGACGACGGCTACACCCTCTTCCTGCTCAAGGACGGCCCCGCGGCCGACCTCGCACTCGCCGATCTGAAGGGAGAGCGCCCATGAGCGTGCAGGAGTTCCGCGAGTTCCGCGAGCGCCTCAACCAGCGCATCCTCTCGGCCGACAACCTTTCCATCAAACGGTTCTTCGCCCTCGACACCCAGGCCTACAACGACGGCGCGCTCGACACCCCCACCAAAGAACTGCTCGGCCTCGTCGCTTCCCTCGTCCTGCGCTGCGACGACTGCATCACCTACCACCTCACCCGCTGCGTCGAGGAAGGGATCGGCGACGCACAGCTTTTTGACACTTTTTCCGTCGGCCTCGTCGTCGGCGGCTCCATCGTCATCCCCCACCTGCGCCGTGCCGTGGAAACCCTCGACGAACTACGCGCCCTGGCGCAGGACGACGCCGAAAATTCGCGATAATTCTCCCGCGGCCGACCCCTCGCGAGCCCCACACAAGGGGGTTTACAGCGTCCAGAGCCTCGTCTATATTTGGCAGGTCTAAGACCATATTTCCTTCTCGTTCTCAGGTGAGTCAGAGTGCGGCTTACTACTACAGGACCGCTACTTTTTCCCGTGAGAATGAGGAGATAGCAGCGAGGCTCGTATACCGGCGAGTTCGCTGCTTTTTGCATTTCTAACGTCCGGGTGTCGAGGTGAGGGCCTACATGTTCGTGAACTCCCGCGCGCTGGATTCTTTCGATCAGTACCTGTTCGACGTGGAGAAGTATCCGCTGATCGAGGACCCCCAGGAGGAGCGACGGCTGGCCCGGGCAGCACGTAGCGGAGACAAGGAAGCGGCGGAACGCCTGGTCACGGCGAACCTCCGCTTCGTCATTTCCTACGTGAAGAAGTATCAGGGCCGGGGCCTCGGTCTTGCCGAGCTGGTCTGCATCGGCAACGAAGGGCTGTTGAAAGCGGTGAAGAAGTTCGACCCCGACAAGGGCGTCAAATTCATCTCGTACGCCGTGTGGTGGATCCGCCAGACCGTGCTCCAGGCGCTGGCCGAGCAGACGCGCTCCGTGCGGATCCCGCTGAACCAGAACTCCAACCTGGTGAAGCTGTCGCGGACGGAAACCGCGCTGACCCAGCTCCTGGGCCGCTCGCCGAGCGACCAGGAAATCGCCGAGCACATGGAAGAGCCCATCGAGACGGTGCGCGCGCTGCGCCGCGTGGCCGCCTCGGAGCTGTCGCTGGACGCGCCCATCGATCGGGGCGACCGGGACAGTGCCTCCTTCGGCGAGCGCTTCGCCGGCATCGAGGGGGACGACATCGAGGACTCCGTGGAGTCGCAGGCTCGGCGGGAATTCCTCGACCGCATGTTCGAGAAGTACCTCACGGAGCGCGAGCGCAAGATCCTCTACCTGTATTACGGCCTGGACGACGGCGAGGAGCGCACGCTCGAGGAGATCGGGTCGCTGCTGGGCGTGACCCGCGAGCGCATCCGGCAAATCCGCAACCGGGCGTTCGAGAAGCTCCGGGAAAGCCCCGACGGCGAAGCCCTGCTGACCTTCTGGGCCGCCGGCAACTGAGCCCACGAAGAGAACACACAGCCGCACAGAGAGCCGGGGCCCGCGAGGGTCCCGGCTTTTTTGCACGACGACACGGAGACAGGAACCGGGGCGCGGGCGAGCCTGTACTGGATGCGCGCTGTATCTTGTCGGCGTGATCGTTGAACGGGTTCCTCGGACGATTCGATCGGGTCGCATGCGTTTTCGCATCCTCGTTCCGCTTCTCATGCTGGCCACGGCCGCGCCGCTGGCGGGGCAGGATCGCGGCTGGAACAGCGAGCGGGTGATGCAGCTGGTGGTGCGCGCACGGGCGGCGCGCCTGATGCCCCCGGACTCCGGCCTCAGATCGTACAGGGCGGAAGCGGAAGGGCACGTCTATTTCTACCTGGACCGGGAGGGAACGGGCCAGCGCACGCTGGTGAAGGCGGATCAGGTCGCGGTGGAGATCTACTGGCGCAAGCCGCACTTCATGAAGCAGCGGATCGTGGGCTGGCGGGACGACAGTGTGTTGCCCAACCAGATGCGTTACCACCTGGACCACCTCACGGTGGTGCAGAACGACTTCGGCAACCTCATCGAGCTGGGAGGCGGGGACGAGGTGCAGGGCGTGCTGCACCCGGCGGCCCCCCATTCGGACAGCCTGTACGTGTTCCGCCTCGCCGACTCCCTCACGCTCAGCCTGCCGTCGGCGCCGGCACCCATCCGGGTCTACGACGTCCAGTTCCGCCCCAAGCGCACCGACCGGCCCGCCGTCATCGGCTCCATGTACCTCGACCAGGCGACCGGCGCCATCGTTCGGCTGAGCTTCACGTTCACGCCCGTGTCCTACCTCGACCCGCGCCTCCAGGAGATCCGCATCAGCCTGGACAATGGGCTCTGGGATGGGCGGTACTGGCTGCCGAACGAGCAGCGCCTGGAGATCCGCCGCCAGATTCCGCAGCTCGACCTGTCGGTCTCCAGCGTCATTGCGGGTTCGTTCCACATCCGGGACTACGCCCTGAACGATTCGATCCCCATCGACTTCTTCGTCGGCCCGCGCATCGTGGTGCTGCCGACGGCCCGATCCGACACGGCGCAGTTCCGCACCGGTCTCATGCAGGGCCTGGCGCGCTACGGCCTGGCGGAGCCTCCGGACTTCGAGGCGCTGAAACGGACCGTCGCGCGCATGGCCCTGCGGCAGCGCCTGAACGGGTTGCCGAAGGTCCGGCCGTTCTTCCCGTCCGTGTCGTCGACCGTCCGGTACGACCGCGCGGAAGCCCTGTATATAGGCGGGGGCGCAACCTATCACGGTGACGCGGCCCGGGCGGACGCCATGCTGGGCTACGCCACCGGGACGGGCCACCTGCACGCCGCCCTCGGCCTCCGGGCCGCGCCCCCCGGCCGCACCTTCTCCATCGGCGGCTACGCCAACGCACTCCACGACCTCGGCCAGCGGCCCGGCGCACCGGGCGCCCTCAACACGCTCTCCACCCTCCTGGGTGGCACCGACCAGCTCGACCCCTATTTCGCTTCCGGCGGCCGTGCGCAGGCCACATGGCAGCCCGCCGATCGGTGGAGGATCGGCGCATCGGCGACGGTTGAAAACGACCGCGCGGCGTCACTCCGGGTCGTGTCCGGCGCCTTCGACCGTGACTTCAGGCCCGTGCGCTCCATCCGCGAAGGATGGCTGACGGAGGCGGGCCTGAGCCTCGAGCGGCCGCTCCGGAACCGGCCCGGTCTCGACTGGTCCGGCGCCATCACCCTGGACGCGGGCGCGCTCGGCGGCGAACGATACGTGCGGCCCATGCTCGACCTGAACGTGCGTGTCCGGGGCGACGAAGACCGCGCCAACGCCGGCATCGGGCTGTCCGCCGGTTACCTCGCAGGCGACGCCGTTCCACAACGCCTGTTCCTGCTGGGCGGCACCGGCACGCTCCCCGGCTACGCGTTCCGCGGATTCGCCGGCACCGCGTTCGCCCTGGCCGGAGCCGAGGCCTCCCTCACACTGGGCACACCCCTGGTACGCGGACGGTTGGGCGCCGCCGCCGGTTGGACGCGGCTGGACAGGCCCGCGCCCGGCGACTGGCCCGTCGCCCAGACCGATGGCCTGCGGGCCAGCGTCGGGGCCGGCGTCGCTCTGTTCTGGGACGTGCTCCGCCTGGACCTGTTCCGCGGCCTCCAGGGCGGGACCTGGCAGCTGGTGGTCTCCCTGAAGCCGGAGTTCCGCGACCTGCTCTGACGCGACCCTCAGTCGGCCAGCGCTTCCTCCATCTCCTCGGCGCCGACGTCCACCGCCGGCTTCCCGTTGGGCGAGCCCAGCATCACCAGCTCGCGCACGTGGACCTCCGCGGTGGGAATGGTCACCCCGTTCTTTTCATAGCTGTCATACTCCATGCGGCCTTCCACATACAGCCGGTCGCCCTTGCGAATGTACTCCTCCGCCAGATCCGCCAGGCCGTTCCACAACGTCAGCCGGTGCCACTGGGTCCGCTCCTCGAACCCGTTGTCCCGGGGGATGCGCCGCGTCGTCGCCAGCGAGAAATGCGCCACCTTCACACCCGTCGCCGTCGACTGCACGTCCGGGTCCCGCCCGACGTGGCCCACCAGGATCAGCTTGTTCACCGAGCGACTCATGACCGCCCCCTTGCCATCGTTCCGCGGCCGGGCGTATCCCGACCCTCGCGCCGAACGATGGCCGCTCGCGGGGAGCACGAGGATAGCAGGATGGGCCGACCTGGAATCCGGGCTCCAAGGGGTGGGGGAAGGCTCGCCGTCACTCCCCCCGCACGTCCAACCCCAGCGCCTCCGCGATGACCAGCGTCTGATCGATCGTGATGATCGCGCCTTTCAGATGCACCGCGGCCGGGTCGATGGCGCTCAGGTCGCTGCCTCGCAGGTCACAGCCGCTGAGATCCGCCCGGTCCAGCATCGCCCCGGACAGATCCACGTCGCGAAGGACACAGTCCCGGGCCTTCACCCCGGTCAGCACCGCTTCGCGCATGGTGAGGTTGCGGAACGCCGCGGTGCGCAGGTCCGCGCCCGCCAGCCGGACGAAGGACCAGTTCCCGCCCGACACCTCCATCAACTCGAATTTGCAGCCGTCGAACGCGCTGCCCACGAACTTGCAGTCGGTGAACGTTGCGTCGAAGAAGTTGCACCCCTCGAACGTGCAGTTCACGAACGCTGCACCCGTATGCACGGACGCGTTGAAGCGCGCCTTCCGGAACGTGCATTCGGTGAACACGGTCCCCTCGTCCGTAGCCTCCGCCATGTCCAGCTCGACGAAGGTCACACCCTCATACGCCTCGCCGGACATCTCCCGCCCACACCAGTCCACGCCCGCCGCCGTGGAGTCCGGCCCGACCACCCCAGGTTTCTTCGCTCCCATACGTTGCCGTCCCCGCGCCCTCCGCGCCTCCGCGTGCCGCCGTCCCCGCGCCCTCCGCGCCTCCGCGTGCCGCCGTCCCTGCGCCCTCTGCGCCTCTGCGTGATGCCGTCCCTGCGCCCTCCGCGCCTCTGCGTGATGCTGTCCCTGCGCCCTCCGCGCCTCTGCGTGATGC
>CAZUFP010000009.1:89029-90239 GCA_964619835.1 uncultured Gemmatimonadaceae bacterium | reverse complement strand
TGCGGATGGAGGAGAACTACGGGGGGGACTCGCGCCGCCTGGACATCGCGCCCGATGGGAACGGGCTCCGGTACACGTGGCGGGTGGACGGCAAGGAACAGCCGTTCGATGCGGCCGGCCAGCAGTGGTTGTCCGCCATGCTGGTGGGCATGTTCCGCCAGATGGGCTTCATGGCGGAGGAGCGCGCACTCTCGATCCTGCAGCGCCAGGGCGTCGAGGGTCTGCTCCGGGAGGCGAGTCTCCTGGAATCCGACCACGTGCAGTCGCAGTACCTGAAGGTGGCCATCGAACGCGGCCATCTGGATGATGCCGGAGTCCGGCGCGTGCTGGACATGGCCGGCCGGATGCTGGACTCGGACCACTACCTCGCGTCGCTGCTCACCGCCGTCGCCGGCCAATTCCAGTTCAACGACGCGACGCGCGATGCCTTCCTGAAGGCCGCCGGCACGCTGGAGTCCGATCACTACCGCCACCAGGTGCTGATCGCGGTGTTGACGAAGGGGGATCTCACCCCGGCGCAGGTGGCGACGGTGCTCGACTACTCCACCGCCATCAAATCGGACCACTACCGGGCGGGCGTGCTGATGAGCGTGGCGGACCGGTACGGCATGAACGCCGCCGTCCGCGCCGCCTACCTGAAAGCGGCGCGGGAGATCGACAGCGATCACTACAAGGCGCAGGTGCTGGACAAGCTCCTGGACGGGTCGAAGCTCACGCCGGACCAGGTCGCCGAGGTCATCGCGGCCGCCAGCTCCATCCAGTCGGACAGCTATCTGGCGGGAATCCTGGACAAGATCGACGTGGCTTCCCTCACGTCACCGGCGTTGCAGCAGGCTTTCCTGCGGGCGGCGTCCACTCTCGATTCGGATCACTACATGCACGAGGTTCTGGTCCATTACCTGGACGAGCGGACGCTCAGTCCGGCTCAGCTGGGGTTCGTCCTGACCGCGGCGAAGCAGATCGACAACGACCACTACCTGGCGGACGTCATGGTCCGTATCGCGCAGAAGTACCCGTTAGAAGGCGACACGCGCCAGCAGTTCCTGCGCCTGCTGGATTCCATCGAGTCGGAACACTATCACGGCCAGGTGGCCTCGGCGCTGCTGCGGACGCAACGCGGCTGAGGTGTTGGACGGGCGTTGCAGCTTCGGGTCAGGAACGGCTGGCGTTCCTGGCCCAGTCCGCCTTGTCGACCTCGGGCATTGCGAAA
>CAZUFP010000009.1:85938-88929 GCA_964619835.1 uncultured Gemmatimonadaceae bacterium | reverse complement strand
ATCCATCAGGTGGCGCGGGATCACGCCGGTCAGCTGCCCGCCTCCGGCAAGGACGGCACGCGCAAGCTCGCCCATCATGCCCACGTTTCCACCGCCGTACACGAGGCGTAGCCCGCGGGCGGCGAGGATCCGGCCCAGTTCACGGGCGTGCGCCACGTAAGCCGGATCCGACCCCGGGCTGGACCCACAGAATACGCAGATACAGTTGATCGCCGTCATGTCTCGTTGTCTCCACCCTAGAGGCGGGCCGTGGTCGGCATCGGGGAATCCGGTTTCACATCGTAGCTCACGTGGCGGTGTCGATGCCACATCGGGCGGGAGGTGTCGGTGTGGTGGGCCGGCGGTGGTGCGGCGGCCTGGCGCTCGCCACGCAGCGCTTGACCCTGCCACTCTCCCGTCCGACATTTCTGCCGGGTCCACTCCTCAATTCGGGGGTTGATGAAGCTCCACGCCGTTTTCCCGGATCTTGGATAGCCGCGCAGCCGCCGGCGACATCGTCGCCGTCTGACTGCACGACGATCCAGATCTCTGGCTGCACGCACCCGGGCGACCTCCGTCCGGACGTCGCGGGCGGCCGCTTGCGCGTGTTTGCGCGCACGTGGAGGACGTCATGCTCCCCGAGCTTTCACGCCTGGGTTTCGACGCATTCTTCCTGAACCAGCTCACCCGCTGGTCCGTTCCGCCTCTCGTGCCCGGGCGCATCGCCGGCGCGCACCGGGACCGGTACGATCTCTGGACGGCGGGTGGTTCCGTTGCCGCCCGGCTCGCCGGTTCCCTTCGCCAACGCCTCGCGGACGAAGCGGTGCCGGGCGTCGGCGACTGGGTGGTGGCCGACCCGGCGCAGCCTGGCGGCGTCGCGTTGGTCCGCGACGTGTTCGAGCGGCGCAGCGTCTTCACACGAGGCGCCGCCGGCCGTGAGGCGCGGCCCCAGGTGGTCGCCGCCAACGTCGATCGCGTGTTCGTCGTGGTCGGCCTGGACGCCGGCCCCAACCTGCACGGCATCGACCGCTACCTGGCGCGGATCTGGGCCGGCGGCGCGGAGCCGCGGGTCGTGCTGAACAAGGCCGACCTCGCACCCGACGCGGAGGCCGCGGCCGCGGACGTACAAGGCCGCTGTCCCGGTGTGGCCGTCCACGTCGTCAGCGCCCTCCAGGCCCGGGGCCTGGACGAGCTCCGCGCCGCGGTCCCGGAAGGCTCCACTGCGGCGCTCGTGGGCGCTTCGGGCGCGGGTAAGTCCACGCTGGTCAACGCGCTGCTGGGCGAGGACCGGCAGGCCACCGGCACCACCCGGCCGGATGCCCGCGGCCGGCACACAACGACGCGCCGGGAGCTGCTCCTCCTGCCGGGAGGCGGGCTGCTGCTGGACACCCCCGGCATGCGCGAGCTGGAAGTCATCGACGAGGAAGGCCTGGAAACGGTCTTCGACGACGTCGCCCGGCTGGCCGCCGGCTGCCACTTCCGCGACTGCCGCCACCTCGCCGAACCCGGCTGCGCCGTCCGCGCCGCCGCCGAACGCGGCGAGCTCGATCCGGAGCGCCTCGAGCACTACCTCAAGCTCCAGCGGGAGGCGGAAGCCTACGAGCTCCGCCACGACGTCCGCGCCCGCCGCCGCGAGGGCCGCGTCTGGGGCCAGCTCAAGGACGAAGCCGCCCGCCTCAGGAAGTGGAAAGGCGGGAAATGACGCCCGGTGCGCGCACGGCACCATTGAATTCGCGCCGGGCGGGAAACACTATAGCGGGTGGATGTTTCCGGACCGATATGTGATGTTTCGTCGCATGGCTCGTTCAGCGTCCACCGAGTGAGAGGAAAAGCATGGCCGACGACGAGATCTGCCCCCACATCCGCGCCATCTCCGACGTGAAGCAGCCACAGCAGCGCGTGTGCGAGGAGTGCGTGAAGATCGGTGCGCGCTGGGTCCACCTGCGGACCTGCCAGGAATGCGGCGCCACCCTGTGCTGCGACAATTCGCCCAACCGGCACGCCACGAAGCACGCGCACGCCACGGGACATCCGGTCATCGCGTCGGCGGAGCCGGGCGAGCGCTGGCTCTACTGTTATCCCGACGACGCCGTCGCGGAATACTGAGGCTGGTGTGAGCCCTTCAACGGACGGAGCGATCATGAACGACGCCGCAGGCGCCGCGTGGCCCGCGCTGCCGCTGGACGCGTGGCGCGACAGCTGCACGACGCTCCACATGTGGACGCAGGTGGTGGGGAAGATCCGCCTCGCGACAGCCCCGCCCCTGAACCACTGGTGGCACATCGCCCTTTATCTCACCGCCCGGGGCCTCACCACCTCCCCCATGCCCCATGGGGCGCGGACGTTCCAGATCGACTTCGACTTCTTGGATCATGCGCTGCGCATCCAGGCCAGCGACGGCGCGTCGCGGGCGTTCGCGCTGGCGCCGTACCCGGTGTCAGAGTTCTACCGCAAGCTCATGGACGCCCTCGATGCGCTGGGACTTGGCGTACGCATCCTGCCCCGTCCCGTGGAGGTCGTGGAGGCCATCCCGTTCCTGGAGGACGACGCCCACGCCGCCTACGATCCAGAATACGTCCAGCGGTTCTGGCGCATCCTGGCCAGCGCCGGACGCGTGATGGCCGAGTTCCGGGGACGATTCCTCGGTAAGGCCAGTCCGGTGCATTTCTTCTGGGGCAGCTTCGACCAGGCGGTCACGCTGTTCTCCGGGCGCACGGCCCCACGTCACCCTGGCGGAATGCCGAACCTGGCGGACTGGGTGGCCCGGGAGGCCTACTCCCACGAGTGCAGCAGCGCGGGGTTCTGGCCGGGCAACGGCGCGCCGGCCATCGACGACCCGGCGTTCTACGCGTACGCGTATCCGGAGCCGCCCGGCTATCCGGACTACGCCGTCGGGCCCGACGCGGCCTTCTACAGCCCGGACCTGCGGGAGTTCGTGCTGCCGTACGAGGCCGTGCGCACGTCCGCCGACCCCGGCGCGATGCTCCGGGAATTCCTGGACAGCACGTACGA
>CAZUFP010000009.1:67702-85838 GCA_964619835.1 uncultured Gemmatimonadaceae bacterium | reverse complement strand
CGCCCAATCCCCCTGCGGCGAGGGCCAGTGCCGAGAGAAAGCGCGACGGCGCCGGCGGCTGCGGCAGGGTGAAGAGGACGAGTGTAGCGAACGGCAGCAGGCCGACCACGAGGCCTCGCCACCTGTAGCGCCCCAGCGCGATGATGCCGTCATAGACGAGCGCCGAGCCCACCAGGACTGGCAGATGCCGAACGTAGGTCAGCGGATCGACGCCCAGGTGTCCGACGATGCCCAGGACGCCGTAGGTGGCATAGATTGCGGCGACGGTGGGAAAACGGCTCAGCCGCAAGGCGAAGAACGCAACGAACGCGGTGTCTGTCGCGGCGAGGACAGTCCCACCCGGCAGCCTCGTGAGCACCCGGGTCAGCAGGAAGTTGTTGACCAGGAAGAGGCCCACCCCGGCCCCGATGCCCGTGGCCAGCTTCGACGTAAACCGCCGCACGCGTATTCCCAGTTCAGGTTCTCCCGCCGTCCCCGGCAAGCGGCGCAATTGTAGACGGGACGCCCCGCGGGTACAAGGACCCCGGCGGCGTCGGTGACGGCGACACCGCAGGCACCGCGTGCGGTGTGCGTCTTCCTGCATGTCTGCAGCCCGCTTGCCGGGTGCGACGGTTCGCCGCTACCGTGCGTCTTCAACCCGAAATGAACAGGAGACCTGTGGACACGCTGACGGTCAGCGGGCTGACCCGCCGGTTCGGTCCCCACCTGGTCCTGGACGATGTCAGCTTCGCCGTGCCGCGCGGCGCCGTGGCGGTGGCGCTGGGACCGAACGGCTCCGGGAAGACGACGCTGTTGCGCTGCGTCGTGGGCGCCGACCGGCCGGACGCGGGCGAGATACGTCTGGAAGGCCGGCGCATGGACGAGACGGACCCGCGCATCCGGGCGGCCGTGGCGGCGGCGCTCGACGACATGGACTTCTTCCCGGACCTGTCCGTCGTCGAGCACCTGGAGCTGTTGTCGTTCGCGTACGGCGGCAACGGCGCGGTGGCGGAGGTGGTGGCGGAGCTGGGCCTCGACCCGGCACGGGACCAGCTTCCGGCGACTCTGTCCAGCGGGCAGCGGCGCCGCCTCGCCCTCGCCTCCTGCTTCGTGCGGCCGAGACGCTTGATGGTCCTGGACGAGCCGGAGCAGCGGCTGGACGTGCGGGGGCGGGAATGGCTCACCGAGCGCCTGATTCGTGAGAAGGACGCCGGCACGGCCGTGCTCATGGCGTCCCACGACCCGGAGCTCATCGAAGCGGTGGCGGACGTGCGCGTCGAGCTGGACGGATGAGGACCCGCGTTCAGGCGTTGGAGGCAGGGTGAGCACGGCTGCCGCCGTCCAGGCGCCTCGCGCGCGGCAATGGCGGACGCGCCTTCGGCGTGCCCGGCGCAAGCACCACGACAAGTCCCTCGGCGACACCCTCACCGACCTCTACATGCTGCTGTGGCTGGTGCTGGTCTACGGCGGCGCGCTGTTCACGACGGTCCGCCGGCACCTGGCGGCGCCGTCGGAGGCGGCCATCTCTCCGGAACACGCATGGATCGGCATCGCCGTGCTGCTGGCGGGCGCGGGGCTCATGTGGCAGGCGCTGCGCACGCTGGGTCCTCTGCTGGCGACACAGGCGGAGCAGGCCTGGGGCGTCTCCACGCCCATCGACCGGCGTGGGTGGCTCGTGCCCCGTTTCGGAGCGCTGGTCCTGGCAGGCGGCGTCGCGGGTGTGGCGGCGGCGGGCGCCGTCGCACTGCTGGGGTTTCGGGGCAATGGCCTGGAGCTGGCGGGCCTCGGTGGCGCCGCCTTTGGTGCGGCCGCCACTGGCTTCGCCGTCGCCGCCCAGGGTGCGCCGCGCCGGCGTCGTTGGCCGGGCCAGGTGGCTGGCCTGCTTCTGGGAGCCGGCGCGCTGGCCGCAGCCGCGGTGGTCGCCTCGCACTACGGCGGCCGGCGCCTTCCGCCGCCAACGGCATCCCTGGGTCCCGCCGCGGTGGCCGCCGGCGTGCCCCTGGGCGTCGTCGCCGTCGTCCTCGCCGTGCGGACGCTGGCCCGGCTGGACCGCGTTGCCCTGGGCACCGGTGCCGAGGTCGCCAGCGCGGCGGTGAGCGCCTCGGTATGGCTGGACCTTTCCCTGCTCTCCCGCGTGCTGGAGCTCCGGCGGTGGCGGCGCATCGGCCGCGTCCGCAGCCGCCGGTTCCTCTCGCTGTTCCCGGGGCGCGCGGGCGCACTGCTCCAGGCCGAGCTGCGGCGCCAGTTCCGGCGTCCCTCTGCGCTGCTCGTCTGGGGCGCGCTGGCGCTGGCGCAGTACGCTGTGGCCGTGGTGGCCCCGCCGGTGGCCGGCGTGGCGAAAGTGATCGGCGCGTACCTGGCGGCAGGGCGCCTCACGAGCGGGCTCCGCACGATCTCCCAGGCCGCCGGCCTGCGCCGGGCTCTGGGCGGCGAGGACCTCCAGGTGCGGCTGATCCACCTCGTGGTCCCGGCCCTGGGCGCCGTGCTCTGGTGGCTCGTCACCTGGCCCGCCGGCGGACAGCACTTCGGCACGGCCGAGATCTTTCTCGTGGCCGGCGTCGTGGCCGCCGCGTACCGGTCGGCCACGCGCAAACCCATGTCGTACGGCAGCGCGGTGCTGGAAACACCGTTCGGGCTGTTTCCCATGGAGATGTTCATCCAGATGGCCCGAGGCCCGGATCTGCTGGGCGTGGTCATCGTCGTGCAGGTGATCCTGGGGAGGTAGAGGACCGGCATGAAGCAGGCACGCGGGTGGCTGGTCGGCTCCATGGGGGTCCTGCTCGCGGCGTTCGCCGGCTTTCTCTGGCTGCCCCGGCCCGGCCTCGACTCCGGCGAACCGTCAGCGGCCCTCCTGGCGGCGCTGGACACCGTGGCCATCCCCTTGAGTGGCGCCGATCCGGACCTCGCCCCAACCGACCTGGCCGCCCTCGATCCGTTCCTCGCCGGCCGGCGCATCGTCGCCATGGGCGAGGCGACGCACGGCACGCGCGAGTTCTTCCGCATGAAGGACCGGGTCTTCCGCTATCTGGTCGCACGGCACGGGTTCACGGTGTTCGGCATGGAAGCGTCGAAGGCGGCAGGCGAAGCGGTGAACGGGTTCGTGCAGGGCGGCCCGATGACCGCCGACTCGGCGGTCCGAAGCCTCGACCTCTGGCCCTGGGAAACGGAAGAGGTGCGGGACATGCTCGTCTGGATGCGCGAGCACAACCGCCAGGCCGACCTCGCGCACCGGATCCGCTTCATGGGCTTCAGCGTGTGGGGCGCGGACCGTGACCGTCGCATGGCCGACAACGTCACGGCCTACCTGTCGGCCCTGCCGGACACGACGCGCATGTTCCTGTGGGCCCACAACGCACACGTGGCCGTCGCCGGCACCCGCATGGGGCGATACCTGAGGGACCGCTGGGGCGACGCCTACTACGTCATCGGCTTCGAGTTCGACCAGGGCGGCTTCCGCTCCAGGACGTTGAGCCGGCCGCTCGGCCTGTCCATTGGCGTGCACCAGGTCGGCCCGGCCGGCCCCGCCTACTACGCCCACACCCTCGCCCGGCTGAGCCACCCCGTCGTCTTCCTGGACATGAGCCGGGCGGAGGCTTCGCCACCCGTCCGACAATGGCTCGGCTCGCACCGGTTGACCCGGTCCATCGACGAGATGTTCCGCCTGTACCGCGTGAGCCGACGACTCACCACGTGGGACGAACGGTGGCCCGGGATCTTCGACGCCGTCATCTTCTTCAGGACCACGTCGCCCGCTCGCGGCCTCGGGAGCCAATGAACATCGAGATCTTCCCCATCGGTGTCATCCACTCGCCGTTCAGCATGCTGGAAGGCATGCCGATCCAACCGGCGGGCGCGGCCGGAGTACAGGGTACCGTCGAGGTGTTCGAGGCATTCCAGGCGGGCCTCGAGGACCTGGACGGCTTCTCCCATGTCATCCTGCTCTACCACCTGCATCGCAGCAGCGGCTTCGACTTGCGCGTCGTGCCGTTCCTGGACACGCGGCCACGAGGGCTGTTCGCGACGCGGGCGCCCAGGCGGCCGAACGCCATCGGCCTGTCGGTGGTGGAACTGGATCGAGTCGAGGGCGGTGTGTTGCACGTGCGCAACGTGGACGTCCTGGACGGCACACCGCTACTGGACATCAAGCCGTACGTGCCGGAATTCGATGGGCCAACGGGCGTGCGGGTGGGTTGGCTCGAGAAGACGCAGGAGGCGGTGCGGGACCGGAGATCGGACGAACGCTTCAAATAGCGCCGCTGCTGCGCCCGTCCCTTCGACTCCTCCAGCATGTTTCCTGCAGCATAGCGTCCTGATCTCCCTGTTCCGCGCCGTGATCCGAGCACGTGGTGGCCCTGTGCCGCCACGTGCATCCGGCGTCGAGCGCACCGGGACAAGGGAAAAGAGGGAGTCATGGTAAAGCGCGCCCACGGCGTGACGCCCAGCTTGAGCAGCGATTATGTCGGCCGGACGGCCGACCGACAGGCGGCGTTCGTGCTGCCGTTCCTGCGCCGCGGAATGCAGCTGCTGGACGTGGGCTGCGGGCCCGGCTCCATCACGGTGGGCCTCGCCGGCGCGGTGGCCCCGGGCCATGTAACGGGCATCGACCACGATGCCACCCACATCGAGGCGGCGCGGGCCCTGGCCCGCCGGCAGGGCGTCACGAACGTGACTTTCCAGGCAGGAGACGCCCTGGCGTTGTCTTTCGAGGACGACGTCTTCGACGCGGCGTTCGAGAACAACATGTTCACGCACCTGGCGGGCGACGCCGTGACCGCGGCTTCGGAAATCCGTCGTGTGCTCAAGCCTGACGGCTTCCTCGCCGCACGGGATGTGGACACCGACTCGGTGGTGTGGGGCCACCGCACCGACGCCATCCGGGAGCTGGATCAGCTGTTCGTGGCGTGGCACCGGAGCCGCGGCAGCGACACGACCATCGGCAGCCGGCTGCCGCGGGTGCTGCGCCAGGCCGGCTTCGCAGACGTCGTCAAGAGCGTCTCCGCCGACACCAAGGGCGACCCGGAGTCGGTCCGCTCCCACGCAGCCATCACCATCTCGTTGCTGGAAGGGCCGTTCGGGCGTGACGCCATGGCCAACGACTGGGTGGACCTGTCCACCATCGAGCGGCTGAAGGACGCCGTCCGGGCATGGGCGGAGCACCCCGACGCGTTCTTCGCCAACGTCCACGTGGAAGTCGTCGGCTGGAAGCGAGGCTAGGGAATGGATGCTCCGACGGAAACCATCCTGAACCGGGACGTGGAAGCCGAGTTCAAGGTGGTTCCGCTGTCCGCCAACCGGCTGAAGAGGGTCGCCGGCATCGAGGAGCTGCCCCTGAACTGGCAGGCGTTTCTGGCGGACGCGGACTGAGCGTCAGTTCTCGATCCGGAAGGGGATGGTGGCGATGAATTTCCGCTCGATGTCGAACCGGTAAAGTCCACCCACGCTGGTCAACGTGTCCTGCACCAAGCCCTCAATGTAGATGCGGCCCGCCGCCACGTCCGGCGGCAGAAGCTCCGTCGGGACGCTGAGCAGCGGGTCCGGCCGCGTCCCGATGGTCAGGACGAGTAATGGTGTGTTGACCGTATCGGAAAGGACGCGGATGGTCCAGGACCCTCTGATCGCGCCCGCCCCGTTCACGTCGGTGCCGGAGAGTGGGATCTGGAAGGTGCCAGGCCGGGAGGCGCTCAACGTATCCGGCGCCACGATCCGGATCGGTGTAACGACGACTTCAGGTGGCGATTCCGCGTCGAGCAAGGTCGGGGCACGAATGCGGAACGATGGAGCAGCCGGATCGAGGGCAGGGACCGTGTAGAATCGCGTGCCTTGGTCGTCCACCGATTCCGGCGGGATCGACAGGCCATCCAGATGCAGAGATTCGTCACCCACCGGTCGGACTCCACCGTCAGGCGCCATTCCCGGGGAAAACGCCGCGATCAGCGACGGCGGCACGCCTCGTTCCGTCTGAAGCTGCACGTAGACGTGGGCTGCGCCAGACGGGGTCCCGATCTCCGTGAGGTCGAGACGGCAACCCGAGGCAAGAGTCGTGGCGGCGAGGACGGCCCCTGCGATCGCAGATTTTCTCATCGGCCCGCCAGGTATTCGGCTTCGATCTCCCACGGGCGCTCTTCCCACGACAGGTGCAGCATCCGTTGAAACGAGAGTTCGAGTTCCGGATACAGGATGCTCGGACGGACCCAATGCACCACCGTCCGGCCACCCGGGAGTCTCCTGCCGAGCCACGTCTCCAGCGGATCGCCCCAGACTTCCTGGCCGAAATCGTACTGGAGCACGTGCACCCGTTCATGGGCCAGAACGTCATGGCCCGTGACCCGAGCCGCATCCCCGGCCAGCACGATCATTCCCGCCCGGGCAGCGCCGAGAAGGACGCCGTCGCCACCAGACACCGGCCGCCGCCCCGGCGCCCGGAACACGGGAGCGCCCGCGGACAGGGACGCGCCGGCGTCCAGCTTCAGCCGGTTGTCGGCGAGGGCGGAGAGGAGCCAGACGGTGGCGTTGGCGTCGAAGCGGAGCCGCACGCCGGCGTCCTCGCCACGCCGGACCTGGAAGCCGACGGGCCCGAGAGGAAAGGTGACCCGCGAAAACACCGGCCGGCCCTCACCGGCGTTTCGCACCACGGATGCCCCCACCGCCGACACCTCACGACCGAGCAGGCCCGCTCCCCAGAACCTCGCCACCGCCACCCGCCGGCCGCCCGTAGGCGACGGCGCCGCCGAGGGCGCCCCGGGTGAAGCCTTCCTGAAACGACCCGTGGCCCAGCTTCCGGTACACGCCAGCCGTCAGCGCTCCCAGGAGCGTGGTGGCGCTGAGGAACACCACATCGCCCACCCAGGAGCGGGTCAGCCACGTGCCATCCGGCTGCGGCGCAATGGACTGAGCGGCCGCCGGCGCGGGAGCCAGCAGCGTGCAGGCGAGTGCGAACGCGGTGGTGGCTCGAAGCAGGCGGGTGCGGCCTGGGTGCACGGAAGCCTCCGAGGTGGGCCGGAAGTGGAGGGTCTTTGCGCCGAACGACAGTCGGCGCAGGCCGGAATCCCTAAATTACCATGAGGCTGTACCGGCGCCAGGCCGCCCCGGTTCCGGTCAGCGCCCCGCGGCCAGCTCCGTCCGGAACGTTCGGGCCTGCGCGCTGTCGCCCTGCGCCTGGTAGAACCGTTCGGCGCGCTCGAGGGCCGTGCGGGTGCGGTCGTCGTCCGGTCCGAGTTTCTTCCGCAGGGCTTCAGCGCTGGAGCCGATGAGCGGCGCGGCCTGGGCGGGCCGGCCCAGGTCGGCGAGGCACTGGCCCAGGACGCTGCGCGTGACCTGGATGGCCCAGTGGTCCGGCTTGAGCAGGGCGGTGCGGGTCTTCAGCGCTTCGCGCAGGAGTGGTTCCGCCTCGGCGGCCCGGTGCGTGTGCACGAGCACGTCGCCCAGCGCAGTCAGGGTCGTCGCGGTAGTGGCGTGCTGGGCCGGCAGGACCTTCCGCTGGATTGCCAGAGCGTGGCGGAGCTGCGTCTCGGCTTCCCTGTACCGTCCCTCGTGCGCCAGAGCCCCACCCAGGTTGGCCAGGAAGATGGAGCCTGGCAGCGTCTCGACGCCCATGCCGTTGCCGATCACGTCCAGCGCGTGGCGATACGACGCCTCGGCGTCGTGCCAGTGGCCCTGCACCTCCTGCACGTGGGCGAGGTTGTTGTACAGGACGGCGATGTCGATGTGGCCCGGCGGCAGGTTTCCTACCACGATCTGGAGGGCCTGGCGGTCCAGGCGTTCCGCCTCCTCCGGCTTGCCGCCGGCCAGCACGATGCTGGCCAGGTTCGCCGTGGCGACCGCCACACGTTCGTGGTGTGGTCCGTACGCGGCCCGGTAGATGGCGACGGCGTGACGCGCAGCGGCCGCCGCCTCGTCGTAGTGCCCTTCCGCCCGGTACAGCGCGGCCAGGTTGTTCCACGCGGTGGCGGTCTGGGGGTGTTCCGGGCCATCGACGCGCTGGTGGAGCGCGAGCACCTCCTTCATGATCGGCTCCGCCTCGGCGTAACGGCTCTCCTGGTACAGCGCCTGGCCCAGGTTGTTGAGCTCGACGATTGTGCGGGGCGCGTCCTCGCCCAGCAGGGCACGGCTCCGCTCCCAGGCTTCACGCGCCAGCGGCTCCGCGTCGGCGCCGCGGTGCTCGGACAGGTAGAGCGCCGCGCGCGCCCCCAGGGCGACGGCGAAGATGGAATCATCGTCCGGCGCCCTCCGCGCCGCGGCGAAGGCCCGGTCCAACGCAGAGTCCGCGGCTGCCAGGCGGCCCGCACGGCGTTGCGTGTTGGAAAGGTTGATCCAGGCGGAGGCGGCTTCGTCCCCGTCGGGGTACTCGGCCTCCAGCCGGTCGCCCGCCTCCGTCAGGAGCGTTGCCGCGCTGTCGAACTGGCCGACGTACATCTTCACGATGCCGAGGCGCGCCAAAAAATCGCCAACGGTGGGCGAGCCCCGTCCCGGTTCCGCGCGGCGCAGGGCGAGGCCCTGTTCCAGCAAAGGCAGCGCTTCACGCCTCAGGCCCAGGTTGGCATACACGCCGCCCAGCGTATACAGCATGGCCGCCCGCACCTCGGGCTGCCCGGCGAGCTGGTGGGGGATCTGGGCTACGGCGCTGTCCAGCACCTCCCGCGCCGTGACCGTCTGACCCCGCGCCTCGCTGGGGTCAGACACCTTGAACAGGCTTTCCAGGAACGCGCTCACCTCGGCGGACTTCCGTTGTTCCGCGTTGGCGTAGTCGCGTTCCCGCTCCAGCCGGACCACGTAGAACGTCGTCAGGGCGACGACGACGGAGACGGCTCCCGCGCTGGCGACCATGCCGCGGCGGTGCCGCGCGACGAATTTGCGCAGCCGGTAGCGTCTCGTGGCGGGCCGCGCCCGCACCGGCATGCCGCCAAGGTAGCGCCGCACGTCCTCGGCGAACGCTTCCACGGAGGCGTAGCGCCGCGCCGGGTCCTTGTCCAGCGCCGTGAGCACGATGGCATCCAGGTCCCGGCCGAACCGGCCGGCGGATTGACCGGCCTTCGCCGCCACGCGGCTCGGCGGCTCCGGCGGCCGCTCGGCGATGGCGCGGGCGAGCTGCGGGCCCTTCAGCTCGCTCGCGCCGTACGGCAGCGACCCGGTGAGCAGCCGGTAGAGCAGCACGCCGAGGGAGTAGACATCGGTGGACGTCGTGATGGGCTGGTCGAGCACCTGCTCGGGACTCGCGTAGGCCGGCGTGAGGAGGCGCACGCCGATGTTCGTGGCCAGGTTGGTGCCTTCCGGATCGACCAGCGTGGCCACGCCGAAGTCCAGCAGTTTGGGCTCGCCATCGGCCGTCACCAGGATGTTGGACGGCTTGATGTCTCGGTGGACCACCAGGTGCCGGTGGGCGTGGTGCACCGCGTCGCACACCCGGCAGAACAGGTCCAGGCGTTGGTCCCTGTCCAGCCTGTGATTGTCGCAGTACTCATCGATGGGCTCGCCCTGGATCCGTTCCATGACCAGGTAGGGCGTGCCGTCCTCCGTGGTGCCGCCGTCCAGCAGCCGCGCGATGTTGGGATGGGCCAGGTTGGCCAGGATCTGCCGCTCGGCCAGGAAGCGGCGCGCCAGCTCGGACCCCGCGACGCCGCCCCGCACCACCTTGATGGCCACCTGGGCTTCGTACGAGGCGTCGGCCCGCTCTGCCAGGTACACCATGCCCATGCCGCCGTGGGCCAGCTCGCCCACCAGCCGGTACGGGCCCACCATGCGTCCTTCCCACGACGACGACGTGGTACCGGACGCCAGCTCATCCGCTACGGCCGCGATGGCGTCGGTGATGAAGGTGTCGTCTTCCGTGTGCCGTTCCGCGTCCAGCAGCGTGTCCAGTTCGGTGCGCAGGTCCGGATCGCCCGCGCAGGCATCCTCCAGATAGTGCCTCCGTTCTTCCGCGCCGAGCGCCAACGCCGCATCAAAGAGATCCTGGACGCGTCGCCAGCGCTCACGGTCCGGCATGAGGCTCCCTCTGGTCGTTCAGCTCCCGGTACAGCCACGCCTTCGCCAGACGCAGGTCCCGGTGCACGGTCGCGGGGGAGATGCCCAGGGCCTCGGCCGTCTCGTCGTAATTGAATCCGCCGAAGTAGTGCAGCTCGACGGCGCGGGCCTTCCGCTCGTCGAAGACCGCCAGCCGGTCCAGCGCGTCATCGAGGGCGACCAGCTCGGGACCGGGCTCCGGTGCACCGACCTGCACCCTGTCGAGGTCCACCGGTGCGGCGCCGCCGCCGCGCTTGCCCCGGCTCCTGGCTCGCGCGTGGTCCACCAGGATCCGGCGCATGGTCTGCGCAGCCACCGCCATGAAGTGCCCGTGGCCTTCCCAGGTCATGTCGGAGCCTACGAGGCGTAGATAGGCTTCGTGGATGAGGGCGGTGGTCTGCAGGGTGTGGTCCGGACGCTCGCCCCGCAGGTGGCGGCGGGCGAGGGCGTGGAGCTGGTCGTAGACCAGGGGCATGAGCTTGTCGAGGGCCGCATGGTCACCGTCGCGCCAGGCGAGCAGGAGCTTGCTGACCTCCGTCGGTTGATCCGGCATGCGCAGGTCTGGGGGTCGGGACGTGGCGTGTGGAACGCCTGTACGAATGTCTCGCCGCCGCGTGTGCCGGTCAACGGGCCTGCGACTCCGGCGCCGTCGTGGGCGGACACATGCTCGTAGCCCGACGACGCAAGGGTGGCCGGAGCGATATGCTCCGACCACCCCGAACGACCGCGACCGGGCCTCCATCCGGCGCGCGGCCGCGATGGTCATTTGGCCAGCGCCACGTAGATGTGGGTGTCGCTGGACGGGTTCGTCCACACGATGTCGGCCTTGCCGTCGCCGTTCACATCGCCCACGAACACCTTGTCGTACGGCAGCCACCCAACAGACGGCGTGGTTGGGGCATACTGGACGCCCGCCGGGAAGGCGAACTTGCCCGAACTGGTGCCGAAGCCGACCAGCACCTGGTTCGTGGTGTCGCTGCGGAAGTTCTTCAGGATGTCTTCACGCCCGTCGTTGTTGAAGTCGGCCAGGTACGCCTCCTCCGGCCCGGCCTTCAGGTCGGTGTTCTGGTACCCCGCTTTCGTGAACGTGCCGTTGCCGTTGTTCAGCGCGACGTAGATCCTGCCATACGTGTTCAACGTTGCCTTGGTGGCCACGAATACCATGTCGGCGCCGTTCGTGCCATCGACATCGCCGGCCAACGCGACGTATGCCTCCCAGCCGCCGCCGCCCATCCCGAGGTAAGCCGGGAAGCTCAACGTGCCGGTGCTGTCCGACGCGGGCGTGAACAGGCCCACGTAGGTGTTGTTGTAGCTGGTACCGATGGCGCTGACGGAGAAGTCATCGCCGTTGCGGTTGTCGAAATTGGCCGTCATCGCCGGGTTGTAACCGCCGTAGTTGCCCGACCTGTCCACGTGGTTGTCGATCATGGAGAAGGTGGTGTCGGCCTGCGCGAGCCCGAAATAGCTCCGCAAGACGTTCGGGTCACCGCCGCCGGCGTTCGTCCAGAGCAGATCCGTCTTGCCGTCGCCGTTCAGATCGCCCGTCGTGACGCTGTAGTTGCCCCAGCCGCCATTGGTGTGGACCTCCCGGCCGCGCCAGTCGAAGGAGCCGTCGCCGTGGCTCATGGCGATGTAGACCACGTTGTTGGCGCCCAGCGTGTTCCACACCAGGTCCGCCCGGCCGTCGCCGTCCACGTCCGCCGCCACCAGCTTGTAGTTCTCCCAACCCTCCGCCGGGTTGTACGGGCTCGAGTCCGGCGGCGCCAGCGTGTACGTCCCGTCCCCGTTCGCCAGCGCCACGTGCACGATGTTCAGCGCAGGCGCCGTCTGCAGCTCGTCGAACACCAGGTCCTGCATGTGGTCCCCGTTCACGTCCGCTTCCAGCGTCTGCCGCTGCGTCCCCGGCGTGAACGGGATGCTCAGCACCTGCTCCGCCTGGTAGTCGAACGTCCCCGGCAGCTTCGGCACGCACGTCGTCTGCGTGTAGGTCCCCGGCTCCGACACCTCCGCCGTCTCCCCCGTCAGCGTCTTCAGCTCGAACCACAACGGCGCGGCGCTGGTCAGCGGCGCCGTGTCCGTGAAGTAGTCCGAAAGCTGCCCCGTCTGGATGGCCCGCAACGCGTTGCTCTGGTCGCCGCCCACCTGGCTGATGCGGAACTCCGAGCTGGACAGGATCGCACTGTCCTTCGCGCTCAGGTGCACCGACGCACCCCCCGCGATCCCCTTGTACGCCGCGTTCAGCGCCCCCTCCACATCCGTCGCCGACGCCTTCGCGCTCATGGAGAACACCATCATCCGCCCGTACCCGATCCGCGACACGTACAGCGGCGGGTTGTCCGGCCCGATCCGCCCCAGCTGCTCCTGCGCCTTCAGCTTGTCCGCCGTGAACGCGTCGCTGAAGAAGTCCGCCGGCGTCGACGGTTGCGTCACCCCGGCGATGTACATCTGCTGCTGGAACGTCGCCACCACCGTGCTCGTGCTCACCGAACTCGACAGCGAACCCTTCGCGCTCGCCTCGAATCCCAGGTAGCGGCCCGACACCCCGAACGCCGCCGCCGCCTGCTTCTCCGAGCTGTACGTGTCCTCCTTGAACGTGATGTTGTTCGCCGTCGCCAGTGAGTCCGCCTGCGCGTTCCCGATCATGTCCCCCAGCGCCTGGTGCACCGACCCCTGCTCCGGGTTGTCCACCGTGCGCGTGTTGTCGTTGTTGTTGAAGCTCAGTGTCACCGTCAGCGGCGCCCGCTCCCGGATCGGCAGCTCCTGAAGGTCCCCGATCTTCGTCCCGTCCCGGTGCGTCTTCCCCTGGATCAGCGCCCCCGGCCAGATCTTCGTCTCGTCGATGTTGAACGACAGCGCCTTCTCCGGGTTGTCCACGAAGTTGAACGTCGAGTCCGTGCACACGAACGTCACGTTCCCCACCGACACCAACGCACCCGTGCTGTCGATCCGCTCCAGTGGACCCGTCTCGTCCTTCGACGACGTCTGCCCCGTCGGCGTCGGCGCCTCGCTCGCCTGCTTCGGCGAATACTCCTGCCAGCTGGGCAGGCACGTCGACAGGTCGCTCACGCTGCTGCACCCGCCGCTCGTGCCCGTGTCGGGACTCGTCGGCGAGTTCTTGCTGCAGTGAACCAGCAGAAGCACCATCGCGGCCAGTACGCCGTACCCGAGGGGCCTCCAGCTCCGCTCGCTCATTCATGCCTCCTGTGATTGGGCTCGCGCCGGTCGCCGGCTGGGTGCCGTCGGGGGGACCCGGCTACCTGAATAAGCGACAAAACGGTGATGTTTCCCTCATCGGCCCCATCAACCCTGAAGCCAAAGCGATCGGCCTGTGCCGGCGCTGCGGGTGCGGTGCGCCGAACCGGGTGGGCGCCGCGCGCCGGGGCCGGGTCGGCGCGACCGGCCCCGGGGCATTCATTCGGCGGTGGAGAAGATGTCGATCTGGGGGGGACGGGTGGGCAGCCCCATGGCGCGGATCACGGTGTCGGGCCAGCCGGGGCGGTCGGCGGGGTCCAGGCGGAGGCATGGGATGGCGAACGTGTCCAGCAGCTCGTCGATGATGGTGTCCACCTCGCGTTGGAACGTCTCACTGGTGTCGCGGGTGCCGTCGAAGGAAGGCGGCTCGATGATGGGCACCTTGAACAGGCCATCGTAGGTGGCCATCCAGTCGCGCACGAGGGGATCGTACGCCGGACGGAGCCCGGCCTGGTGGACCAGATAGGCGTAGTTGTCCAGGACGGAGCGGTCGCTGACGACGACGTCGTAGCGAGACGTCGCGACGATCTCTTCCGCGATCTGGGAGTGGAGGATCCAGGCCTGGGCCTCGAGGGTGGTGTCCTGGTTGATGGGCAGGGGGCAGGCGCGGGCGACTTCCTTGACCAGCTCGACGGCGAGGTCGAGGCGCTTGAGGCGGGCGGCGACGTCGAAGCAGAGCGTTGTCTTGCCCACGCCGTGGCTGCCGATGAATGCGATCTTCACGGTCGGTATCGAAAGAGACGCACGGGGAGCCCGTGGGCTCCCGCCGGAGGAGGAATGTGGCACGTGGGGGGGCGGAACGGAACGGGTGACGCAACGGCACGGAGGACACGAAGGAGCCGGGGGTCACACGACGGCACGGAGGACACGAAGGAACCGGGGCGTGCATCGGGGTGAAGGGGAATGCAGATTGTGTCGTGGGTCGGGTCTGTCGCGACGACGACCGACTTCATGTGCGAGCCGCTCACGTTTCGGCGCCGGCCCATTCCGGAGCGCGTGGAGGCGGGACCATGAAGGAAATCGCGGTGGACAGGGAGCTGGTGGCGTACTGCGGACTGTACTGCGGCGCCTGTCGCGCCTACCTGAAGGGCCGCTGTCCGGGCTGCCACGAGAACGTGAAGGCGAAGTGGTGCGGCATCCGAACGTGCGGCATGGAGCACGGCTACGCCACCTGCGCGGATTGCGCAGAATTCGCCGACCCGGCGGACTGCCGGAAATTCAACAACGTAATCGGCAAGCTCTTCGGCTTCGTGTTCAACTCCGACCGGCACGCCTGCGTGCTGAAGGCCCGGGAGCTGGGCCTGGAGGCATACGCCGGGTTCATGGCAGAACGCGGTCGGCAGTCGCTGCCACGACGAGGTGGAGGGGCCGGCCCTCAGATGCCGTAGATCCCCAGCGCCTGGAAGTAGCCCCAGCAGTAGGCCTTGCCCGCCTGCGTCAGGCCGCAGGTGCACGGCGTGTCCACCACGAACTCCATCACCGTCGCCTCGATGCGGAGCGTATCGGTGCCCGAGCCGCGCGAGGTGCTCTCGGTGCAGGACACCAGAACCATCACGACGAGGAGGAGAATCCCGATTCCCATCGGATGCGGCCGTGCAACCAGGCCAACTCCCTGGCCAGGAGACCGAGGCTGCGGTGGGAGAGTCGCCGACGGGCCGGCTGTGACATGAATAGTGGTCGCGAACCGGGAACCGCAATTGACGCGTCAACGCTTGCTTGCCCCTGCGCGCCGCCTGGACCATCGTGCCGGGAACCCTGAAACACCGAGGACAGCCCATGATCCACGATCCGCTCACCCGGCGAGACTTCCTGGTACGCACGGCCTGCGGCGCTGCCGGCCTGGGCCTGCTGACACTGGTGCCGGCCGGGTGCTTCGAGGGGCACACGCGGCGCGAGGCGGGCGAGGCCCGCGTGATCAGGGAAGGCCGGGAGCTGTCCCTCTCCGGCGACGCCCTCTCCATGACGTGGGCCTTCGACGATTCGACGCTCCGCGCGGTCCGCGTCGTCGACCGTTTGCATGGCCGGCGGATCGCGCTGCCCGCCGACGTGTTCGTGCTCCGCCTCGCCGACGGCCCGGCGATCCGGTCTTCCGGGCTCCGCCTCGCGTCCGGCCCGCGCCAGGAGCGCATCACGCCGCAGCCCCACGCGGCCCGGCTGGCGGAACGTTTCTCCGGCCAGCGCCTCACCGCCGTGCTCGCCGACCCGGCCGGCCGGCTGCGGGCCACGTGGCGGGCGGAGCTGCGGGACGGGGCGCGCCACGTCCGGCAGTCCGTGGAGCTGGAAGCGCTGAACGAGAACGTCCCCATCCGCGAGATCGTGCTCTGGGACCTGCCGCTTCCCGGCGCTGGCGTGCGCGGGAGCGTGAAAGGCTCGCCCGTCGTGTCCGGTGCCATGTTCCTGGGCTTCGAGCACCCGCTGAGCGAGAGCCGCCTGGAGGGTGACGAGACCGCGCCGCGTGTCCAGTGCCGGCTGGCCCGCGAGCTGCCGCTCCGGCCAGGCGCCGCCACCGTCGTGTCGTCGGTGGTGGGCGTGGTGCCCACCGGCCAGCTGCGCCGCGGATTCCTGGACTACGTCGAGCGGGAGCGCGCGCACCCGTACCGCACGTTCCTGCACTACAACTCCTGGTACGACCTGGGTTACTTCAGCCCCTACGACGAAGCGGGCGCGCTGGATCGCATCCACGCGTTCGGCCGCAAGCTGCATGTCGAGCGCGACGTCGTGCTCAGCTCGTTCCTGTTCGACGACGGCTGGGACGACCACGACGACCTGTGGCATTTCAGCTCCGGCTTCCCGGATGGGTTCACGAAGGTGCATGCCGCAGCGGCGCAGTACGGCGCGGCGCCCGGGATCTGGCTGTCGCCCTGGGGCGGCTACGGCCAGCCGCGCCGGGAACGGCTGGCCAGCGCGAAGGCCCAGGGGTTCGAGACCAACGAGGACGGCCTCGCCCTCTCGGGCCCGAAGTACTACCCGCGCTTCGAGAGCGTCTGCCTGGACATGGTCCGGAAGTACGGCGTCAACCAGTTCAAGCTGGACGGCACCGGCGACACCGCGCACGCCATTCCGGGCAGCCGCTTCGACAGCGACTTCGACGCCGCCATCCACCTCATCGAACAGCTGCGGCAGGCGGAGCCGGACCTGTACGTCAACCTCACCACGGGCACGTACCCGTCGCCGTTCTGGCTCCGTTACGCTGACTCCACGTGGCGGGGCGGCAGCGACCACGACTTCGCCGGCGTGGGCAGCCAGCGGCAGCAATGGATCACGTACCGCGACGCAGCCACGTACCGGGGCGTGGTGCAGCGGGGGCCGCTGTACCCGCTGAATGCGTTGATGCTGCACGGGCTGATCTACGCCCAGCACGCCAGGGGGCTGAACGACGACCCGGGCCACGACTTCAAGAGCGAGGTGCGCGACTACTTCGGCGCCGGCACGCAGCTCCAGGAGATGTACATCACGCCATCGCTGCTGAGCGACGACGACTGGGACGCCATCGCCGAGGCGGCCCGCTGGTCCCGCGCCAACGCGGACACCCTCGTGGACACGCACTGGATCGGCGGCGACCCGGGCGCCCTGGAGCCGTACGGCTGGGCCGCCTGGTCGCCGCGCAACGGCATCCTCACACTCCGCAATCCCAAGGACTCGCCCCAGACCATGGCCGTGGACGTGGCGCAGGCGTTCGAGCTGCCGGAAGGCGCGCCGGGAGAGTTCGTCGTCCGGAGCCCGTGGGATTCGACCTCACGGCGCGGCGCAGGGCCCCGAACCGGCGCCGCCTCACGGATCGGCGCGGCCGGAGATCCGACAGCGCCCGTCCGGCTCCGCGCCGGCGAAACGTACGCCTTCCAGCTCGCCCCGTTCGAGGTGCTCACGCTGCAAGGCGCGCCCGCTGTGCGCTGAGGGTCGCGGAGGCGCTGAGGGGTCGCGGGCCGAGGTGTCGCGGGGGCGTCGAGGGGTCGCGGGGGCGTCGAGGGGTCGCGGGGGCGTCGAGGGGTCGCGCAGGCGTCGAGGTCGCGCAGGCGCCGACTCACGCTGGTCGCTGTGCCTGTCTGCTCGGGCCCTGCGCCGGCCCCTTCTGGACCATCCCCCGCGCCAGCCGTTGTGCCGATGCCTTCCGGTGATCGTCCCCGCTGGGCGGTCGTCGTCCCGGCTTGCCATGGAACTGCCCTCAAAGGAAAGGCATGCTGCTGCGGGCGAAGCGATCTCCGTAGCCGGGCAGTCGGGCGACAGCATTCATGACAACTCGACACGCGTGAACGGTCTCCCCGTCCTTGGCGTCCTGACGACAATAATCGCGTACAACTCGACAAGGCCGGGGAATTCGCCCCACGCGCGGCGGGAAAACCACAATAATTCTCGTGAAGTCGACAAGCACGAACAGAGGCCCCCATGCTCGGCGTCCTGACGACAATGAGGCGCCCTCCGCACCGGCCACCCCGCCCTCCGCACCGGCCACCCCGCCTTCCGCACCGGCGTCGCCGCCTTCGGCACCCGCCTCGCCGTCCTCGGCCGCGGGGAAACGCCGCTCGATGCCCCCAGCACCGTGTCCGCCTCCCTCGGCAGCAGGGAACGGCGGCCCCGTTCCGCGCCCGGGTCCTGACGCGGTCATCCGGGCGTTCGCCGTCCGCCAGCACGGGGCGGTCGGGCGCGCCCAGCTGCGAGAGGCGGGGGTACCGGCGCACGTTGTCGATTACCGCGCGCGAACGGGGCGCCTGCGTCGCCTGCACCGGGGCGTGTACGGCGTGGGGCCCGTACCCGGCCCGCTCGAGCCGCTGATGGCGGCGGTCCTGGCGAGCGGTGACACGGCGGTATTGAGCCATTCGAGCGCAGCCCACGTGTGGAAGCTCTGGCCATGGAAGGGGCGAGGCGGCGGCCGGCAGAGCCCGGGGAGAGCCTCCGGCCGGCAGAGCCC
>CAZUFP010000009.1:3722-67602 GCA_964619835.1 uncultured Gemmatimonadaceae bacterium | reverse complement strand
CCTCCGGCCGGCAGAGCCCGGGAGGGGCCTCCAGCCGGCAGAGCCCGGAAGGGGCCTCCAGCCGGTTCGGTGCCGGAAAGCCGTCTGGCCGGCTTGCGGCAAAATCTTGCCGCGAATCATCCCCGACCGAGGTGAGCGTGCGCGGGGCGCAGCGGCTTCCCGGCTCGTCGGTTCGCGTCCATCGCGTCCCGGACCTGCGGGACGACGAGATCACGACGTTCCACGGGATCCCGGTGACCACGCCGGCGCGCACGATCCTGGACCTGGCCGGATCGTTGGGGGCCAGGGAGCTCGAAGCGATGGTGGCGCAGGCGGAGCGAACGGGGCTCGCGACGCGAGAGGAGATTGCGGCGCTGGTCGCCCGCTACCCACGCCGCGCGGGGACGCGGCGGCTGCGGGCGCTTCTGGCCCGCGGCGAGGATCCGGCGTTCACGCGATCGAAGCTGGAGGCCGACGTTCTCGACATGACGCGGGCTGCTCAGCTGCCGAAGCCGCAGACGAACGTCCTCCTGTGCGGCTACGAAGTCGACTTCTTCTTTCGGGGAGCTGGCGTCGCGCTGGAGGTGGACGGGTTTGCGTACCATTCGTCGCGCGCGTCGTTCGAAGCCGACCGCAGGCGCGACATGGCAATGGAAGCGGAGGGATATCGAGTGATCCGCGTGACCTGGCGCCAGATCCGGAAGGAGCGGGACGCTGTGCTGGTCAGGCTGGCTCAGGCGTTGGCCCAGGCCGGCGCGCACAATGGTCCGGGACAGATCTGAATCGCAACGCGTCCCGGCGGCCAACCGCGCACGGCCTCAGTGGAGCGCCGTCCCGCGGGAAATCGCCGCGGCGTCAGCGGAGCGCCGCCCCACAGCCAACCGCCCGCGGCCTCAGCGGAGGGCGGCCCCGCGGCCAACCCTGTGGTTCCTCAGTGGATCACGCCCATGGCGATGGCAAACAGCGTCCACGCGGCCAGGATGCGGGGCACCGTGTGGGTCGGTCGTGTCAGCAGGTAGAGGGTCAGCACGGCACCGATGGGCGCGGCGAAGGCGTAGATGGCGAAGAACGTGACGATGCCCTGCTTGACCCAGCCACCCACGACCGAGCTGATCTGGAAGGACACGCTCGGGGAGAACAGGGGCACCAGGATGTCCTGCACGATGTCCAGCAGCAGGAAGATCGCGGTGAACACGGCGCCCAGCTCGGCGTACATGCGCACCTCGGCGCGGTCGCGCATGCGGAACGGCGCCCAGAGCATGCCCAGCACTGGACGGACGAGCAACATCGGCGGGCTTGAGGGTTTGTTGTGGTAGTAGAACAGGCGTAGCTGGTGGCTCCAGCGCACGAAGTCCTTCACCACGGGCAACTCGTGCAACCATTCGGGCCCGGCGCCGGCCACGGTGATGAGGGCCAGGAACACGACGGCCACGATGGCTTCCGGCACGCCCTGCATCGGTGACAGCCGACCCAACGCATTGCCGGCGACGTAGAGCACCAGCAAGTCCCCGGCGAACCGGAGGGCCCGCTGGCCGCCGCTGCGTGCCTCCCACCGCTGGATCCATTCCGGCGTCCTCTCCAGGGCCTCGTCGTGCAGCGGCGGCATGAAGGCGAGGTCTTTGGGCGGCAGCCCGGCCTTGCGGCGCTCATCCTGCTCCTTGTTGTACGCCGCCACGAGGTCGTTGAGCAGGGTGGCGTCCACGAGCCACCAGAGCAGTGCGCCGCCGCCGGTGAAGAGCATGGCGAGGCCGGAGAACGTGCGCCGCAGGTAGAGGCGGTGCGCGCCGAACCAGCCGAGCGTGCCCCACAACAGCCAGGCCACGAGGCGGCGCTTGTGCCGGTACTCGTACAGCTCCTGCAGGACTTCGCGGGAGAAGTCCGGGTCGATGCGGCTGTGATGGGTATCAGAGGGCATGGGCGAACAGGTTAGGATTCGATGCCTTTTCTGGCCAGCACCCCGTTCTCGTAGTAGTGCTTCACCTCGCGCATCTCGCTCACCAGGTCCGCCCGCTCGAGGATGGCCTCGGGACAGTAGCGGCCCGTGAGGACCAGCTCCACGTTGTCCGGGCGGGCATCCAGCACCGCAAGCACGTCGTCCTCCGTGATGAGCCGGAAGTAGATGGCTACGCAGGCTTCATCCAGCACGACGATGTCGTAACCGCCGCTCGCCATCACGTCCGCCGCCCGATTCAGGGCCGCACGCGCCTTCGCCTTCTGGGCGTCCGACGGCAGCTCGTTCCGGTACACGAACGCGTCGTCGCCAGACTGTTCGATGGTGATACGGTCGGCCAGGGCCTCGAGACTGTTCAGCTCACTGTACGGATACTCCTTCATGAGCTGGATGATGAAGACGCGCAGGCCTGCGCCCGCCGCCCGCAGCGCGAGGCCGAGCGCCGCCGTCGTCTTGCCTTTGCCGTTGCCGGTGTACACCTGCACGTAGCCGCGTTTCAGACCCGGAATCGCGGCCTCCCGCGCGGTGGTGTGCGTGGCCCCGTCCTCATGTGCCAGCACCCTCCAGATCCAGATGGGTCAGCTCTTCGGTCACGTCGAAGTCGTACCCCGGATACTCGTAGATCGGCATGCGCGGCTCGGTCTCGCCCAGGGAGTATCCCCACACGCCGTCGTATTCCGACACATCTTCGCCGATCTCGTCGGATGCGGCGTCCGTAACGGGTGATGCCGATGGTCCGGAACGTCAGGCTCTTGCCCACGGCCGGCAGGTTGAGCACGCTGCGGTCCGTGGACAGGAACGGCAGGTCCGCTTCCCGCAGCAGCGCTTGCAGCTGCTCGCGCATGCGCGGCACGTCGTCCTGGAACGACTGGAGCCGATCCATGTGCGCCGCGGGAAGACGCCCCTGCACCTTCTCCTCCATCTCCTCCTGCACCAGCCGGGCGAGGGGTGTGTAGTTGAACTGGTTTTCCCTGTAGCCCTTCACCACGAACGTGTAATACGGCAGTACGCCCACGTCGTTGAGCACCTGGCGAAGCCGGGCCGTGTGCCCCCGCCGGGACGCCGCCGCCGACAGGACGAGCTGGTTGGTCTCCGGCAACGCGCGCCCGTCCACCGCTGGTTCCCACAATGTGGGCGACCGACCGACCGGATTCCAGAGGCAATGTTGCCGACGCACTGACACAGCCGGACCCTCCCGGACGCGACGATCGTTGGCTGGGGTCGTATCCGCCTGCACATTGGAGCCATGGAACGGATCGCCACCAACCCCGCCGGCCGCGTGGACGAGCGGGACACAATGTTCGCCCGCATGGCCCGCGTGCCCGGCACCGGCCCGTACAACGACTACTACGCGAGTCGGCCGGACCTGCGCC
The DNA here is from genome assembly GCA_964619835.1 of uncultured Gemmatimonadaceae bacterium. Classification (GTDB taxonomy): domain Bacteria; phylum Gemmatimonadota; class Gemmatimonadetes; order Longimicrobiales; family RSA9; genus JARRJS01. The sequence continues at coordinate 64,299 of CAZUFP010000009.1, read as the reverse complement.
GGACGGACGACCGCCTGCGCAACCTGCCGGCGCTGTGCCGGCCGGGCGGGCGGCATTACGACCCGGCTATCTCCGGGCAAGCCGACGCGTACTTCGAGGCCGTCGCCGACATCCGGCCGGAGCCTGGTACCGTGCGCCAGATGGCGGCCGCTCTGGCGGAAGAACGGGACGGCACCCCCGCCTGGGACGCCACGAACACCCTGAAAGCGCTGGCGCGGTCTCGGGGCGCGGTCGCCGTGGGCTGCACCGCGCTGGACCCGGCGTTCGTTTACACCCACAAGGGCCGGCTGGACGAGGACTACGGGGAGCCGGTGGCGCTGGACCACCCGTCCGCCCTCGTGTTCCTGGTAGAGATGGACCACGACGCCATGCAGAGCGCACCGGCAGCGCCCGTGATCCGCGAGTCCGCCCGCCAGTACTACCGTGCGGCCGTCATCGGCAAGACCCTCGCCGCGGTGCTGCGCGAGCTTGGCTACGCCGCCAAGCCGCACTTCGACGCCCACTACGACGTCATCCTGCCGCCGCTCGCCGTGCACGCCGGCCTCGGCGAGCTGGGCCGCAACAACATGCTCATCGCCGACCGCCACGGCAGCCGGGTCCGTATCGGCGCCGTCACCACGGACGTCCCGCTGACGTACGACGCACCCGTCTCCCTGGGCGTCCGGGAATTCTGCGAGGCCTGCCGCAAGTGCGCGCAAAGCTGTCCGCCGCGGGCCCTGTCGGACGGCGAACGGGTGGCAGTGCGGGGTGTGTGGAAGTGGCCGACTCGCGTGGAACAGTGTTACGGCTACTGGCGGCACCTGGGCACCGACTGCGGCATCTGCATGGCCGGCTGCCCGTTCTCGCACCGTAACAACGCGTTCCACGGAACCGTGCGCTGGCTGATCAAGCACATGCCGTGGCTCGCCCCCCTCGCCGTCCGCGCCGATGACCTGGTTTACGGCCGGCACTGGCACGGTCGGTAGACCCGCCCGGGCCAACCCTCCCTCGGGCGGCCGGCGAACCGAGGCGTCCCCCTCTTCGACATCGGTTCGCGGCGCGTCGGCCCCGGCTTTGCATGGTCGTGTCCTGAACATTGTCCCACGCCTACGGAGACCGGCATGCCCGACAACGATAGCCGCGCAATCGGTTACTGGGGCGCGGTGGCCATCGGCGTGGGCGGCATGGTGGGCGGCGGCATCTTCGCGGTGCTGGGCCTGGCGGTTCAGCTGGCGCACGGCGGGACGCCGGCAGCGTTCGTGCTGGCCGGGGTCGTCGCCCTGCTCACCACCTATTCGTACGTCAAGCTTTCCCTGACGCTGCCCAGCCAGGGCGGCACGGTCACGTTCCTCAACAAGGCCTTCGGAGCCGGGCTCACCACAGGTGCGCTGAACGTGCTGTTGTGGCTGAGCTACGTCGTGATGTTGTCGTTATACGCATACGCGTTCGGCAGCTACGGCGCGGCCCTGATGCCGGGCGGGGGCGCACTGGAGAAGCATTTGGCCATCAGCGCGGTCATCGTGCTGGCCACCGGCCTCAACTCCATCGGCTCGAAGGTGCTGGGCGAGGCGGAGACGTGGATCGTGGGGGTGAAGGTGGCGATCCTGCTCTTCTTCGTCGCCGTGGGCCTCTTCGGGCTCGACCCGTCACGGTTGGCGCCGGCGGCGTGGACGGGTCCGGCGCAGCTGTTCTCCGGGGGCATGATCATCTTCCTGGCCTACGAAGGCTTCGAGCTCATTGCCAACACGGCCGGCGACCTGGGCGATCCGGAGCGTACGCTGCCCCGGGCCTACTACTCCGCCGTCCTGTTCGTCATCGTGCTGTACGTCCTGGTGGCGGCAGTGAGCGTCGGCAACCTGCCGGTGCCGCAGATCGTGGCGGCCAAGGACTACGCCCTGGCCGAAGCGGCCAGGCCGTTCCTGGGGCAGGCGGGCTTCACCCTCATCGCCATCGCCGCCCTGCTTTCCACCGCGTCGGCCATCAACGCCACCCTCTACGGCGCCGCGCGCCTCAGCTACGTCATCGCGAAAGACGGCGAGCTGCCGGAGATGCTGGAGCACAAGATCTGGAGCAAACCCCTGGAAGGCCTCTTCCTCACCGCCATCCTGACCCTTCTGGTCGCCAACCTGTTCGATCTGTCCAGCATCTCCACCATGGGCAGCGCCGGTTTCCTACTCATCTTCGGCGCCGTGAACGCGGCCAACCTGCGCATGGCCGACCGTACGGGCTCCAATCGATGGATCCCGTTGGCGGGTCTCGGGGCATGTGCCGTCGCACTGGCCGCGCTGCTCTGGCACACCTGGACGACGTCCCCGGCCCGCATCTTCGTGTTGGCCGCCATGGTCGTCCTGTCCGTCGCCATCGAAGGGGCCTACCGCCTGGTGACCGGCCGGGAGATACGGCTGCACCACTTCGACCGGCCCACGCCCGGGGAGACGGCGCAGGCGAAGCGGGGGGCGTGAGCGCCCGCCCCGCGCCCCCTGCGCGCTGCCCCCCACCGCCACCCCCCCCCAACCCCGGAAACGCGGGAACGTGGAACGTGGAACGTGGAGCGTGGAAACGCCTGCAACACGGATAGCACCCCACGTTTCACGCTTCACGCTTCACGGGGGGTGGTGGGCAGGGCAGGGTCACTCGCATCCCGACGCGATGCGCGCTAAGATGCCGCCTATCAAACAACGGCGAGGGAGGAACCCCCATGACATTCGTAGAGACGCTCGAGCCGAAGGCCCTGTGGGCCCATTTCGACCGGATCCTGACGATCCCGCGCGGCTCGAAGAACGAAGGGCAGATACGGCAGTATGTCATCGAAGTCGCCGAACGCGCCGGGCTGAAGTACGACCAGGACGCGACGGGCAACATCATCGTGCGCAAGCCGGGCACCAAGGGGCATGAACACGCCTCGACGCTCATCCTCCAGGGCCACCTGGACATGGTGAACGAGAAGAACTCGGATGTAGAGCACGACTTCGACAAGGACCCCCTCCAGCCGGAGCGGGACGGCGACTACCTGACGGCCAAGGGCACGACCCTGGGCTCCGACAACGGCATCGGCGTGGCGACCATGCTGGCGGTCATGGAAGCCGACGACATCGTGCACGGCCCGTTGGAGCTGGTCTTCACGGTGGACGAAGAGACGGGGCTGACGGGCGCCGCCGGCCTCAAGGGCGAGATGCTCCAGGGCCGCCAGCTCATCAACCTGGACTCGGAAGAGGAAGGCGCCCTGTACGTGGGCTGCGCCGGCGGCGGTGACAGCACGCTGGCTCTCGCGCTGGAAACCGAGGCGCCGCCGTCCGGAGCCGCGGCGGTGCGCCTGCGGCTCCACGGGTTGAAGGGCGGCCACTCCGGCGTGGATGTCCATCTCCAGCGCGGCAACGCCGTCAAGCTGCTGGCGCGCATGCTCCACGCCGGCGCACTCAAGTCGCCGTTCCACCTCGCGGCGTTCGAGGGCGGCAACAAGCACAACGCCATTCCGCGCGAGGCGGTGGCGGTGGTCGTCGTGCCGGGGCCCGCTTCGGGCGACCTGACGGACCGCATCAAGGCCGAGTTCGAAGCGGTGAAGGTGGAGTACGGCAAGCCGGATCCGGCCATGGAGCTGGACATGGACAGCGCCGACGTGCCCGGCACGGTCTGGAGCACGGAGACGACCTGGACGGTTCTGCGCCTCATCGAGGGCCTGCCCCACGGCGTGCTGGCCATGAGCAACGACGTGCCGGACCTGGTGGAGACCAGCAACAACGTCGCCGTGGTCCAGGTGGCCGGTGGCAAGCTCGTCATCACGACCAGCAGCCGCTCTTCCATCGACGCCGCCCTTGAAGCGGTGCGCCGCCGCATCCGCGCCATCGGCGAGATGGCCGGCGCCACCGTCGAGGAACACGACGCCTACCCGGGCTGGAAGCCGAACCTCGACTCCCACCTGCTCGAGGTCGTCAAGCAGCTGCACACGCAGATGTTCGGTGAGCCCGAGATCAAGGCCATCCACGCGGGCCTCGAAGCCGGCATCATCGGCGAGAAGGTCCCGGGCATGGACATGATCTCCTTCGGCCCCCAGATCGAGTTCCCCCACTCGCCCGACGAGCGCGTGGGCATCGATTCCGTCGGCCGCTTCTACGACCTGGTCAAGGCGACGCTGGAGAAGCTGGCCTAGCGCCGCTTGCGGCGGCGCCACCTTTGACCGGCGACCGTTGACCGACGCCGCGCCGCGGGGCAACCCCGCGGCCGCGGCGGACCGACGACGGTCGTCGGTCTCCGGTCGCCGGTCGCGGCGGCCCGGGCCATCCGCGGCACAAACGCCTGGCCCTGCCCGTACCCGCGCACTACACTGCCCTCGAGCACCCTCAACCGGACCGCCGCAGGAGCCTCCGCATATGCCCGACGACCGCCGCTGGACGCCCATCTCCCTGCCGGACACTCCACCTCCCGTGGGCGCCTATTCGCGGGCGGTGCGGGCAGGCGACCTGCTTTTCGTCTCCGGACAACTACCGCGGGACCCCGCCACCGGTGAGCTCATGGGCGACGACATCCGCAGCCAGAGCCGCGCGGCGCTGGCGAACCTCGAACGTGTCCTGGACGCGGCCGGCGCGACCCTCGAGGATGTCGTGTCCGTGAGCGTCTATCTGGCCGGCATCCAGCACTGGAACACGTTCAACGAGGTGTACGCGGAGACGTTCTCGCCGCCGTACCCCACGCGCACCACCGTGTCCGCCGAGATCCACGGTGCGCTGGTGGAGGTCTCGGCGATCGCCTGGCTGGGAAGCTGACGGGAAGCATGGCACAGGAAACGCCAACGGCGGGCGGGCCCGCACGACGTCGGGCACCCGCGTGGCCGCCACCGGGGCTGGAAACGATCCAGGGCCGGCTGTGGACGGCCATCGCGCTGCTCTCGGTGGGCGGTGTGGCGATGGTTCTGCCCGTGTTGGTGGCCGCAGCCCTACCCCGTCCCTTCTGGAGCCTGGGCCCCTTTGGCGCCGCCTGGTGGGCTCCTGCCACCGCCGCGCTCCTCGGGCTGGTGGTGGCGCTGGCGGGCTTCGACCGCCTGTTCCGGCTATTGTGGCTGGGCGCCAACGCGGCCCGGGACGGCCACGACTGGCGGACCATCTTCGCCGTGGCTGCCGACGCCGGTGACACCGGCCATCTACTTGCGGGCACCGCACAGTTCTCCCGGACGGCGCCCCGGGAACGGCGCTGGACATTGGTCGCGCGCCTGACGAGCGCGACCCTGGCCCTGGCGGCGGCGTTGTGGCTGCCGTTGGCCCTCTCCGGCTCCCTTCTGTTGGCGGCCAACGCCGGGTTGAGCGGCACCGCTGCCTGGGCGCTCACCCTGGCGCCTGCGGGTGTGCTGACCCTGGCGGCCCTCCTCAGCCGGGCTCTGGAGCGGAGCGTGGTGGGGGGCGCGGAGCGCTCATGGCGGGCTCACCAGCCGGCCGACCTGGAGCTGCGCGGGGAGATCGAGCGTTGGAACCGCGAGGCTTCGGCCGCCCTGGAGAGGGCGGGCGACCCCTCGGAACGGCCGCCCATCACCGCCGGACCCGGGCTCGACGATCGGAAGCAGACGGCTGCCGCCTCCCGGGCCTTGCGGGCGGGCGCGCTGGCCACGCTGGTCATGGGTCCCGTCATCGTGCTGCTGGTGGGCACGTTCACGGTCGCGTCTGCCATCGGCTCCGTCCTGGGCGCACTCGGCAGCACGCCGGCCCTGGAGCTGCCCAGGCGGGCGCTCCAGGTGGAACCGCTCCGGGCGCTGCGGGTGACACCGGATTCGAGCGTTACTGCCCAGGCGGCGGCCCGCGACCTTACGGCCCTCATGGCCATCGGACGCCGGGCCCGGCCCGGGCCGTTCACGCCCGCTCCCGACCGGACCTACGCGGAGCGCTGGTTCCCCGAAGGGGACGCCTTCGGCATGGGCCCCGGCCGGTATGCCGAGGTCTTCCAGCGGGTCGCCGAGGGACTCACGGCGGAACAACGCAGCTTCCTGGCCCGCGTTGCGGACCATCCGGCGCAGGGCCGCTTTTCTCGCCTGGCAAGGGCCCCGGTCGTGGATGTCGCCGCCGCCCGCTGGGTCGACCCCCTGCCCGACACACTCCCGTGGATCGCGCTGGAACGGTCCGGCGGCGACATCTGGTCGGCCGCCCGCGCCCACGTCGTTCGAGCCGCCTATCTCCTGGACCAGGGCCGCCGCGCGGAGGCCGAGACGGCGTTGCGTGAAGTGATCAGCGTCGGCTTCCTGCTGCTGGACGATGGGCCTACGCTCAACGACGCGGCCCAGGGTATCACCGTGATCCGCGATGGCGCGCGCGGCCTCGAAAACTTCTACCGCGCCACCGGCCAGACCGCCCGCGCCCGCCAGATCGCCGACGATATCGTTCTCGGCACCCGCATCTCCCGCCTCGCCGCCGCCGCCGCGCCGCGGGCCACGCCGCTACGCGGCATCCCCGACCTGGTGCTGGACCCGGAAGCGTTGCGCGGCCTGCGCTGGAATCGTTTCGCCACACTGGCCACGGTCGGCCCGTGCCTCAACGCCCACAACGCCATCTTCGGCCCCGGCCGCGACTACCACGCCTGGCTCGCCCAGGCGGACAGCGCGCTCGTCCGCTGGCCCAGCGAGCAGGAGATCTTCCGCCACCGCCGCAACGGCGACCTCGTCCCGCCCGCCCGCAGCACCGACGCCTTCGTGCGGATCCTCGGCATCACGCTTGGCGGGTCCGAACCCGGCAGCTGCGCCGCTCTGCTGGGCTCGACGCGGAGACGCTAGACGACCATCCACCGTCGGTCGTCGGTCCCTCGGTGTGCAACACCCGCCCCTTCGTTCGTCACCTCCATCAAGAGCACCCACCAACGGAGGTGACCGATGAGACGCTCGAAGCCGAAACACAGCGGTTGGCTGCGCGGAACGCGATGGAGCGCTGCGCTGCCCGCCACGGGCCTGCTGGCCGTTCTGTTCACCGGGCTGCTCGCGGACCCCGTCGCCGGCCAGGGCTGGATCGAGCCGGTGCCCGGCGGCGCCGCGGTCGTCCGGCTGCGAACCAGCGTGGACGTGAACGTGACGGGGCGCATCGCGAACGTGCAGGTGGAGGAGTGGTTCGAGAACCGGGGCGGCCGCGTCGCGGAAGGCGCGTACCTGTACCCCCTCCCCGGCGAGGCCGTGTTCTCCGGGTTCTCCCTGTTCCAGGATGACCAGGAGCTGCGGGGCGAGACCATGGACGCAGACCGGGCCCGGCAGATCTATGAGGAGATCGTGCGCAAACGTCGTGACCCGGCCCTCATCGAGCTGGCCGGCCACGGGCTGATCCGCGCGCGCGTGTTCCCCATCGAGCCCGGCCAGACGCGCAAGATCACGCTCCGTTACACCCAGGTGCTGGAACGGGCGGGCGACGCGCTGTTGCTCCGCTACGCCGCCGGCTCGGCAGCCCCCGGGCGCGTGCTGCCTCCCCGGCCCACGCCGGGGCCGCGGCCGTTCCCCCTGCGGCGGCAGCCCGAGACCCCACAGGTCGGGCCGCAGTCTCCGCAGGATGCGCGCATTGTCCGGTCGGGCGACGGCACGCCGCTCACCTTCGTCGTCCGCATCGCCGACGGCAGCCGGTTCCGCGACCCGTTCTCGCCCACGCACGACGTGCAGGTCACCCGCCGCGGCGGTGCCCTCACCGTGCGCCCTGAAGGCGAGCTGACGGGCGACTTCTCCCTGTTCATGCCGCTGGCCCGCGGGCTCGTGGGCATGACCGTCGCCGCCCATCGGCCCGACGGGGACGACGGCTACTTCATGCTCACCCTCTCACCCGGTGAGGCCGACGCGGCCGCCACGCCCCGGGATATCACCGTCGTCGTGGACGTGTCCGGCTCCATGTCCGGAGACAAGCTGGACCAGACGAAGCAGGCGCTGCACCAGCTTCTGGGCTCCCTGGGCCCCGACGACCGGTTCCGCCTCGTCGCGTTCAGCAACCGCGTCCAGCAATTCCGCCCAGGCTGGACGTCCGGGGACCGGCGTGCCGCCGACGGCTGGGTCGACGGCCTTCAAGCCGGGGGCGGCACCGACATCGCCGGCGCTCTGGCCGAGGCGTTCCGCCTGCCGTCGCCGGAAGGCCGCCTGCCCATCGTCGTGTTCCTCACCGACGGGCTGCCCACCGTGGGCGAGCGGAACCCGGAGCGCATCGCCGAGCAGGCGGAACGGAAGCGCGGCCGCGCGCGCGTCTTCGCCTTCGGCGTCGGCTACGACGTCAACACCGTACTGCTGGACCGGCTGAGCGCGGCGGGCCGGGGCGCCACGGCGTACGTGGAGCCGGGCCAGAACGTGGAGACGGCTCTGGGCTCTCTGGCCACCAAGATCCAGCACCCGGTGCTCACGGATCTGCGCATCGACGGCGCGCCGGTGGAGCTTCGCGAGATCTACCCGGAGCACCTGCCGGACCTGTTCGCCGGCGAAGACCTGATCCTGTTCGGCCGCTACCGCGTGGCCGGCGATGGCAACGGAGCCGTTCGCATCACCGGCCGCCGCGTCGGGCGCACCGAGCGGTTCGCCACGGATGCGTCGTTCCCGGCTCACGAGAATGCGAACGACTACATCCCGCGCCTGTGGGCGTCCCGCAAGGTGGGCGCGCTCATGCAGCAGATCCGGCTGAACGGCGCCGACCCGGAGCTGGTGGAGGAGGTCCGGCGCACCGCGCTGCGCTACGGCATCCTGAGCGAGTACACGGCCCACCTGGTCCAGGAACCGAACCGCGTCGCCGTGGGCGGCGCCCCCATGCCCACGACCTTCGCGGATGCCGTGTCCCGTGCAGCCGCGGCGCCGGCCAGCGGCCAGGCGGCCGTGGCGCAGGCCAAGGCTTCCGCGCGGATCCGCGCGGTGACCAACAGCGCCGAGATGGAAGCGGATGAACTGTCGTTCCAGCAACGCGTTACGGCGAACACACGCGTCGTGGCCGGACGCGCCTTCGTGCAGGACAGCACCGGCTGGCGGCAGGTGGACGCCGACCACGACCTGCGCGTCGTCGCGGTGAAACCGTTCAGCGAAGCCTACTTCGACCTGCTGCGGGCGGCCCCCGAGCTGAAACCGGTGTTCGCGGCGTTCGAGCAGGTGATGATGGGCGGGGTGCGGGCCAACGTCGCCCTGGCGGCGGATGGGGCCGAACGGCTGAGTGCGCGTGAAATCGAGAAGCTGGTTCGCGATTTCCGCGGGCTGTAAACTCGGGTCATGCGCATCGATTGGGCCGAAGTGTATCGATCCACGTACCGGGACCTGGTCCGCTTCCTGTACCGCAAGGTGTGGGATGCGGACCGGGCCGCCGACCTGGCGCAGGAGGTGTTCGTGCGGGCGCTGGATCATTCGCCGGACCGTCCAAGAGCCTGGCTGTTCGCGGTGGCGTCGAACCTGGCGCGGGATGAAGCGCGCGGCGCGATCCGGCGGCGGCGGCACCTGGAGTTGGTGAAGGGCGAGGCGGAAGTCGCGCAGGCCGCGGCGGACGCGGGGCCCGACCCGGTCGACGGCATGGAGGAGGAACGGCGGACGGGAATGGTCCGGGCGGTGTTGGAAGGGTTGTCGGAGCGGGACCGGGAGGTGTTGCTGCTGTGGCAGTCGGGCCTGAGTTACCGGGAGATCGCGGACCAGACGGGCCTGGCGATCGGCGCCATCGGCACCACGCTGGCCCGCGCCCGCGCCCGCCTCGTGGACGGTGTCCGCGAGATGGAGCAGGAGACGGAAAGGGAAGGGACGGACGATGTCGCACATCGATGACGGCCTGCTGCACGCCTATCTGGACGGTGCGCTGCACGCGGAAGATCCCGCGGAAGCCGAGCGGGTCGAGCGGCACCTGGCCGTGTGCGACGACTGCCGCGCCCGGCTGGAAACGGCGCAGCGCCTGCGCATGGAAGCGGACCTGCTCCTGGAGGCCGCCACCCCGGCGGAACTGGACATGCCTCCGTTCGAGGTGATCGCCGCGCGGGCCGCATCGACCGACACAAGCCCGAACGGCGACGCCGGCGCGAACACGCGAATCGCCAACCGGCGACGCCGTCTCAACGTCACGCGCACCCTCGCCTGGGCCGCCAGCATCGTCCTGGCGCTGGGCATGGGCTGGTGGGCCCGCGAGCTGGCGTTTCAGCCGGGCGGACTGCCTCAGGCGCCGGCGAACCTGCACGAACGGACGCCCGCTGCCTCCGACGCCCTGGAGGCCGCCACGCCCGCTCCGGCGGCGGACCACGCGATGCAATCGTCGCAGCCCGCCCCGGAGCGGGAAGAACAAACCTCGCGCCAGGCCGCCGGCGCGACTGCGTTCTCCGGGAAGACCGCCAACCCGACAACGGCTTCGGAACCGCAAGCCGGTGCGGCCGCGCCCCGGCAAGCAGCAGCCGGACCGCCCCCCGCTTCGGAACCGCCGAAGGCTGCCGCGCAGTCGCCCAACGCCGCCGCGCAACCGTCGAACACCGCCACGCAGCCGTCGAACACCGCCACGCAGCCGTCGAGCGCGGCTGCGGAACGGTTGAACGCGCTCGCCGCGGAAGCACGGGCCCGTGCGCCGGATACGACCTCCTCCGCGATTCCCACGGCGCCGTCCCTTGCCACCGGTGCGCAGGCGAAGGCGATGGTCGAGGCTGCGCCTTCCGTGGCCGCGGACGCGGCCATGCGGAAGATGAATGCGGTCACGATGCGCGTGGGGCCACTCACCCTGGAACAGGCGCGGGCCTGGTTGGGGGGCCCGATCTACGGCGTGAGAGGGTTGGAGGTGGTGAGCGTGGCGGCGTCCAACGCACCGGGCAGCACACGGGCGGTGACGGTGACCCAGCGGTTGTCCGTCACCGAAACGCTGAGCCTGCACCAGCTGCGGCCGGCGAACGGCAACGCGTTCACCCTCGGGCCGGGTTCAACCGGCGTGATCCGGGATGGCACCCTCATCTACGCGCGGACGGCGTTGCCCCCGGATTCCCTGCAGGTCCTGCTACGACGCCTGGTTCCCCTCGGGAACTGACACGGCGGAGACCGCGTCCGCAGGGGCTTCGTCCTGCGCCCGCTCGCCGCTGTCGCCGCCGTTCGCCCGACCCGGTGCAGCGCCGGCGGGCAACGGAGGGTCGGCCTCCCGAGCCGGCGCGATCCGATTACCGGGTTTCCGGCCTTCGCCCCAACCGGAAGCCCCGGCGCCGTCCCGTTCTGCCCGCTTCCGGGCGCCGAACAACGCACTCCCCAGCACGTAGGCGAGCCAGAGCTTCGCCGCCTTCACGGGATGGAACACCACGAAGGCCTTGAACGGCGCCTTGATGTAGAACATGAGCTTGGCGATCCGGCGAATCATGACTCCTCCCGCGTATGATTCATGGCTCCCATCAATATGCCGCAAAGGTCGTGCGGGAGCATCCGGCCCTGCTGCGCCCGACCACCGCGGGGGCCCGGAACCATCACGGGGCGGGCGCCCGGTCGCCGATGCGAAGACCCCACCAGAGCCCTGTTCCCAGCAACGCCACGGTGGCCAGGACGCCGCCCGCCCACGCCCCGGGGTAGGGCGCGCGGAGGGTGAACACCACGGCCTCGAGCGATGCGATCACCGCCAGGAGCGCGGGCAACACCGCCCGGCCCAGGCGGCGGACCAGACGGAAAACGAGGTACAGCATCAGCCAGGCGCCGATGCTGGCGGCCACCCACTGAGCGAGCGTCTCGCCGGCCTCCATTCCCGCAACGCCGATCCCCACGGCCAGGGTGAGCGCCAGGCTGACCGCCGGACGCCGGCCCCCGGCATCCGCGGCATCGATGGCCACGAACACCGCCATCGCCCCGACCACGGCCATCAGGTAGCGAAGCAGCGGCCCGAGCAACGCCGCCAGGAACGGGATCGCGTCAGCGGCCGCCGCGAAGTCGGGCCAGGTAGGGACCCGGTCGGGGGCGACGCGCAGGATCGCTGCCTGCACGCCGGCCAACAGCGCACCCACGGCCAGCCCCGCCAGCAGTGCGTTCCTGCGCCCCTGCGGCAACCCGCCCGGCGAGTGCCCCAATCCGCCCAACAGGCCGAACAGGGAGCCGCCGATGAGGCCGCTCAGCACGATGCCGACGATCCCGGTAAACTCCTGGAATCCCAGAGGTTGTGCCGTGAGGAAACCGGCCATCAGGCTGGGCCAGCGGTTCAGGGTCTCCACGACGATCACGCCCCCCACCACTCCGCTCACCGCCAGAAAGGCCCGGGGCGCGTATCGCCGGCGGCTCCACCGCACAACGCCAAAGACCAGCAGCGCGATGAAAAGAAGCAGCAACAAGCCGCCACCGGCGAGCCGTATGGTGTTCTCGAGGGAGCGACGCCCGCGGTCGGTCCGCTGCCACGATTCCGGCACGTACACGAAGCGGCCCGTGCCTACCACCTCGTCGCCCGCGATGTCCACTGCCACCCGCGTCTGGGCGCCATCCGGCAGCTTCGCAAGCGACGGCACGGAGAACGTGATGGTCCAGTCCAGCCGGTTCGGCTGCTTCTGCTGTTGTGCGGACACCTCCTCCAGCGATCCCTGCGGGAAGTCGTAGTTGCGATACACGGCGGCGACCGCCAGCTCCCGGGCCTTCTCCCGCGTCAGCGTAGCACCCGGCCGCGCCTCGGGCAGCTGATGCACGAACCGGGTATCCGTCAGCGTCGGGCCCACCCACACGTCGTACTCTTCCGCCCGGTCCGCCACCGGCCCGGTGAAACGCACGAAACGGACAAACCAGCGCGGACCCGGCAGGAAGTGGTCGAGGAGCAGGCGATACGCCGACGGCCCCGCCTCCTGCCACACGAAACGGTCCGCCTCGCCGGGGCTGCCCGTGACCGTCCGGAGCATGCGCCAGCTGTCATCCAGCTTCACGTCGTGCTGGGCCAGCACCGCCCGCGCCGTGGACTCCGCCTGTGCCGCGGTCACCTCCAACCGTTCCGTGTCCATGCCCGTCCGGGCAAACAGGACCCACAGAGCCATGCCCACGACGAGTCCGCCCGCCAGCATCGGCGCCGACAGCAGCCGGGAGCGGGGCTGCACCGCCGGGCCTGCGCCGACTCCGCCCGCGGCGACCCGGTCGGCACCGGGCACCGCACCCATGCCCGTCCACGCTCCTTCCGGTCCGCCACCGGGCCCCGGGGTTTCCAACTCCCGCGAGCCGCCCGCCGGGCCGGCCGCATCCACCACTCGGGCATCCGTTCCACCGGCCACATCGGGCGCCCCGGCGTCCCTGTCACCGGCCGGGCCGGCCGCGGGCGCCCAGGCGCCGTTGTAGGCATTCGCAGGCACGTCCGCACGGCCGCCCTGCCGGAGCCGCGCCATCAGCACGATGGCAAGCGGCACGAGGGCCACGACAATCACGAAGCCCTTGCTCATGGGAGCGCCGTGCATGGAAAACAACGGCAGGGAAAACCACGTGAGATCGTAGGAAGCGTGGGCCAGCACCCCGGGCAGCAGGCCGAACCGGAGGTAGACCAGGCCCAGGGCGATGGCCGGCAGGAACAGCTCCACTACCCGGGCGTACGGGGGTTGCTGCGCGTAATTCGCATGCGCGGACGCGAAGATCAGCGCCTCCAACAACAGCGCGCCCGTGATCCACAGACGACGACGCCCGAAGCGCGCGCCCAACAGAGCCGCCCCCGCCAGCGGTACCGCACGGAACAGCGACTCTTCCCAGAAGCCGGCGAACAGCGACGTCGCCACCCCGGATATCCAGGGGAACGGCGTCGCCAGCAAGTCCGGCTGCACCATCGCCTCCGACGGCGACCACCACTTCAGCCCGTGTGTCGCGATCAGGTAGAACACGACGGCGTAGGTGATGAAGAAACCCGTGAACAGGTAACCGCCCAGCGTCTGGCCCAGCAGCGTATTGGACCGGGCCACGTCGCCGTTCCAGACCTTCCAGAGCTGCACATGTTGCGGGAACGCACGGCGGTCCATGGTCTCCGCCGTCATGAACACCACGGTGAGCAACAGCGCCGTGCCCACGAACGCGCCGATTGCCGTGAGCACCTGCCGCGTCAGGAAGCTGCTGGCCGGCACGGCCGTGTCGTAACCCATCCACTGAAGCGGCAGTTGGTTGAGCGAGGCCAGGAACATCAGCACGCCGATGATCGAAGCCCATTTGAGCGGCGTCCGCCAGCGGACCCAGCCCGCCCGGAGGAGCAGCAGCAGTGCCACACCGCAGCCACCGCCGAAGTAGAGGATCCCGAACGCCAGCTCGGAGATGATGGCGATCAGGTCGTTGCGCGACCGCATGTCGGCATAGTGCCGCGTGAACGCTTCCGGCACCTTCACCAGGTTGGTGAGCTCCGCGAACCGGCCGCCCACCACGCCCAGCCTGAGCCTCACGCGCGCTTCGCCGTACGGCTGCTGGTTCAGGTCGTACGTGAAGGTGTGGTCCACACGGCCCGTGGAACGCTCCTCCTGCGAGGCTTCCAGGAAATGGTACCTGGACAGGTCCACGCCCCATTCCCGCGTGGCCACGCGCTCCGCGATCTGCCGCGCGCTGTCCGCCGTCAGGTGAGCGCCTGCCTCGTCTTCGGGGATGCGGAGACGGAAGCCGACGGGCGAGCCGTCGGGGGCGAACCGAACGATCGCCTCGTGGGCGTCGCCTTCCTTGAACTCCCGCACCGTCCAGACGTAGGGGTGGTACGGGCTGTTTTCCAGTAGCTGCTGCCACGCCGCCTCCCCACCTCCTTCCAGCTCCACGTACGTCTGGACCTCCGAGTTCCGGAGCCCGAACGATGCCGTTTGCCGGAACTGGTCCGTGGGCCAGTCCTGCGACGCCGCACGTTCGCGTGCAGCCGCCAGCGCCTGCTGGCGGTCCATCTCCAGGTTCAGCGAGACGACAGGGAACGCTTCATCGAAATGCGCACTGGCCGTCCAAACGCCGGCGGCGGCGAGGAGGAACAGCACGAGCCAGACGACGGGTTTGCGCCACATCGTTCGCGTCTCCGCGTGTGTGAGGATCGCTCCCGGGACGCGTCGGGCGCGTCAGGGAGCCTGTGTCAGTGCCGCGATGCGGCCGTCTCCTGCGGCTCGAGGCCCGGCAGGCTCAGTCCGCTCACGGTGATTCGGCCGTACCGCACGATCCAGTGCAGGTGCGGTCCCGTGACGCGCCCTGTCGCTCCCACCTCCCCGATCACGTCGCCCGCCGAGACGACCTGCCCCTCCTTGACCAGGATCTTGCTCAGGTGCAGGTAGGCGCTCACCAGCCCCGCACCGTGGTCGATGTACACGACGTTGCCGCCCATATAGAAATGGCCGGTCAGGGCCACGAACCCGTTGGCCATGGACCGCACCGGCGCACCCCGCCGCCCCGCCAGATCCACGCCCATGTGCCGGCTCTGGATCTGGCCGTTGAATTCACGGCCGTCGCCGAAGCCACTGGTGATGCGGCTGTCCCGCGGCAGACGGAACGGCGGCTCCCATAGCCGGGGAACGTTGTGCGAGGCGCGCGAGACCCGGCGGGACAGGGCAGCCTCTTCCTGCATGCGTTTGCGCAAGGCCTCGCTGGGAGGCCGACCGTACTCCGGCGCCACGTGCAGCTGTTCCATGCGGTAGTCGCCCTTCCGGACGGGCACCGTGGCGAACAGCGTGTCCGGGGGACCCCCGTCCTCCAGCACGATGGGCAGGGTCACCTCGCCGCTGGCGCTGATGGGCACGGCGGCCAGCGCCCACCACACGCCACCCCTCTTCTCGAAGTGAAGGGGTTCACCTTCACACTCGCCGCTCACCGCGAACACCTGGCGCGCGTCCAGCTCGCCAGGCTCGACGAAGACCTGGAACAGGGTGCCCTGCATCGGCGCCTCGGGCGCCAGCGTAACACGCGTGACACCCACCCGGCTCGCCAACAGCTCGGGTTGCGCCGTCTGCGCCGCGAGACGGGCCGGCCAGGGCACCGCCGCGGCGGCCAGGACCCCGGCGGCGGCCACGCCCCACCAGACCGGCGGATTCCAGACCGACACGTTAGGAATCCTCCAGTGGTTCGACTTCCAGGCGGGCCGTCAGCTCGGGCCCCAGCAGCTGCTCCACCTGGCCGACCCGGATCCGGACCGGCCCACCAAACGGCGCGCGCTCCAGCACCTCTACCTCCACACCCGGCACCAAATTCAGACGGGCCAGATAGCGCAGGGCTTCCGGGTCCTCGTCGGGAACGCGCCGGAGGATGGCGGCATGTCCGGTCTCCACGTCGGCCAGGCTCGGCAGCCGGTCATCCTTGAAGTCGACGCCCGGGGCGGGGATCGGGTGGCCATGGGGGTCGAACTCGGGTTGGCCCAGTACGCGATGCATCCGGTCGATGAGGCGGTCGGACGCTGCATGCTCCAACCGCTCCGCCTCCTCGTGCACCTGGTCCCAACCGTACCCCAGCACCTCCACGAGGAACATCTCCAGGACCCGGTGCCGGCGGATGAGCGCCACCGCCTGTGCCCGGCCCCGATCCGTCAGCCGCGCCCCGTAATAAGGCACGTGCTCCACGAGGCCTTGTTCACCGAGCCGCTTGAGCATGCCCGTAACCGACCCGGCGGCCACGCCGAGGCGGTCCGCGATGGCGGATGTGCCCACCGGCTCTCCGCCCTGGGAGAGCTGGTAGATCGCCTTGAGGTAATCCTCTGTCGCGCGCGTAAGCATGGGCCCGGGGACGTTAGCTCCGGCACCGGGCCACGGCAACACGAAGTCGTTGACCTCCACGGTGGTATGGCAACATTGTGCATCCGTTCCCACCCGTCACACGCTTCACCCGAAACTCGCCGCCACGCCGGCGGCGCCCGCTCATCTCCCAACGGAGGATCCCATGGGCAGAATCAACGGAAGCAGGGTCGTGCTCGGCGGTCTCGTTGCCGGCGTCGTCATCAACATCGGAGAGTTCATCTACAACGGCCTCCTCACCGCCGATGCAATGGCGGAAGCCATGGCCCGGTTCGACCTCCCGGGCTATGCGCCCAGCGCCATGGTCCTCTACGTGCTCATGGCCTTCGCCATGGGGATCTTCGCCGTATGGCTCTACGCTGCCCTGCGACCCCGCTTCGGCCCGGGCCCCAGGACCGCCGTCTACGCCGGCCTCACCTTCTGGGTGCCTGCTTCCCTGTTCCAGACACTGATGCAGATGGGCATGGCCCTCTGGCCGGCCGGACTCCTCTGGGCCGGCGCCGCCTGGACGCTCATCGAGCTGCCCCTCGCCACACTGGCCGGCGCGTACCTGTACCGGGAAAGTGAGGAAGCGGAGCCCGCCATGGCCGCAGCGTCGTACGGCCGGGACAAGGCAGATCCGTCCGGGATGGGTGGGCCCGGCGACTGACGGGCAGCCCCGGTCCGGACGCGTTATTCGTCCAGAAGACGGCCGGGCAACAATGCGTCCTTGCCGAAGCGCGCCCTAAGGTCGTCCACCGCCCGGGACAGGTTGCGGTCCCGCTCCGTCTCGAGAACGGCCGACGCACCCTGGAACAGCGCCAGCTGTGTGGCTCCGTCGTCCCGGGTGAAGTTGGACACGGCGATGCTCAGCAGGCGGGCAGGGGTCCGCCGCCGCACCCGGAGCCGGCCCAGTAGTTCGCGCCCCACGGCGTAGATGGCGCGATCGGATTCCAGGGGTTGATCCACGGTGCGGCTCGCGGAACGGTTGCGGAAGTCGGCGTCCCGGATCCGCACCGTGACCGTGCGCGCCCGCAGTCCGCCCTCCCGAAGGTCGCCACCCAGCCGCACCACCAGCGCGAGCAGCTCCCGCTCCAGGTCCTCGTCCACATGCAGATCCCGGGGAAACGTCTCGTCCCGCGAGATGGATTTGGCCTCCGACTCTGACTCGACGGACGCATCGTCCAACCCTCGCACCCGCCGATGGAGCCATGCCGCGCGCCCGTCCCCCAGCAGGCCCGCCAGCGTCTCCTCGGCCAGCGGCAGCACATGGGCGACCGTCACCAGCCCGTACTTCCTCAGTTCCTCCTGGAACACCGGCCCCACGCCCGGAATCACCTTCAGGTCCAGCTCCGCCATGAACGCCGCCTCGCCACCCGGCGCCACCACGTGGACGCCGGCAGGCTTCGCACGGCCCACCGCCAGTTTCGCCACCATCTTGTTCGTGCCGCCGCCCACGGAAACCGTGATGTCCGTTTCCGCCAGCACCTCCGCCTGGAGCCGAAGCGCCGTATCCTCCAAGGTCTCGCCGCCGTACAACGCCTCGGTCCCCGTCAGGTCGAGATAGGCCTCATCGATGGACGCCGCCTCCACCAGCGGACTGTAGCGACGCAGCACGCTGCGCACCGCCCGACTCTTCTCGCCGCACAACGCCCGCGGCACCGGTGCGACCTTCGCCTCGGGGCACAGGCGCAGCGCCTGCGCCGTCGGCATGCCAGACCGGCAGCCGAACGCCCGCGTCTCGTACGACGCCGACGTCACCACACCGCGCTGCGCCGGCGTGCCGCCCACCAGCAGCAACCGCTCCCGGCCCGCGCCCTCCGGATCCGCAATACGCGCACACTGCACGAAGAACTGGTCGCAGTCGACGAGCAGGATCCGCCTCGGTTTCGGCTCAGCTTCGGTCATGCCTCCAAGATAGCGCCGGGTGAGGCGGCGCACCCGTGGGGAACCGCCCTACATCCATTTCGGGACTGTGCCCGACAGACGAAAAGCGCGCCACGACGTATCATTCCGCGTACGGTCGCGCTTCCCGCCCGGTCATTCCGGTGCCGCGGCCGGCCCGCTCGCGAGTTCGTAGTTCCCGCGGGCATGGACCGTTGAGGAGAGGTAGGCATGGCCCCCATGACAACGGGCGCGACGGAGCCCGAGACGTCTTCTGAACGCACAACGCGAGGTGAAGCCGGCGATGGCGACGACCGCCGGGTCCTGTCCGGCAATGAAGCCATCGCGCATGGCGCGTGGGAGGCGGGCGTCGTCGTGGGCGCCGGTTATCCCGGCACGCCCAGCACCGAGATCCTGGAGTCGCTGGCCCGGTTGCCGGATGTAGGCTGCGAATGGGCGCCCAACGAGAAGGTGGCCCTGGAGGTGGCCGTTGGCGCCGCCATCGCCGGCGGCCGTGCGCTGGCCACCATGAAGCACGTGGGCCTCAACGTCGCCGCCGACCCGCTGTTCTCCGCCGCCTACATGGGCGTGAACGCCGGCCTCGTCGTCGTGACGGCCGACGATCCGGGCATGCACTCGTCCCAGAACGAGCAGGATAACCGACTGTTCGCACGGGCCGCCCGGCTGCCGTTGCTGGAACCCGCCACGCCCGAGGAAGCTCGCCGGTTCACCGCGGCTGGCTTCGACCTGTCCGAGAAATTCGACACGCCGGTCCTGCTCCGCTCCACCACAGCCCTGTCTCACTGCCGCAGCCGGGTGCTGCTGGCCGGACGCACGGAAGTGCCGCGCCGCCCGTACCAGAAGGACCGCGTCAAGAACGTCGTGCTGCCCGCTCACGGCCGTATCCGCCACAAGCTGATGGAAGACCAGCGCATGCCCGCGCTGGCTGCCGAGGCGGAGTCGTGGATCGAGGAAATCGACGGCCCGGGTGAGTTGGCGATCATCGCCGCCGGTCCCGTGTATCTCTACGTCCGCGAAGCGTTTCCCGACTCGCCCGTGCTCAAGCTGGGCATGAGCTACCCCCTGCCCGCCGAGGCCGTGAAGCGGTTCGCCTCGCAGCACCCGCGCATCCTGGTGGTGGAGGAGCTGGACCCGTTCATCGAGGAACAGGTTCGCGCCCTGGGCATCGCCTGCGAAGCCAGGATGACGCCGCGCTACGGCGAGCTGTCGGTGGACGCCCTGAGGTCGGCCTACGGCGAACCCCCGGCGGCCTCCCGTGCGCCGTCGGCCGGGGAGCCCGAAGCGCCGCTCCCGGCGAGGCCGCCCGCCCTCTGCCCGGGCTGCTCGCACCGCGGCACGTTCTACGTCCTCAATCAGAAGAACGCCATCGTGTCCGGCGACATCGGCTGCTACACGTTGGGCGCGTTGCCGCCGCTGGATGCCATGGACTCCTGCCTGAACATGGGCGCGTCCATCTCCATGGCCCACGGCATGGGCAAGGTGATGCCGCAGGAAGAGCGGCAGCGGGTCGTCGCCGTGATTGGCGATTCCACGTTCTACCACTCCGGCATCACGGGGCTCATCGACGTCGTCTACAACGGTGGAGCCTCCACGGTCGTCGTGCTGGACAACCACACCACAGCCATGACGGGCCACCAGGAGCACCCGGGCACCGGGCAGACCCTCATGGGCGAGCCGGCGCAGGTGGTGGACATCGAGATGCTGGCCAAGAGCGTTGGCGTGAAGGACGTCCGCCGCATCGACCCCTACGACCTGGGCGACACCTGGCGCACCATCGATGACGCCATGCGTAGCGACGAGCCGTCGTTGCTCATCGCGGACGCCGCGTGCGTGCTGCGCGAACGCATCACGTTCGGCGAGAGCATTGCCATCGACGCGGAAAAGTGCACGAACTGCTACGCCTGCACCCGCGTCGGCTGCCCCGCCATCGAGGAAGTGGACGACCACCTGGAAGTCAACAGCATCCTGTGCACCGACTGCACGCATTGCCAGCAGGTCTGCTCCGACTGCAACGCTGGCATCGACGTGCCCCAGATGCTGGAGCTGGTGGATCTGGGCCGCTACCGCGAAGCCTTCGATGTGCTGGTGCGCGCCAACCCGTTCCCGTCCATCGCCGGCCGCGTTTGCCCGCACCCCTGTGATCACGACGTGAACGCGCTGGGTTGGCCGCAACGGCGGCTACGCGCCGAGCGCCACCCGGCGCTGGTGCCCGGGTTCCCGGATCCGCACCACGACGGCGCCATCTCGGTGCGTGAGATCGAGAAGTTCCTGGGCGACTGGGCCATCGAGAACGTGGACGGCGTTGAGTACCGCCCGGACGGCGAGCGCGACGAGCGCGTCGCCGTCGTCGGGTCGGGACCCGCCGGCCTGTCCGCCGCGTGGCACCTGCGCCGTAAGGGCTTCCAGGTCACCCTGCTGGAAGCGCAGGCCGAGCCCGGCGGCATGTTGCGCTACGGCATCCCCGAGTTCCGCCTGCCCCGCTGGGCGCTGGACGCCGAGATCCAGCGGCTGCGCGACATCGGCGTGGACATCCGTTGCGGCGTGCGCGTGGGCACGGACGTCACGTTCGACGCTCTCACGGGTGACTACGACGCGGTCGTGCTGGGCACCGGCGCGTGGCAGGGCCACGATGCCGGCATCGACGGCGCCGCTGACACGCCCGAGGTGCTGAACGGGGTGGAGTTCCTCCAGGCGTTCAACGCCGGCGCGGCTCCGGAGATCGGCCGGCGGGTCGCCGTCATCGGCGGCGGCAACACGGCCATCGACTGCGCCCGCGTCGCCCGCCGGCTGGGCGCCGACGTGGCCCTGGTCTACCGACGCACCGAGGCCGAGATGCCCGCCATCCGCGACGAAGTGGACGAGGCGCGGGCCGAAGATGTCGGCTTCCGCTTCCAGGAGCTGCCCACGCGGGTGCTGCGCCACGACGACGGCCGCTTCCGCGGCCTCGAGCTCATCACCGTGCGCCAGGGCGAACCTGACGCTTCCGGGCGCCGGAAGCCCGTGCCCGTCCCCGGCAGCGAGCACGACGAAGAGCTGGACGCGGTAATCCTGGCCACCGGCGAACAGCCGGACCTGGGCTACCTGGAAGGGAGCGACGTGCGGCGGAACGGCCGGGTGGACGTGCGCTTCACCGGCACCACGTCGCAACCGGGCGTGTTCGCCGCCGGCGATGCCGCGTTCGGCCACGGCACCGTGACTCAGGCGGTGGGGGAGGGAGCCCGCGTCGCCGACGCCGTGGGGACCTACCTCCAGATGAGGAGGCGGCCATGATCTCCCGTGCCGAGGGGACCGGTGCGGCGAACGCCGTGGCCGCCGGCCACGACATCGTCAACCTCGTCCTCGCCGGCGTGGGCGGGCAGGGCTCCGTGCTGGCCAACCAGATCGTCGCCCGCGCCGCGGACCTGGCAGGCCACGACGTCGTCACGTCCGAAGTACACGGCATGGCCCAGCGAGGTGGCTCCGTCGTCACCACCGTGCGGTTCGGCCACGAGGTGCACGCGCCGAAAGTGCCCCTCGGGGAGGCGGACTTCGTCGTGGCGTTCGAACGGCTGGAAGCGCTCCGGTTCCTGCCGTTCCTCCGGCCCACCGGCGTCCTGCTGGTCAACGACCAACGCATCGTGCCGATGATCGAGTCCCTGCGGACCGCCGAGTATCCGGACGACGTGCTCGCCCGCGCAGCGGGACACGGCGGCACCGTCGTGCTCGTGCCCGGCCTGGCCATCGCACGCGAGATCGGCAACACCAAGCTCACCAGCACCGTGATGCTCGGCGCCCTGTCCGTCTACCTGGACCTGGACGCCATCGTGTGGAGGCAGGCCATCGCCGACCTCGTGCCGCCGAAGACCATCCAGGCCAACCTGGACGCCTTCGACCGCGGCGCTCGCCGGCTCGCCAATGGCCCTCAGTTCAAGCCGTAGAGCTTGTCCAGCTCCCGCTCGTACTGCTCCATCGTGATCCGGCCTTCCGCGAATCGGCGCTGAAGCGCCTCCAATGGCGTCTCCGGCGGCTTGCGTGCCGGCGCCCGGCGCCCGGCGGGCGAGCCCTCACCGGTCCCCGCCGGAGCCGCGGACCCCGGTAGCCGCCCCGAACCTGACGACGACGAACGCAGCGTCGCTCGCCCTTCGTCGGCCGTCGGTCGCCTACCCCGAGCCTTGCTGCGCAAGCGCTCGCTCGCTTCTTCCAGCCGGTCCGCCGCTTCCTCCAACGCCGCACGCCGCCGATCCAGCCGGTGCGACCGACCGTGACCATGGCGGCCTCGGCCCGGCCCGCCGGGCAGCCGGCCCCCGCCGTACGGGCCACCCAACCAGTCGTCATCCCACAACCAGCGGCGGCGCCAGCGGCGCGGCCCCGTGACCACCCTGAACACCACCAACGCCACGACCACCCAGATCAACCACTCCATGCCCATCATGACCGGTCCCTCACGCTTCGGCTTGACCCGATGTCCCCCGCTGCCGCTCACGGCTCCGCTGCGACCATGCGTCGATCTCGTCCGCCGCACGGTCCAGGATGTCCCGAAGCTCCGCCATCGCCTCCGGATCCCGCGCCGCGTACCGCACCGCCCGATCGAAGCTCGTCTGCGCCAGCCGCACGAACGACCGCGTCACATCCCGCATCGCTCGCCCCGTGAACCGCTCCGCGAAATCACTCACCCGGTCCGCCACATCCTCCGCACGCTCCCGATGCTCGTCCAGGAACGCTCGCCCCGAATCCGTGATCCGGTACACCCGCTTCCCCTCCACTTCCTCCGAATCCACGTAGTCCTGGTCCTCCAACATCTGAAGCACCGGGTACACCGAACCCGGACTCGCCGAGTAATACCCCCCGGACTCCTCCTCCAGACGCTGCATCACCTCGTACCCGTGCATCGGCTTCTCTTCCAGGAGCGCCAGCACCATGTACTTCAGGTCTCCCCGCTCGAACACCCGCCCGTGCCCGTGGCGCCCCCGGCGGCCCTGCCGGTTGAACCCCGTGAACCCCGGCCCGCAGAACGACGCCCACGCGCCGAACCAGTCATCGCCTCTCGGTCCCATTTCGTCCATTCTCCCGCGCTGAATGCCGTCTGACCAACGGCCCCCCACCCGGACGCCCGCTCCCTCGCCGCCTCCACAGTCCCCCCACTGCCGTTGTTACCCGACATTATTCGATATATCGCGATACGTGTCAAGAGCCAGGCGGGAGCACCCAAGCCGGCCACCCACCGCAAACCCTCCCTACGACGAACCGCCCGTCGGTCGTCGGTCGTCGGTTGTCGGTCGATACTCCCGCGCGCCCTCCTCCCCGCGCACCACCCGCGCTGCCCCTTCGGCGAGAGCCCGGAGCTCGTCCTCCCCCGGGAAGACGTGGACGGGCGCGATCCAGTCCACGCGCCGGGCCAGGTCCTCGGTGTACCGACCGGAGTGGGCCATGCCGCCGGTGAAGAGGATGGCATCGACGCGGCCACCGAGGACAGTGGCCATGGCGCCGATCTCGCGGGCGATCTGGTACAGCATGGCGTCGACGACGAGGGTGGCGTCGGCGTCGCCGTTGTCGACGCGGCGTTCGACGTCGGCCAGGTCGCGGGTGCCGAGGTAGGAGTAGACGCCGCCTTCGCGGAAGATGCGGCGCTCGAGCTCATCGTGTGAGGTTTCGCCGGAGAAGGCGAGGTCCAGCAGCTTGATTGCGGGCAGGCCGCCGGCGCGGTCAGCGGAGAAGGGGCCTTCCTCGCGGGGATTGCAGACGTCGACCATACGGCCATCCCGGTGAGCCGAGATGGAGATGCCACTGCCCAGGTGAGCGACGACGAGGCGTAGACTATCGTACGGGCGGCGCGTCTGGCGGGCGAACCGTTTGGCAACGGCCTTGGTGTTGAGTGCGTGAGACAGGCATTCCCGGTCCAGGCCGGCGAGACCCGACAGCCGGGCGACCGGCTCCCATTCGTCGACGCTCACCGGATCCACGACGAAGGCAGGGCATCCGCATTCCTCCGCCAGTCCGCGAGCCAGGAAGGCGCCCAGATTGGATGCGTGCTCGCCACGGCTGGCCCGCCGCAGGTCGTCCAGCATGGCGTCGTTCACCACGTAGGTGCCGCTCGCCAGCGGGTGCAGCAGCCCCCCGCGCCCCGCCACCGCCGCCGGACGGTCCGGCGGCACGCCCAGGGGCGCCAGGGCGTCGCGCACCGCCGCCAGTCGCATGTCCAGCTGGTCCAGCACCGGCCGCTCCGCGAACGGCCGCAGCGCCTCATCCGAATGGCGGACGGTCTCCTCGCCCACCGCCTCGTCGCCCCGGAACAGGCCGATCTTCGTGGATGTGGAGCCGGGGTTGACGGCGATGATCAAGGGTGCCGATTCTGTCAATTCATTGTCGGACTGCATCATACGCCACCACACCCAGCGCGATGCTGAGCAGCTTGTCGTCCGCGCTTTCAACGCGCGATGGAATCAGGACGGGCACCCGCGCACCCACCACGACGTGGGCGGTGGCGGACCCGGCGAGGTACTTCACGGCTTTGCCCAGGATGTTGCCGGCTTCGATGTTCGGCAGGACCATGATGTCGGCCTGGCCGGCGACGTCGGACGTGATGTTCTTGGCGCGGGCGGCGCTGACGAGCAACGCGTTGTCGAGGGCGAGGGGGCCGAAGACCCGGGCGTGGGCGAGGAGGCTGGCGGGGTCCTCGCGGGCGGCGGCCGCGGCGCGTTCGGTGAGGGCGCGAGCGTCGACGGTGGAGGGCACGCTGTCCGTCACCGCTTCGGTGGCGCTCATGAGAGCGACGCGTGGCTGTTCGAAGCCCAGCGCGTGGAACACGGCGACGGCGTTCTCGATGATCTGGCGTTTCTGATCAAAGGAAGGGGCCACGTTGATGCCGCCGTCGGTAACGCCAACGAGCCGGGGGTCGCCGGAGAGGGAGTCCTCATAGATCAGGACATCACTCAGCAGGCGGTCGCCACGGAGACCGTGCTGGCGGTCCAGTACGGCGCGCAGCAGCTGGTCGGTGCGCAGCGTGCCTTTGAGCAGGATCTCCACATCGCCCGTGCCCGCCAGAGCCGCGGCGCGGTCCCCCGCCTCGCCGTCCGGGGCCTCCACGAAACGCGCATCCTGGAGCGCCTCGAAGCCCTTCTCCTGCACCAGCGCCCGTGACCGGTCCACGTCGCCCACCAGGACGGCTCGCGCCAGACCGGCGCGGACGGCCGCGTTCAGGGCGCCGAGCGCCGTCGTGCTGGCCGCCCCCACGACCGCCACCGTGCGAGCGCCTCGCGCCGCCGCGGCCTGCTTCAATTCCTCGAAGGTACGCATGCCCTCTCAGCCCGGAACCTGTTGTGTTGCCGCCAACATAGCCCTGCAAAAGGAGCGCTGAAAGACACCGCGAACCGGACCCGACGCCGCCTGCGCCGCGCAGCCCCTCTGGCCAATCCCGGCCCGTTGGGTCATTCTACCGGGCATTCCCGAACACTCCCGTCAACCGGATCACGATCATGCGTGCGAGAACCTGGACTCCGGCGTTCCTCCTTCTCGTTGCCGCCCTGGCACTGGGCGCCGCCCCGGCGGCGGCACAACGGATGGAGCGGCTCTTCTACTACGTCGATGCCGAGGACTCCTACGCGAGCCTCGCGCAGCACATTGACCAGATTTCAGTGATCGCGCCCCAGGCGTTCAGCGTGGATGAGAACGGCGTGGTGTGGGGGGAAGTGGACCCCCGCGTGATGCGTCTGGCCGGCCAGCACCATGTGCCGGTCATGCCCCTCATCGTGAACCCGGGCTTCAACCAGCAGATGCTGCATGAGCTGCTCACCAACGACGTGGCGCGGCACCGTGCGACGCAGATGCTCCTGGAGCTCTGTCGCCGCAATGGGTTCTGGGGCATCCAGTTCGACTTCGAAGACCTGAGCATCAAGGACCGGGACGCCTACAGCCGGTTCGTGAAAGAAACGGCCGACGCTCTGCACGCGGAGGACTTCAAGCTGTCCCTGGCCGTGGTGCATCGCCCCGACGAGCTGCCGGGGCCTACCGCGTACCAGGCCTGGCTGTTCGAGGACTGGCGCGCGGGCTACGACCTGGACGCCCTGGCCCGGTCCGCCGACTTCATCTCCGTGATGACGTACTCGCAGCACACGCGCCGCACGCCGCCCGGACCCAACGCCGGCTTGCCCTGGGTACGCGACGTCGTGCAGTACTTCCTGGACCACATGCCAGCGGAGAAGCTGTCCCTGGGCGTGCCCACCGGCTCCCAGCACTGGTACACGTCGTACGAGCCGGACCAGATCAAGCCGGAAAAGGCGCGCTCCTACAGCGAGGTGGTCAGCTACAAGCGAGCGCAGGCGCTCATCGACCGCAACAACGCCGAGGTGGTCTGGAGCGACCAGCAGGAAGTGCCCTACACGTTCTATTCACGGGGTGGCACCTTCGAATGGATCTTCCTCGAGGACGCCCGCAGCTTCGCCGCCAAGCTCGGCCTCGTGAATGACTTCCACCTTCGCGGCATCTCCGTCTGGCGCCTGGGCACCGAAGACCCCGGCATCTGGACAGACCTGAAGAAGCGGGACTAGCCGCAGACGAAAGTGCCTCGGCGAACGTCGGTCAGCCGTCGCGGGTCGACACGGCGACCACGTCGCCGAGGCGCACGTCCGCCCCGACCCGGGGCGTCCGCACATCGACACCCGGCCCGAACAGCAGGATCACGGTCGAGCCGAGGTGGAACGTCATGATCTCATCGCCCTGGGCCACGGGGACCACCGGATCATAGGTGCGCCGCTCCGGGCCAGCGCCGCGGCGATTGGTGACCCAGCCGGGGTCGAAGGCGGCACTGATCCGGCCCACGTTGAACGCCCCGACCGCCACCACGGCTACGCGCCCCGCGGGCCCGTCCACGAAACAGATGAGCCGTTCGTTGCGGGCGAACAGCCGGGGGATGCTCCGGACGGCCGGCGCGTTCACCGGCAACAGGGCACCGGGCAGGTGGCTCGCTTCTCCGATGGCGCCGCGACACGGGGTGTGGATGCGGTGGTAGTGCCGCGGGCTCAGGTAAAGCGTGACGAAGGCGCCGCCGCCGAACGACGCTGCCCCGGCCTCGTCGTGCAGCAACTCCGCCACCGTGTACTCGATCCCCTTCGCCTGCACCAGGCGGTTGTCCACGATCCGTCCCGATTCCCCGGCCACTCCGTCCACCGGCGAGGCGTACAGACGGTCATCCCGCGGCCAGCGGCGTGCGCCCTCCGGCAGCGTCCGCGTGAAAAAGGCGTCGAGGGTGGGGTAGTCCGCCAGCGGGCGGGCGAGCCCGGCCAGGTCGATGCCGGTCGCCCGTGCGAAGGTGCCCAGGACGGCCGGGCGCGCCGGACGAGGGATGGGCAGGTCGGCGAGCCGGCCGAACGCGCGGCTCATCGCCGCCTGCGGCAATCGCCGCAGTATGGCCAGAGCCGCGCGCCAGCCGGCGTCGGTCACTTGATCTCGAGAGCCGCCGTCACACCGGCGTGATCGGACGGCCACAGGCCTCCCGCCGTACGATCCGCCGGCTGATCGCCGACCACCTGGATGGAATTGCCCGTGAAGTCGTTGTTGGAGAAGAAGATGTAGTCGATGCGCTCATAGAAGTCCGTGGAGGCATCCATCAGGTCCTCCAGGTGACAGCATGTCAATCCGTCGCCGGAGCCCACCGCGTCCCAGGTGTCCGTGTACCCGGCCTGAAGGACCTGGCTGTGCGACGTCGTGTTGCTTCCATCCGCCGCCGAGTTGAAATCGCCCACCAGGAGCACGGGCAGGCTTTCCCCCTGGAGCATGCCGACCAACTCCGTCGCCTGCGCCTCCTGAATGGTGGGACTGTCCTCCGTCTCCAGGTGCGTGTTCACAAACCGGAACTTCTTCCCTCCGATGTCCACCTGTGCCGATTCCCATGAACGGCGGAACGGAATGGAGAGCCCTCCCAGGTCCACCGTGTACACGTCTGTGTAAACGCCCGTCTTGGGGTCGGACGTCTTCACGCCGGACCGGGCCAGGATCACGTCCCGGTCGGTCATGCGGATGTCGTCACAGCAACCGGTGGTCGTCGCCATGGGCATCTCGACGTCCGCGTTCTTCGACTCGATCACGACCTGGTACTGCGCACCCCGCGCCGCAAGCGAATCCTGGAGCAGCTTCAGGTAGTCGAGCACGGTATCCGTCGCCGACACCAGTCCCCCGTTTGCCAGGTCACCGGGCGACTGCAGCCGATACAGCGACACTTCCTGGAGACCCACGAGGTCCGGACCGGCTGCCGCGATCTGTGCGGCCAGGCGTCCCGCGCGGGCAGGGAAGTTCGTCGCCTGCACCGTGGCCCACGCCTGTGCCACCAGCAGCGGTACCTGTGAGGGGTCCTGCGCCTGCGTCACCTTGAAGATGTCGGCGCCCAGGTAGACGTTCTGCGTCATCACGCTCACCCGCTCGGTGCCGCCGCTGCCGGTGAGAGCGTCGCAGCCGCCCTCCAGCACAACCGAAACCAGCAGCAGGGAAACGGCCACCCTCGACAGGACGCTCGCGTGGCGCCCCTGGCCGCGCATGGGCCGCGGATCGTGTGTCATACCGTGCTCCATCGTTGGAGAAGCGGCCCGCCGGGACGGCCGGGCCGGCCGAGCAATATGTGCCGCGGGCAAGGCGCTGGACAAGCCGGTCGCCCTACCCGGGCCCCCCCACCTCCACCTCACCACCCACCGCCACCCTTGCGCGCCACCACGCCATCATCGTACAACTTCCAGGCCCGCGTGAGTCGCCGACTGCCGCAGGCCCAGCGGTGCGTGGACCCACGCCGCCCCTGCGGCGAAAAGGAGGTCGACCATTTCTGGCCTCAGCGCCCCATCCGCCTTCAAGGAGAACCACCAGCCATGAAGAACGGTATCCTACGATCCGGCGCGGCCGTCGGCCTCGCCTTCCTGGCCGCCGCCGCGCCGCTACACGGCCAGGGCTCTTCCGTGTACACCCAAAGCGCTTGCCTGAGTGGCCGCGGCCAGACCGGCGTCGCCGCCACCTGCAAGGACGGCTCGTCCATCTACTACAACCCGGCGGCCATCGTCCTGACGCCGGGCGCCGTCGGCGCCGGGCTCACGGTGATCTACAATGGCGGCAACTTCACATACGACTCCACAGGCGTCGTCGTGAAGCGGGACGCCGCGGCGCCCATCGTCCCGCACGCGTACGTGACGTATCCCATCAACGAGCGCCTTGCCGTCGGCGCCGGCGTGTTCGCACCTTACGGCCTCACCATCGAATGGCCGGAGAACACGTTCGAAGGCCGGTTCATCTCCTGGAAGACCACTCTCCAGGGCATCTACATCCAGCCGACCGTCGCCTACGACCTGGTGCCGGGCCGCCTGTCCGTGGGCGCCGGCCTGGACATCGTGCTCGGCGGCATCGAGTTCAACCAGCACATCGACGGGCCCATCCAGGACGTGTCCCTCGCGTCCCTCGGCGTACCGCCCGGAACCGACATCGCCGCGGCCCGATTGAAAGGGTCCGGCACAGGGCTCGCCTTCAACGTGGGCGTCCTCGCGCAGGTCACGGACCGGCTTTCGTTCGGCGCTCGGTACATGAGCGCCTCCAAGATCTCGCTCGATGGAACCGCAAGTTTCCACCAGATCTCCACGGGCCGCACCCTGGCCATGCCTGCGAGCCTGCTCGACCCGAGCCTGACCGGCGACACGGTCGTGGCGCTGGACGCCCTCGTCGCGCCGGAGTTCCAGGCGGGGGGCGCCCTCTCCGATCAGACGGTCACCTCCGAGATCACGCTGCCGCCGCAGGCCGTCATCGGCTTCCGTTACCAGGCGACGGACAAGCTCCAGCTCCTTGCCGACGCCCAGTGGAGCGGCTGGCACACCTTCAACCAGCTGAACGCCAAGTTCCAGTACGCGCCCGAGCTGAACATGGTGCTCGCCTACAAAGACGCCTATACGTATCGCCTGGGCGCCGAGTACGATCTTTCGGACGGCTTCTCCCTGAGAGGCGGCTGGAGCTACAACACGGCCGCGACTCCGGACCGCACCGTCACCCCGATCCTGCCTGAGGCCGCCCGCGACATCGGCATGGCCGGGTTCGGCTACACCACGGGCAACCTCACCATCGACATGTTCTACAACTACATCCGCCAGGCGGACCGCCGTGGACGCGTGCGCGACAAGTGGGTGACCACGGTCCCCATCTCCGATCTCAACGTCGGCGTCTATCACACGTTCGCACACCTGGTGGGCGTGACGCTCGGCTATCGCATCGGCCCGGCCCGGTAAGGAGAGGACGGAATGTCAATGAACAACAACGTGCTTTCGGGAGCCGCCCGCTCCGTTCTGACCCTCGTCCTCGGCCTGATCATCGCCGGCACAGCTTGCGTCAAGGACGACACGGTCACGCCCAAGTACATCCCGCCCGAGGGCGGCGACCTGTTCCTCCGCTACGTCGCCCTGGGGAACTCGCTCACTGCCGGCTACCAATCCGGCGGCATCAACCAGGACCTCCAGGAACAGGCGTATCCGGTCCTGCTCGCGCAGAAAGCCGGGGCCACGTTCGGCATCGCCGCCCTCAACAATCCGGGCTGCCCGCCGCCGTTCGCCGGGCCGCTCACCAGCCAGCGTATCGGGTCCCAGGAATGCCTCGCCCGGAACGTCACCGCCGTGCCACGGCTCGTCCAGAACCTCGCCGTGCCCGGCGCCCTCATGGCCGATGCCACCAACCTGTTCGGGCCGGGCCTGAACTTCCTGACCACCCTCATCCTGGGCGGCAAGGACCAGGCGGACGCCATGATCGCCGCCGATCCCACGTTCGTCACCGTCTGGCTCGGCAACAACGACGCCCTGGCCGCCGCGCTGTCCGGCGAGCTGGCCCTGCTCACCCCCGTGGACTCATTCCAGACCCAGCTGAACCGCCTGGTGAGCGCCATCAACCAGACCGACGCCATGGACGCCGCCTTCATCGGGGTCGTCAACGCTGCGGCGTCTTCGCCAGCCCTCGAGCCGGGCGCGTATTTCTACCTGGTGGCCAACTCCGGCCAGCCGACGCCCGTGCCCATGAACGTCAACCCCAACTGCGCCCCCGGCACGCCCGGCGGCGCCAACCTGGTTTCATTCCTGGTGGCCAGCAGCTACCTGGCCGGCGCCGACAGCGTGGTCACCATCAGCTGCGCCGACAACGCGCCCTATGTCCTCAACGCCACCGAGCGGGACTCCCTGCTCGCCCGCGTGCAGGCGTACAACACCGCGATCTCCGACGCCGCCAGCCAGAACGGCTGGATCTACGTCGACCCTGCCAGCATGCTGGCGCCCGCCCTCGCAAACCCGGCACACATCCGCAAGTGCCAGGGCATGGACACCGCCAGCACGCCGGCTGAATTCGCCTTCGTCCTCATCAACAACTGCCCCGGGCCCACCGCCACCAACTTCTTCGGGTCCTTCATCTCCTACGACGGCATTCACCCGTCCGCGGCTGGACAACAGCTGATCGCCGACACCCTCGCCGTCCGCATTGACGAGAAACACGGCACGACGCTGCCGGGGGCGACCGTGCACTAGTCCGGCCCCAACGCCCCCCCCCGACCGCCAACCCCTCCCCCACCCGGACGGGGCGGCCGGGGGGACCGGGAGCCCAGGCGGCCGCACGGGACCGCCGCATAAAACGATGCCGGGCGAGTCTGACTCGCCCGGCATTCTACGTTTCCAGCAGAACGCTGCCCTACCTGACGCTCCCTGTCACCCCGTCAGGCCCGCGGACGCCTTCCACGCCACGAACCCTACTTGCGCTCGTAATTCAGCGTATACGTCAACGGCTCCTTCAGCTTCGGGCTCTCGATCTTCACGTGCATCGCCATCGTCGAACCATCCGCGGACCACTCGAACTGATTCGTGCGGACGCCATCCGACGCCACAAACACTTCGTCCAACGTACGCGGACCCACTTCGTGGATCACCACCTGGAACTTCTCGCCATCCTCCCGCGTCCAGGGCACCGTGTCCCCGCTCACCGGTGCAACCACCGGCTTGCGGCCGTCGAACGCGATCGACCAGTTGCCGTCCGTCTGCGCGATGTCGATGGTCTGGTACACCGAGTTCGTCTTCTCCAGCCGGCCCCGGGCGAACGTCCGGATGAACCAGCTCACCTTCTTCACCGCCGTGTCGATCTCCTGCTTGATGTCGTCGCTGCCCGCCGCTACGTACGTGTACGTGCCCTCCAGCTGTGGCTCGCTCACAGCCGCCGCCGGTTCCTGGGCTCGGACCCACGCCGGCAACAGCAACAGCAGCATCACCGGTAGCATACGCCTCGCAACGATCATGTGATTTGCCCCTAACCTGTTGAAGGAGTACGAACTACGACCGGCCACGTCCGCACCGCCCACCCACGCCGCCGCTTCGCCTCACCACGGCCCAGACGCAAGCTACCGTCAATCCGTTCCGCACGCACGGTTCTCGTTGGCCGGCCACGCCTGCGGAAGTTGACATCTGCATGGTTATACAGTAATATAGCAGCCTCAACCCTCCATGGAGATGACCGTATGCCGCTGTACGAATACGCCTGCCAGACCTGTGGCCAGGCGTTCGAAAAGATCCGCAAGTACGATGAACGCCACGACCCGACGACATGTCCCAACTGTGCGGCCGAGGATGTGATTCTGGCCCTGTCCGCGCCGGGACGTGTCGGGGTGGGGGAAGGCGCTGGCTCTTCCTCGTTCTCAGACTTCCCGTCCAGCGGGGGCGGCTGCGCGTCGGGGGCCTGCGGCATCTGAGCCGCACGGTGGCCACGCAACCCGTCCACCAGGACGCCACCACCATACGCAGAGAGCGCCGGGAAAGATCCCGGCGCCGTCTGCGTTCCCTGCGTCTCTGCGTGAGACGCTTTCCTGCGCCCTCTGCTTACTCCGCGCCCGCTGCTTACTCCGCGCTCTCTGCCACTCCGCGCTCACATCAACCCGACGATGGTCCCGTCTTCGTCCACCGACATGCCCTCGGCCGCCGGCGTGCCGGATAGGCCGGGCATCGTCATGATGTCGCCGGCCTTGGCGACAACGAACCCGGCCCCGGCGGACGGAGTCACTTCCCGCACGTTGATGCGGAAGCCCTTGGGCCGCCCGAGCTTCGTGGCGTCGTCGCTGAAGGAGTACTGGGTCTTGGCGATGCAAACCGGCACGTCGCGCAGACCGGCCTCCTCCAGGCTCTTGATGTCGCGGCTGGCCTTGGGATCAAAGTCAACGCCATCGGCTCCGTAAATCTCGCGGGCCACGGTCTCGATCTTGTCCTTGAGGCCCATGTCCAGCGGGTACAAGGGCTGGAAGTCGGCCTCGCCCTTGTCCATGACCTCAAGCACCAGGTCGGCCAGATCCAGCACGCCCTTGCCGCCGCCACCCCACGGGTCGGCCACCGCCACCGGCACGCCGATCGCTTCCATGGCCTCCCGGAAGGCCTGCACCTCCGCCTCCGTATCGCTGACGAAGCGGTTGATGGCCACGACGGGCGGCACGTGGAACTTCCGCACGTTCTCCACGTGGGCGACGATATTCTCCATGCCGCGCTTCAGGGCGTCGACGTTCTCCTCGGTGAGGGCGTTCTTGGCGACGCCACCGTGCATCTTGAGGGCCCGAATCGTCCCGACGACCACGGCCACCTCGGGCTTCAGGCCGCCCGTCCTCGCCTTGATGTCGAAGAACTTCTCGGCGCCCAGGTCCGCTCCGAAACCGGCCTCCGTCACCGTGATGTCGCCCAGGGTCATGCCGGCCCGCGTCGCGATGAGCGAGTTGCAGCCGTGGGCAATGTTGCCGAACGGCCCGGCGTGAATGAACGTCGGCGTGCCGCCCAGCGTCTGCACCAGGTTCGGGGCCAGCGCGTCCTTGAGCAGCAGCGTCATGGCGCCCTCGGCCTTGAGCTCCCGGGCCCGCACCGGCTTCCTGTCGTATGTGTAGCCGACGATGATGTCGCCCAGCCGCTTCTCCAGATCCTTCAGGTCCGAAGCCAGCGCCATGATGGCCATGATCTCAGAGGCTGCCGTGATCATGAAGCCGTCCTGGCGCGGCACGCCGCCCGTCGGGCCGCCCAGCCCGATGACGATGTCGCGCAGGGCGCGGTCGTTCATGTCCACGGTACGCCGCCACGTGATCCGTCGCGGGTCGATGTTCAGGCTGTTGGGCCGGTGCAAGTGGTTGTCCAGCATGGCCGACAGCAGCGAATGCGCCGACGTGATGGCGT
This sequence comes from uncultured Gemmatimonadaceae bacterium, assembly GCA_964619835.1. GTDB lineage: Bacteria > Gemmatimonadota > Gemmatimonadetes > Longimicrobiales > RSA9 > JARRJS01. The sequence goes on along the minus strand of CAZUFP010000009.1, from coordinate 29,698 downwards.
GGAAGTCACCCGTGAAGTGCAGGTTGATGTCCGCCATGGGCACGACCTGGGAATAGCCGCCGCCGGCCGCGCCGCCCTTGATGCCGAACACCGGGCCCAGGCTGGGCTCCCGCAGCGCCAGCACGACCTTCTTGTTCCGCAGGGTCAACGCATCCGCCAGCCCCACGGACACCGTCGACTTGCCTTCGCCCGCCGGCGTGGGGTTGATCCCCGTCACCAGGATCAGCCGGGCCTTCGGCTCTCCGCGGCTGCGGATCACCTCCAGCGGCACCTTCGCCTTGTACCGGCCGTAAGGCTCGATCTCCGTATCGGAAAGGCCCAGTTTCGCCGCGATCTCGGTGATGGGCCGCAGTTTCGCAGATTGTGCGATTTCTATGTCGGTAGGCATTCGCGCCGCTCCCTCGCCTCGCTGTTCGTCCCCGTCCAGGCCATGGCCCGGAGGAGTGCTTTCACGAGCGCACTCCCCGAGACGCGCCGGACGCACATAGCCGGGACAGCGTGCAGGAACGGAAGGCGGAAGTCAAGAGAAGATGGCCCGGCCGGTTGTTGACGGCGTGCGGACGGTGCACCAGTCGCCAGTTTTGGCTCATTGTGCCATGCCGTTGTCCCCGCGTCTACCCCGGAATGGAGCCATCCGGATAGCCAGTTGGGTGAAAACTGGCGACTGGTGCACCGTCCGCGTCCAACCGGGCAGCGGTCAACCTGCCCGGGACTCGGACCGGGTCAAAGAGAACAATCGGACGTGCTCTACGTCCATGTCGTCGGACCAGACGCCCAGGACGAAGTCCCTGCCGATCTGGGTCACCCGCAGATCCGCGGGCATGGGAACCGTGGCCACCACGCGTCCGTCCGGACTGATCACCAGCCAGGCTCGGGAGGCCTGCCCCGGCGCAGCGAACCCGCCGACCCACAAGTTCCCGGCGGGGTCGACCAGCAGGCTCGTGAAGAACGGCATCGTCCCGGGAGCGGGCATGTCAGTGAACATCTCGTTCACGTGCCGTCGCCAGTTTTCGTCTGTCACGTTTTCCAGGCGGCTCGCCTTCTCGGCCGCCATGTCGGCGCCCGTCACCACCCGGGCCGCCTGGCGCCAGCGCACCAGCTCGGCCAGTCGGCCGTCCATCGAACGCACCGCCACTTCCGGCTGCGCGCCCGTGCCGAAGTAGAAACGAAGGCCGGCGGACGCGGACGCGGGCCGCAAACCGAACGGCAACGACGTCAAGTAGAACGCCCGTCCCTCGGCTTTGCCGTACATCTCCCTTGCAGGCAGGATTCCCAGGGTGTCCATGACACTGCCGTCGGAAGCGAAGCGATAATACACGGTGGAGTTGCGCATGACGCCCTGAGGGATTTCGTCGGCGCCGTACAGCTGGTCGGCCATACCTAACAGCGTGCCATCCTCGAACCTTCCTCCCACCCGCGCCAGCAGGCTCGACTCGTGGCCCACCACGACGGATCGGATGAACTTGCCGGATGGCGAGAACCAGGACGCGCGGCGCAGGTTCGCATCGAAGGCCAACAACGTGTCTCCGTCCGACGCCAGCAACCGGCTGAGCGTTCGGAACTCCCCGGGCCCATCCCCCTCCCGGCCCACCCCCATCAGGTAGCGACCCGCCGGGTCGTAGAACCGCAGCTGGTGCGCACCGTTATCCGCGGCCACGATCCGCCCGTCCGCCAGCCGTACGGCGTCCGACACACGGTAGAGCTGGTACTCCGGCGCACCTTCCAGCACACCGATGTCCAGCTCGGGCTCCACCGACAGCTGCCACGACCCGCCCGGTGCCGGCGGCATCCCGTTCTCCACGATCCGAACACCGGCGCTGTCCCGTACGGCGAAGTCGCCAGGGTTTGCGTCACCGCCGCACGCGCCGGCGAACAATGCGAGCACGGACAGGCTCAGCACACTGGATCCCACACCAAGACAACGCCCCATCGGGTCACCTCCGGTGCTCAGTATTCGCCATGCCCGGCGCCGTCACCGTCGCCGCGTAAGCCGGGCCCGGCCCTGGACCCTTCCGATGCACAGACCGGGGCCAGCGTTGCCCGGTCCCGACAACCGTTGCAATGCAGAGGTCTCAGGCGTTCCTTGCGAGGAAATTCGCCGTCGCGAATAACGCTTGAACAGGAGCGGCCCCCGATGCATCGGTTCATCTACTCCGGCCTTCTCGTGATCCTCTCCGCCTGCCAACCCGCGAGCCGGGAGGCAGCCCGCCAGGCACTCCTCCAGGCCGACCGCGACTTTGCCGCCGCCACCGCCCGGGACGGCGTCGAAGCCTGGGTGGCGGCCTTCGCTGATCATGGCGTGCAGTTTGGCGCCGGTGGCGCCGTGATCCGGGGCCGCGACGCCATACGGCGGCACATGGCCGCTTTCTTCGCCGATCCCGAACTGCGTCTCGACTGGGCTCCCACGGACGCGCGGCTGGACCGCCGGCTCGGCTACACCTACGGGCGGTACCGCATCACACGACGGGGCGGGGCAGACGGCGAAACGCCGGCTGTCGTGGAGACGGGCACGTATCTGAGCGTCTGGCGCAACGGGCCGGATGGCTGGAAGGTCGAAGCAGATATCGGCAGCCCCGACCCAGAAGGCTGAGGCTCGAGCCCGGGCGGGCCGCGGAAGCCTGCGGAAAACGCGGGGCTCCGCGCGCGTTGCGGCGCGCGGAGTCCTTTAGCCCTCGCGTTCTACTCGTCGCCCTTCGGATCCAGGATGCGGCCGATGCGCACGGCTGCGTCCTGGTAGTGGAGGCGCGTCGCCCGGTCTCGCGTCCGTGTAGCGGCGCGTTGAAGCTGGGTGCGCAGGGTCACAAGCTCGCCCCGCACGTACGGCCGGATGTCCGACTGGCTCACGTTCACCTCCGTCCGATTCACATACGCACGAAAACGCGCGGGAATCGCCGGTGGCTCTTCCGTCATGAGCCACTGCATCCGATCCAGGTATGCCCGCTGGAGATCGCGCCGGAACGCGTCGGTTGCTGCGCCGGTGCGCACCTCGGTCCAGACGTCGTCGCGCAGCTCATCCATCATGTTGCCGAGCGTGTACGCATCGTTGCCCATGCGCGCCTCCGCCTCGATAAGGCGCTCCATTCGGCCCGGGTCCAGGACACTCTGGAGCGTCCGGACCTGGAGCGTCCGGATCCGCTCCACCGCACCGTCGTTCTCGATCCGGGAGAGGATGTCGTAATCCATCAGCCAGGACGGCGTCTGGAACAGGTTCGTGTTCAGGAACGCCAGGGCCCGCCGCTGCGTGGCCTTCGGGATGACGTGGTAGACCGAACCGGACTGGTCCGTGGATTTCCGGATCTCCTCCACCCCGCCGATGTTCGCCACTACGTGGCCCATGTACCGGTTGAGCTGCACGATGACCTGCTCGTAGAGCTCCTGGAGCTGGTCGTACGTCTCGTCCGGTCGGTAGGTCCACGTGCGCAGGTTCGGCACGATCCGCTTCAGGTTGGCGATGCCGTAGGCGCTGGCCTTCATGGCGTCGTCGCCCAGGGCTTCCGTCAGCGACGTGGGATCGATGCTGCTGGGGTCGCCGAACTCGTACATCGGGTCGCCTGCATGGGCCAGGATCCATTTCGTCAGCAGCGGCTTCTCGGCGTCCGGCGTGGCGGCGTCCAGGATGGGCCGGTAGCCCCACCCGATGGAGTAGATGTCGTAGGGGCCGATGTCGGCCATGAAGCTGACGCCCGAGTCGCCCGGCTGCGCGACGTAATTGAAGCGGGCGTAGTCCATGATGGCCGGCGCAGTGTGGTACTTCTGGGTGAACGTCGCGGAGCGCAGCGAGTCCACGGGATATGCCGAGCTGGCCTTCATGTTGTGGGGCAGCCCCAGGGTGTGCCCTACCTCATGCGCGGCTACGAAACGGATCAGCGAGCACATCACGCTGTCGTCCAGGTCCACGTGCCGCGCCTCCGGATTCGCCGCCGCCGTCTGCACGAAGTACCAGTCCCTCACCAGGTTCATGACGTTGTGGTACCAGCCGATGTGGGACTGCAGGATTTCCCCGCTACGCGGGTCGTGCACGTTCGGCCCGTACGCGTTCTGGACCTGCGACGGGAAATACCGGATCACCGAGTAGCGGGCATCCTCCACGTCGAACTCCGGGTCTTCCTCGTGCGACGGCGCGTATTTGCCCATGATGGCGTTCTTGAAGCCCGCGGCCTCGAACGCGCCCTGCCAGGCATCCACGCCCGCCTTGATGCATGACCGCCATTTCACCGGCGTGGCAGGGTCCACGTAGTACACGATGGGCTTCACCGGCTCCACGAGCGCGCCGCGCCGGAAGGCCGCCGTGTCTTTCGGCTCGAGGCGCCAGCGGGTGATGTAGCGACGCTGCTCGGCACGTTGTACGTCGCGGCCGTAGTCCGTCATGCTCACGTTGAAGTAGCCGACCCGTCCGTCCCACAGGCGCGGCCGCATCGGCTGCTTCGGCAGCAGAAGCATCGACTGGTTCATCTCCAGCGAGATGGTGTTGGACGCACCGTTGGACGGCGGCTCCGTCGCGTCATAGGTGAGTACGTGCCGCACCTCGATGTTGCGCGGATAGCTATGCGCGTACACGACGAAGGACCGGCTCTCGTCCAGGCGCCGAACCTTGTACTCCGTGCGTCGCGCTTTCTGGAGCCCGATCGCGGGAACATCCTTCTCGTACAATCCGGTCACGTCGATCACCACGGCGCTCGAGTCCGCGTTGTAGGCCCGGATGGGGAAGGACTGGATGATGGGCTCGAAATTGGCGTTCACGACCGCCTGGTAGATCGGCAGCGAGTCGGCCGCCACGTTCTCGGTGCTCACCACCCGCAGCAGCACCCGGTCGCCCTGGCGCTGCCAGCGCACCATCTGGGTATTGGCCTTTTCCCCGCCGTAGCCGATGTCCGTCGCGGTACGTGCGATCCGCGACACCAGCAGCATCTCCCGGCCGAGCATCGTCGTCGGGATCTCGAACAGCAACGTGTCTCCCACGTGATGAATCTGGAAGAGGCCGCTGTCCGTTTTCGCCGTGGCCGGCACGACTTCGGAGTACGGCTTGATCTGCCGCTCGTCACGGTTCGGTCGTTGCGTGGCCGGTGGCGTCGGCTGGGAAACGCGCGCGCCGTGGGCGCCGGCGCAGCCGGCCAACACCACGATCAGGCTGGCGAGTGCCATCAAGGGTTTTTTCATGGTCTGCCTCAGTCGAAGGGGCGTCGCGATGGGGCCGGATGGCAACCCGCGAGTTCCTGGTAGGCAACAGCGCCTGCAGTTTAGTCCTTGGGGCGATTTCGTGCGAGGACTCCGACCGGGTGGGATGCAATGCGGGGCGCCGCGCGCATCGTCACGCGCAGCGCCCCGTCGACCGCCAGCCTGCGTTGGCTCCCTCTTCAGAGCACCGGTGCAAGGGACTGACGTTTGGCCGCTCTCAGCGAGATGCTCGGAGAGCGGAACCTGGACCGTACGGGCGGCGTCGTCAGCACGGCACAGCTTGCGTCGGCGAGAAGGCGCCGGGCCACGCTGCCAATGAGGACGCGATCCCGGAACGTGTGGCCGCTTCCGCCCGTCACGATGAGGTCGGCCTCTTCCCGTTCCGCCAGCGCCATCAGCTCGGCGGCCGGTTCGCCGTCCAGCGAGACCCGCTGAAGATCGAGGCCCGGCGGCATCACCAGGTCGGCTTCCATCTCCAGGAAACGCCGCTCGACCTCCCGACTGTAGCCGTCGTTCCAGTTCCACAGGAGGGCGGCAGGGAAATCGAGCTTGGGCCGCACGTGCGCCAGGCGGACCCGGCCTTCAGGTCCCACGGTGGACAGGGCGAGCCGCACGGCATCGCGACTCGCTTCACTGAAGTCCAGGCCGACCACGGCGCTGCGCAGGCAAGGGATCTCGCAATCGCGCGCCGTGAGCACCGGCACATGCGACAGCTGGATCACCTCCAGCGCGATCTTGTTGCCCGCTGCGTCGTGGTGATCCACGTCCAGCACGATCATCGTTGCGTCCAGCTCTCGTGCCATGCGCGCGATCGTTGCGGCGGGATGACCCACTTCCAACCCCACCTGCCAACCTTCGGCCGACGCCACGGTCTCGTCGATACGCCGGGCCACCCGCGCCAGCAGCTCCTCGGCCCGCGCCCTCTCGATCTCCGTGCGATGAGGAAACTCCACCAGAAACCCCGCGTCGGCGGCCAGCGGCTCGACGACGGTCAAGACGTCGACGTCGAGACCATCGCGCTCGGCGAGGCTGGCGGCTACGCCGAACGCGCCATGCGCGCCGTCGTGGCCATCTGTCGCTACCAGCAATCGCCCGCTCAACTCGACCTCCTTGGCTCATCACGCCGGGGCACTCGCAAACATGATACGCTCCGGGCCCGCCATGGGTCTGTCGGGAGAGGTGTGTAAATTGGCGTCGGGGGATGTCGGAAAATCCTGTGGGGAAATCCCGCGCCTTGCCGCCACTCCTGCGCGCAACCACCTTTCGCTCCGGCCACGCTTCGTGCCCCGGATTCGGATCACATGCCCCGCTGGTTGCAGTCCTTCGAACGCCAGGTCCCACCGGACCGGTCGGAGCTCTACGAGCGCCTCTGGCGACGCGTGTTGCGCCAGGCGGAAATCGCGGGGTTGCATGCCTGGCGGTTTCGCGCGGCAGGCCGCGAAGACTGCTTCCTGGAGTTCCTTGAGGGCGCCGAGGCAGCGGACCTGGACGACCCGGCGATCGTGGCCACGTTGCGGCAGATCCGGGAAGGGGTCGGCACGGCGGAGGGCCGCACGTGGGAGGAGGTGACAGGTGACGAACGATGACCGGAAGCACCTGCGGGCGGTGCTGCTTGAGCGGTCGCTGCGACGCGGCGACTTCACGTTGGCAAGCGGGGCGCGCTCGACCTACTACGTCGACGCACGAACCACCACGATGTCCGGGATCGGCCAGGTGCTCATCGGCCGGCTGGGATTGGCCGCAATGGACCAAGCAGGTTGGCGGCCCCGCGCCATCGGCGGGCTGACGTTGGGCGCGGACCCTGTCGCATACGCCATCGCCCACGCAGCCACGTTGGAAGGCCGGCAGCTGGACGCGTTCACGGTCCGCAAACAGCCCAAAGTCCACGGTACCGGGCGCCGCATCGAGGGAGGGCTGGAAGCCGGGGCATCGGTCGTGGTTACGGAAGACGTCGTCACCACTGGCGGCAGTGCCCTGCAGGCGATCGAGGCACTGGCAGAAGCCGGCGCCTCGGTGCTGGGCGTGCTCGCGGTCGTCGACAGGGAGCAGGGCGGCCGCGAACGGCTCCAGGAGGCCGGTTACACGCTGGTCTCCCTTTTTTCCGCTTCCGAGCTGCTGGCCAGTCAGGACGACGGCGAACCGGCGAACCGGACCGGATAGATGTTCCGAAGCGCGGCGCTCATGCTGTCCACGTGGGCCCGCGCGATCTGCACGCTCTGCTTCCCGGACCCGAGGGCCTCCAGCGCCGTCCGGCGCACGGTTTTCGGGCTCTGGTTCTGCCGAAAGCCCATGTCGTTTGCCCAGCCCGTCATCCGGTCCTGCCAGCGTCGTGCGGCCCCCGCTTCCTCCGCCGGCGTCAGCGTGACGCCCATCTCGCTCGCCCGTTGCGCCAGCAGACGATTGCGGGCTACCGACCCCACAACCCGCCCGTAGCCAGCGGCATCCAGGCTCGCCAACCTGGCCTGCTCGGAGGTGTCCAGGGTCAACAGGTACTGCGCCAGGTCGGCCCCCTGGAGCTGTCCGCCCGGCCACCGGGCAAGCGTCAAGCTGTCGGGGCCGCCCTGGCGCCAGCGGGCAATGGACACCATGTCCAGTTGCGCCGCCTGCGCTTGCCGGGCCGCCCACGCCTGGGCCTTGCCGCTGGACGCCTCCAGGTCGACCAGACGTGGCAGTACGGAACTGCGGACTTCCGCAAATGGGATGGGCTGGCGCGCCTCGAGCTTGATCACGTGGAACCCGTACTGGGTCTCCACCACGTCACTCACCTGGCCAACCTTCAAGGAGGAGGCCGCCGCCCAAAATTCCGGCACCCAATCCCCTTTCCGGCCTGGCTTCAGGAGCCCGCCGCTTTGTGCCGCGCCGGGCTCCTGCGATACCTCGGACGCGACTTTCGCGAAATCCTCGCCTGCCCGGATCCGGGCCAGTGCAGCGGCCGCCTCCGCCCGCGCCGAGTCCCGCTGAGCCTCGGGCCGCCAGCGTTCTGATACAATCACCAGGTGCCGCACCGTCAACTCGTATTCGGGATGCTGATCGTAGAGCCGCCGGAGCTGGTCCTCATCTTCTCCGGATTCCCGCAAGGCCACTTCTGTTGCCAGCTTCTGGAGAAGCAACGCCTGCACATCAGCATCGATGTAAGGCCGGGCCACCGCGGAGATACGCCCTTGTGCCACCGAAAGGCCAAACGCCGTCAGATCCGCGAGACGGCTCTGCTGCGCCGGGTCGAGCATGCCCAGTTCGCGCGCCGTGTAACCGGTCCCGTCCACCTGGAGCGCGTAATCAGCCTTGCCCTGGCATCCCACCACCATCACCGCCAGCAGAACGCCAAAGACAAGCCGCCGGGCGCCTGCTGCGTACCCGGCGGCTCGCGGCATGGAACCACTGTGATACGGAAACAGCGCCATCTTCTTCTACTCCAGCAAACGCAACGGCATGACCAGGCAGATGTACTCCAGCGGGGCGTCTCCTTCGGCGCCGACGGGTTCAACGGTCGCCGCCCGCTCCGGCGCCTTGAAGGACAGCTTCACGTCCTCCGTCGGCATGTACCGCAACACCTCGAGCAGGTAGTTGGCGTTGAAGCCGATGTCGAGCGGCTCCCCGTCGTAGTCGATCTCCATCTCTTCCTGGGCTTCCCCCAGGTCCGGAGTCTCCACCGTGAACCGGATAGCATTGCCGGCGAACGAAAGGCGGACTCGATGGGTCTGCTCGCTGGCTACGACGGCCATGCGCCGCAGCGCCTGGGTCAAGGCATCCTTCGAGGCAATCGCGTGCTTATCGTTGTCCTTGGGGATCACCTGCTCGTAGTTAGGATACGGCCCCTCAATCAGACGGGTGTATACCTGTGTCCCCCCTTGCCGGAAGCCGAGGTGGTTCTCCGACCGGGCAACTTCGATATCCTCGTCACCGTTGAACAGCCGCTCGACCTGGGCCAGCGCCTTGGGCGGGACAATCAGATCTGCATGAGGAGCTCCGGCTGCTGCTTCCACAGGCAGCGACATCTTCGCCAGGCGATGGCCGTTCGTCGCCACCATGCGCATGTCCCGATCAGCCAGCTGCCACAGGACACCATTCAGGATTGGCCGGCTCTCTTCCGTGGATACCGCAAACGAGGTGTGTGAGATCAACCTCGACAACGCCGTTCCACCCAGTGTCCAGCTATCGGCGAAATCCACCGCGGGGAACGCCGGGAACTCGTCGCGGGGCATGCCATTCAGCCGGAACATGGCCTTGCCACACGTCAGCTCAAGACGGTCCCCTTTCACCGTCACACGCGCCGGCTGCTCCGGCAGCTCTCGCGCCAGCTCCTGAAGCTTCTTCGCCGGCACCGTCAGAGCACCCTCCTCCTCGACCTCGGCCGGTACCCGCAGCGTCACGGCAATGTCCAGGTCCGTCCCGCTCATCCTCACACCTTCAGCATCCGCTTCCACGAGGATGTTCGAGAGTACCGGCAACGTTGTACGCGTCGGGACACTCGCGCCAACCGCCGCGAGACCCTGGGTCAGGTTTTCCCGCGTGATTGTGAATTTCATGCGCGCCTCATGTTTGCTCGTTGGAGTCCGGGATTCCACGGGGAATCAACACGATGACTTCCGTTTACTCTATAACTCGTAGTAGTAGTAGGCGATGTGGATTGGTGGATATCTCACCGATCATCGCCGTAAAACTATGGAAAACAATAACTTGCGACCCGGTCCACGCTGTGCATTCATTGGGGTCGTTGGCGCCTTTCTTCCACCGGCGTCAACACCTCCACAGCCGATGGGGATGTCAGAGCCGGTTGTCCACACGGCATCCACGGGCCTCTCCACATCACCCGGTGAGTTCCTCTCGCAGGCTGTGGATCAGCTCACGGGTCGGCGGGTCCTCACGTATCTGCTGCTCCACCTTCTGAATGGAGTGAATGACCGTGGAATGGTCCCGGTTTCCGAAGTGGGACCCGATCTCCACGAGTGGCAAATCCAGGATCTCCCGGATCAGGAACATCGCGATCTGGCGAGGCCGTGTCACGTCCTTGGTGCGGCGTTTGGACATCATCGCGTCGACGGTGACGTTGCACCGTTCGGCGACGGCCGCACGGATCCCGGCCGGGGACAGTTCGTGCACGGGTCCGCCGGTGAGCACACCGCCCAGGGCTTCCCGGGCCAGGTCCACGGTGATCTCCCGCCGCGTCAACGACGAGTACGCCAGTAGCTTGATGATGGCTCCCTCCAACTCCCGCACGTTGGAGCGGCAATTGCGCGCCATGAAATCCAGCACATCGGGGTCGAGGACAAGCTCGTCTTCGTTGGCTTTGGTCCGGAGGATTGCGATACGGGTCTCGAAGTCCGGTGGCTTGATATCCGTGACCAGTCCCCACTCGAAGCGGGACACGAGGCGCTCCTCGAGTCCCGGGATCTCCTTGGGCGGCCGATCGCTGGTGAGCACGATCTGGCGGTGCGCTTCGTACAGCGCGTTGAACGTATGGAAGAATTCCTCCTGGGTGCGTTCCTTCTCACCGAGGAAATGCACGTCGTCGATGAGTAGCAGGTCGACCTCCCGGTAGCGCCGCCGGAAGTCCGCCATGTGCCCTTCCTGGATCGACGCGATGAGGTCATTCGTGAACCGTTCGCTGGACACGTAGGCCACCCGCCGGCCCGGATCTCGTTCCAGCATGGCGTGGCCAATGGCGTGCATGAGGTGCGTCTTGCCCAGCCCCACGCCGCCGTAAATGAACAGCGGGTTGTACATGCGGGCCGGCGCTTCGGCCACCGCGTGGCACGCCGCGGATGCCAACTGGTTGTTGCTGCCTACCACGAACCGTTCGAACGTGTACCGCTCGTTCAGCGGTGCCCCGAGCGTACGGACCGGGTGGGGCTGCGCGGGCGCGGTCGAGGCCGAGGCCCTGTCGCTCCCCGGCCTCGACGACGGTACCGGCTGCGGCCCCGGCATGGTGCCGCGCTCGGAACGGCCGTCCTGCGCGTGGTGCTGAAACGAGATGGTCAACCGCCGGCCAAGCGCCCGCTCGGCGAGGTCCGCTAGCATCGACCCGTACTTGTCCTCCACCCACTCCGCCGCGAATTCGCTACGTGTACCGACCGCGAGGAGATCCTGGGACAGGGCAAGCGGCTCCGCTTCGGCGAACCAGATGCGGTACGTCGAGTCGGGCAACTTCAAGCGAACCTGTTCCAAGATGCGTGACCACGCCTCAGCGGCGGTCAGCTCCATTGCGACCATTCAGGTGACTGCGGAAAGGCAGGGACCGTGCTTCGGTGGATGTCGGGGCAACCTAGAAGAGCATTGTGGATAAGTCAACAACACGCAGGCAGGATGCGGCTTGGCGCTGCGTCCTGCTTCTAGCTTGACCGTGCCTGGGCGTTTCGGTATACTCTCAAGCTCGGCAGGATCTCGCGGATTCGGAATCGGGAAGACTCAGGATGGGCAAGCCGACCTACAACCCGCACAATCGCAAGCGCAAGAACAAGCACGGGTTCCTCAAGCGCATGAGCACACGCGGCGGCCGCAAAACGCTGAACCGCCGGCGCCAGAAGGGGCGTAAGCGCTTGACGGTTGCCACCGGTTCCAAGTAGCCGGGGGGGTGTGGCACGCGCGCCGGGCAGGGGTGGCGAGAGGCTGCCACGGGCGCGCCGCATCACGCGCGGAAGCGAGATCCGTAGTCTCTTTCGCCGGGGGAAGAGGAGCAGGACGATCCATCTGGACGTCTACGACTCCGCTTCCCCTTTTTCGTTTGCACGTGTAGGGCTCGTAGTCCCGCGACATGGCCATACGGCCGTGGAGCGGAACCGGCTGAAGCGGCGGTTGCGTGATATCGCGCGTCGTCGCCTCTTGCCTCGCCTGGACGACGCCGGCCTGGCGGTTGACGTGTTGATCCGGGCCCGCGCCCAGGGTTACGATGCGCCGCATGCGCAGCTGCGACGGGAGTTGGAGGAGTGGCTGGCAAAACGGTGTTCACGCGGGTGATGCTGGCGTTCATCCGGTTCTATCGGCGAGGCATCTCGCCGTTTACGCCGCCGTCGTGCCGGTTCACGCCCACGTGCTCGGCCTACGCCGAAGAGGCGATCGGCCGCTACGGCGCCCTGCGGGGCGGTTGGTTGGCCCTGCGCCGGCTGTTGAAATGTCATCCGTTGGGACCCAGCGGTTACGACCCGGTGCCGTGATGCATCGGCGCCTGTTCGGCCGCTGGACACAACGATACGAGATTCGAGCCTCGAACGAAGCTCCATGAATACCGGCCGTTTTTTGATCGCCGTCGTTCTCGCGATGGCCGTCGTCCTGCTGACGAACCTGCTATTCCCGCCGGCAACGCCGCCGCCGCGGGGCACCGTCGGTGCCGATACCACCGCCGTTCAGACGGCGGCGGGCACCACTGCGGTGCGTGCCGCGCCGGACACGGCGGCTGTGGTTCCGGGCGCGCGGGCCGTCGCGCAAGTCCCTGGTGCGCAGCGGGTTACGCATAGTGACCAGGCGGCTTCCGAGGACACCCTGTCCGCGGATACCGTACGGGTCGCGTCGGACCTGGTGGGCATCGGAATCACGACGCGAGGCGCGGGTATCGCATCCGTCGAGCTGCGGAAGTTCGCGTCCTATACGCGGAAGGGACCGGTCGAGCTTGTGCAGGCAGGCGAGCCGCCGCTGGTGCACTACCGGCTCCGCCTCGGGGAACAGGTACTGGACCTGAGCCGGCTGTCGTTCGCGGCTTCCACGGATTCGGTGAACGTGGCCGGCGGGCCGAAGGACGTGACGTTCCGGTACGAAGAGCCGTCGGGCGCCTACGGGATCGAGATCCGGTACCGGTTCGACCCGGACCGCTACGTGGTGCAGGTGGAAGGGTCGTTGACGGGCCTGAGCGCTCTGTCGCCGACCTTGCTGCTGGACCTGGGGCCGACGTTGGCGGTGAACGAGGCGGATTCGGTGGAGGACCAGCGCGCGCTTGGGTACGTGGTGGACAGCCGCAAATCCGGGATCTCGAGCGTGCCGCTGGCGAAGGTGGACGCGGAGCGGGTGGAAGAAGGGCCGCTGAGCTGGGTGGCGTTGAAGAACAAGTACTTCCTGGCCGCGGCTCTGGCGGAAACGCCCGGCGGCGGTGACGGCGCATTCGGCGGGTTGATCGCGCGCCCGTGGCCCACGAAGGATGCGGCGGCTCTGTCGGCGACCCTGCCCGTGAACCGGGATGGCCGCTTCGCTTTCGAGCTGTTCCTGGGCCCACAGGATTATGGCCGCCTGGCCGCGGTGGGGCGCGACCTCCAGGATGTGAACCCGTACGGCTGGCACTTCCTGCGCCCCATCATCCGGCCGCTGGCGCATTTCATCATCTGGTTGCTGACCACGCTGCACCAGGTGCTGAGCATCGGCTACGGCTGGGTGCTGATCCTGTTCGGCATGCTGGTGCAGATCATTCTGTGGCCGCTGAACGTGCGGGCCATGCGCTCCCAGATGAAGACGATGGAGCTGCAGCCCCGCATCAAGGAGATCCAGGACAAATACAAGCAGGATCCGGAGAAGCTGCAGAAGGAAATGATGCGGCTTTACAAGGAAGAGGGATTCAATCCCCTGGGCGGTTGTTTGCCCATGTTGATCCCGTGGCCCGTGCTCATCACCCTGTTCTTCGTGTTCCAGAACACCATCGAGTTCCGGGGCGTGTCCTTCCTGTGGCTGCCGGACCTGTCGCGCCCGGACCCGCTGTTCATCCTGCCCATCGTACTGGGCGCTTCGATCTTCGTGATGCAGTGGATGAGCATGCGCACCGCGCCGCAACAGGGGGGGCAGATGAAGTTCATGATGTACTTCATGCCCATCATGATGGTGGTCATCTTCTTCCGGTTGGCCGCGGGACTGAACCTGTACTACGCGGCGTCCAACCTTGCCTCCATTCCTCGCCAGATGATGCTGGTGCGCGAGCGCATGCGCGCGCGGGAGCGAATCGACAAGAAGTGAGGGCCGTTTGTGCCGGGTGCGGAACCGGCACAGCGCACATTCGCGGCGCGAGCGGGTCAGGGGATGACCTTGAACGTGGCGGGGAGGTCGGCGGGGGGCGACGTTTCCTCCAGATAATCGACGCGGGCGTAGGGCGGTCCGGCCCGCAGGGCTTCCTCGAATCGGGCCACCGCGTCGGCTGAACCGGCGAAGGCGACTTCGACGCTACCGTCGACGGCGTTGCGCACGGTGCCCCGAACCCCGATCTCCTCCGCCGTCTGGCGTGCCCACCAGCGGAACCCTACGCCCTGGACCCGGCCCATGACGCGCACGGCGCGGTGAACCTCATTGTCGTTCATCTTGTTCTCCCACAATAACTTGCGTTGACCTGAGCCGGTTGAGGAAGGCCGCGAGCTCGAAGATCCGGAACGCCGCCAACTCGCCCACTTCGTCGGGGTGCAACGTCTCGATGCCGCGTTCCCGGATCGCGGCGACGACGCGCCCCAAGGCGTCGGCCACGCTGCGATGTCCGTCGAAGGCGTGCCGGCGCGCCCACACCAGGGCTTCGGCCATGGCCTGCGTCTGGGCCCGTTCCACGATCTGCTCCACGGCGCCCAGATCGACGTCCTGGGTCCCGAACGAGACCCGATCCTGCGCACGGGTGGTGATTTTCACCGTCCGTCCGCCACGGCCGGGGTCGATGGACGCGGGCAAAGGCACCCGCCGCGCAATCGGGAGCCAATCACCGGCTTCTCGGCGGCGCCGCGCTGGCAGTTCGGCCACGATCCGGCGGGCCTCGGCGGTTACGTCCAGGGGGACATACGCGCGCATGGCGACAACCGTGTCCGCGATGTCGAAATAGTCTCCCGACCCGCCTGCGACCAGCACCGTGGACACGCCAAGTTCGTCGGCCAGTTGTCGGGCGCGGTCGATGAACGGCGTGATCGGCTCGTGGTGGCTCGGCGTGAGGCGCTGAACCCGGGCGTCGCGGATCATGAAATTGGTGGCGGACGTGTCCTCGTCCAGCAGGAGGGCCGTCGCCCCCACCTCGAGGGCCTCCATGATGGCGGCGGCCTGCGACGTAGAACCGCTGGCGTTCCCGGTGCGGAAACAACGGGTGTCTCCCCCGCCGGGTAAAGGCCCGATGAAGTTCGCGATGTCCACGCCCTCGACGCCGCGCCCGTCCTCTGCGCGGACCTTTACGGCCGTGTCCACGGTGACCACGCGTTCCCGCCCATCGCCGGGGACGTGGTCGTACACGCCGGCCTGGATGGCGCGCAGCAACGTCGATTTGCCGTGATAACCGCCGCCCGTGATGACCGTTACGCCGCGGCGAACGCCGAGCCCCGTGACGGCGCCGACGTGGGGCGCCCGCAACGTTACCCGCAGGGATTCCGGCGCCTTGAAGGGGGCGACATCGGCATCGAGGGGCCTGTCGTCCACCCCGGACCGGCGGGGCAGGCGGGCACCGTCGGCCACGAACGCCACGAGGCCCCGGTCTGCCAGCTGGCCGCGCAGGGACCGCGCATCCTCCACGGTCCGGACATGCAGGGCCATGGCGTCGGCGTCCAGGGCAGAGTGAACGAGGGAGCCCCGTACCGCGGCCGGGACATCGCCCAGCAAAAGACGCGCTGCCGCACCACCGAGGATGCGGCGTCCCCGTGCGGGCAGGCCGGCCCGGAAGCGCGCCACGACGTCGCCGCCGGGAGATACCGTCACGCTGGCCCGCTCGAGGACCTGCTGCCCGGGCCGCAGGACCTCAAGCTCCCCACCGCGACCGGAGCGGCGGGGGTCGTGGCTGGACCCGAAACGCGCATGGAGCGACCGGTTGAGGAAATCGGCCGCCGCCACCCGTGTCGCGCCGGACGCGAGCATCCACGGGGGAAGACCGGCCCTGGCCGCGGGCACCACCACCCGGACGCGACTGGGTGCGGCGTACGGATCCCCCTGGACATGGTCGATGTGGAGGAGGAAGTCGCCGGCGTCGTAGGCCCCTTCGATCCCCCGATAGGCGTTGTAGCCGTGGTTGTCGAGGCGGATCAGGTGTTCCGTGAGTTGTGCGATGAGGCGCATGGTCCAGCGGATCGGTTCAGGTCCGTCACAGCCGCGGCGGCCGGCGGCCTTTTGCATATGCAAGACGCCCGCCAGGGTGGGGAGGGAGGAACGGTGCCGAAAACGGGGCGGGTAAGGGTGGGTTCCAGGATGGAGCCGATGCGCAGACGTTGCGGTCGGCCGGGCGTCGGCATGGCGCGGGGACCGGAAGGGGCCATGCGGGCCAGCGTCGCCTGGCGGGTCCACGCGGGTGTTTCACGTGAAACACAGGGTGTCGGGTGCCGAGGCGGACCGCCGGGTGTTTCACGTGAAACAGGGGTCCTTGCGTGCGCCCGTTGGGTGGCGGAAGGCGGCGCGGGCCCTTCTATGGGCCGGCCGTGACGCTTGCCGGCCACGAAGGCCGGCCCCGGCCTCCCGTGTCCGCCCTGCGCCGTCAGAACTTCTTCAGCGTGGCGGCGACCGTGACCGTGTCGGGAACCATGTCGCCGTTCAGGTCGACCAGGGCGAGCTTGTTGCGGAACTCGAGCTGGAGGAGGGGCGAGTGGAGCTGGTAGTCGATGGTGTCGACGCTGGAGCCACCGGCGAGGATCAGCAAGCCGTTCGCCGACGTGAAGGTGCCGCTATCCTGGAAGCTGCTGACGTTGGGCGCCGATAGCTGGAGCTGGTAGCTGCCATTGGACCGGAGATCCAGCTCGAACCGGGCGCTGAGCTGGTTGGTGAAGTTCACGGAGTCGGCGGGGTCGGACACCGAACGCACGGTAAACCAACATTCCCAAAGGCAACGCGGATCTGCTTCCCAGTTGCCGACGAGGGGATTGTCGTCCACGGGCGAGGTGCCGTCGCCGGAGCAGCCAGCGGCCGCCAACAATGCCGTAGACAGGAATGGCAGCAGGGCGCGAAATCGCATGAAGCCTCGATGCATGATCCAGATACGTGAGATTCCAGAGGATTGTGGCGCCCCGCCGTTGCGCGGTCAAGCCACACGGCTGCACGAGCTGCCCGCCCGGCGTGCGCGAGGTCCGCTTTCCCGTCACGTGGGCACCACGTATATTCGACGCTGATTTGCGATTCACCCGCAAACCTGGGGGCGCATGTCCCGCGTCATTGCCATCGCCAATCAGAAAGGCGGGGTCGGAAAGACGACCACCGCCATCAATCTGGGGGCCTGTCTTGCGGTCGCGGAGCGCAAGACCCTCATCATCGACATCGATCCGCAGGGCAACGCCACGAGCGGCCTCGGCATCGAACGCAGTAAGATCGAGCGTTCGATTTACGACGTGCTGGTCGATGGCGCTGCCGTAGAGGAGGTCGCACACGAAGAGGTGCACTTCCCCTATCTGAGCGTCGCGCCGTCCACGCGGGACCTGGTGGGCGCGGAGGTGGAACTGGTCAACCGGCCCGGCCGGGAGTTGGTGCTGCGAGAAGCCCTCGCGCCCTTGCGGGATGAATACGAGTTCATCCTGATCGATACGCCGCCGTCGCTGGGCTTGTTGACGCTGAACACGCTGGCGGCGGCGGACGCGGTCCTGATCCCGATCCAGTGCGAGTTCTACGCGCTGGAGGGCCTGTCGCAGCTGCTCAACACGGTGCGCCTGGTTCAGCGTAACCTCAACGCCGCCTTGCAGATAGACGGTGTGTTGCTGACCATGTACGACCAGCGTTTGAACCTGTCGCGGCAGGTGGCGGACGAGGCGAAGGAGTACTTCGGCGACCGGGTGTACGAGACGGTGATTCCGCGGAACGTGCGGCTGGCGGAGGCGCCGAGCTTCGGGAAGCCGATCGTCCTGTACGACATTCTTTCTGCGGGCGCGCAGAGCTATCTGGCGCTGGCGCGGGAAGTCATGGCGCGGACCGATCGGGGTACGGGTACGGGTGACGGGCGGTCTGCGGCGGCGGTCGTGAAGTCGTGATGGCGAAGCGCGACCGGCTGGGCAAGGGACTGGGCGCGCTGCTCGGGGAGTACCTGGGAGAGCAGGGCAAGGAAGCGACGGCCCGATCGGTGCCGGTGGCGGCGATCCGCGCGAATCCGTTCCAGCCGCGGCGCGAGTTCGACGAAGAGGAGTTGAGCGAGCTGGCTGCGTCGATCCGCGAAAACGGTCTTTTGCAGCCCATCGTGGTCCGTCCGTTGGGCAACCGGGAAGGTGCCGGAACGTGGGAGCTGGTGGCCGGGGAGCGTCGCTGGCGTGCGGTAACATTGCTGGGCTGGAAGGAAGTGCCGGCGCTGGTCCGGCGCGTGGACGACCGGACGCTGCTGGTGCTGGCCTTGGTGGAGAATCTGCAGCGGGCCGGTCTGTCGGACCTGGAAGAAGCGCAAGGTTTCCGGCAGCTTTCGGAGGAATTCGGACTGACGCAACAGGAGATCGCAGCCGCGGTGGGCCGGGACCGGTCCACGGTGGCGAATGCGTTGCGTCTGTTGCAGTTGCCGGCGTCGGTTCGGCGGTATCTGGAAGAGGGGCAGCTCACGGCGGGACATGCGCGCGCCCTGCTTGGCGTTGCGGGAGAACGGAAGCGCGCGGAGCTGGCGCGACAGGCGGTGGAGGGAGGGTGGACGGTCCGGGAGGTGGAAGAGCGAGCGCGGCGGTCGCGAACCGGAGCCCGGGACCGGAAACCGAAATTGAAGCCGGGCCGAGACCCGGCGGAGCGGGAGTTGGAGGCGGCGCTACAGCGAGCGTTGGGCACCCAGGTCCGGATCAAACGGCTGAGAAACGACCGAGGGCGGATCGAGATCCCATTTTACGGCGTGGAGGATTTCGAGCGCCTGTTCGAGCTGCTGGCGGGCAGGTCGGCACTGGAAGTGGCGTCGTGAGGTCTGTCGTGCGGCGCGGCGTGGCAGCGAGGGGCGAAGTTCAATGAGCAAAGAGAAAGATGAGCGGCACCTGTCGCTCATCATCGTTCCCCACGGGGACCTCGATACGCGGACGTACGACGTCTCCTACCCGAAGCTCAAAGCCCTGCTGGGCGCGGCGGCCGTCCTGCTGGTGGTCTTCGTGGTGATGGTGTCGTCCTGGTGGTACGTAGCGGCGCAGGCTGCCCGCGTGCCGGGTCTTGAACGGGACGTCGCGCGCCTGGAACAGGAACGGGCAAAAGTCACCGAACTTGCGCAGACCCTGGCCCAGGTGGAGGCGCAGTACCAGCGTGTGCGGGAGGCGTTGGGGGTGGACGCGCAGCCTGGCTCGGACAAGATTCAACTTCCCCCTCTTCCCGGAGATGTTGCGCCCGAGCCCAGTGACTCGGACGGGACACGGCCGACGGCCTGGCCGTTGACCCGGGCCGGTCTCATCACGCGGGAGCTGGTGGGCACGGACGCGTCGATGCACCCCGGTCTCGACATCGCGGTGCCGACCGACAGCTACATCCGCGCCGCCGGGAGCGGCGTGGTCAAGGAGGCAGGGACGGATGACATCTACGGCCATTACGTGCTCATCGATCACGGCAACGGGCTGGAGTCGCTTTATGGCCACGCATCTCGCATCTTCGTGAAGCCCGGCGAGCATGTCGAACGGCTCGAGGTGATCGCCCTGAGCGGATCCACAGGACGCTCCACCGGGCCGCACCTCCATTTCGAAATCCGTAGCAACGGCGAGGCCGTGGATCCCCTCGCCTTCGTCCACAGGCCCTGACGTCGAATTACCATGGCCCTGATGTCACGCAGCAAACCGGGTGGAAAACCAATGGCGAAAGAGAACGAGGCACCACAGCCTGGCCGGGAAGGCGTCATTTCCATCATCGGCCCCGGCATGCGCGTTGTCGGCGATTGCGAGTCGGAAGGCACGCTCCGCATCGAAGGCAAGGTGGAAGGCAGTGTCCGGGCCGGCAAAGCCGTCGTCGTCGGCAAGGACGGCACCGTCGACGGTGACATCATCACCCAGGACGCCGTCATCGGGGGCCACGTCACCGGCTCCATCACGGCACAGAGCCGCCTGGAGCTCCAGGCCACCTGTTCCGTCGAAGGCGAGATCCGGGCACGCCGCATCAAACTGGAGGAAGGCGGTGTGGTGAACGGGAACGTGTCCATTGGTGAAACCAAGGGCGACATGGGCGCACGCCGCTCGGCTATCCACCAGAGCACCGCCGTCACGGAAGAGAAGAAACCGGACGGGTCGCCCAATGCTGCCGCGGGGGGCTCCGGCTCCTGATGGGTCCTGATCACCCGGCTTGCCGAACGGGCCTCGCGGCGTCGCCGTGGGGCCCGCTCTCTTTCGCTTCGACGACCGGAGGCACGGATGCGTCGCCGCCATCGCCCGGCGGCAGTCCTCCCGGCCGGGCCGGTTCCGGAAAAATCTTGAATTTTGGAAACCCCGAACAGGGTCCGAACCCCGTCCAGACGTCGCGGCGGTGCGGGCATCTTTCGGCGGCCGGTGCCCCATCCCGGGCTGCGGTTGTCGGGCCAATCCTGATGTTTCCACGTCGGTTGTCCACAAATCGTGCCATTGCACTAAGTTGTTGTTGTGGTGTGCGTTAGGGCGCTTGTTGTGAATGTTCACATCGGGTTGTGGAAAACCGGGGGTGGGTTTTCAACACCCGTGACGGAATCGTGACTGGCGGCCGGAGAGAGACGCGGATGCGACTGGATGAACTGGTGGCGTACCTGGACGAGTACCTGGCGGTCGCCGAGGTTCCGGATTATCCGGGGGCGTTGAACGGGCTCCAGGTGGCGAACGAAGGAGAGGTGACACGTGTTGCGGCGGCCGTGGATGCGAGCGAAGCGACGGTGTTGGCGGCGGTGGAGGGCGGTTTCGATCTTCTGTTGGTGCACCACGGATTGTTCTGGGACGGGAGCCGCCCGGTAACCGGGCGGCGTTATCGCCGGTTGAAGCCGCTGTTGGACGGCGGTGTGGCTGTGTACTCGTCGCATCTACCGCTGGATGTGCATGGAGAGGTGGGCAACAACGCCGTTCTTGCGCGGGAACTGGGGGTTGAAGTGCTGGGCCGTTTCGGTGCGTTCCAGGGATTGGAGATCGGGGTGTGGGGGCGCCTGGAGACGACGCGGGATGCGTTGGCGACGCGCCTGGGCGAGCTGCTGGGGGGCGTGGGGGGCGCCGTGAAGTTGCTGCCGGGAGGGCCGGAGCGTGTGGCGCGGGTGGGCGTGCTGACGGGGGGTGGGGGTAGCGAGATCGGGGCGGCGCTGGCGGCGGGCCTGGACGCATACGTGACAGGCGAGGGGTCGCATCACACGTACTTCGATGCGATGGAAGGGGGTATCAACGTGTACTACGGGGGCCACTACGCGACGGAGGTCTGGGGCGTGCGCGCGTTGGCCGCGCGCCTGGAATCGCGATTCGGTTTGCCATGGCAGTTCATTGACCGGCCCACGGGTCTGTAGGCTTTCCGCCGGGAAGCCAGCGCGGCGATTGCGGTGCGTTGGCGACATCCAGGGTGGTCAAGAAAAGGAACCGTGCGAGTTGGGCGGCGCCGGCGAGAGAGAGACCGGGCCGGTACTCGTCGGAGGGCTTGTGGTAGTGGTGGCGGGCGAAGCTCGCCATGCTGTCGGCTGCGGCGCTGCCCTTCGGGAAAGCGGCACCGTGCTCGATCTGGATGGCGGGCACGCCGGCGACGGCGAAGGGGAACATGTCGGAGCGAAAGAAATACCCCTTGTCGGTCGTGGGGTCGGGGATGACCTGTATGCCCTGCTCGGCACCGCGGTTCCGGACGACCGCGCCGAGGGTGGACCGTTCTGCACCGAGGGCGATCATGTCGCGGGTTGTGCCCCAGAGGCTGGCGCCGTCGATGTTGATGTCGGCGACGGTGGAGTCGAGGGGCACGGCCGGATGGCGGACGTAGTAGCGGGCACCCAGCAGGCTGGCTTCTTCGCCGGTGGTGGCCACGAAGAGGATGGAGCGGTCCGGCTTCGGATCCGACCTCGCCAGGGCGTGGGCCAGGGTCAGGAGGACACTCACGCCGGACGCGTTGTCGTAGGCGCCATTGTAGATGGAGTCTCCATCTACGGGAAGGCCTACGCCGAGGTGGTCGTAATGCGCCGTTACGACGACCGTTTCACCCGCATGGACCCCGTAGCCGGGCAACCGTCCGATGACGTTGGCCGCCTGGAGCCGACGGACGTGACTGGCCAACCGGGCGCGCACGGTGAGGCCGGTGGTGGTGGGGCGAAAGTCCCGGCGGGCGGCACGGACGTACAACTCGTCCAGGCTGAGGCCCGCAGCGTCCAGAATCCGCTGGGCGAAGCCGTAGCTGATCCAGCCTTCGAGCGCCAGGCGCGGCGCATTGGTGCGCTGGAGGAAGAAATGCTCGCCTGACCAGGAGCTCTGGACGACATCCCACCCGTACCCTGCGCCCAGTTCGGTGTGGATGAGCAGTGCCCCAGCGGCGCCCTGGCGCGCTGCTTCCTCCAGCTTGTAGGTCCAGCGCCCGTAGTACGTCAACGCGCTGCCTCTGAACAGGTCCGGCCGGTCGGGTGGGGTGGGAGGGTCGCCGACCAGGATGAGCACGATCCTGCCTTTGACGTCGCGACCTTTGTAGTCATCCCAATCGTATTCGGGAGCCCGGATGCCATAGCCCACGAACACGAGTTCGGACGCCAGCTGGATCTGCCGTTCCCCGTTCCCGGTCCAGACGACCGCATCCTGGAGGTAGCGCGCCTCCACGCGGCGGTCGTGCGTTTCGAACGCGAGGCCGAACGACGCGGGGTCGTCGCGAACGCCTTCGAGCGGGACGGTCTGGAAGTACGTGCTGTCGAGCGCCTGAAGTCCCGCGCGCATGAATTCGCTGGCGATGTAGCGGGCTGCAACTTGACCGCCCCAGCTCCCCGGCGCCCGTCCTGCCAGTTCGTTGCTGGACAGGAAGGCGAGGTGCGCCCGCAAGGCTCGCTCGGTGATGGACGCCAGTCCGGGATTTCCGTTCTGGGAAGCGAAGCCGAGCGGAAGGAGTACGCCGACGAAGATCAGCGCGTTCAGCGTGCGCCGCATTGCGAGCTCGTGCAGCGAGAAAGACGATGACCGGGCGTCGCCGCCCGATCCGTTCTCAAAGAGTGAACGTGAAATGTAGAGGCAGCTTGCCAAAAGGTGCAACTGGCCGGGGCGTGCGCACTGGCGTTGGCCGGGCAGCACCTGTATTCTGCAAACCGCTGTCCCGAAAAAAAGCCCGGACGCCACACCAACCTGTCTGCGTCCTATCGCACTCCGTTCGGCAAGGTAGGGGAGCATGAACCCGTCCCGAACCCGCACCCGCGCGTTCTCCGTTCTGTCGCTGGCGCTTTTCCTGACTCTGGCAAGCTCGGCCGCGTTGTCGGGCCAGGGTGCCGTTCCGCGTCCCCAGGACGTGTTCGGCTTCGAAGCGGGGGCTGACTACAAGCTCGCCTCCGATTCCCAGATCGTGGAGTATTTCCATCGCCTCGACGCGGCTTCCGACCGCGTGAAGGTGATCGAGATCGGCCGCTCGGTGCTGGGCCGCCCGATGATCCTGGCCTTCATCTCGAGTGCCGACAACATCCGCCGTCTGGAGCACTGGCGTCAGGTGAACGAGCGACTGGCGCTGGCCCGCAACCTGACGGACCAGCAGGCGCATCAGCTGGCCAGGGAAGGCAAGGCCATCGTGTGGATCGATGGTGGGCTGCACGGCAGCGAAGTGGCCGGCGCCCAGCACTCGCCTCTGCTGGCCTACCGTGTGGCGACGGAGGAAACCCCCGAGATGCGGCAGATCCGGGACAACGTGATTCTGCTGCTCATGCCCGTGATGAACCCGGACGGGCTGGACATCGTGAAGAACTGGTACGACAAGACGCTTCACACGCCGTATCAGGACACCTCGCCGCCCATCCTGTGGCATTTCTACGCCGGCCACGACAACAACCGCGACTGGTACATGATGAACCTGCCGGAAACGCGGGCGGTGGCGAAGGTGCTGTATCAGGAATGGTATCCGCAGATCGTGTACAACCAGCACCAGACGGCCCCGTTCCCGGCGCGCATCTTCATTCCGCCGTTCGCCGACCCCGTGAACCCGAACATCCCGGCACGGGTGACCCGTGGCGTGAACCAGGTGGGCATCGCCATGGGCCAGCGGTTGACGGAGAAGAACATGCCGGGCGCCATCTCCCGGGTGAATTTCGACATGTGGTGGAACGGCGGCATGCGGACGGCGCCTTACTTCCACAACATGGTCGGCATCCTGACGGAAACGGCGCACGCAACCGCGACGCCGATCAACTACGATCCGAAGTCGTTCCCGGAGTTCTTCCGCGGCTCGACGGTGCGCACCGACGACCCGAGCGTGTTCTACCCCGACCCGTGGAAGGGCGGCATGTTCCACTTGCGGGACGCGGTGGACTACATGGTGGAAGCCGGCCTGGCGACGCTGAACATCGGGGCCAAGCTGAAGGAAGACTGGCTCTATGACGCGTACACCATGGGGCGCGACGCCGTGAAGACGGGTGAAGCGGGCGGGCCTTTCGCCTACGTGATCCCGGCGCAGCAGCGCAACGAGCGCGAGGCGGTGGAGCTCGTGAACACGCTCCGCCGGAACGGCCTCGAGGTGCAGCGTGCCTCCCGGTCGTTCGAGGCGGGCGGAAAGCAGTACGCCGCGGGTTCCTACGTGGTGCCGGCGGCCCAGCCGTTCCGGGCCGATGTCGTGGACCTGATGGACAAGCAGGTCTACCCCGACATGCGGCAGTATCCCGGCGGTCCTCCGGATCCTCCGTACGACATGACGGGTTGGACGTTGCCGATCCAGATGGACGTCGCCGTGGACCGTATCAATGAGCCGTTCCGCGCCCGCGGGCTCGAGACGGTGGACATGGCGTCCCCGGCGCCGGGCACGGTGAAGGGCAACGGCGGCTACGGCTGGGTCCTGTCCCACGCGTCGAACGCCTCCGCCATCGCGGTCAACCGTCTGCTCAAGGCGGGCGAGTCGGTGGCCTGGGCCGGCGGGGCCTTCCAGGCGGACGGCCAGCAATTCGCCGTGGGCGACATCGTGGTGAAGGCCGGCTCCGGCACGGCCGACAGGGTTCGCTCCATCGCGCGCAGCCTGGGCCTCGACTTCATGGGCCTCGACCAGGCGCCCGGCGTGACGCTGCGCGGGCTGAAGCAGCCGCGTATCGGCATCTACAAGTCGTGGCGCGGCAACATGGACGAGGGCTGGACCCGCTGGGTGCTGGACCAGTACGAGTTCCCGTACGACACCCTGCACGACGATCAGATCCGGCACGCCGACCTGTCGCAGTACGACGCCATCATCCTGCCGGATGACCGGCCCCAGAACATCCTGCATGGCAATGCTCCGGGCACGATGCCGGAGCAGTACACCGGCGGCATGGGGCTGGACGGCGCGGCGGCGCTCCAGGCCTTCGTGGAACAGGGCGGCCTGGTGCTGGCGTTGGACGGCGCGTCCGACTTCGCCATCGACCAGTTCGGGCTTCCGATCCGGGATGCGACCGCCAACCTGTCGCCCGAGCAGTTCTACATTCCCGGCACTCTCGTGGGGATCACGACGGACCCCGCGGAGCCTATCGCCTACGGCATGCCCGAGAACGCGGCGGCGTTCTTCGTGCGCAGCCGTGCGTTCAGCGTACAGCAGCCGCGCGACCAGAACGGGGCCGACGTGCCGAAGGTGGATGTCGTCGCGCGCTATGCTCGCAAGGACCTGCTTCGCAGCGGTTGGGCGCTGGGTGGCGACCGCTACCTCGCCGGCCGCCCCGCCGTCGTTCGGGTGCACGTCGGCAAGGGCGACGTCGTGCTGATCGGTTTCCGGGCCCAGTTCCGCGGCCAGCCCCGAGGCACCTTCAAGCTGTTGTTCAACGCGCTCCAGGGCTCGAGTCTGGACGAGTTGCCGATGGCGGCCGATCGGGACACGGCCGCGTCCCGCCGCTGAGCGGCGAGGAGGAGACATGA
>CAZUFP010000009.1:0-3622 GCA_964619835.1 uncultured Gemmatimonadaceae bacterium | reverse complement strand
CTGGGCGAGACGACGCTGGGCCGCCCGTTCGTCATGCTGACGATCTCGAGCGAGGCGAACATGCGCCAGCTCGAGCACTACCGGGAGATCAACCAGAAGCTGGCGGACCCGCGGCGGATCGCCTCGCCGGCGGAGGCCGAGCAACTGGTCCGCGAAGGCAAGACGATCGTGCTCATCACCGCGTCGATCCATTCGACGGAGGTGGGCGGGACCCAGATGACCATGGCGCTGGCCCACGAGCTGGCCAGTGCGCCGACCGAGGCGGACCGGCAGATCCTGGACAACGTCATCCTGCTGCTGGTGCCGTCGTTGAACCCGGACGGCGAGGACATGGTCACCCACTGGTACGACGGAACCCTGGGCAAGCCGTGGGAGGGTGCCCAGCCGCCGTTCCTCTACCACCACTACACGGGCCACGACAACAACCGTGACTGGTACTTCTTCTCCCAGAAGGAGACCGAGCTCACGGTGAAGTATGCGCACAACGCGTGGCACCCGCAGATCGTCCACGACATCCACCAGCAGGGCTCCAACGCGTCCCGCTTCTTCATTCCGCCGTGGATCGATCCGGTGGAGCCCAACGTGGATCCCATGATCATCGAGGCGGCGAACGACCTGGGTACGTTCATGGCCTGGCGCATGGGCATCCAGGGCAAGAAGGGGATCGTGGTGAACGCCACGTACGACGCGTGGACGCCGTCCCGTGCCTACCAGCACTACCACGGCGGCGTGCGCATCCTGACGGAGACGGCATCCGCCGCCCTGGCCTCGCCCATCAACGTTCCCTGGGACCAGCTGCGCCCGGGGCGCAACTTCGACTCGCGGAAGTCCAGTTGGAACTTCATGGACCCGTGGCCGGGCGGTGATTGGCGCCTGTCGGACATCGTGGACTACATGCAGTCCGGCGCGATGGCGCTGCTGACCCACGCGGCCGAGAACCGGCAGGCGTGGCTGCAGGCCTTCCTGGGCATCGGCGAGCGAGCCGTCGCCGGTTGGGACCGTTGGCCGGCGGCGTGGGTGATCCCGCCGGATCAGGCCAACCATCTGGGCCAGCAGGAGCTGCAGCGGGTGCTGGTGCAGGCCGACGTGGAGGTGCGCCGTGCGGGCCGCTCGTTCCAGGCGCAGGTACGGCTTCCCGACAGCACCACGGTGACGCGTGATTTTCCGGCGGGCTCCTGGGTCGTCTCCATGAAACAGCCGTACGCAGGGTTCGCGCAGGCCATGCTGGAACGGCAGCACTACCCCGACCTGCGCCAGTACCCGGGCGGGCCGCCGCAGCGTCCGTACGACGTGACGGCCCAGACGCTGCCCCTGATGCTGGGCGTGGACGCGTACCAGGCCACCCGCATCGACGGCGGGCTGCCGGCACTGAACCTGTCGGCTCCCATGACGGAGGCCGACCTGATGACGAAGCGGAGCGCGCCGGGTCTCACGGCACCGCTCACGCGCGCGGGTGCGCCGCGGGTAGCCGTGTACCAGAGCTACAGCCCGTCCATGGACGAGGGTTGGACCCGCTGGATCTTTGACCAGTTGGGCGTGCCCTACACCACCGTCCACGACGCCGACGTCCGGGCCGGCCACCTGCTGGATCGGTTCGACGCGCTGCTGCTGCCGCAGCAGTCGGCGGAGGCGATCATCAACGGCCGGAAGCCCGGCAGCATTGACCCGAAGTACGCGGGCGGCATCGGCCAGGACGGCGTGCAGGCGATCCGTGACTTCGTGCACGGCGGCGGCACGCTGGTCACCCTGACCGAGGCCGGTGACCTGGCCATCCAGGCGCTGGACCTGCCGGTCAAGAACCGGTTGGACGGCCTCCGTCCCCAGGACTACTACATTCCGGGCTCGATCCTGCGCCTGGATGTGGACACGTCGCAGCCGGTGGCCGCAGGCATGCCGGAGAAGAGCATCGCCTGGGTGGAGCGCGGTGCTATGGCGTACGACGTCGGGGACACGTCCGTGAAGGTGATCGCGCGCTACGGCGCGGGTACACCCCTGCTCAGCGGGTGGGCCCTGGGCCAGAGCCACATCGCCGGCCAGCCAGCTCTGGTCGAAGTTCCGTCTGGCAAGGGCCGCGTGATCCTGTTCGGGTTCCGGCCGCAGTACCGGGGACAGACCGTGGCGACCTACCCGTTGTTGATCAACGCTCTGGCAGCGGGCGGCTTGTGAAGTGAGCGTGCATGCCCGGGCGCTGAACCGCTGACGGGAGACCGGGCGGTAAGGAAGCTCCTCGCGCGACGTCGCCGCGCGAGGAGCTTCCTGCATCCGTCGTCGTCGCCGCGGCCAGCATGTCCCTCCACGGACGAGCGCCCCGCGCGCTATTTGCCCAGGTACTTTTCGGCGTCTGCTTTGTAGATGGGCAGGATCTTCGCGTGCTCCTGATACTCGGGCAGCGTCTTCTTCGACTCGGCGGCGTAGTTGTCCAGGAACTGCTGGTACAGGGTCCGCGCGGCGGACGTCATGCCTTCGTCGGCATCGGCCTGGGCGGCGACGGCCAGGGCCAGGAGGTGGTGGGGCGCCTTGGCGAGAATCTGCTCCGCGGTTGCACGTGCGGAGTCCGGCTCGCCGGCGACAAGCTGGATGAGCGCCACATGGTAGAGGCCATCATCGTCCAGCGGCGCGGCCATCTGGTACGCCTGGAGCGCCATGGGCACGAAGAAGCGCGCCCCGGAGGTGTCGCCGCTCTCAGCCGAACCCATGATGTGGTTGAACAACTTGTCCGCCGCGGCGCGCGGGCCGCCGGCCAGCGGATCGATTCCGGAAGCGCCGGCCATGTTCGCGGGGTCCGACTCGGTGCCGCCCCCGGACATTGCGGATCCCGCGAACGGTGCGGCCGCGGTCTGCGTGGTCCGCACGGACGGCGTCGCGTTGCCGGACCGGTACGCCACCACGACGGCGGTCACGACGATTGCAAGCACGGCTGTGGCCGCGATGCCGCGCCACGGCACGCCGGCCTCACGGGCAAGGGGTTCTCCGCAGTGGGTGCAGAAACGAGCGCCGGGCGCCGTGGGAGCGCCGCAGCCCGGGCAGGCGGCGCCACCCAGTGCCGCGCCACACTTTGGACAGAAGTTGCCGTCCGACACGTGACCACATTCAGGACATTTCATGAGCGAAATCTGGATCCACCGAGCTGTGCTGGAATTCCGGGTGGGGTCGCGCGGCCCGGTTGGTCGCGCCCCGGCGTTCCGTGAAAGTTGTCGAATTGCGGAGTGGACGACAAGTTGCGTGCCAACGTGTCGAACAGCGGCGCGCCGCACGGCGCGTCGCGTCGCGGGCTTCTCCATCCGGGAGCGTGGTCGGTGCGCGTCTACGTGACGGGAGGCACAGGGCTCCTGGGTTCTCACACGGCGGCTCGGCTGCGAAGCGGGGGCGCCGAGGTTCGGGCCCTCGTGCGCCGAAACAGTCACACATCCTTCCTGGAATCCATCGGCGCGGACCTGGTGGTGGGCGATGTGCTGGATGCGCCCGAATCGCTGGCCGCGGGCATGCGCGGTTGCGACGTCGTGGTGCACGCGGCGGCGCTTGTCTTCACGCGGGCGTCCTGGAAGGACTACGTGCGCATCAACGTGCAGGGCACGACGGGCGTCCTCACGGCAGCGGCCCGGGCAGGCGTCGGGCGGGTGCT
>CAZUFP010000008.1:81843-91037 GCA_964619835.1 uncultured Gemmatimonadaceae bacterium | reverse complement strand
CGGACGTGGCGTACCTCGAGCTGCGGGACAGCACGGGCAACCTGCGGGTGAACGTCCAGACGCTGGCGGCGGGCGTGCGCATCTCCACGCGGCCGGGCACGTACATACCGCTGGTGTTCCCGGCCCTGAAGCTGAGCCGGTCGGCCGCTCCACGTCTGGACGTGGCGTTCGACCTCACGCTGGACGCCATGGGCAGCAAGCCGGTGGCGGGGTCCATCGAAGCGCGCGTGCCGGCCACGGCCGTGTCGTCGTTCGACCTGTCGGCGGCCGGCATCCCGTTCGCCATCGACTCCATCGCCTACGAGCCCGGCGACGGCGGCGACTGGCGGTTCCTGCTGAACGGCCAGCTGTCGCTGTTCGACCAGAAGATCGCGGGTCCGGGCAGCGTGTCCCTGACGCTGGGCTCCGGCGGCGCACTGGCCGGGAACCTCACGCTGCCGCTGGCCCAACGCATCCCGCTGGTGCCCAACAGCCAGAAGCTGGAGCTGGCGCTGGACACGGTGCGCGGCTCCTTCGACGCCGGGCTCACCACGGGGCAGCTGCACTACGACCTGAGCCTGGTGGGCGGGCTGGAGCTGGCGCTGGACGGCACGCAGCCGTACCGGCTGGGCGCCACCATCGAGGCGACGGACCACGGCATCAGCGTGCCGCACCTGGAGACGCCCACGCTGGGCATCGACTCCACGGCGCAGGCCACGCTGGACCTGGGCTTCGCGAAGATGGGCGTCGGCAACGTGCGCGTGCCGACCCTCACGTTTGCCAACGGGAGCTTCGACTTCGAGATGCTCTTCGACGTCAATCTCGAGTTCCCGGACCTGGACAGCCTGAAGCTGCCCACGATCAAGGACGTGTCGCTCCGTTCCAACGGCTTCACCCTCCCGGCCGTGGACATCCCGGAGATCAAGGCGGACAGCTTCCAGGTGGAGGGCTTCGCCCTGCGGCCGCTGGCGTTCCGCATGGACTCTGTGCGCTACGACTGGTTCACCGGGCAGGCGCCGGCCGATTGGGGCTTCGGCTTCGACATGGAGCTGAGCTTCCCCGGCCTGCCGACGGACGTGCCCGAGGGCCTGCGCAACGCGAAGCTGACCATCCTGAACGCCGGCATCCACGACGGCCACCTCACGGGCACCATCGAGCCTCGCCCGTTCGAGCCGGCGCTCAAGCTGCCGCTGGGCGACAGCATGGTGGTGAACATCACGAGCATCTCCGGCGCCATCGGGGACTCGGCGCTGGCCATCCAGCAGGCCGCCGGCGCCGTGGTGAAGGCCGCGACGGGCGGGCCGCCCATCGTCGTGACGCTGGCCGGGTCGTTCACGCCGCCGCCGCTGCTCCAGTGCGCCGGCGCCTCGGGCGACAGCGTGTCCCTGGGGCAGGCGACGCTGACGCTGTCCTCCGCCGGCCGCGTGGCCGGGCGGGTGAAGAACTTCGTGCCGGACTGCCCGGTGGCCCTCGGGCCGCTGGCGCTCCAGGTCACCAACTCCGACCTGCTGTTCGACGCGTCGGCGGACTCCCAGAAGGTGATCCTGGACCTGGACGGCGCCGCCAAGCTGCCGGCGCCCACGCCCGGTGACACGGTCACCGCCGCGGGACACCTGAAGCTGGACCTGCTGCACGTCCACATCCTGGAAGGCTCGCTGGCCATCACCAAGCCGTTCCGCTGGGGCCTGCCGGTGGACCACCCGGTGCTGGCGTTCACCGTGAACGAGGCGCGGCTGGACACCCTGGGCTTCCACTTCACCGGCTCCGGCGGCCTGGACCTGAACGCGGGCCTCGATCAGCGGGACACGACGAAGATCGGCTCGGTGAGCGCCACCATGCCGGTGAACGCGTCGGCGGAAGCCAAGGTGGGCGTCGTCTTCAACAACCTGACGCTGAGCCTGCCGGACTTCCGCGTGGTCTCCGGCAGCGCCGGGTTCACCAGCAAGTTCGCCCTGAACGCGGCCATCACGGACGACGGCAGCCTGAGCTGGCAGGCCGGCGACACGCTCGCCATCCCGGGCACCAACAACGCCCTGCACGTCATCCTGCCGGACACGGTGACGCTGAGTAAGGAAGGCCTGCATCTCGGCGGCTCGGCCGGCGCGAGCCTGGCCTTCAAGGACAGCAGCTTCAACAACCTGCGGGTGGACTTCGTCAACGGCTTCCGCCTCGGCTTCAAGCCGTTCGGCATCGCGCAGGGCCGCGTCAACTTCGTGCTGGACAGCGTGCAGGTGGCCCACGCGGACTCCAGCGGCTTCTGGCCCGGCAACGTGTTCGGCCTGCTGCCGCTGCCGGCGCGCCTGGGCCTGCCGTCGGACAAGGTGGCCTACCTGCAGCTGCGCGACTCGGCGACCCACCAGCTGCTGGTGGAGTCGGGCACGAGTCCCGAGGGCGTGTCGCTGAGCACGCGCAAGGGCCACCCGATCCGCCTGGTGGTGCCGGCATTGGCGGGCGACTCGACGCCGCCGGAAGTGGACGTGACGTTCAGCGTGGTGGTGAACCCGGTCACGTTCCGCATGGTGTCCGGCTCCATCCACGCTACGCCGCACGCAAGTGACTCCCTGCTGTTCAGCCTGAAGCAGCTGGCCATCCCCATCGACATCAGCGGGCTGACCTACGCCAACATCGGCAACGGCTACGGGCTGAAGCTGGACGGCCACGTGATCCTGCCCGAGTCCATGGGCGGGCTGAACGTGGCGCTGCACGGCGTCACCGTGACGGCCAAGGGCCTGTCGGGCACCGTGGAGAGCGGGCACTACGCCACGTCGTACGACTCCACCGCCCGGCCCATCACGGTCATGGTGCTGCCGGGCGACGGCTCCATCGAGGTGACGGGCGTCAAGGCGGTGTTCGGGAACGGCGCGCCGGACATCCGCATGTCCGGCAACATCACCTCGGCCATCTTCTCGGCCAACGGCGGGCCGCCCACCAAGATCTTCTTCACGGCCATCCACACGTCGAAGGGCTTCGACTTCGGCGTGAACCTGGCGTCGCTGCCCCAGGGCACGCTGCCCATGGGCCTGGCCACGTTCCAGCCCGTGGCGGTAGGCGACACGCAGGCCATCCAGTTCAGTGCCACGCCCAGCGAGTTCCACATCGCGCTCAGCGGCATCCTGCGCGTGCCGACGCTCAGCCACGACTTCGCCCTGACCGTGGCCGGACTCCAGATCGGCAGCGACGGCGTCAAGGTGCCGGACATCTCGCTGTCCGCGCCGGAGCAGTGGGAGAAGGTGAACCTGTTCGGCGCGCAGCTGGTGCTGAAGGACACGGCGAACCAGCCGGGCATCGTGCTGGCCCTGCAGAAGAAGGTGCTGTCGCTGACGCTGTCCGGCTCCCTCACCATGCTGGGCAACACGTCGTCCTTCCACGGCCTGCGCATCGCCACCGACGGCACGGTGGACCTGGCGTCGGCCAACCTGTTGAGCAAGCCGCTGGCCCTGGCGGACAGCGCCCTGGTGGTGGACAGCCTGCTGATCCGGCAGGACAGCCTGGAGGCGCAGGCGGTCCTCAACCTGCCGGCCCCCTTCGACGGCAACGGGCCCCAGCGTGTGCGCTTCGCGGTGGGACCCGACGGGGGCGTCAGCGGCGGCGGCCATGTCACGCTCATCGATGAGCCGGAGGGCATGAGCAGCTCCAACACGCTCATCCCGCTGGGCATCGCCACGCTGCATCCCCGCCGGGTGGCGGTGGACCTGGACTTCGCGTCGGCCGCCAACAGCGACGTCCAGGTCGTGGCGGACGTGTACCTGCAGAACCAGGAGAAGAACCGCATCGCCCTGGGCTCCGTGAACGGCAACACCATCACGCCCGGGCTGCGCGTGGGCTTCGACGGCAGCGTGGACTGGGGCAGCTACTCCGTACCGGACACGTTGGACTTCGACTTCGACGTCCTGCGCCTCAAGGTGGCCGATGTGCACCGGCCCGCCGGCTCCCACGGCTTCGCCATCGGCATGAGCGGCCAGCTGGCGCCGCACATCGCCGGCGTGGACGCGTCTCTGGACTTCCAGAACTTCGTCATCGACCAGTCGGGGCACATGGATGTGGGCCACGCCACCGTGAGCGGCGGCGAGCTGAGCATCTCGGACGCCGTGCACCTCCAGGTGCAGCAGTTCGGCTACAGCAGCACGCCCACCACCATCCAGGTGGCGTCCGACAGCGCGGGCGGCGGCAAGCAGCCGGTGCAGGTGTCCTCGTACGTCCAGTTCGGCGGCACCATCGACGTGGCGAAGGTGTTCTCCGGCGGCGTGGACAGCTTCCTGTTCTACCAGGACCCGCAGGGCCTGGCCCACATGGTCGTGCGCAACGCGCACCTGTCCGTCTACCAGGTGCTGACCATGCAGGCTGACTTCCGCTACGAGCAGAAGACGGACGGCTTCGCCATGAAGTTGGCGGCCAGCGGCACCCTGATGAAGACGACGAGCGTGACGCTGGTCGGGTCCATCGACCAGGAGAACGGGCAGACCCACGCCGGGGTGTTCCTGGCCGCCAGCGTCATGCTGCCCGTGCCGCCCGCCATCACAATCACGGACCTGGGCGGCGGGTTCTTCCTGAATCCCACACCGGCGGACATCCAGCAGGTGTGCCAGACGGCACAGGTGTCCACGGACGCGGCCAAGAACTGCAAGATCGACGATCCGGGCCACTTCGCGGCCATGCTGTACGGCCGTGCGGCGGTGGTGTCGTCGTCGCTGGTGGAAGGGCGCGCCCTGCTGACGGTGACGGAGACCACCATCGCGCTGAACGGCGCGGTGAACGTCCTCGACCAGGGCAACCGCCTGCACGGCGAGATGCGCCTGGCCGCCGGCCTCAAGAAGGCGTACCTGGAGGGCAACCTGTCCCTGGACATCGCCTACTCCGGCGTCGTGACGGGCCACCAGCAGCTGGAGTTCTACGTCTACGGCCAGGACGCGTGGGGCGTGCAGGGCTCCATGGACGTGGCCCTGCTGGGCGTGATCCACGGCAGCGCCAAGCTGTTCGTGGGGCCGCCGGGGTTCGTGCTGGCGGCGAACGTGACGCAGAAGCTGGACGTGTGGGTCATCTCGGGGCAGGCGTCCTTCGACGTGACGCTCTGGTACCAGGCGTCGCAGCAGGAATGGGGCGCCCACGCGGCCATCGGCGCCAAGGCGTCGGTGCTGGGCGGCGCGGTGGCCGCGGAGGCGAAGCTGGAAGGCGTGCTGCTCGTGCCCGCCGGGTCGCTGCCGTACCTCTACGCCGCGGCCGACCTGTCCGTCACCACGCCCGTGGGCAACTGGGAAGGCAGCATCTGGGCGAGGTTCAAGAACGGCGCCGCGTCAGCCGGGTTCGGCAAGGACCCGGAGATGGTGGCCGCCCTGGACAAGGCGCAGCAGGTCAGCGACGAGATCAGCTCGGCGCGCGACGATGCCGAGAACACGGTGCAGTCGGCGCGGCAGTCGGCGGCGGCCATCGCCCTGACCGACGCCGAGCTGGCGGCGGCGTACAACCGGATCAGCTCGGCGCCGCGCTTCGCCCAGGTGGGCGCCGCGGCCCTGACCTACTACTCGGAGCAGCAGCGCGCGCCGCACCCGGCCGGCGAGGAGCAGACGCTGGGCTGGGCGCTGGCGACGCTGATCCAGCAGGGCGCACCGGCCGACACCAGCCGGATCCTGGCGTATGGCGATTCCGTGAAGGACGACCTGGCGGCCATCGATGCCCGCCGCGCCGCCGTCTACGGCCGCCTCGCCGCGCTCCAGACCAGCCTGCCGCCCGTGCAGCAGGTGGAGACGGGGCAGCTGCCGGCCAACCCGGTGAAGGCCATCTCCTTCAAGGAGCCCGAGACCCACATGGTGGGCGACTCGGTGAAGGTCATGGACAGCGGGCCGGTGTTCGAGCTGGACACCCAGGCCGCCGCAGCGGCGAAGACGGCCATGCAGCAGCGGGAAGCCGCCACGGACCGGCAGGACCAGCAGGTGCTGGCCCAGATCCAGGCCCTGGAGAACATCCTCGCCGGGCTGGATGCCGCAGTGGCGCAGAACGACTCCGCCTCGCTGCTGGCGTTCGCCGCGCTGCACGGCCGCGCTCGCAGCGCCGCGGAAGCCCAGTTCGCCTACCAGGGAGACTACCTGCTGCGCCGCCAGGACTGGGACCGGGCCAGGCTGGACACGCTGCGCAGCCGGCAGGCGGCCATCCGCAGCATCCTGGCGGCGAAGACGTCCGCCGCGGCGTCCCAGGGCATCCGCGACCTGGCCAGCCTGGCCACGGACCGCATGAACGTGCTCCAGATGTGGGTGGGCAGCCAGGCGCCGGACCTGCTGACCACGTTCAACCAGGAGCTGGACCAGCATACCCACGACCAGGCGTGGCTCGTGGACGAGGCCGACTCGGCCGCCATGCTGACCTGGTACCACCTGGCCCGGGCGGGCCTGGAGACGGCGGACACCGCCACGGCCTCCGCGCTGGCGGAGCTGCAGCGGCAGGCGGATACGCGACTCTCCGCCATCCGGGACAGCCACCAGCAGATCTCCAGCGGCCTGAGCCGCCTGTTCCAGGCGAAGGCGGAGCTCACGGGCGCCCTGTACGACATGTACGACCGCTACCTGCTGGGCCACGCCCTCAGCGTGAGCGACAGCACCCGTGTGGTGCCGGACGCGCTCCAGCCCATGCAGGCCCGCTTCCTGGCCCTGCGCCAGCAGCTCGATGCGCCCTCCGTCACCGCCGTGAACGCGGTGTCCACCGGCCACGGCTACATGGCGAAGACGTCGTTCTACTGGAGCGGGCGCCAGCCCGGCGCCAGCGCGACCGGCGCCGCCGCCACCTCGTCGCCGGGGATCTACGAGTTCCTGTTCAACGACTTCGCCACCGCCAGCCCGCCGGCGTCCGGCTCGCTGCTGTCCAACGGCGCGTCCGACCGCTACACCGGCTACGAGTTCGCCGGGTCACGGTCGGAGCATCAGCAGGCGCGCACCTTCCAGGGCGGCGTTCGGGGCGGCGCCGGCTTCGTGGCGCACCGGGCCACCAACTACACGGCCAGCTTCCCCGGCGGCGCGTCGGCCTCCACCAGCACGTCGACGACGCAGCCGGACGCCACCCGGCCGAGCGTGCCCACCATCACGTTCCCGGGCCACCCGGCGGCTCACGTGGCCAACGCCTGGAAGGCCTGGACGCCGGACGCCACGGGCTTCGTCGTGACCTGGCAGTCCACCGACCCGCAGTCGGGGATCTCCGAGTACAGCTACGCCATCGGCTCCATGCCCGGCGCGCAGGACCTGCGGCCGTGGACGCCGGTGGGCGGCCGCAACCGCATGCGCATCGACGGCGTCCAGCTGTCCACCACGCAGCCGGTCTACGTCGCCGTGCGCGCCCGCAACGGCGACGGGCTGTGGAGCCTGGACGGCGTCTCGCCGGGTCTGCTGCTGGACGCGTCGGCGCCCGCGTTCGCCGCCGGCGCACGCATCCAGGTGGCCGGTGCCACGAGCTCGGCGTCCACCACCACGACGCGCACGTCGGTCGCCAACGTGTCTCTGCCGACGTTCTCCGTGCCGTCCCGCACGTACGCCCCGTGCCCCACCACCGCGTCCGGTTGGCCGGTCATCACGGCCGCGTCGACGACGACCACGACGACCACGACCACGACCAGTGGCACGACGGGTTCCTTCGGATCGGCCGGGTCCCTCACCTGGAACGGCAGCCTGGCCAACACCACGTACACGGCCTCGACCTTGTCCGGCCTGGGCGGTGCACCGGCGAGCGTCAGCTTCCAGCGGCCGGCGGCCGGCGACGTGGGGTCGGGCGTGCGAACCTACTACTGGCACGTGCAGACCACGCCTACCGCGGCGTTCGACAGCAGCGCGTGGACGGACGCCGGGCTGGATGCCACGGTGCAGGTGCAGGGCAGCCCGCTCAACTACACGGGCAGCTTCTACTTCTCCGTCGTCGCGGTGGACTACGCCGGCAACGTGAGCGCGCCCCTCACGTACGGGCCGTTCCACGCCACGGACGCCACGCCGCCGCAGGCGCCGCACTACTGCGTCGCCATGGGCTCCACCACCGGCCGCTTGCGGGTCACCATGGACTCGGTGGCCGTGGACCGGGAGACGGGCATTGCCGGCTACCGGTACCGGGTGCGCAGCGGCAGCACCGTCCTGCGCAACTTCCAGAGCAGCTACGATCTGAGCGGCAGCCAGCAGGCCGGCAGCTTCGAGACGGGCACGCTGTCGTTGCGGGACGGCACGTCCTACTACGTGGACGTGCAGGCGTGGAACCGTTCGGGCCAGGCGAGCCCGCTCACCACCAGCGGCCCGTTCCTGTACGACCACACGCCGCCGCCGGCCCCCGCCGTGTACGTGCGGGAGATGAGCCCGTTCGGCCCGCCGTACCTGCGCATCACCATCACCGCGTACGACGACCCGCACTCCGGCCTGGCGGCTCAGTACATCGCCATCGGCACCACCATGTCGGGCACCAACATTTTGGCACCGCGCCAGGTCGCCACGAACCGGACCGGGACGTACAGCATCACGCTCAGCCTGCCCAACGCGCAGCGCGGCAGGACCTACTACCTGCATGTCATGACGGTCAACGGCGCCGGGCTCCATAGCCAGATCCGCACCGTGTCGTTCCGGCCGTGAGGTGGCGATGACTCCGAATCCGCTTGCCAGGGACTCGCGCCGCCCGCGCGCCGTCACGAAGATCCTTGCCGGGGGGACCGCCCGATCCGCGGCAGCTGGATCCCGGGCCGCGCGACCCGGGCCCGCACCGGTCGCGGCTGCCTTGGCCGCGTTCGTCCTCGTCGCGGCCGCCTTCATCGCGCCCGCCCGCGCCGCCGCCCAGTCGGCGCCCCTCTGGCTGGTGCCGGACGGCGACTCGGTGGTGGTGCTGCTGCTCAAGCCGCCGCCGGCGGGCGGCTTCGTGGTCTACCGGGCGCCTCAGGGCGGCACGCCGGTGCGCGTCACGAAGGCGCCGGTCGAGGCCATCCGCCAGCCGGGGGACGCAGCGGGCGTCATCGGCAACGATCTGCCCGCCGTGCTGCGCATGCTGCACACGACGCAGGAGCAGTCGGTGCTCCAGCGGCTCCAGGCGGACGCCTTCTCCGCGTCCGTGCTCAGCGCGCTGTACCCGCCGGTGGCCCACGTGCTCGGCCGGATCTACGTCGACCATGGCCTGACGCCGGGCCAGGCCTACACGTACCGGGTGGTGGGCGTCGACGCCCGGGGCAACGAAGGCGCGGCGATCGGTGGCGGCACGGTGCGCGTCCAGCC
>CAZUFP010000008.1:73916-81743 GCA_964619835.1 uncultured Gemmatimonadaceae bacterium | reverse complement strand
CCACCGCGTCGGTGACGCCCGTCGACCGGGTGCCGCCCGCGCCGCCCATGGACCTGGCCGTGCAGCCGGGCGACGGCGTGGCCACGCTGGTCTGGCGCATGTCGCCCGAGCTGGATGCCGCCGGCTACATCGTGGAGCGCTCCACGGGGCTGGACGAGACGTTCAAGGCCGTGACGCCGCACCAGCTGCCGGCGGACGCGCCCATGTGGGTCGACAGCACCGTCGTGGGCGGCACGCAGTACTTCTACCGCGTCATCGCCATCGACCAGGCGGGCAACCGCAGCCAGCCCAGCAACGCGCTTTCCGCCGTGCCGCACGACCGCACGCCGCCCGCGCCGCCCACGGGCCTCGCGGCCACGGCGGCGCACCGGCGGCTGCATATCGCGTGGCGGCCGTCGCCGTCGTCCGATGTGCAGGGCTACTACGTCTACCGCGGGCCCAGCGCCGACCGGCTCGTGCGTCTCACGGGGCAGCCGGTGCCCGCCGACACGTTCGAGGACACCGGCTACGGCAAGGACGGGCTTCGGCCCGGCGGGCACTACGTCGTTGCGGTGGCGGCCGTGGACCGGTCGTACAACGAGTCGGAGCGCGTGCTGCTGAACGTGCGCGTCCCGGACGACGAGCCGCCCGGCGCGCCCACGACGCTGCACGCCCGCAACGTGGACGGCCGTTACGTCGAGCTGACGTGGTCCGCCAGCCCGGCCCTGGACGTTGAGACGTACGTGCTCCGCCGCACGGCCGTCGGCGGCGTGGCCGGCGACAGGGTCGGCGCCGCGGCGGGCGACACGGCTGGCGCCGCAGCGGACACCGCCGTCGTGCTCGGGCGCTATCCCGCCAACGCGCGCAGCCTGGCGGCGCGGGACACGACGGTGGTCCTGGACACCCGTTACGTGTACCGCCTGGCCGCCGTGGACACGGCGGGCAACGTGGGCGCGCCCGCCACCGACTCGCTCCTGTTCAGGGAGTCCACGCCGCCGCCGGCGCCACGCTACGCCGCCGCCAGCGTTACCCCGGACGGCATCCGCATCCGCTGGGAGCGCGTCGTCGACCGCGACCTGGCGGGCTACAACGTCTACCGGTCCGACATTCCGACCGGCGTGTTCCAGATCGTGAACGACCGGCCCGTCCAGGGTCTGAGCTTCGTCGATCCGCTGGGCCGGCCCCAGTACTACTACGTGGTGCGTGCCGTGGACGGCTCCGGCAACGAGTCGCAGGCCAGTCCCGTCGCCCGGGCGGGGCAATGAGGAAGCGCGTGCGCTTGCCCGTTCCCGCAGCCACGGCTCTCGCCGCGGTCCTGGCGTTGGGCCCCGCTCCCGCCGCCGCCCAGTCCGCGGCGCCGGCCCCGACACGGGCGCCGGCTGCATCCCGCCCGCTGGCCCAGGACAGCGCCCGGGTGGCGGCGCTCCGGCAGCAGCTGCTGACGAGCCCGCGCGCGGCGTCCGTCTACGTGGAGCTGGCCCGCGTCTACGATGCCCTGGGCGAGACCGGCCGTGCCGAGGCGACGCTCCGGCAGGGGCTCGGCGTCGCGGCGGACGAGGGCCCGCTCCGCAGCGCCCTCGTCCGGCTGCTCGCCGGCCAGAAGCGCTGGACGGACGCCCTCGAAGCCATGGGCCCGCTGGCCGGCCAGCCGTCGGGCCGCGGCATCGCCGCGCGGCTGCGGGTGAACGCGGGCGTGGCGGCCTTCCAGGCGGGCGACAGCGCCACGGCCCGCGCCGACTGGGAGCGCGCCCTGCGCGACCAGCCGGGCCTGGACCCGGCCGCCGCCAACCTCATCACGCTGCTGCTGGCCGTCGGCGAGCCGGACTCCGCCTGGGCCGTGGCAAACACGGCCCTCGCCGCCGGCGCGGACCCGAAGATGCTGGATCCGCTGCGCGCCGAGGCCGCGTTCCGCACCGTCGACACCCACCTGGCCCACGACGACAGCGCGGCCGCACGCGCGGCGCTCGTCCGCTGGGTGGCCCAGGCTTCCGGTACGGACGTGCTGGTGCGGGCGGCCGCGGCGGCCGACGGCCTGAACGACCCGGCGCTGGGCGACCGCGCCTACCGCCGGGCGCTGGAGCTGCACCCGGACAACGCGGCCCTGGTGGAGCTGGCCGGCGTGCGGGCGGAGGCCCGGTCGGACAGCACGCGGGCGCTGGATCTGTACCGGC
Organism: uncultured Gemmatimonadaceae bacterium; assembly: GCA_964619835.1. Classification (GTDB taxonomy): domain Bacteria; phylum Gemmatimonadota; class Gemmatimonadetes; order Longimicrobiales; family RSA9; genus JARRJS01. The sequence continues at coordinate 79,593 of CAZUFP010000008.1, read as the reverse complement.
GTGCGGCGGGCATGAGCGACGGCGGCGCCATCGCCCTCATGGGCATCGTTCGCCTGGGTGCGCCCTCATCCGACAGTGCGCGTGCCCTGGCGCGCCGCGCCGTGCGGGTGGGGCTGCGCGAGATGGAAGGCCTCGAGCAGAGCATGGTGGCGCAGGCGCGAACGGCGGGCTCGGCCGGCGCGGGCGCAGTCGGCTCGCCGGGCTCGCCGGGCTCGCCGACCCGCACCGTCGCCGCGGGTGAACAGCGTGGTGCGCTGCTGAGCGCGCTGCGGCAGGCGCTGGACGACGTCGTGCTCCGGGCCGATGACGGTGACGCGGAGCTGGCGCGGCTCCAGCGGACCTACCCGGAGAGCGTGCTGCTGGACCGCTACGCGGCGCGCCGGGCGGTGCTGGACGGGCGGCTGGCGGACGCCGCGGACCGCTACGACGCGCTGGTGCACGACGCGCCGGCGGACACGACGCTCCAGCGGGAGCGGGCGGCGCTGCTGGTCCGGCTGGGCCGCACGGCGGACGCCATCGCCGGCTACGAGCGAGTCCTCGACATGCGGCCCGAGGACCCGAACGCCTTCCACGCCCTGCTGGAGCTGCGCGGGGCGAACGGGTCGCTGGAGACGCTGCTGGCCCAGGTGCGGCGCCTGCGCGTCCGGCTGCCGGACTCGCCCGTGCTCCTGGACCACGAGATCGAGCTGCTGCACCGCCTCGGCCGGCCCGAGGACGCCACCCGGCTCGCCCGAGCCAAGGAGCGGAAACCATGAAGGAGCGTATGCGTCACGCCGCGCTCGGGGCCGGCCTGCTGTTGCTCGTGGCGGTGCCCGGCCAGGCGCAGGCTCCGCCGGACACGACGACGTCGGGGACCGGGTCCAACGTCGCCTCCGACACCACCTCGGCCACGGCGTCCAACGCCGTTCAGCAGCCCGGCCAGCCCGGCTTCCACCTGCCCATCGGCTTCTCCGGCCAGGCCACCGTCGTCGGGGAGCTGTACGGCCATAGCGGCGTCGAGGCGCGGCGGCCGGCGAACGCGTGGCGCACGTCCCTGACGCCCCAGGCCGTGCTGTTCGGCCAGATCCGCCTGGGCATCGACATCCTCATCTCGTCCGAGGGGGCCCAGCTGCGGCAGAACATCAACCAGTTCGGCCTCAACCCGAGCTGGTCCTGGGGCACGCTGCACCTGGGCGACTTCAGCAAGGACTACTCGCCGCTCACCATCCAGGGCGTGCGCATCCGGGGCGCGGGCATCGACCTGCGGCCTGGCATCTTCCGCTTCTCCATCCAGGGCGGCCGCGTCCAGCGGACCGTGATGGCCGGCGCCGAGGGGTCCGTGTACAAGCGCAACCTCATCGCCGCCAAGCTGGGGCTGGGCGATGAATCGGGCACTTTCCTCGACCTCAATCTGGTGAAGGCCAAAGACATCGTCGGTTCGCTGGAGCAGTCGCTGTTCGTGACCGACAGCATCCTGGTGGACACCATTCCCGAAGGGCTGCGGCCCCAGGTGGGCACCCGGCCGGAGGAGAACCTGACCACCGGGCTGAACGGCCAGCTCATGCTGTTCGGCCGCCGGCTCGTGCTCCGGGGCGAAGGCGCCGTGGCCCTCATCACCCGGGACCTGCTGGCGCCCGAGGTGGGCTCGGCCGCCGGCGCCGTCGGCCTGCTGTCGAACATCCAGCCCATCCGGCTGTCCACGTCCGGCGACTACAGCTACAACGTCCACGCGGCGCTGAACCTGGAGCGCGGCTCGCTGCGCGGCGGCTACGAGTACGTCGGGCCCGGCTACACGTCCCTGGGCCTGCCGTACCTCATCAACGACCGGCAGTCGTACGACGCCGGCGGCAATGTCCGCCTGTTCGCCAACCGGCTCACTCTCCAGGGCCAGTTCCGGCACCAGGCCAACAACCTGGCGGACCAGAAGCGAGGCACCATCACCCGCAACACGGCCAATGCCAGCACCGTCGTGCAGATCAGCTCCCGCATCACCGCCATGGTGTCCGGCATGATGAACACCATCGTGGGCGACGCGGCCAACGACACGTTCGCCCTGAACAGCCGGTCCAGCGCGCTCAACGCCACCACGTCGATGCGCGGCCAGCTCGTCGGCCTGCCGGCCGTGCTCAGCGTGACGCTGGGGCTTCAACACACAACGGACAGCAACCCCATCAACCCGGCACCGGCCGTCAGCGCACGGAACATCACCACGGCCCTCCAGCTCCAGCTGTCGTCGGCCATCAGCCTGACACCGTCGGTGTCCGGCGTGTTCACCAGCTTCTCCGGTGCCAACGCGCCGGACGGCCAGCAGAACATCTACGCCGGGCTGGGCGGCCGCGGCCGCTTCCTGCACGACCGGTTGCGCACCGGCGCCAACTTCTCCCGCACGTTCAGCAACGGCCGCAAGGTCACCAGCGGCACCGCCCGGATCGGCTACCCGATCCTGTGGAACGCCAACCTGTCCCTGCGGGCCCGCTACAACAGCTACACCGCGTACGGCATGCGTCCCGCCTTCCAGGAGTCGTTCATCACCGTGACGCTCACCAGGAGCTTCTGATGCGTCGCGCACCGCAGGTCCGCACGCTCATCGCCGCCATCGCGGCCGCCACGCTCCTCGCGCCACGCCACGCCGCGGCGCAGACCGTCGTCATCGACAGCGTGCGGCCCAGGCCGAACACCGTCTACGGCGACCTCGACCCCAACACGCCCGGCGTCCAGTTCAACTGGTGCATCGCCGACTCCATCGCACTGTTCAATTCCACCGATTCGTTCACCCAGACCGGCTTCCTGGACTGGTTCGGATACACGCCGGACAACACCGCTTACCCCCGCTCCACGGTGACCCGCGTGGATGCCGGGACCGTGGAGACCGTGCCGGCGCCGTGTCTGGATTCCCAGGTGGGCAACGTGGCCACGCTGCCCAAGGGCGTCTACAGCTTCCACGCCATCGCGCAGCTGGATGAACAGGCCGGGTCGAACACCCTCACCGCAGTCGATACCGCGATCATCGACTCCGTCTACCTGTACCCGAGTCCGGCGCATATCGCGTTCGCCAATCCATACACCGACGCGCCGCTCACGCAGGACACCATCTACACGTCCAGCTCCGCACCCCGGATGACGATCGCGACCGACCTGGGGCCGGCCCAGGGGATCACCGTCTCCGGGTTCTACACGCCGTTCGACAGCACCACCCCCACCGGCACCATCTTCCCGACCACCGCCTACACCGACTCCACGAGCATGGCGCCGGTCTACGGAGAGTTCGGGTTCTACGACGGAGACGGCATCTACACAATCATCGCCGCCTCCGACTCCGTGCCCGGCACGTTCGCGCCCGCCCGGGACACCATGGTGTACGTCTACACCTCCGCCGGGCTCAACATGCAGGTGCTCCAGCCCGACAGCGGCGGCGTGTACCCCACGGCCTTCGAGGTCTACGGCAAGGTGGCGCCCGGCACCATCGTCCGCCTGAGCTGCGGCTGTACCGAATCGGGCGACAGCACCATAGCAGCCTCCGATAGCACCTGGTCGCTCGGCACGGTCCACTTCGACACCGCCGGTGTCTATATCTACTGGCACGAGCCCACCAGCCCGTTCGGCGGCTACCTCAAGATCCCCTTCACGTTCAGCGCCAACCAGCCGCCTACGGCCACCATCACGCAGCCGTCCCGGGACACCACGGTCATCGTGGGCGACACCGTGACGTTCAGCGGCACCGGCACCGACCCGGACGGGACCATCGCCGGTTACTTATGGGACATGGGTGGCGGCACCGAAGTGTCGGGGCAGACGGTGCGGTACGCCTTCGCGAGCGCGGGCGTGGACACCGTGTTGTTCCGCGTGACGGACAACGTCGGCGCCACGTCGCCGGCGGACACCGTCATCGTCACCGTGGTGCCCAACCAGCCGCCCATCGCGACCATCACGGCGCCCTCGCAGGACACCACCGTCTTCGCGGGCGACACCATCACGTTCAGCGGCACGGGCACCGATCCCGACGGCACCGTCGCCGGCTACCTGTGGGACCTGGGCGGCGGCAACGAGGTCGCCGGTCAGACGGTCCGCCACGCCTACCCGAGCGCCGGCGTGGACACCGTGCTGCTGCGCGTCACGGACAACCGGGGCGCCACCTCCGTGCCCGACACGGTGATCGTCACCGTGGTGGCCAACCAGCCGCCCACGGCCACCATCACGGTGCCGTCGCAGGACACCACCGTGGCCGGCGGCGACACCATCACGTTCGCCGGGACCGGCACGGACCCCGACGGCACCGTCGTCGCCTACGCCTGGAGCTTCGGCGACGGCGGCCAGGCCACCGGTGCCACGGCGACCCACGCGTTCACGACCGGCGGCACCTTCACCGTCACCCTGGTGGTCACGGATGACCGGGGCGCCACGTCCGCTCCGGATTCGGTGCACGTGACGGTGGTCACGGTCAACCGTCCACCCACCATCACCATCACGGAGCCGTCCCGGGACACCACCGTGACCGTCGGCGAGACCATTCACCTCGCCGCCACGGCTGCCGACCCCGACGGCGACTCCACCACCATCCAGTGGCTGGTGCGGGATACGACCCGGACCGGCGCTACCACGTCCGTCGTCTACCGCCTGGCCGGCACGGACACCGTGCAGGCGCGGGCCATCGACAGCAACGGCGCCGCGTCCGCCTGGGCCATCCGCGTGCTCACCGTCGTCGGCCGCGGGCCCAACGTGGACCGCACGTCGCCCGGCAGCGCCCTGCGCGTCGACGGCCACGACGTCGTGTTCGTCATCAAGGCCATGACTACGCAGAACCTGCTGGCGGACGTGAACGGAGATGGGGTCGTGAATGAAGCGGACCTGCAGGCGGTGCTGGACGCCTTCGGCACCATACCGCCGGATCCGACGCAGAGCTCGACGCAGGAGCCGCGATGACGAAACGCATCGTTGTCACCATGCTGCTGGCGCTGCCGCTCCTGAGTTGCGGCGAGGGGAACTTCTCGCCCACCGGCGTGCAGCAGTTCGACGGGCCGTTCCGGTTCTCGGCCGACGCCCCGCCCACCGACTCGGCCGCCGTCTACGTCATGCAGACGGCCGGCACCACGCGCACCATGACCCTGGTCATCCGCGGCACCAACCTGCTGCGTGCCACAGGTTTCGTTTTCGACATCGCCATGGACACCACCGGCCTGTCCATCGACAGCGTGGCGTTCGGAGACTTCTTCCAGCCCGCCACGCCCCTGGTGGCGCGCTTCGCCTCCGCCCCCGACGAGCCGGGCCACTGGATCGGCGTGCTCAGCATGACCGACCTCGCCACCGGCATCTCCGGCAGCGGCACCCTCGCCACCGTCTACCTGCAGCGCACAACGGACCTGCCCCTCAAGTCGGAGGTCCGCATGAAGGCCGGCCCCACCCGCGTCTACGGGCAGGCCGGCGCGCCCGAGACCGTCGCCTTCTACGGCGGCTCCATCGTCTACGAGCCGATCCCCGCCGCGCCCTGAGCCCGTCCCCCCACCTCCCACACGTCCGGGCTCAGGCCGCGGCGCCGTAGACTCGAGGTCGAGGTCGCGTTCGAGTTCTACGGGAGAGGCGGGTGCGCTCGATGGGCTGGCGTCCACGCTCTGCGGGCCGGCGTCTCTTCGGGTTGGCGCTCACGCGCTGCGGGCCGGCGTCTCTTCGGGTTGGCGCTCACGCGCTGCGGGCCGGCGTCTCT
>CAZUFP010000008.1:71423-73816 GCA_964619835.1 uncultured Gemmatimonadaceae bacterium | reverse complement strand
CTGCGGGCCGGCGTCTCTTCGGGTTGGCGCTCACGCGCTGCGGGCCGGCGTCTCTTCGGGTTGGCGCTCACGCGCTGCGGGGCGGCGTCTCGGCGGGTTGGCGTCCACGCGCTGCGGGGCGGCGCCTTCCCCCTTTCCATGCTTTGTCATCCGGATGACAAAGTCCTGAACGGAGCACCTCTGGCGTGCCGGCTGCGTTCTGAACGGAGCACCTCTGGCGCGCCGGCCGCCCTCCCTGCTGGGGCCGGCTACGCAAAGACCGTCCGGGCTCCGCCCCCTCGAATTCGAACTCGAAACCGAACTCGAATTCGACAGGGCGGGCGCCGTCACGCTCCGGTCAGGGCTCCCATCGCGTCCTGACCTTGTCCGCCTGACCTTCCACCAGCATCCGCTGGAAGAAGTCCGCCGCCGCGTGGTACGCCTTGAGCCAGCTGGAGTGCATCAGGAAGCCGTGCACCTCATCGGGGAAGACCAGCTCCTCGTAGTAGACGCCGCGCGCGGCCAGGGCGTGGGCCATGGTGATGGTCTCGGTGAACGGCACGTTGCGGTCGTCGTCGCCCTGGATGAACAGCACCGGGGAGCGCCAGGTGTCCACGCTGGCCATGGGCGAGGAGCGGAACGCCAGCGCGGCGGCCTTGGGGTGCTGCGCCTTGTCGTAGCTGGGATCGAAGTTCTTGATAACGACGTTCCAGTCGTGGACGCCGTGCAGGTCCACGCCCGCGGCGAACATGTCGGACGCCCGGGACAGGCCCATGGCGGTGAGGTATCCGCCGTAGGAGCCGCCCCACAGCCCGATCTTCTTCGGGTCCACGTCGTCGCGGCTGCGCAGGTAGGCGCCGGCGCCCATGACGTCGTTGAACTCGGAGCCGCCCGCGGCGCCGTAGTTCAGCGCCTCCCGGAACTTCATGCCGTAGCCGATGCCGCTCCGGTAGTTCACGGCCAGCACGATGAAGCCGCGGCTCGCCAGGTACTCGTTCATGGAGTACGCGTTGTGGTAGTAGCCGCTGTGGTGGAAGCCGAGCAGCATCTGGCGCCGGGAGCCGCCGTGGAAAAAGAGCAGCGCCGGGTGCTTCTCGCCTTTCTTCATGCCCTTCGGCAGGAACAGCTGGCCGTGGATCATGAGGCCGTCGGCCGCCGAGAAGATGACCTGCTGCGGCGCCACCAGCTCGCCTTTGGGGAACGACGCCGGCAGCCAGTCGGCGACGAGGGCGCGCCGGGCGTTGCGGCCCGCGATGATCTCCGCGTGGGCCGGCGTCGTGCCGTTGGACGCAAGGAACGCCACCGCGCCGTCGTGCGTGACCCGCGCCGACCACTCGATGCCGTGCCCCGTGGTCACCGGCTTCGGTGTCCTGCCGGCCACGCTCACGCGCCAGATGTGCTTGCGGTCGATGTCGCCCTGGTTGGAATCGAAGATCATCTCCCGCCGGTCCGGCGTCATGGCGACCCACTGCACCTCGAAGTCGCCCGTGGCCAGTGGCGTGGCCGGGCCGCCGGCCACCGGCACCGAGTACAGGTTCAGCCAGTTGTTGCCTTCCCACGGGAAGACCAGCCGGTCGCCGGCGCCCCACCACAGGTTGTCGCCGTTCACGCCGCGGAACACGCTGCCTACGCCCGGCTTCGCCCGCCACGCCTCCCGGCCTTTCCCCGTGGCCACGTCGGCCACCTGGATGGACCACGGCACGCCGGTGCGCTCGGGAGTGAAGAGCAGGTGGTCCGGGTCCGGGAACCGGCGGATGAAGGCGATCCGCTTGCCATCGGGCGACCATGCGGGCGAGCCGTCGTCGTACGTGCCCGGGTCCATCCACGCGATGGAGTCGACGGCGAACCGGTACACGCCCACCAGGCTGTGCAGCTCACGCCGGCTCACGAATGCCAGCATGGAGCCGTCGGGCGAGAACGTCAGCGACCCGGGCCCGCCGCGCACCGTGAACAGCCGCTTCGCCTCCGCCGAGCCGTCCAGCGGCACGGACCACACGTCGCCGTGGCTCGCGTACACCACGACATCGCCCTTCGGCGAGATGGCGCCCGGCGCGCCGCTGGCCAGCTTGCGCGGCTCGCCGCCCGCCGCCGGCACGATCCAGATGTCACGGGTCACGCCTTGGGCGAAGCTGCGCGGGTTCGGCAGCTCGCCCCGGCTGTTGGGCGCGCCGCCCCGCGCGTATACGATGGACGCGCCGTCCGGCGTGAACATGAGGCCGCCCAGGCTCTGGCCGTCGTCCTCGGTGTAGTGCGTGACCTGGTGGCCCCGGTAGTCCGGCGCCGACGCCGTCCAGATGTTCCGCACACCCTGCGCGTCCTGCACCCAGGCCACCGCCCCCGTCGACGGCGCGCTCACCAGCCCCGACGGCATGGGCGACGACATGACCTGCTCGAGGGTGAACCCCTGGGCCGCG
>CAZUFP010000008.1:40025-71323 GCA_964619835.1 uncultured Gemmatimonadaceae bacterium | reverse complement strand
CCCCGACGGCATGGGCGACGACATGACCTGCTCGAGGGTGAACCCCTGGGCCGCGGTGGGCGCCGGGCCGAGGATGGCGGCCGCGGGCATGGCCAGGATCGCCAACGAAAACGCGGCGGCGCGGGAGCGGATGCGTCGGGTGGGCACGATCACCTCCGGATTGTGGAAGAGAAGCAGCAAGATAGGCGGAAGGACCCGATCCCGCATTTCCACTCCGAACCCGAACTCGAACTCGAACTCGAACTCGAATGCGAATTCGAACTCAGCCGGTCCAGCGCGGGAAGTACATGCGCACCACCGTGCCCGAGCCCAGCGTGCTGTCCAGCGTCAGCTCGCCGCCGGACTGCCGCGCGAACCCGTACGCCATGCTGAGGCCCAGGCCGCTGCCCTTGCCCACGTCCTTCGTGGTGAAGAACGGGTCGACGGCGCGCTCCACCGTTTCCGGCGACATGCCCATGCCCGTGTCGTCGACCTCGATGGCGACCCATTGCGAGCCCGTCAGGCCCGGGGGGAGCGACGGGTCGTCGCCGTCCACGTTCCGGGCCCTGATGGTCAGCGTGCCGCCGGCGGGCATGGCGTCCCGGGCGTTGATGGACAGGTTCAGGATGGCCGCCTCGAGCTGGTGCGGGTCGACGCGGATGGACCAGCATTCCGGGGGACAGTCCGTGACGATATGGATGGTTTCGGGAATGGTGCTGCGGAGCAGGGGCCGCATGCCTTCCACGACCTTCGCCGGGTGCACGACGCGCGGCGCCAGCGTCTGCTTGCGGGAGAACGCCAGCAGGCGCTGCGTCAGCATGGAGCCCCGCAGCGCCGCCTGCCGCGCCTCGCCCGCCAGCATGGCCGTCTCGCCTTCGGCCGATGCCCCCTCAAGGAGCAGCTCCAGGTTCCCCTGGATCACCGTCAGCAGGTTGTTGAAGTCGTGGGCCACGCCGCCCGTCAGCTGGCCCACGGCTTCCAGCTTCTGGGACTGGCGCAGCCGAGCTTCCAGCTCATCGTGGCGTTGCTCCGCCTCACGCCGCTCCCGGATGTCGAACAGGCTCACCCGGAAGAGGCGCCCCTTGCCCCCCACCAGCGGCACCACGTAGACCTCGCACGGCACGTCCTCGCCGCTGGCCAGGTGCACCGTCCATTCGCGACGGACCGCGCCCCGCAGGCTGGCGTGGGCCAACGCGCCCAGCGCGTCCGACGTCGTCCGCGCGTCCTCCCAGCTGCCGGGGGAGAGCAGCGGAGCCAGCTTGGCACCCACGATCTCGAACCGCTCCCGCTCGAACAGCCGCGTCGCGTTGCTGTTCGCGTCCACGAACCGGTCCGTCTCGGCATCGTAGATCGCGATGGCCTCCGGCGCGTTCTCCACCATCGCCCGCAACCGCGCCTCGCTCTCTCGCAGCACCACCTCATCCTGGCGCCGATGCCGGGCGTACAGGACACCCAGCGTCAGCAGCGCCAGCAGCAGGGCGGCCATGGGCAGAGCGAAGGCCGGACGCAGGAACAGCGGCGCCGGCACCGTGAACCGGACCACCGTGCCGCCGGGATCGAACTGGCCAAACAGGCCCTTCGCCTGGATGTGCACCGCGTGACGGCCGGACGACAGGTTGGTAAGGAGCAGGCTCCGGTCCCGGGTCCACGACGACCACGCCCCTCCATCGAGACGCGACCGCGTCAGCACATCTGCCGACGGCAGGGTCCCCTCGTACGCGGTGGCCCGCCAGGACAGCCGCGCCACCTGGCCCTGCACCAGCGGATTGACCGCCCGGATGCGCGGCGGCGGGTCCCGCTCCTCGTCCCGCCGCAGGATCGCGAGCCCGCCGCCTTCCGTGCCCAGCAGGATCTCCGACCCGTTGGACCGGATGGGCCACACGGTGGCCGTGGCGAGGCCGACGCGGGAATCGAACCAGGCCCAGACTCCGTGCTCCAGCCGGCCCACGCCCGCGTTGGTTCCCACCCACAGCACGTCGCCGTCCACGTGGAAGCCCCAGACGTGCGGCTCGATGCCCGCCGCCGGCATGGCCACGTAGCGCACCGTCCCGTCCGGATCCACGGTGCCCAGGCCCGCCACCAGCGGGCCGTGACCGAACCAGACGCGGCCCGTCGAGTCCACCGCCAGGGCGAACACGTCCGACTCGCTGCCATGGCCGACGCCCTGGGCCGCGCCGAACTGGCTCCACTCGCCCGATTTCCAGCGCGTGAGGCCCGACCGGTCCCCGAACCAGAGGGAACCGTCCCGCCCGCACGCCACCGCGTGCGTTCCCCGCGCCAGCGTGCCGTCCGGGTTGCGCCAGACCCGGAAGTGGCCGCGAGAGTATTCGTAGACGCCGCCGTTCGCAGGCGAACCGTGGATGAAATCCGAGTCGCCCAGGGCGGCGAACCACAGCGAGCCTCCGCACGCGTAGATCCGGTGGATACGTCCGCCGCCCAGCCCGTCCGCAGGCCCGTAGTGGCGCCATTCCTGGCCGTCCCACCGGTACGCGCCGGTGAACGAGTGCCCGCTGGACACCCAGACGTCGCCCTGCGGGTCCTCGGCCAGGCCCGTGATGATCGGGTTGCGGACACCGCCGAGCGTCCGGGTCCATTGCACGGGCAGCCCCGGCCGATGGTGGCCGACCCCGCCGCTGGTCGCCAGCCACATCGACGAGTCGCGCGCCAGCAGGATGTCGTTGATCCGGTTGCGCGGGTCCGGGAACGGATGGCGGATCACCGTCCAGCGATGAAGGCTCCGCCGGAACCGGTGCACGGCCGATGTGGACGCGAACCACAGGTCGCCGTCCCTCGTCTCGCGCACGAAGTAGACGCCTTCGCCGCGGCTCCGCGGAACGTCCACCGGGCGCCAGACGTCTCCGTCGCGGATGCGGACGTCGCCGGTCTCGTAGACCACCACCGTCGTCGAGTCCGACAGGACATCGGCCGACATGACCATGTCCCGGCTCTCCTGTGCCACCGGCTGCGGCTCCTGTCCGGGAGACCAGACCACCAGCTCGTTCGCGGAGAAGCTGCCGTTGATGACCGCTACGCCCCGGCCGGTCCCGTCGTCGTGGACTTCCCCCACCCATCGCACCGGGTCCCGCGGCACAGGGTAGAACAGGTGCCAGCCGTCCACTTCCAGCAGCGACAGGCCTCCGCGGGTCTGTGCCCAGATGCGGCCCGAGCGCGTCCGCCACATCGCCGCGCCACGCCGATCCACCGGGTCCGGCGGGTCCACCGGCTCGACCGTGTCCGCCTCCACCCGCACCACACGTTGGGCCTGCGTCCCCGGCCGCCACAACGAAAGCAGCAGGGATTGCGCGTCCACCGGGAACGCCCGTACGATCGTCCAGCCGTCCAGCGAGGGCGGCAGCGGCACCGGATGGAAGCCTCGCCGGTTCCCGGAATACAGCCGGCCCCCGGCCACGACCAGCAGCTCCGACTGCGCGCCCGCCGCCATGGCCGTGATGCGGCCGGGTGGCAGCCCGTTCGTCGTGTCGACCGCGGTCCACAGGAAACCGTCGTAGTACGCCGCGGCTTCATCCGTGAGGACCCAGGCCACGCTGTCCACTTCGACGATGTCCTGGACACGGCCCGGCGGCAGGCCCGACGCGGCGTCGTAGTCCACCCAGCGCCAGTTCTGGGACAGGTTGCCCAGCGGCGCCTGCGCGGCGAGCAGGGCGGGGAAGATCCAGAAAACGACGGCCACCACGAAAACCACGCTGCCGGGACGGACTCGTCCGGAGCGCGGCGTGAGGCCGGGAATGGGTCCAGCCGGGACGGATTTCGCTGGAATCACAGACACCTTTTCTACGATGCCTCCCCCCAGAGGCAAGAGCATGATCGATGCCTGACGACGCTATGTCAACGCATGCCGCGGCCGGCACCGGGTCCGCGGACCTCGAACATCGCACCGCCGACGTCCCCCCGGACTCCGGCGCCTGGCGCTGGGGCATGCTGGCCCTGCTCTCCCTCGCGGAGCTGCTCGGCATGTCCCTCTGGTTCACCGCCAGCGCCGTCGCCCCGCAGCTCGAGGCACGCTGGGCCCTCGACGCCGTCCAGGCCGGCTGGCTCACCACCACCGTCCAGCTCGGCTTCGTCGCCGGCACCGCCTTCGCCGCCATCCTCAACCTCGCCGACATCCTGCCTGCCCGGCGCTACATGGCCCTGTCCGCCCTCGCCGGCGCCCTCGCCAACGCGTCCCTCCTTGTCGCGCCCGGGTTCGGCATCGCCCTCGTCGGACGCTTCCTCGTCGGCTTCTTCCTCGCCGGCGTCTATCCGCCCGCCATGAAGATGGTCGCCACCTGGTTCCGCTCCGCCCGCGGCATGGCCATCGGCACCGTCGTCGGCGCCCTCACCGTGGGCAAGGCCATGCCCTACCTCGTCAGCGCCTTCCACACCGCCGGCCTCGCCTTCGTCGTGCTCACCGGCTCCGCCGGCGCCGTCATCGCCGCGTTCCTCGTGGAGACCGGCTACCGCGGTGGGCCCTACCCCTTCGAACGACGACCCTTCGACTGGAAGCTCGTCGGCCGCGTCCTCGCCCACCGGCCCAGCCGGCTCGCCATCGGCGGATACCTGGGACACATGTGGGAGTTGTACGCGGGGTGGTCTGCCCTAGGCAGTTATTTTTTGTACTTTTTCGCCCAGCACGGAATGACCGGCGTCCGGCTGGCGAGCGCGGCCGCGTTGACCGCGTTCGCGGCCATCGCCGCCGGCGGACTCGGGTCCGTCCTGGCCGGCGTGTGGGCCGACCGGTGGGGCAGGGAGAACATCGCCAGTTGGGCGATGGTCGTGAGCGGCACGTGCGCTCTGACCCTCGGTTGGCTCGTTCGTGCACCGGCGTGGCTGGCGATATTCGTCGCGTTGTTATGGGGTTTCTCGATTGTCGCGGATTCGGCGCAGTTCAGCGCGCTGGTCACCGAAATGACGCCGCGGCACGCGGTCGGGACCGCGCTTACGCTCCAGACATCGCTGGGTTTCGGCCTCACGGCCGTCTCGATCTGGCTCACGTCGGAGATTGTCCAACGGATTGGTTGGGGGCCGGCGTTCAGCCTGTTGGCGATCGGTCCGGTGCTTGGAATCGTTGCGATGATTCGACTGAAAAACATACGTTTGGCATCAGACACAAGTCCGGCTCAGGTCGGTTACGTCACAGCACGTCACAAATCGGATCCAAGCGACGTCTTGTGACGGAACTTCATGCCAGCTTGAGTTTACGCCCCGGGAAGGCCTGGAGTTCAACGTCATGGCCTTGTTCGCGGAGACGCTGGGAAGCTGGCTTGAGGCGGCAGGCGTTCATTTTTGCGCTCCGCTGGGACCTGCGACTGCATCCTCTTGGTCCCGGCGGATCACGGATATAGCGCAAGAACATCGCAACCGTCGCCCGCGCCGAGGTTTGGGGTCGGGTGGAATGGCCCACTTGACCGCTCGTAGGCCTGGGAGCATGGTCTTGTTGGCGACGTCGGAGAAGCGGCGCTCGAATTTGGGCCATACCAGTTGAAGCAGGGCTTGAACCGCTGGTTGTTTACCACCTCTTTCCATTGGTTGATGTGCGCCGGGAGCGCGACGACGACGGGATATAGCGCAGCCCGCTTGGTCAAGGAAATGGGCCAGCGTGAAGCCGCGGCTTTCGGCGAACCCGACGATTGCCGGCGGCGTGGTTGTGCGCGCCTACCTCCGTAATTCCTCGAACGGCTTCTCGCCCCCGGCACCGATGGCGTCGAAACAAGAGCGGCGTCGGGTCCATGCGGCCCAAGGGCGTACGATCAGGCCATGGGCCCCGCGGCCGTTGATCGAACGAACTTGGGCCCAGCCGCGAGCGACGGCCGTCGGGTGCGTGTTGACCTTGGAAGCGGGCGCAGTTAACCGCCAAGGGACATGAAAAGGAAAAGCGTTGTGAGCATGGTCCGCAGAGATCGTGGCGTCCGTCGCGCTGACGCTGCCATAGAAACGTCTAGTCTCGGGCGTCGAAGCACGATGCGACGTCACCCCGGTCCAGCCGGTACGTCAAAATCAGCGGGACATCAGTATTGGGGACCGTCGCGTATGCAAAAACCTTGTTGTTAACGACGTGAATCGGAAGGAATATGGAAATCCCGACGTACTTCCCGGGATCGAGTTCAACGCTGCACCGGAATTTATCGTCGACGAATACATCGTATGTTTGACCGTCTTCGTAGTAGGTGCGGCGCACCCACAGCTGCCGACCATCTTGGGAGTAGGACATCGCTAGGATTTGGGGATAGTAATCGGGAATCTGGACCTTTGCGTTCGGCTTTGCATGTCCGTAGAGGAGTTGTTCCGTGATATCCTTCTTGGCGCGGTCAGCCGCCGCGGCGGAAGGCTTCAGCGCGTGCACGTCGCGCTCAAGAACAGCCACGGTGTCTCCTTTGGCGTCGACAACGGCGATGTGGTATTCCGCGCCCCAAGCAGTCGTGAAACCTCCCTCAGGGTTTGGAACGTATACCTGCATGGGTGCAAACGGGATCATGGCTCGTCCAATAGTACCATCGTCCTTTTCGAAAACCAGTTCCGGCATTGGACGGTAGGGAACGTCCAAGGTATCCGCGGCGCCAGACAATACATTCAGGCGGATCAACTGTTCGACGACCTTGTTGATTCGCTTATCTGCCGGGTTTGGTTCCGACAAATCGGTCAAAGAGCCGAACATGGCAAGCGTATCCCCCACAATCCGCATGGGCTCACCATTTGTCAGGGCACCGTGGTTGTGCAACTCCGTGGGAATCGTTGACAACACAGACCCCGTGCGCCGGTCCCGGATTACCAGCCGCCAGAGGTTGGTGTCGAAGCTGTAAAGCCGATCGCCACTGACGGCAAGGTAACGGATTTCACCAACATCAGCTGGCCCATGCCCCGCCTTTCCACTCTTCCACAAGAGCTTCCCGTCCGGCAAAAAGGCCCGAATGTCATGGCTATACTTGTCGGCGATGTAGATAACACCGGAACTGTCCACTGCAAATTCCTTGATCCAACCGAACAAGGCCTCCTTGTTGGCCGGGTCGACGCCAAGAGAACTTGACGGCGTCAATACTATAGTGTTTGGTTCGCTTGGGGCGCTGGGATTACACGAAGAGATCCAGAACGCCAAGATCACAGCGAAGGGTAGAGGGTAGTGGCGATCCATTTGTTCGTCAAAGGGTGAAGGTGTCGCCGGCGCTCATGCCGTCTTTGTTGGCCAGAACCTTGGCCATTCGCCCCTTCGGGCATTGCGGATTGTCGATTTTTGCTTCCCTCGACCACGCGGCACGCGAGGAAACCGCGACTTCAGTCGCGCTCTCCTGGTCGATGATCAAACCTGCATTCCCAATCACAGGCCGTTGGGTATAGCATGTCGACGGAGCGTCGAAACAGCCCCCGTGCGGGTTTTCTTGGCAGAATTTGTATCCGGCATAGCCCACGCAAGACCGCGCCTCGCAGTGTTGATAGCAGCCGTCAGCTGCCGCTTGTTGCGGAACAGTGATGGAGGCGATTGCCACCGCCAGAACGCCTGCTGCCGTCAATAAGCCTTTCATTTTTCCCTCCTGTCATTGGACGAGCATCAATGTAAGGCGGAGGCGAGTAGAGGTTGGGCAGGCACAAGGTGGCAGGCATCGGCTTCTCTCCGGATTCTTGCCGCTCTTCGGTGGGATCAAAACCTGGTTGCCGCTATTCGATACTCAAATGTACGAATTCGCCTACGACATTTCCGTTAGCTGCGATATGGTCCGACCTGAAAATGGGGTTGTCCCGCTACATCAGAAGGGCGAAACCTAGATGGGCCATGCGCGAATTGTGCGGCCTGCGCATCAAACCCTGCGGTCAACATGTCTATAACAACCGATGGCATCGCGCATGGGTCACGTTGACCTATACGCAACGTCCCGGTGTGAACGTCGCGGTTTCGGTGCATCCAGGGCACGGGCGTGTATCATCTGTTCGGCAGCGAGCATATCCACGGTTTTGTGCATTGTTCACGGCGACATTGGATTGATGGGGCTGTTGGCTGACGGTGTTGCTGGCGTTCGATGTTTGGAGTGCGCGGCAAGATGACGCAAATCCGGACGGACTTCGACCCGTCCCAGGCGCACGTTGTCTTCGAGAAGGGACCGGTGTATCTCCAGCGCGTGGTCTTCCCCCCGAAATCTGGTCCAGCTCGACTTGCATAAAGGGAGCGAGCTACTCTGAAGCCGACCGAGGAAGCGGAGGAGGCTTCGGATGCGGTCGGAATGCGCACTTGAGACCTGTGGTGCCCCCGATTTGCGCGGAAGGCCGCCACACCTCCGGAGATCACACATGAGACAAAATTTGACGTCACGGATTTCCGTCACCATTTGTGCCTAGATTCCCCGATTCGTGGTTGCGTGGAGCAGTCAGCGCCAGTGCCTGGGACAATGCGTTTTGTCCCTGGCAATTAAAGCGTGTTGGACCGGTCAACCCATGCACGCCCGAAGGCTCTGGATTACACACGTTTCATGTGGGAGTTGTACGCCATGTGGGCCCTCGTCAGCCACTTCTTCCTCCAGTACTTCACCGGCCGGGGCGCCTCCGAGGCCCACGCCCTCCTGC
This sequence comes from uncultured Gemmatimonadaceae bacterium, assembly GCA_964619835.1. Taxonomy (GTDB): domain Bacteria; phylum Gemmatimonadota; class Gemmatimonadetes; order Longimicrobiales; family RSA9; genus JARRJS01. The sequence goes on along the minus strand of CAZUFP010000008.1, from coordinate 62,797 downwards.
TCAGCGGACTGGTGGGCTTCGGCGCCATCGCCATGGGCGGGCCCGGCTCCGTCGTCGCCGGCACCTGGGCGGACCGCTGGGGCCGCGAACGTGTCGCCAGCGCCGCCATGATGGTCAGCGGTGCCATCGCCCTGGTCATCGGCTGGCTCGGCTTCCTGCCTCCCGCCGTGCTGGTCCCGCTGGCCCTGGTCTGGGGCTTCTTCGTGGTGGCCGACTCCGCCCAGTTCAGTGCCCTCGTCACCGAGGTCACGCCGCGCCACGCCGTGGGGACGGGCCTGACCCTGCAAACGTCACTGGGATTCGGCCTGACCGCCCTCTCCATCTGGCTCACCGTGGAGGTGTCCAGCCGCATCGGCTGGGGACCCGCGTTCAGCATGCTGGCCGTCGGGCCGGTGCTGGGGATCTGGGCGATGGAGAGGTTGCGGAGGGTGAGGAGTGGCGGTGCGATAAGGTGACGGCGGATCATGGAGCCCTATGTGCGGGCCGTACCGTGAGTGGGGCCTCAGGCCAGAAGTGACAACGCCGCCGAACCACCGTCGTCATGCATAGTGCAACGCGGGCAACACGTTTGACTGCAAGTGGTTGCAGTCACGAACCCGTAATTCATTCATTCCCGAATGTGAAGTTTTGCTCCTGTCAGGCAGTTAGATAGATAGGAGCAACAATCCGAGCTGGCTGGTTGACGCCACTCAATTGACGAACTCGTCTCCATCACGGCCGTTTCCGAGTGGATCGGAAGCCGGTGAGCGATCGCCCGGCCCAATCGTGTGAAAAGGAAACAGAAGATCCATCAGCAAATGAGGTGCATGATGCCTGCCCTCCGCTTGACTACACCTCCGTACCACAAGCTGGTCACCGTGCCGCTCTCAATGGCCGACGGATGCAGACTCGCATTGGGCACCGTCGCTGTAGCAAGCCTTTCACTTGTTGACGAGGTAGGGGACCTTCTGAGCTTCCAACGCGCATTGATGTGTTTTCAAGAACGCTGGCCCTGGGTGCCCTTGATCCTGCATATACCAGATGCCCCAGGAACGGACCTTTCATATCTCTTTCAGACATTCGCTGAAAGCGTTGATTTCACATACCGTATGGCACACAGAGACATTTCTTCCGAGTGCTTAAGAACACCACTAACCCGTGTTGGTGGTGAACAAAAGCACGCCGCAGTCCGTTGGTTGGTCAAATTCGGGAGGTGGCCGATCAATGGAAAAGGCTTGCTGGAGCGCATCGCCCTGAAGGTGAACCATTGCGTAGGAGTCGCCGAGTTCTCAACGCACCTCGGTCACCATCCTTCCACTATCGCACGCCAATTGCGCGATTCCGGTTTACCACCGCTGGGAGAGATCATCCACCTGTTTGCGTGTCTCAACGCGCTGTTGGCGCTTCAACAGAACCCGGCGCTGAACATTTTAGGTGCGGCCTTCGCCTACGGCTTCAGCAGTCCTTCCTCGTTGAGCGACCAGGCTGCACGTCGCTTCGGCGTGCGCCCTTCAGTGGCGCGGACGTGGCTGGGACAAGAACCGTTGTTGGCCGCGTATTGCCAGCAAGGTGTTCGGGATGCTGAAGGAAACGTCGCACGCTTTGCGGATGGATGAGCCGTCACGCGGACTGTTCGGGACCGCAACTGAATCCCGGGTCAAGCCCCATCATCAGCTACGATGGCACGTCTCGCGACGTGGGAGGTTGGTCCCCGTTTCTATCCGATTCTACTATTGAACATCGCGCGCCCGCAGCATTGCCCCCCTTTGACTTCTTTGAATGTTGTCGAGTTTGCAGCCCTGGGTGAACATAGCAGCATTGTCTCAAGTTCAATGGTCTCAAGAGGTGCCAAATGCTTCGCTCTTCCCGGATAATGATTTTAGCTTTGGTTTGCATCGTCGATGCCTCAGGATGCCAGGGCAAACACCCCGACTCAACGACGGCCGCCGCGACTATGCCCATATCGCGAGTGGTTCAATGGACGGATTCAGTGCACCTTGAGGAAAATCCCCAGGTCGTCAACGTCAGCCTGGCGGTCAGGCCCGATCCGGAAGGCGGTTATTTGATCGCCGATGAACAGGAGTCCCAGTTTCGGCGGTATGGGGACGACGGGACTCTCTTGGGCGCTTTTGGAAAGCCAGGGTCTGGACCTGGCGAGTTCCAGTTTCCAACCGCCGTGGTGCGCCTCAACCACGACACATTGTTGGCCGTCGACCTTGGCGGAAGGGCATCGTTCTTTCGTTCTGACACGTTTGAGCACTTGTCGTCGTTCAATTTGCCGGTAACGAATATCACGGACGTCGACGTCCTGTCCGATACTACGTTGCTGCTTGCCGGATTTGATCCCGCCGTCGGACCTGCCGGACCCCGGCTCCACGTCTTTGATTTGAAAACGGGCACGGTGGCGTACAGCTTCTTTGATCCCATGAAGCGAACGCGCGCAAAGCGGGCTGCCATGACCGTCGGATGGGTCAAGGCCACCGTTCGCCACGATACCATCGCAACTATTTTCGCAACCCTCGACACCGTGTATTTGTTCTCGGTGGACGGAAAGCCGATCGCGTCCATCTGGTGCGACAATCCCGCTTTTCGAAATGCGCAGGATCCGTCCCCGAAGGCGAGACTCGATCCGACTCTGCAGGCTGAATGGGCATCGACTCTCGACGCCATCGCGAATGTCTACTGGTTGCCGAGCGGCACGTTTGTTTTGCCATATGAAACGTTCGTTGACAACCTGCCCGTTTGGAGCTTGATGGTTCTGGCCCGCGACGGGCGTCTGATGGCGAATTCGCCCAGGGTCGGACGCCTTTTCACCGTATCCGGAGCGGACCGGCTCGTTTTCCAGAACCCAAAATATGAACCACCCAACTATTGGTTGGTTGGAAACCTGCGCATTGGCGTGCGGCCCGGATCTGACAGAAAGACTACAAACGAAGAAAGGTGACAACAATGAAAAAGAAGATGCTGACGACTGCGCTGTTCGCTGTCGTGCTCGCCGTATTCGGCTTGATCTCGCCGTCAACCAGTGTGGCGGCAGGCCCATGCCTGAAAGGTTATGGCAACAACGGCATCGTTTGTTTCTCGTGCAACCCATGTGAGGCCTGGAATCTCTGTTGTCCTTCTTGCCCCGTTTGCAGGCAGACCTGAACCGCCAGATCCCACTTTTGCCGGTTCCGGCGCCCGCACGCTGCCGGCGTTGAAGGCGAAGAGATTCGTGGTGTGAGCAAGCTTGCGAACATGTGCAGATCAGGCGCTGCCGGGGTCGGCCCGATATGCTCCTTGTTTCCCGCTGTACCGGAGGTCAACGATGCCGATCAGGTCGTTGCGGCATTTCACGATGTTGGCGATCGCTGGGCTCTTGGTCAGTCACCCTGCGGCGTGCCGGCAACCGGATGTTGACAGAGACGAAGTAGTCCCATCTTCTGGACAGGTGCTACCTGGAATATTGGCTGGTTCGAATCTCACACGCAAAGACACGGTTTTGGTGTGGCTGCTTCGGCCCAGGGACTGCCTGCAATGCAGCTACTTTGATTATCAAACCCGTCGTCTCACACGGGAACCTGATCGACACCTCAGGTTCATGGCGATCTTCATTGGTCCGCGCACGGAAAGAATACGGTTGGAAAGATACTTTTCCTCCAAAAGGTTGAATCCGGAAATCCGCTACGTGGAAGAATCCGAATTGAGCGAGGAGACACGCCGTTTCACGACGCCCTTGTTGCTTTTGATGAATGGCGAAGGAATGGTTCTTTCTGATGACGCTGAAAAACGGGGGAATGCCGGTTGAAACGGTGTGGCGTCGAGCTGGTTTCGGGTCAATGCCGACGGGTGGATTGGGAGTGAATTTGTCTTGATGCGTTTATCGTTTCGAGCGGTGATGGCCGTGACAATCATTGGCGGTGTAGCCTGGGGTTGCCGGCGTACAGTGACGCTGACGTCCGATGATATGGGAACACGGCTTGTATACGATTGCGCTGACATCCGTCCGCAAGCGACGAAGCCCGCCGACATTCAGCTGGTACGAAAGAACGTCGTGCGGCTCGCCGCATATCTCGGACGATTGAACGAACGAAAGGCCGTCGCCCCTTACGTAGAACCCTATGCCAAAATGGACGGCCGCGCCCTCGAACAGTTGCTGGTGCAGCAGTTGTGCGACAAAAACGTTCTGACTCTCCTGCGGGAAAGCCCGTTTCCGGATTCGGGTAGTGCCGCCCCATTCTTCGACTTGCCTGGGTTGGTTGGGACGAGGTACGCGGGGCGCCGTTTCAGTCTCGTCCAATTCCGTGGGCGGTATGTCTTGATTGCGTTTTCGTCGTTTCGGTGTCGACCATGCATTGAGAATCAAACGTATTTGGCTGCTCTCGACAGTGAATATGCGGGCGCACAATTCCAGGTTCTTGGAATCATGGTGGGCGATTCCTTGAGCCAGGCGGCGTATCAATTGGGCTCCAACGGTCTTTCGTCGTATCCGTTTCTCATGGACCCCCGAGGCACGGTCGAGAGGGCATACGACGTCCATGCCATGCCACGGATGTTCTTGATCGACACTGGGGGAGCGGTTGTGGACCATTGCACGGGCTGTGATCGCGGCGACATGAGTCTCGGCAGGTTGCGTGAAAGACTGCGTCAACTCCTTTCGGCACGCTAGCGTACGCGTGGGCGATTCGCTCGCAGTGGGTGACTATTTCGACTTTCGATTGTCTCGTCCATCGAGCCAGTCCGTTGTCCTTGGAACGACGACCGTTTGACTGGAAGATGCTAAGGCGCGTTCCGGGAAACCGGCCCGGCCGGCTGGGCATGGGCGGGCCCGGCTCCGTCGTCGCCGGCACCTGGGCGGACCGCTGGGGCCGCGAACGTGTCGCCAGCGCCGCCATGATGGTCAGCGGTGCCATCGCCCTGGTCATCGGCTGGCTCGGCTTCCTGCCTCCCGCCGTGCTGGTCCCGCTGGCCCTGGTCTGGGGCTTCTTCGTGGTGGCCGACTCCGCCCAGTTCAGTGCCCTCGTCACCGAGGTCACGCCGCGCCACGCCGTGGGGACGGGCCTGACCCTGCAAACGTCACTGGGATTCGGCCTGACCGCCCTCTCCATCTGGCTCACCGTGGAGGTGTCCAGCCGCATCGGCTGGGGACCCGCGTTCAGCATGCTGGCCGTCGGGCCGGTGCTGGGGATCTGGGCGATGGAGAGGCTGCGGAGGGTGAGAGCGGAAGCCGCAGAGGCGCGGCAAGCTGCCGGGACTCGGTCGTGAAATCCCCAGAGGATGCGGCGGTCGGGTTCGTTTTCCGGATTGACCCGTTCTGACACGGTGAAATCCCCAGGATTCCATGGCTCCTGGAGTCCGCAGGGGAATTCTCCATCTTTCGCGTGGAATAATCCCCAGTGGCCGGCTGCCTGGCCCGAATTGGGGAATTCACGGCGTTCCCGGCTGGCGGCTACCTGCCCCGCCCGCGCCTACTCCGCCTTCAGCGGTCGCACCGGGTCCACGGAAGACGCCCGCCGCGCCGGGTTGTAGCTCGCGATGAGGGCGACGCCCACCATGACCCCGGCCATGGCCAGGTAGGTGCCCGGGTCGAGGGCACCGACGTCGAAGAGCAGGCCGGCCAGGAGCCGCGTCAGCAAGAGCGCCGCCCCGGGGCGTGGCCGGAATGGCGGCGGCTGCCCGAGCCGGCCCGGGGCGGTACCTCGCACCTCGGCCGGGAGCATGGAACGTTCGCAGGCGCTCCGGGTGCCGCGCACACGGCTTCAGGAGAGGAGCGCAAACGGGTGGCGGGGGCGGCCCTCCGGATCGCCCGCCAGCAGGGGATCGAGCCGAAACCGGAGCTCGTGCTCCGCGAAGACCCGCGCGGCCGGGGCCTGGCGTGGGCCATCGGATACGTGCTGAGGATCCGTACCAACGTGGTGCTGATCGTGGCTTCCACGCTGGTCTACCTTTACCTCTCGGGCCTGCGCGCCTTCGCCATCATCTACGTGGTACAGCACTACGGGATCAGCTCGAGCTTCGCGACCCGCTCTGATGCTCGTGTTCGGAACGGGCGCCATCGCCGGCGAGGTCCTGGGTGGGCGAGTCGGCGACGCCCTCATCGCCCGGGGACACTTCAACGGACGGATCCTCGTGGCCGCAGTCGCCATGGGCACGACGACCCTGGTGTTCCTCCCCGGACTCCTGAGTCACAGTCTGTGGGTCGGCGTGCCGCTGCTGACCGGAGCGGCCCTGCTCCTGTCGGCGGCGCTCCCGCCCATGGACGCGGCCCGCCTCGACATCATGCACCCGTCTCTCTGGGGTCGCGCCGAAAAGCGTGCGCATCTTCCTGCGCAAGCTGGGCGAAGCGGCGGCGCCCGTGCTGTTCGGCTGGATGTCGGTGAGCGTGTTCGCAGGGAACGGGGCCCACGGCCTCCAGACTTCGCTCGTGGTCATGCTCGGCGTGCTCGTGCTGGCCGTGCTGGTCCTTCCGCTCGCGCTTGGAAGCTACGCCCGCGACGTGGCCACGGCCGCCCCCTCCGTCAACGCGACGATGCCGGCGGCCTGACCGCCGTCGCGGTCCCGTATGGCGGGCGCGGCGCGGCGGCGAGCCGCGTGACCCCGCCCGCCGCGGTGCCTACTTGAGCGTGAAATGGAACGTCGCCTCGCCGCTTCCGTTCACCTGCACCTGCGCCTCGTACTGGCCCGGCGCCAGGTACACGTTGTTGCCGAAATGCGTCGTCGCGGGCCCTTTCCCGGCCTCGTGCATGCGTGCCACCGGCAACGTCTGCCAGTCTCCCGCTGTGTCCCCGAGCGACCGGTAGCGGATCTGGACCGTCGCCTTCTCCACCGGCTTTCCGCTCTCCTTCACGAACGCGACCATGTGGTGGTTCGGAGCCGGCTGCGCATTCAATCGCATTGCCGGCGCGCCGCTGTCCCACGCCATCGCCGCCTTGGGGCCTGTGAACGACTCCGCCGGCAGGACCTTGAGGGTGACGGAATACGAGCCGGCCATCGCGGTCTGGCTCACCATCTGGGCCCGGGCCGGGTGGGCCACGAGCAACGCCCCGACGAATGCCGGGGCCATCCCGAGCAGCAACCAGTTTCGCATACGTTCCGCCTTCGCCTTGAGGAAAACACGAAGCCGGGCGATCTCCGTGCCTGACCCGGCGTACACCCCGAGCCCGGATGGTGGACCGTCCGGCTCCATCGTCGTGTCCATGAGGCGCAGATAGCGTGCCGCCCCGCGACAGCCCCGCCCCGCTTGACGCGTGCGCCGTTCCCTCGATATAGGTGCGTATCCCGGCCGGTAGCGGACGTCACGTCCCTACGACGCCGATCCTTGAAGATGTCGGGAGCACACCATGAAACGCGCCGCAGTCCTCCTCCCGCTGGCTCTCTTCCTCCTGGCCCCGCCCGTGTTCGCACAGGCGACGCATGTCCCGGCGGCGAATCCCCGGACGACGCATGCCCGGGCGACGAATCCGCAGGGCACGAAGCCGATCCGCGACAACGTCGGCTTCACCTGGAGCGCCGAGCAGATGGCCCGCCTCATCGATTACCTGAAGAAGAACGAGACGGCGCCTCCGGCCCCGTCGAACATCGTCGCGGCCATCTCGCCGCACGACGACTACATGTACGCGGCCCGGGTGTACTACCCGCTGTACCGGGTGTTCAGGACGAAGCAGGTCGTGATCTTCGGCGTGACCCACGGCGACGTGCGGCGCGCCATGGGAGACCCGCACGACATCCTGATCCTGGACAACTACAAGGCCTGGCCGGGGCTCGGGCGCACCGTCGCCGTCTCTCCGCTGCGGGAGTATATCAAGGCGCACCTGGACCCGTCCGACTTCATCGTCAGCGACACGGCGCAGGCCCTCGAGCACTCCATCGAGGCAGAGCTGCCGTTCCTCCAGTACTACAACCCGAACATCTTGATCACCCCGATCATGGTGACGCAGATGTCGTATGAGCGGATGAACGATGTCGCGGACAGGCTGTCGAAGGTGATCGCGGACTACATCCAGGCGAACCACCTGGTTCCCGGGAAGGACATCGCCTTCCTCGTCTCCTCGGACGCCGATCACTACGGCGAGGATTTCGACAACTCGCCCTACGGCGAGGATGCGAAAGCGCACGAGGAGGCCACGGCCAACGACCGGCGCATCGCCCGCGAGGATCTCGGCGGGACGCTCTCTCCATCGAAAGTCCAGGACTTCACGGTGGAGATGAGCCACAACACCCTGTGGTGCGGAAAATTCTCCATCCCGTTCGGCCTGCTCACGGCGGAGAAGGTCGTCAACAAGCTCACCGGCGAGCAGCTCGAAGGCCGCGTGCTGCGCTATTCCGATTCCTACACGGAGAGCGTCCTGCCGTTGAAGGGCACCGGCATGGGCACAACGGCGCCGGCGTCCTACAAGCACTGGTGCGGGTGGCTTTCGGCGGCGTACTACCTGGCCCGGTGAAGCCCGGGCAGCGCCGGTGCGCTGCCCGACGCCATCAAGTTCAGCGCCTACCGAGCCGACGCTGTAATTGACACCCTGCCGTTGAACGACTCGGAACGAGAACCGCTCCAGGACATGTCCAGGCTGCCCGTGCTTTCGCTGGCACAACGAATGGTGCTGATCCCGGTGGTGGCCGGCGTCGGCTTCCTGGCCGTCCTTGCGGGCACGCTCACGTTCGACGACTGGAGCTCGCGTCAGATGGAGCTGATCCGCGACGGCTTCGAGCCGTCGTTGGAGATGGACATCGTCCTCCAGACCGAGCTGTCGGACCTGCACCGTTCGTTGCGGGAAGCGGTCCGCGTCGGCGACACGGACCAGCTCGACATGGCGGATTCCATCGCCGCCGTCATCACCGGGCGCCTGGTCGGCGCGGCGGCCAACCCGGTGGTGGACACCGCGTCCCTGCAGGACCTGCGGGACCGCTTCCAGAAATACTACGTACACGCACGCGCCGTGGGCGGCGGGCTGCTGGCGGGGGAGGCCTGGCAGGGCCAGCTGCGGGACCTCCAGGTGATGGACGCGAGTTTCGCCGGCCTGCGTGCCACCCTGCAGACGCGGGCCGAGGTGGACCGGCGGCGCATGACGTCCGCGTTCCTCGCCGAGCGCGCCGGCCGCCGCGTGCGCACCCTGTTGATCACCGTCGCGCTGGTGGTCCTGGTGGGCGTCCTGGTATCGCTGGTCGCCGCCACCACCTACGGCATCCGGCGCGGCCTCCGGCACGTCCAGGAAACGGCTTCCGCCATCGCCGAAGGCGACCTGGCCATCGACACGCGGTTCAACACCTATCCCGACATCCGCGTGCTCGCCGGTCCGCTCCACGCCGTCACCGACTACATCCGCGACATCGCCCACGCGGCCGACCGCCTCGCCCACGGCGACCTCGCCGTGGAGATCCGGCCACGCTCCGAGCGCGACGTCGTCCTGGCCAACCTCCGGCACGCCGTCGAAGACCGGCGCGAGGTGGAGAACGCGCTCCAGGAGAGCGAAGAGCAGCTGCGCCAGGCCGCCAAGATGGAAGCGGTCGGCCAGCTCGCCGGCGGCATCGCCCACGACTTCAACAACCTGCTCACCGTGATCCAGGGACGCCTGGCTTTGTTGAGCGATGCCCTCGGCCCGGACGGCGTCGGGGAGGAGGACCTGTCGGAGATCGGGCGGTCGGCGGACCGGGCGGCCGCCCTCACCCGCCAGCTGCTGGCGTACAGCCGGAAGCAGGTCCTGCACCCGCGCTTCGTCGACCTGAACGAGGTCGTGGCCGACGTCGTGCGCATGACGCGGCCCATCATCGGCGAGGACATCATCATCGAGACCCACCTGGACCCGGATCTCTGGTCCGTCCGCGTCGATGCGGGCCAGATCGAACAGGTGCTGGTCAACCTGCTGGTGAACGCTCGCGACGCCATGCCGGACGGCGGGCACGTCACCCTGCGCACGTCCAACGTCGAGCTCGACGACGACTACGCCCAGCGCCGGCCCCTGACCCGGCCGGGACCTTACGCCCTCGTCGTGGTGTCGGACGACGGCGCCGGCATGCCCAGGGAGGTGTGCGAGCGCATCTTCGAGCCGTTCTTCACCACCAAGGAAGCGGGGCGGGGGACCGGCCTCGGACTGTCCACCGCCTACGGTATCGTCAAGCAGAGCGGCGGCGACATCCAGGTGCACAGCGAGGAAGGGCGGGGCACCACCTTCGAGATCTACCTGCCCCACGTGGCCGCCGCCGCTCAGGAATCACAGTGGCAGAAGCCGGCGGCGCCCCCGGCCACGGCCGAGGCCGACGGCACCATCCTCCTGGCGGAAGACTCCAGGCCCGTCCGGGCCCTCGTCTGGAGGATCCTCACCACCGCCGGCTACCGGGTCATCGAAGCCGCGGATGGCAACGACGCCATCGCCGCCGCCGAACGATACCCCTACACCATCGACCTGCTGCTCACCGATGTCGTCATGCCGGGCAGGAGCGGCCCCGACGTGGCCCGCGAGCTGCGCCGCCGCCGGCCCGGCCTGCCCGTCCTGTTCATGTCCGGCTACGCCGACGACAGCGAACGTGCCGACGGCCGGATCGACCTCGAACACCCGCTCGTCGAAAAGCCCTTCAATCCCGCCGACCTCGTCGCCCAGGTCCAGGCGTTGCTGGGGGGAGCGGGCTCCCGCGTGTAGCCCGAGGCCTGCTTCACACAGGTCAAGAACCGGACGCCGCCACGCCCTCCGCGGTTGGCCCCCCCTATCGGTTGACATACATAGCGCTGCAATGTATAGTGCTGCAAGGTAAACCGCGTTCCACGTCACCGACGCCCTGCGACGCGCACAAGCATGGAGATCAACAAAGACCTCATCGCCGCTTCCTCGACGCCGATCGTGTTGGCGATCCTGGCGGAAGGGGACAGCTACGGCTACGCCATCCTGAAGCGGGTGCAGGAGCTGTCGGGGGGGCGGATGGAATGGACGGACGGGATGCTCTACCCGGTTCTGCATCGGCTGGAGCGGCTGGGTTTCGTCGAAGCGCGTTGGGAGATCGCCGAGACGGGCCGCCGCCGGAAGTACTACCGCATCACGGACCGTGGCCGGGCCCAGCTCGCGGAGGAGCGCAAGCAGTGGCAGGCGGTGGACGCCACGCTACGGGGCCTCTGGTCGGTGCTTCGCATTGCCGTTCCCGTCCACGCGGCGGCGCGAGTGCCGCCGCCGGCGTTGGCGGCGGGCATCGCGGTGGTCGCCGGGCTGGGCACCCCGGGGCTCCCGCCGCAGGGCGTGTTCCTGGCGGCGAACGGGTTCTTTGTCGCGCTGTTTGCCGGTTCGGGCCTGTTGTTCCGGCGTGCTGCGCTTTCCACGGGGAGATGAGCACTTGGCACCGGATCAGGCTGGACAGCTGGAAGAGCAGATCGAGCAGTGGCGGAGCTATCTCCGCCACCGGCAGGCCATCCACGCCGTCGACGTGGCGGAGCTGGAGGACCACCTGCGGGAGCAGGTGGCGGTCCTGACGGAGGCGGGGCTCGACGCCGACGAGGCGTTCCTGGTAGCGGTGAAGCGCATGGGCGCCCTGGATGCCATCTCCCGCGAGTTCGCCCGCGAGCACTCGGAGCGGCTGTGGAAGCAGCTCGTCGTAGTGCCGGAGTCCGGGGGGGCGGACGCCGGGTCCCGCAGGGAGGCCGTCGTCGCGTTCGGCCTGGCGGTGGCGGCAGCCGCGGCCATCAAGGTGCCGGCGCTGTTCGGGCTCGAGCTGGGGCAGGAGGCGGGTTTCTACCTCCGCAACCTGGGCCTGTTCGTGCTGCCGTTCCTCACCGGTTACTTCGTGTGGAAGCGGCGCCTGGACGCCCGCACGTTGCCGTGGCTGGCGGCGGCGTTCGTCGCGGCGGCCGTGTTCGCCAACGTCTACCCGTTCGCCCCCCATGTGTCCGGCTCGGCCACGCACGACCCGGGCTTCACCGAGACCCTCACCGGGCTGCACCTTCCCATCGCCCTGTGGCTGGTCGTGGGCATCGCCTACGCCGGCGGCCGGTGGCGCGAGGTAGCCGGGCGCATGGACTTCATCCGGTTTTCGGGCGAGCTGTTCATCTACTACGCGCTCATCGCATTGGGCGGCGGCGTCCTCACCGGCCTCATGGCCATGCTGTTCCAGTCCATCGGCGTGGACATCGAGGTGTTCTTCCAGTCGTGGCTGCTGCCGTGCGGCGCCACGGGCGCCGTCCTCGTGGCCGCCTGGCTGGTGGAGGCCAAGCAGAGCGTCATCGAGAACATGGCGCCGGTGCTGACCCGCCTGTTCACCCCCCTGTTCGCCGCCGTGCTGGTCGTGTTCCTGGTGACCCTGCTGTGGACCGGCCGGGGCGTCGACATCCAGCGCGACGTGCTCATCGCCTTCGACCTGCTGCTGGTGGTGGTCGTGGGCCTGCTGCTCTACTCCGCGTCCGCCCGCGACCCCCAGTCCCCTCCCGGCGCCTTCGACGTGCTCCAGGTCGTGCTGCTGGTGAGCGCGTTGCTGGCCGACGCGGTAGCGCTGTGGGCCATCGCCGCCCGCATCTCCGAGTTCGGCTTCACCCCCAACCGCGTCGCCGCGCTGGGCGAGAACGTCATCCTGCTCGTCAACCTCGCCTGGTCCTCCATCCTGTACGTGCGGTTCCTGCGCGGGCGTGGAGCGTTCTCGCGGCTGGAACGGTGGCAGACAGACTATCTGTGGGTCTACGCGGTGTGGGCGGCGGTGGTGGTGGTCGTGTTCCCGCCGCTGTTCGGGTACGTCTGATCCTGCGGACTCCCGCGGACTCCCGCGGACGGGGACTCCCGCGGACGGGGACTCCCGCGGACGGTGCACCAGTCGCCAGTTCTGACTCATCGAGCCATGCCGTTGGCCCGGGCGGTCGCAGGTTGGCACGGGTCGCCTCGTCCCGGACTGGCGGATGACTCCTCCTCTTGCGACGTCGGATCTGACCCGCCTGCAAGCCTCAGTGGAGAGCGTAGGAAACGAACAGGGAGAGCCCCGCACTCGAATACCCCTTCCTGTACGACGTCCCGCAGTCCACACAGTCCGCAGGCAACACCGCCCTGGCCTGCCCCACGTGCGCGGCCAGCCCCATCCATAGTGGCAGCCCGCCGAACCGTCGCTTCACGCCGCACTCCAGGAGCATTCCGAGCACGACGGTGAATACTGTGTTTCGCATGTCGCGTCTTGGGTAGAAGCGTTGCGCGGCCAGCGGTTCGTCTGGCAGATGGCAGCTCGATCGCGAGGCTTCGCGAAGGCGAGTGGGCCGGTTGCGAAAGAAACGTCCGGGTTGCGTAGCGTGTGACGTGTGGATCACGAATTCCGGGACGACGGCATGCGGGAAAGGGTCGAAACTGGCGATTGGTGCACCGTCCGCAAGCGTCCCCGTCCGCAAGCGTCCGCCGTCCGCAAGCGTCCGCCGTCCGCAAGCGCCGGTTCAACATCCTCACCGTCTCCACGCCCATGCTGTCCGTGGAACAGCCCAGCAGGTAGTCCTCGCCCGCTTCGTACAGGTCGAAGTTGGCGGGCAGGTCCACTGTTCCCAGCCATGTGCCCGCAGGGTCGAACACCGCCACGGGTGGGAAGGTGAAATCACCAGAGGACGGGCGCCGCCATCGTTGGCTGGGGAATTGACCGGTTCTGAGCCGACGAAATCCCCAACCGAGCGTCTTCCCGGCCAAACCGGGGAATTCACGATGCTGCGGCGGGCCGCGGCCCGAGCTGCCCTGACACCATGCCCGCGGCGCCGGTTCTTCCTTGCCCGTTCCCGATCGCGGTGCAGGAAAGGCAGCGGGTGCTCCGGCGCTCTCTACCGGTTCGCCTTCTCCGCCGCCGGGGCCATCTGGTACCCGAGCTGGCGGTACCACTCGTAGTCGTTGCCCGCGACCCATTCGTCGCGGATCCTGCCGTCCCGGAAGTGGATCACGCTCATGCCGCGCACCTCGACCCGCCTGCCGGTGGCGGGCAGGGGCCCCACGCCCGGCCCGATGCCCCGGGTCGCCCGGATGGTCCAGATCGCGGCCACGGCGTCGCGTCCGTAGACGGCCTCGTCGATGGTGATCCTGAAATCGGGATAAGCCCGGTGGTAGGCAAGCACGGTCTCCTTGAAGCTGTCGATCCCCGGGGCGGGCTCGAACCCCGGGCTTTCGACGAGCTCGAAGTCGTCGGTGAGGAGCTGGTCGATGCCCTGGAACCGGGCCGTGTTCCACATCTCGACGTAGCGTTGCACCCGGGGCTCGAGCTCTACGCGGGGGTCTGCGCGGCATCCCGCGGCCAGCCCTGCCGCGAACGCCGCCAGGGCGAGGGTCGGCAGGGTCCGTCGTCCGACGACGGCCGCCAGGGCGGGCGACGGCGCAGCGGCTCGCTCCATTCTCAGGGCCAGGGCACGCGACGGCGCGGCCGCCCGGCTGCGGGACGGTCGCGCCAACGAGCGCACGGAGCGTGATCGCGCCAACGCGCGCGGGGAGCGTGATCGTGCCATGGAGCGGGTCGCGTGCATGAGAGCCGGCGGATCAGCGATTCCCGGGCTCGAGGACCCACCCGTACATGTTGTTGCCCGTTTCATCGAGACTCCGCGCGATGTCCCCGCGCATCTGCTGGCCTTCATAGGCGCCGGTGCCCTGTCCGACGAAGTGGACCGCCGGGATGCCGTTCTCGAAGGCGCCGGTGAAGGTGCCGGTGAACATCAGGTCGCCGTCGAAGTTGTAGAGGTTCCAGGTCCCCCACGTCGGGCCGGTGAGGTTGGCGTCGAGGTTGGCGTTGGCCAGGACGACGTCGTAGCCGGTCTTTCGCGGCTCCACCGCCCCGTCGTCGCGCCAGGAGAACGCGAGCTCGTAGACCGTCATGCCGCGGATCTGCATGCGGCCGCCGGGCAGCTGCGTCCACGTGCCGCGGTCCATGATGCAGAAGAAGGGGTCCTCCCAGGTGTAGGGGCACTCGCTGCCCGTGCCGGCCATGCCGGCGGGGAAGTACATGCCGTGGAAGGCGGTCTTCAGGGCACCGTTCTCACCGGTCCGGGACGCGAGCGCATCCGCGGGCCCCGACGCCGGGTCTCTCACGGCGACGGCGTTGTCGCCGGTGCAGCCGGCGAACAGGAGGGTGATGGCGGCGGACGTCACGACGACTGCGCGATGCTTGCTGGTCATGTTCGTCTCCTGGTGCTGGCCGCGCGGCCCGGCGCCCCGCGCGCGGCTCTGTTCTGGACGGCGAAATGGGGCGCCACTAGCTTTCTGAGAGCAACCTGGCGTCGGCCCGTCACGGCGCTGTGAGTCCACCGTCAGCACATCGTCAGTAGGCGTACCGGTCCCTGCCTTCAGCGGGTGGTATCGCCATGCTCGAGTTCCGCACCCTTGGAACCGTCGACCTGCGAGCCGACGACGGGCCCCTGGCATCCGTCCTGGCCCACCCCAAGCGCGTCGCCCTGCTGGCATACCTCGCCGCCGTCCATCCGCCACGGCCGCAGCGCCGCGCGACCCTCACCGCCCTGTTGTGGCCGGAGCTGGACGACGCGCATGCCCGTGGCGCGCTGAGGCAGGAGCTCTACCTGCTGCGCCGCTCGCTGGGCGGCGCACTGGCGGGTGCGGGTGAGGACACGGTGAGCTACGACCCGGAGCGGCTGTGGTGCGACGCCCGGGCCTTCGAGGCCGCCCTCGACGACGACCAGGGCGAACGCGCGCTCGAGCTGTACCGCGGCGAGTTCCTGCCGGGACTGCACGTCGATGGCGGGGAGTTCGAGCGCTGGGTGGACGAGATGCGTGGCCGACTGGCACGGCGGGCGGTGGGAGCGGCTCGTCGGCTCGCCATGGGTTCCGAAGAGGCGGGCGACCTGGCCGGGGCGCTGTCTTGGGTGCGTCGACTGCTCGAGGTGGCTCCTTACGATGAGCCCGCGTGGCGAGATCTCATCCGGCTGCTGGACCGTTCCGGCGACCGGGCGGGCGCGCTGGTCGCCTACGACGCGCTCGTGGCAACGCTACGGAACGAGCTGGAAGTGGAGCCGTCGCCGGAGACGCGGGAGCTGCTGGAGCGGATCCGGGAGCGGGAACGGGCCTTCGCGCCGCCGGCCGCGGTGGCGGGGCCGGACGGTGGAGCGCCGCCTGCGTCCGAGCATTCGCCCGGGGCGGTGACGTCGGATGTCGCCGAGCCGCCGCCGGGCGTGGACGCCGGGCGGCCCAGGCGTGCTGGCGGCCAATCGGGGCGCTGGGGTGTCCGCCGGACGGGACGCGCTGGCGACAACCGGCGAAGCCGCAGGCGCATCGTCGCCTCCGCCGCGGCTGGCGCCGCCGCCATCGGTGCTGCGCTGGTCCTCGCCACCGTGTTCCGCACGCCTGCCTCGCCGACGCGGCCCGGCCCATCCGCGCGGCCGGTCATCCAGGTGCTGGCGGCGGAGAACCAGACGGGGGAACCGGGCTTCGACGCGCTGGGCCGTGAGGTGACCGACCGGCTCGCGCAGGGCCTGGTGGGGGCAGGCTTTGCCGACGTGGTCTCCGTTGCAGCCCGCGCGGTCTCAGGCCCGGTGGATCTGGTCTCCGGCGCGGCCGATGTCGAGGCCGGTCCAGGCCGCGCCGGCGTGACGGCCGTCGTCTCGGCGACGCTGTATCGCAGGGGCGAGCTGCTGGAGGTGCTGACGCGGCTCGCGGAGCCTGGCGTCACGGACCGGCTCGTGGAGATGCCGGGCGCGGCCCTGTTCTCGCCCACGGCGCCCCATGGCGACGCCCTGGACTCGCTGGCGGAACGGGTGCTGGCATCGGTGGCCGCGCATTACGACCCGCGCTTCGAAGTGGCGTTGAGCCCCACCCGGGAGCTTCCCATCGAGACGCCGTCATGGGAGGCGTACGAGCAGTACCTCGAGGGCACGGAGCTGTTCGGCCGGCGGGCGTTCGGCGAGGCCGCACGCCGCATGCTCAGGGCGCAGGAGATCGACCCGGGTTTCCTGAAGTCCGCCATCTTCGGCGCTCTCGCCCTGAGCATGGGCGGGCGGCACGCGGAGGCCGACTCGGTTCTCGGGGCGGTCATGGCCGGGCCGGGCTCCCTGCGGCCCTACGAGCGCGCCTTCGCCGAGTGGGTGTACGCGGACCTCCATGGACAGCGCGCGGCCGCCTATCGGGCAGGCGCGGAGTTCGCGCGCCTGGGGCCCGCTCCGCAGACCTTGTTCGTCGCGGGCCGGGAAGCGTTCCGGATGAACCGGCCCCGGGAAGCGGTGCGTGTGCTTCAGGGCCTCGACCTGGAGCGGGGCTGGTTCCGACACTGGACCGAATACTGGGAAGTCCTCACCGGTGCGCTCCACGTGCTGGGCGACCATCGGGCGGAACTCTCGGCGGCCCTGGCCGGGCGCGCCCGTTTCCCGGAGGCGCTCACATTGGTCCAGGCGGAGATCCGGGCGCGCGCGGCGTTGGGCCAGACGGCCGAGGTGGCCAGGCTGCTCGACGAGGCCATGACCCTGCCTCCCGGGCAGATCACCCCGGCGGACGTCGGGCGTACCGCCGCCCTCGAGCTGTCGGTCCACGGCCGGGAGTCCGCCGCCGCAAACGCACGCCGCTCGGCGCTGGAATGGCTGGCCAGGCAGGGAAACGGTGGAGACGGCCGGCCGTCGCTGCGAACCTGGCTGCTGCTGGAAGGCGGTGACCTGAGGAAGTCGTGCCGGACTTCGCCGCCGCCGCCGGCCGGCCTGGACGGTCTCGGGCTCACGGGCATGCTCGCCGCGAGTTGCGGCGACACCGCCGCCGCGCACGATGCCATCGCGCGACTGGAGGCGTGGTCCCAACCGTACGCCGGCGGGCGCCCTCTCTTCCTCGCCGCCGGCATCCGCGCGGCGCTCGGCCAACCGGAGCAGGCCGTCGCGACGCTGCGGCGCGCGTTCGCGGCCGGCCTGGCGTTCGGCGTCGAGCTGCACGCCTCCGCCATGGTGCGCCCGCTGCGCGGCCGGGAGGACTTCGAGGCGCTCATCCGCCCCCGCGAGTGAGCGGGCCGCAGCGTCCAGATCGGGCGATATCCGCTTTACCTCTTCGTTGCTCCCGGGCGGGGCGCGGCGTCGGCCGCCGCCGACTCACCCTTCCGCCACCTTCACCACCACCTTCCCCCGCGCGTGCCCCTTCGCCAGGTACCGGAACGCAGCCGGCACCTCGGCCAGCGGGTAAGCCCGGTCGATGACCGGCGCCACCTTCCCGGATTCCAGCAACTCCTTCAGCACCAGCAGGTCCGACTGTTCGCCCAGCGCCACGAACGGGCGCCCCTGCCGCGGCAATACCGCGGACAGCGCCAGCGCCCCCAGCGTGCGGCCCAGCGGCCCGACCCAGCGGCCGCCCGACGTGCCGTTGTTGGGCACGAACCGGCCGCCGGGCGCCACCAGGCGGCGGAACGCGGCCATGGGCCGGTTGCCTACGTTGTCCAGGACGAAGTCGTAGCGCTCTTCGCGCCGGGTCACGTCCTCGCAGGTGTAGTCCACGACGTGGTGGGCGCCAAGGGTCCGGACCAGGTCCACGTTCCGGGTGGAGCACACGCCGGTCACCTCGGCGCCCATGGATCGGGCGACCTGCACCGCGAACGTGCCCAGGCCGCCCGACGCTCCGTTGATGAGCACCCGGTGCCCCGGCTTCACCCGGCCGGCGTCCCGCAGGGCGCGCAGGGCGGTGTCGCCGGAGATGGGGCACGCGGCCGCCTGCTGGAAGGTGAGGTTGGGCGGTTTCGGCGCCAGACGATGCGGGGGCACCGCCACGTACTCGGCGCAGCTGCCGGCGCACTGGCCGAAGACCTCGTCGCCGGGCTGGAGCTCCGTCACGGCCGCGCCCGCGGCTTCCACGACGCCCGCCACGTCGAAGCCGGGCGTCCTCTTCCTCGGGCGAGGCAGCCCGAACAGGGGGCGCACCAGATAGGGCCGGCCCGTCACCATCATCCAGTCGCCGGGATGGATGGCGGCGGCGACGACCCGGACGAGTACCTCGTCGTCCCCCGCGGCCGG
Organism: uncultured Gemmatimonadaceae bacterium; assembly: GCA_964619835.1. GTDB lineage: Bacteria > Gemmatimonadota > Gemmatimonadetes > Longimicrobiales > RSA9 > JARRJS01. The sequence goes on along the minus strand of CAZUFP010000008.1, from coordinate 43,944 downwards.
CCGGCCCACCTCGCCCAGCCGCAGCACCTCGCCTGGCGGGCCGTAGCGGTCCTGCAAAATGGCTTGCATGGCGCTCTCCTCCTTCCGTCCCGGTGCGGACAATGGCTTGCCCGGACCGCCTGGGCGGCCGGCGCACTGCCGTCCTGCGCCTGGAGGGTGATCGTCCCGGCGTGCTCCGGCGGCAGGTCTTAGGTTTCGCCGGTGCGCGTGAACTCGTCCCGGGTGTAGTCGACGACGTGATCCGCCCCGGTGCCGCCGGACGCGTCGTCGCCGGGCTGGAAGCGTGTGACGCTGTCGCCCACCGCCTCCACGGTGCCGGCGAAGTCGTAGCCCGGGCCGTCGAGGGAGCCGTACGTCCTGGCGGCCATGGCTTTCATGGGTGTGCCCGGGTTCCAGGTTCCCCCCGCCAGGTCCAGATCGCCCCCGAAGTGCACGCGGCCTCCGACGGAGAGAGGGGTGGCTCTGAAAAGCAACGCTGCGGCGTCCCGCATCGGCTGGGCTCCCTGTGGCGGGTCGCGCCGACAGGCCATGGAAACCCCAATAACGGCCCGGAGAGAGCCTCGGGTCAACCTTCGTCTGTGGAGGCACGGCGGCCGGCGGCTCGCCGGGAAGGGAAGGGTCGGGAACGCGAACGGCGGCCCCGGCGCATTCACCCGCCGGAGCCGCCGCGGTACCGCGTCGCCGACAGGGTCAGCCGTCGATGGCGTCGGCCTCGACGTAGCGGGCCAGCAGGTCGGCCACGGCCACCAGCTTCAGCGTGTCGCCGTCCACTTCCAGGTCCTCGCCGGCGAAGCGCTTGTACACGACCCGGTCGCCCACCACGACGCCGTTGTCGATGCCGGCGGCGACGGCCAGGACGATGCCCTGGGCCGGCACTTCACGGGCGACGTCGGGCACGTACAGGCCCGACGCCGTCTTCTCTTCCGGCTCGACGGGGCGGACCAGGATGAATTCACCCAGAGGCTGCACGTTCATTGCTTTCTCTCCTCGCCCGGACCGGTGGCCGCGGGCCGCGATGTTGATTTCAGGCCGCGCCCTGGAGTCCCAGGAGCTGGTCGAGCCGTGGTTTGTCGAAGCCGACGACCCACTTGCCGTCGACGTCCGTCTGGGGCACGCCCCGCTGGCCGGTGCGCGCCGTCATCTGCTCCGCCGCCTTGAAGTCGCTGGAGACGTCCACCTCCCGGTAGGCGACGCGGTTCTTCCGCAGATAATCCTTCACCCGCGTGCACCAGGGGCACGTCGGAGTCGTGTACACCGTCACCCGGTGGCGCGGAGCGGAGCCGTCCTGCGCGCCGCCCGCCGCGAGAGGCGTGCCGTTGACCAGGGCTTCGTACTCCGTCAGCGGACGCTCGCCCGCGATGACCTGGACCACCCGGTCGCCCCGCACCTTGATCACCGACGGCACCGACGTCACGCCGTAATGCTTGTGCACGTCCTTCACCCGGCCCACGTCCACCAGGTACAGCGGCGCGTCCGGGTGCTTCGCCGCCAACTCGTCGAAGACCGGGCGCTGGCGCTGCGAGCGCTCCGAGAATTCCCCGAAGAAGCCGACAAACGCCGCGCCGTCATCCCCCAGGGCCTCGCGCAGCGTCGCGAGGCCGTCGATTTCCTTGATCGCCATGTTGCTTCCGTTTCGTGTCTCTCGAGGGCCGCCTCAGCGAGCAGCCTCCACCCCTACACCCGACCCGGTCGTGGCCGCCAACGCCCCGAAAGCCGACAGCAGCTCGCTCACCGCGCTCGCGTTCGCCAACCGGTAGATCCGGCAGCGGCCATCGGCCTCGCAGGACAGCAGCCCCGCGTCCCGCAGCACCGCCAGGTGCTTCGAGATCACCGGCTGCGGGTTCCCCAGCGCTTCGATGAGGTCCGAGACGATGTGCGGACCCTCCACCAGACGCTCCAGGATTGCCAGACGCACCGGGTGCGACAACACCGCGCCCAACCGCGCCGCGCGCTCCCGCTGCGTGTCCTTCATGCAGGCGCTCCGTGTCCCGTTCCGGTGAAACCTACGATCCGCGACATATGCCGCGCGCGATATGTAACACAGTCGGGGCGGTTGTTCAAGCCCGGTTTGGGGGGACAGCGCTGCGCGGAGACGCAGGGCTCCGCGCGGCGGCGGGCGGCGGGCGGCGGGCGGCGGGCGGCGGGGACGGGGACGGTACAGCCTCACGCGGAGTTGCGGGGACGAACACCATCACGCAGAGGCGCGGAGCGCGCAGAGAAAGACCGGATCACGCGTGCCCCGGCCCAGGCTCGTATGTCGGGCTCGTGGCTCCCCCTGTGCGCTTCTACAAGAGGAAGGATGCGCGGTGACCTGTAGTAGTGCAGGGGGAAGGTTCGTGATTCCGGCGCGTGCCTGCGGCGGCACTGTTCTTCTTCCCGGCGGCGGCCGGGCTTCCGGGCGCGGTTCAGGTTCGCCGGGCGTTCCCTCCTCGTCCCACGCCCGCCGCTGACGTCCAGACGAGGGTCTGGGCCAGGCGGACGAGGACCGCGTCGGGCTCGTCGTTCAGCTGCCGCCAGGTCACCCGGACGATCCGGAGCCCCAGCGCCATCAGGCGCGCGTCACGGCGCCGGTCGTTTTCGAACGACCGGCGAGACGAGTGGTAGGCGAAACCGTCCACTTCCACCGTGACCCGTTCATCGGGCCAGAGAAAATCGACCTCCGTGCCCGCCACTTGCACGTTGGTCTGCGGCGCGGGCAGACGGCCTCGCCGGACCAGGGCCAGCAGCCGTTCCTCAGCCGTCGACCGGGTGAAGGCCGGCGACTCTCGCGCCATGATCATCCGGCGGAGCAACGGCGCGCCCCGGGCGCGGCCCTTCCGGTTCAACGCCGCCAACACATCCCCGGGTGTCACCAGCTCCTTTCGCTCCGCTTCCGCCATCGCCTGCTCCAGCACGCGAGGCCGAACGCGGGCCGCGATGTCCACCAGCGTTCGCGCAGGCGAGGTCACGGGCACGCCGTCCACTTCGGCCGCGTCCTCCGCTGCGAGCACGACGACCCGGTGCGCGCAGATCCCCGGCCGCCGTCCACGATCCACCCCTTCCACCGTCACATGCACCGACGCGTCCCGTTCCACATGCAGCAGCCCCCAGAGCAACGCCCCGTTCTCGTGGCTCGCGAAGGCCCGCCCCCCGCAGGCCAGCACCGCTGCCATCTCTCTCGCCCGCACCGGCTCGAGCGGCCCCACCAGCGCGCCGAGGAGATAGACGCCCCGATGCAATGGCCGCAGCCGCCCCGATCTCACCCTCCGATCCACCATCTGCCGCGTGAATCCCGCCTCCAACAGCTGCCCGCGCGTGATCACCCCGTGCTGCCGCGACGCAAAGGCCGCAACCTTGCCTTCGATGGATGCCGCGTCGTGTCGCTTCATGCGTCTTCCCCGGTCTGTGCGTCTGTCGCCGTCTGCAAATTTCCCATGGTCTGTGCGTCCGCGGCTGTCCGCCGATTCCCCATGGAGGTACCCGCACAGCCTGGTTTTCCAGATCGACCGTCGTATAGACGGTGAAATCCGCAACGGCCGCCCATTGAAATCATTCGCCGGGGATTCGACCGGCGTGGGCGAGGCGAAATCCCCAAACGCCCGGATTCCCGCAGACCGCTGGGGATCCCACCTCACACACCCGGGCGCCGTCGGCGCGTCACCGGCACTCTCCGCCGCTGCCCCGCCGGGTCACCCCTCCCGGCCCCGCGATCGCGCCGTTGTCCACGACGTCTGTCGTCGTCGCCACGTCGCTGTCCCCAGCCGCCCACCCCAACGATGGCTGCAACCCATGGGCGCGCCCATGTGAGCATTGGACATATCGGGATGACCGTCGCGGGGGGGCAGGCAGGAAAGGATCAAGCTGAGCGCGACTCGGGCTGCCACGCCCGGTTGGGGAGGGCAGGGGGCGCGCCGACCGGGCGGGCGCTGCGTCCACGGCG
>CAZUFP010000008.1:31737-39925 GCA_964619835.1 uncultured Gemmatimonadaceae bacterium | reverse complement strand
CGCTGCGTCCACGGCGGGCGCTGCGTCCACGGCGGGCGCCAATTCCCCAGCGAAACGCCGGCCGGCGGAGATTTCCGGATTCATCGTCGCAGAGGCGGTTGATTCCCCAGCGAGTCCCACCGCCGCCTGTACGTTGGGGATTTCACCGTCGCAACGACGATGAAATCCCCAATGGCCCAGGCGTCGCACACGCCTGGGGAATCGGCGCCCGGCACGCGCGTGCGCCTGGCGGATTCGTGCGCTACGCTCCCCTCAGCGGTAGTCCAGCGCCGGCGCACGGTCGCCCAACAGCGGCTCGTACCGGAAGTCCGCCCCGCGCGCCTTGACCAGCTCTTCGTGTGCCGCGGCGAGGGCGGAGGGGTTGGTGAACAGGTCGACGGCGGTCATGGCCAGCGTCTTGGCGGCGACCTCCATGCCCTTGGTGCCGATGGACATGCCGTCCAGTGCCGTGGCCTGCCAGGTGTGGGCGGACGTACCCGGCACCCAGGTGGCCGTGGTGAGCTGGGCCATGGGCGCGATCCAGGAGACGTCGCCGGCGTCCGTGGAGGCGCTGACGAAGTCCGGCTGGAAGGGCTGGACCTCCATCTGGCTGCCCATGGGCAGGCTCGGCCGTTCGATGGTGGCGCGGATGCTGTCGGCGAACGCCTGCTCGGACTTCGTGTACTCGACGCCTCCCACGGCACGCAGGTTGGCATACATCAGTTTCTGGAGCGCGCTGTTGGGCAGGACGGCGAACGTGCCGCCCAGGATCTCGTGGTCCACCGTGGTGCCGGTGCCCAGGGCGGCGCCTTCCGAGGCCTTCACGACGCGGTCGAAGACGTCACGCAGCACGGCCACGTCGGGTGAGCGCACGTAGTAGTAGACCTCGGCGAAGGCGGGCACGACGTTGGGCGCGCCGCCGCCGTTGGTGATGACGTAGTGGATGCGGGTTTCCTGGGGCACGTGCTCGCGCATCAGGTTCACCATGGCGTCCATGGCCTCCACGGCGTCCAGGGCGCTGCGGCCCTTGTCCGGCGCGGCGGCGGCGTGGGCGGCGGTTCCGTGGAAGCGGAACTTGGCGGAGATCAGCGCCAGGTTCGTGGAGGGCGACGCGTTGTTGGCGTCCCCCGGATGCCAGGACAGTACGGCGTCGGCGTCGTCGAACAGGCCGGCGCGTGCCATGTACACCTTGCCGGAGCCGCCCTCTTCCGCGGGCGTGCCGTAGACGCGGACGGTGCCGCCGGTCTTTGACGATGCCAGCCAGTCCCGCACCGCAAGCGCCGCGTCCACCGACGCCGTACCCAGCAGGTTGTGGCCGCAGCCGTGGCCCGGCGCGCCCGCCGTCACGGGCTTGCGCTCGGGTACCGCCTGCTGCGACAGGCCCGGCAGCGCGTCGTACTCCGCCATGAACGCGATGACCGGCTTGCCGCTGCCGTACTCCGCCACGAACGCCGTGGGCAGGCCCGCCACGCCCGCCGTCACGCGGAAGCCGGCCTTGCGCAGCTGCTCCCGGAGCAGTGCGGAGCTTTTCGTCTCCTGGTAGCCCATCTCGGCGAAATTCCAGATCTGATGCGCCACATCGGCGAAATGGTCCTGCCGCTGCTCGACCAGCCTCGCCACCTGTTCCTTGGCGCTCTGGGCCAGCACGGCGTGCGGGACGAGCAGGACGGCGAGCGCCAGCAACACCGGCGCCGCGGGACGGGGCAGCAACGTCGCTCTCATCGGGTTCTCCCATGCATGTTCGGGTCGGACGGCCGGCGGGCGGCCGGACACGGGTCCGGCCGCGCCGCTGGCCCGCCCTTTCGCGCGTTCGCCGACAGGATACGACCGTGCCTCCGGCCGCGACAGGCCGGCGAGCCGCGGCATGCCGGTTGCGACACGCCCACTTGGCCATGTCCGACGATCCCACGCACGAGGAGACACGTTGTCGAGCTGGAAGGGCCTGAACGACCCGCAGATGACGCTGATCCTGCTTGTGGCCGCCGTCGCCGCCAGCGCCGTGGCGTACTTCGTCCTCGCCTTCATCCTGCGGCTCTGGCACCGGCGCAGAAGCGAGCCCGGCCGCCGCATGAGGCCGCACGTCCAGTACTTCGGCGCCCCGTTGCGCCTGCTCCTGCCTGCCATCGCCTTCACCGTCGTCCTGCCGTATCTGACGCTGCCGCCCGCCGCCCACACCGTCGGCCGCCACGTCCTGACCCTCTGGCTCATCGCCGCCATCGCCTGGCTGTCCATTCGGGCCGTGGGCTTCCTGCGCGACGTCATCCTGAGCCGCTATGACATCCAGCAGGCCGACAATCTGCACGCGCGGCGCGTGTACACCCAGATCCGGCTCATCGAGCGCATCGTCGTCATCGGCATCTGGCTCCTGGCCCTGGCCGCCGTGCTCATGTCCTTCACCCGCGTGCGCGCCATCGGCGTCAGCCTGCTGGCCTCCGCCGGCGCCATGAGCATCGTCCTGGGGCTGGCCGCCCAACGCACGCTGGGCAACGTCCTCGCCGGCATCCAGATCGCCATCGCCCAGCCCATCCGGCTGGAGGACGCCGTCGTCGTGGAAGGCGAGTGGGGTTGGATCGAGGAGATCACGCTGACCTACGTCGTCGTGAAGATCTGGGACCTGCGCCGGCTCATCGTACCCATCTCCTATTTCGTGGAGAAGCCGTTCCAGAACTGGACCCGCACCTCCGCCGACCTCCTGGGCAGCGTCTTCATCTACGCCGACTACACGCTGCCCGTGCAGCCCGTGCGCGATGAGCTGCAACGCATCCTCGAGGCGTCGGAGCGCTGGGACCGCAAGGTCTGCGTGCTCCAGGTGGTCGATGCCACGGAGCATACAATGCAGCTGCGCGCCCTCATGAGCGCGCCCGACTCGCCCACCGCCTGGGACCTGCGCTGCGAGGTGCGCGAAAAGCTCATCACCTTCCTCCAGGACCGATTCCCCGGCAGCCTGCCCCGCGTGAGGCTGGAACGGGAGGCGTCGCCGGACCGTCCGGACCCGGTGCCGGGGTCGGAACCGCAGGATCGCCCCGGATCGCGCTCATAGAAACACGCGGGGCCGGAGGCTCGACGCCTCCGGCCCCGCACACGCTCCGCGACCGGCAGCCTACTTTCGGGGCGTGTTCGCCCGCACCTTGTGCTCCCCGTCGCCGCCGTGGATCTCGATGTGCCGCGGCTTCGCCTTCTCGCTCTTCGGGATGGTCACGTTCAACACCCCGTTGTCGATCCGCGCCCGGATCCGGTCCGCGTCCACCTCCCGCGGCAACACGAAGCTCCGGTCGAACCGCCCGTACCGGCGCTCCGACAGATGCCAACGATGGTTCGCGCTTTCCTGCCGATGCTCCTCCCGCTTCTCCCCGCTGACCGTGAGCACGTTGTTCTCCAGCGTGATGTCCACGTCCTCCGGCCTCAGACCCGGCAACTCGATCATCACGTGGATGTCGTCCTTGCTCTCCATCACGTCCGCGTCCGGCGTCCGCAACAGGTCCATTCCCGCCATGCGGCCACCCCATGAGGTGTCGACGAGGTCTTCGAAGAAGGGGCGGAAGAGGTCCGTCGCGGTGGGATGATAGCGCGTGATCGCCATGGTAACCTCCTGTGCTACGTACAACGATGAATCCACTTCGGTACGCGTACATGCCAGCGCGTAACCACCTTCTTCAGGGTGCAACCCGTATGCCATGGCCGGGGGCTCGCGGAGGGGTACGGGATACGCGAAGGCCACGAACCTGAAACGGCGAATATGGCCTCCGTCCCGGAGTTCCCTTCGGCCTCTTCGCGGCATCCGCCGTTCTTTCGTGTCCTCCGTGTGATCAGGGCACGAGCAGCCAGCCGAGCCCGGCGCCGCCCAGCACCAGCCAGGCGCTGTTCACGCGGAAGCGAAGCGCCGCGACGGTGGCCAACGCGGCGATCAGCCAGGCGGGCCAGGTCGTGAGCGTGGACGCGCCAAGCTGGAGCAGGACGGCGAGCATGAGGGCCACGGACGCGGCGTTCACCGCGTCCAGGAACGCCGACATCCAGCGGGACCGCCGAAGGCGGGGGATCACGGGATTCAGCGCCGCGACGAAAAAGAAGGACGGCAGGAAGATGCCGGCGGTGGCGACGGCGGCGCCCGGCACGCCCGCCACCAGGTAGCCGATGAACGTGGCGGTGGACAGCACGGGTCCCGGCGTGAACTGGCCCACGGCGATGGCGTCCAGGAGCTGCGTTCCTGTCAGCCAGTGGTAGTTCTGGACCAGCCCGCCTTCCAGGAACGCCACCAGCACGTAGCCGCTGCCGTACAGCACGGCTCCGATCTTCAGGAAAAACAGTCCGAGCTTCCAGAGTGACACACCGCCGGCAGCGGCCGCCAGCGTGCCCGTGGCCGCGGCCGCCGTCAAGGACGGCGACGTCATCGGCAGCAGGGCGAGGCCCGGTCGGGCGGGTTCCTCCTGGACGGGGCGCCGGGCCGTTAGCCATACCATCCCCAGCACGCCGCCCGCCAGTAGCGCCGTCACTTCCCCCGCGCCCAGCAACACCGAAACCGCGACGGCCGCGGCCAGCACCGCCAATCGCCAACCCTTGATCGCGGCCCGGCCCAGCCGCCAGAGAGCGCCCAGGATCACCGCCAGCACCGCCGGCTTGATCCCGAACAGGAACGGCGCCACCGAGGGCAGGGCGCCGAATCGCACGTACACGTACGCGAACGCACCCGTGATCAGCACAGCCGGCAGGATGAACGACGCACCGGCCACTACGAGCCCGCGCCAGCCCGCACGCTCGTACCCCACGTGCATCACCATCTCGGTGGAGTTCGGCCCCGGGATCAGGTTCGTCGCGCCGATCAGGTCCAGGAAATGCTCCCGCGTCAGCCACGACCGGCGCACCACCACCTCGTCTTCCATCATGCCGATGTGCGCCGCCGGGCCGCCGAACGCGATGACTCCCAGCTTGCCGAACAGCCGCACCAGCTCCCCGAGCCTGCCGCTCCGCTCCGTCATGCCCTCCACCATAGCAGACGGATCATTCCCCAGCCATGCCGTTTCCCCCCGCCCACATCTTCCCGCGATGGTGTCCCCTTCGTGTTCTTCGTGCCTTCGTGTGAGCCAGCTGTTCGTTCGTGTGACCCTCCGCGCCCTCCGCGCCCTCCGCGTCTCTGCGTGACAACCATCCTCCCGGCGCCCTCTTTCCCCGCCCGGGTTGACCGCGCCGTGCCGCGGTTGTATTGTGCATATGCACATAACGGCGGAGGATCATGCCGAGACCACGCAAACATCGCAGATGCCACGGGTTCCAGGGAGACCGGGTGTTCAAGCCCCGGAGCATCCCCATGTCGGAGCTGGCAGTCGTCCGGATGCGTCTGGACGAGGTGGAGGCGATGCGCCTGTGCGACCTGGGCGGTGACGACCAGGAAACGGCGGGCGAGCGCATGGGCGTGTCTCGCGGGACCGTGCAGCGGCTGCTCAAGTCCGGACGGGCGAAGGTGGTGCGGGCGCTGCTGGAGTCTTCCGCACTGATCATTGAAGGAGGAGAGGGTGATGCGGCTCTGCATACCGACCATGAACGAGCGAGGGCTTGAGGCCCCGCTTTCGGCGCACTTCGGCAGCGCGCCGTACTACACAGTGGTGGAGACGGAAACGGGCAAGATACAGGTGTCGGCGAATGCGCGGGCCGAGCACGAGCACGGGCATTGTCAGCCGGTGGCGGGCATCGCGGACCTGGCGCCGGACGCGGTGCTGTGCATGGGCCTGGGTCGTCGTGCGCTGGACCGGTTGCAGGAGGCGGGGATCCAGGTGTTCATGGCGCGGGCGACGCAGGTGTCGCAGGCGCTGTCCCAGTTCCAGTCGGGCGAGCTGGAGCCGTTCACGATGGACGGCACCTGCTGCGGCGGTCACGGGCATGGTCACGGCCACGACCATGGGCACACCCACGACCACGACCACGGCCATGGCCACGGGGGCCTGTACGGCCTGCACGAGGGCCCGGGCAACGGCCAGGGGCGCGGCGGCCACGGATGAGGTGATTGGGCAACATGGTGACCTTCGGCCCCGTTCCATCACGTCGGTTGGGACGCAGCCTGGGGGTGAACAACCTCGGGCCGAGCAAGAGCTGTAGCTATTCCTGCGTGTACTGCCAGCTCGGCGGTACGCGCGGGCGGCAGCTCCGGCGCCGGGCGTTCGAGGCGCCGGAGGTGGTGGTTCGGTCGGTGGCCGAGCGGGTGGAGGAGTGTATCCGAGCGGGGCAGGCGATCGATCACATCACGTTCGTGCCGAGCGGGGAGCCGACGTTGGACGGGAACCTGGGCGACACGATCCTCGGCCTGAAGCCGCTGGGCATCCCCATCGCGGTGATCACCAACGGCTCGTTGTTGTGGCGTCCGGACGTGCGCGCGGAGCTGGCGCTGGCGGACGTCGTGTCGGTGAAGGTGGACGTGCGGCGCCACGCTTCATGGCGCCGCCTGAACCGGCCGCCGCACGGGCTGAACATCGCGTCCGTGCTGTGGGGCATCCTGGATTTCGCGCGGGACTACCGGGGTGAGCTGCTGACGGAAACGATGCTGGTGGAGGGGTACAACGACGACGACGGGGCTGTCGAAGGCGTGGCGGATTTCCTGGCCCGGGTCCGGCCGCATCGCGCGTTCCTGTCGGTGCCCACACGTCCGCCGGCGAACCGGTCGGTGCGGCCTCCCCCGGAGCGGGCCCTGTTGAACGCCTACGTCAGCATGACCCGGCAGGTGCAGTCGGTGGAGTTCCTGCTTGCCGAAGAGGACGGTCCGTTCGGCCATGGCGACGACGCGGAGCGCGACTTGCTGGGCATCCTGTCCATCCATCCCATGAAGGAGACCGCGGTCCGCAGCTACCTCGACGAAGTGGAGGCGCCGTGGGACATCGCCCGGGGCCTTCTCCAGTGCGGCCGGTTGCTGCGCATCGATTACGGGGGCGTACCGTTCCTCGTGCGCCGATCGGGCTCACCCGGGCGTGCGGGCGCGGCCACCCACTGAGGGCGGCGCTCAACTCAGGAAAGCGTCCAGCGCGGTCATGATTGTGAAGCCCAAGACGGCGAGGGTCATGGCGAGCCCGCCGTGGCCGCTGCGCCGGGTCTCGGGCAGCATTTCGTCGAACACGACGTAGAGCATCGCGCCCGCGGCGAAGGCCAGCGCGTACGGCAGTATCGGACGGATCACCAGGATGGCGCCAACGCCGGTGGCGGCGGCCAGGGGCTCCACGGCCGCGGAGGCCTGCCCGTACCAGAAGCTGCGAGCCGCGCTGATGCCTTCCCGCCGCAACGGCAACGCGACGGCGATGCCTTCCGGGATGTTCTGCAGCACGAGGCCCAGGGTCAGCACCACCGCGGCGGACACCGTGGCCCCGGCGCGGACGCCGCCCGCGAGGCCCGCGGCCCCGAACGCCACGCCCATCGCCAGGCCCTCGGGGATGTGGTGGAGCGTCACGGCCAGGACCAGCAGGGTGCTCCGCTTCCACGAGGTGTGGATACCTTCGCGGTAGGGCCCGGCGGCGATGCGGTGCAGGTGGGGCAGCAGCAGGTCGGCGACGCGCAGGAACGCTACGCCGATGGCGAGACCGATGGCGGTCTCCATCCAGCCGCCGCCGGCGGCGGAGCTGAGGCGAATCGAGGGCAGCAACAAGGACCAGAGGCTCGCCGCGACCATGACCCCCGCCGCGAAGCCGAGCATGGTGTCCAGCAAGGTGTGCGAGGGGTTACGGCGCGCGAACACCAGAGCTGCGCCGGCAGCGGTCGCCGTCCAGGTGGCAGCCCCCGCGAGAAGGCCCTGAGCCAGTGGACTGAGCTGACTGAACCACGCCCAGAGGACCACGTCGTCCTTCCTGATTGGTACTCCCACTTCGACCCGGCCGGCAAGGTAGTGCGTCGCCGCCGTTCCCGCACGCGGAGGGGGCAGGGAACGACAGCATCACGCAGAGGCGCAGAAGACGCAGAGCCGGCGCAATGACGTTCGCGGCCGCAGAAGCCGCGACGGAGCGTTGGAGAGGCCTGCTCTCCCCGTGGCCAGGATCCCGGCCCGCCAAACCTCGGTTTCCGTTTTTTCTTTCTCTTTCTCTTTCTTCCTATCGTTCCGGAGCGGCCAGGCACACGGCGTTTCTTCCCACCCGCATTCCGGCCGTAAGGCCAACCTCTGCGCCCTCTGCGGCTCCGCATGATGCTGTTCAGTCCCCGCGCCCTCTGCGGCTCCGCGTGATGTTGTTCAGTCCCTGCGCCC
>CAZUFP010000008.1:28794-31637 GCA_964619835.1 uncultured Gemmatimonadaceae bacterium | reverse complement strand
TGTTGTTCAGTCCCTGCGCCCTCTGCGCCTCCGCGTGATGCTGTTCAGTCCCTGCGCCCCCTGCGGCTCCGCGTGATGCTTTCCCCGCGCCCCCGGGTTGCCAGCGCGGCCGCCTGCGGCGAGCTTTAGCGGGCCGAAACGAAGACTGTCCCCGAACCCTACAGAGAGCGATGTCCGAACTGCCTCCGGCCACCCTGGAAGGCTGGTACGTGCTGCATCAGATGTTCGCCGTGGATTGGGCCGCGTTGCGGGCGCTGGATCCGGCGCAACGGGAAGCGCTGGCTTCGGAGGCCGCCACCCTGCTGGCGGCCTTTGCCGACCCGGAAGAGCCGGGCTGGAGCGCGAGCTTCCGGCTGGTGGGCGGAGGCGCCGACGTCATGCTCGTCCATTTCCGGGAGTCCCTGGACGTGTTGAGCGACGTGGAGCTGGCCATCCGCCGGTCCCGGCTCGGCGCGTTGCTGCGGACCACGTACGACTACACGTCGGTGACGGAAGCGGGCATGTACAGCGCCACGGCCAGGGCGGCGGCGGAGGCGGAGCCGCGTTCCAAGGAATACGACGCCCTGCTCGGCGAGATGGTGGAAGCGGAGCGGGCCAGTCCGCACCTGCGGACGCGGCTGTTCCCGCAGGTTCCGGAGGGGATGCACTACGTCAGCTTCTATCCCATGAACAAGCGGCGCACGCACCCGGACAACTGGTACAACCTGCCGGTGGCGGAGCGGAACCGGCTCATGCGCGAGCACGGCCTGTCGGGTCGCCGCTATGCGGGCCGCATCTTCCAGATCATCACGGGCTCGGTGGGCTTTGATGACTGGGAGTGGGGCGTCACGCTGTTCGCCCACGACCCGTTGGACTTCAAACGGATCGTGACGGAGATGCGTTACGACGAAGCGAGCTCGCGCTACGGCGAGTTCGGCGAGTTCTTCGTGGGCACCCGCCTCGAGCCCGGAGAGTGGACGTCGTTCCTTTCGACCCCGTGACCCTCGGCGTCGCGGCCTGCCGTCAGGGCGCGCGACACAGGGCCGGGCATCACCCGGAAGCCTCTCAACGTTTCCGGTTCTTCATGCGTCTGATCTGAGGGCGTCCCGTACCGTGCAGTCCGCCTTGGGCGGGTCACGGTGCGGGGCCAAATGCATCCAGCCCGCGCGGCACCCGCGCGAAACCACGGGAGACCATGCGAGTCTGCGCGAAAACCCTCAGGCGGATCTGCATCTGCTTCCTGTCCGTGGCCGGCGTGGCCGCGACCCCCTTCGGTGCGTCGGCGCAGCAGGGTGACGCGCGCCAGGTGACGCTGGCGCAGGCGGTCCAGCTGGCGGTGGAACGCTCGCCCATCACCGTCTCCGCCGGGGCCAGCGTGACGTCGGCCCGAGCGGACCTGCTCCAGGCCCGCGGCGCTTTCCTGCCGTCCTTCAACCTGAACGGCATCTACGGCAACTCGAGCAACCAGCGGTTCGACCAGACCTCGGGACAACTCGTTTCCCAGAACTACACCACCCAGGTTCAGGGCACGTACGAGCTGTTCAGTGGCGGGCGCCGGTGGGCACAACATCGGGTGGCGGGCGCGAACGTGGACGCGGCGGAAGCGCGCCAGATCCAGCAGCGCTACGCGACCATTCTTTCGGCCACGCAGACGTTCTACGAAGCGGCGGCGGCCGGCGACCTGCTCGCGGTGGCGCAGCAGCGCGTCGAGCGGGCGCGCCAGCAACTGGACTTCGCCCGCACGCGCCTGGATCTGGGCACGGCGACGGCGTCGGACGAGCTGCAGGCGGGCATCGAGCTGGCCAACGCGGAGCTGGCGGCGCTGGAAGCGGAGTCGGCGCAGCGGGCGGCGGCGTTGGCCCTGGCCCGGGTCATGGGCGTCGAAGAGGAGGTGCGTCCGGCACCGGGCGAGCTGCCCAGCCACGCCCCGCCGCTGCCGCCGCTCTCGGAGCTTGTGGAACGGGCGCAGCAGTCCTCGCCTGCGGTGCTGGCGGCGGATGCGAGCCGGAAGAGCGTGCGTGCGCAGCGGCTCTCCGCCATGACGCCCTATCTGCCGTCGGTCCGCCTGACCGGCGGCTACGACTGGTTCTCCTACCAATTCCCGCCGGGTCAACAGAGCTGGAGCCTGCGCGTCTACGCCTCGTTCCCGCTGTTCAACGGGTTCCAGCGTGAAGCGTCGCTGGAACGGGCGTCTGCCCAGGTGGCGGTAGCGGAAGCCCAGGCGCGGGACGCGCGCATCGCCGCACGCGCCCAGGTGGAGACGGCGCGGCATGCCGTGGAGCTGGCGGAGCGGCGGATCCAGATCTCCGATCGTACGCTGGCGCTGGCGCAGGAGAACCTGCGGGTACAGGAAGAACGATACCAGATCGGCAACGCGACCATCCTCGAGCTGGAAGCATCCCAGGTGGCCCTGGCGGAGGCCGAAGTGGCCGCCGTGCGGGCACGGCAGGCACTGGGTGGCAACGTGGCGGAGCTCGAAGCGGTCCTCGGACGGAAGCTTGGCGAAGAGTGAACGATATGACTCGTGTGTTGAAGCTCGGGATGCTCGCCCTGGCCGTAGCCGTGGCACAGGCCGGTTGTGGGCGCGATGCAGAAGCGGGGAGCCAGGCGCAGGGAGGCAGGGCGGGCGGTCCGGGCGGGCCCGGCGGGCCGGGCGGCCGTATCACGCCGGTTTCCGTGGCCCCCGTGGAGCGCGGCTCGGTGGGCCGGGCCGTGACGGTGGCGGGCAACATCGAGCCCATCCGCGTCGTGGGCGTGAACAGCCAGATCAGCGGCGCCCTGCTAGCGGTGCTCGTCGAGGAAGGCAACATCGTGCGCAAGGGCACCGTGCTGGCCCGGGTCGACGACCGGGAGCTGCAGGCGCA
>CAZUFP010000008.1:6938-28694 GCA_964619835.1 uncultured Gemmatimonadaceae bacterium | reverse complement strand
ACCCGCCTCGTGCCGGTGGAGGTGGCGCTGCGGGGTCAGGACGCTGCCGACGTCCGGCCCGGCTTCCTCGCCCGCGTCACGTTCGCCCTCGGCACCCGCGACGGCGTTCTGCTGGTGCCCGCCTCCGCCCTGGTGGGCGGCGCCGGCTCCGAGTCCGTGTTCGTGGTGGAGGATGGCCGGGCGGTGCGCCGCACCGTCATGCCCGGCGTCACGTCCGAGGGGCGGGTGGAGATCGTGACCGGACTCCAGGCGGGTGAAGAGGTCATCGTTGCGGGCAACAACATGCTCCGGGATGGCGCCGCCGTCCGGGTCATCGAGCCCGACGCCACCGCCCCGGCGGAAACCGCCACGAACGCAGGGAACGGTGAAGCATGAGCGTGCGACGCGCGGGCCGCGAAGGGCACCGCGGGCTGCCCAGCCTGGCCATCCGGCGACCCGTCGGCACGGTCATGCTGACCCTGGTGGTGGTGGTGCTCGGGGTCTTCTTCGTCCGGGGCCTGCCGCTGGACCTGCTGCCCACCATCATCTATCCGCAGCTGCGCGTCTCGGTGAACAACCGGGGCGTGGAGCCGCAGGTGCTGGAAGAGACGGTTGCCAAGCCCCTCGAGGCGGCACTGTCCACCACCGAGGACCTCACCGAGCTGGAGACGGAGATCCAGGAAGGGCGCGTGGGCGTCAACCTGCACTTCGCCTACGGCACCGACATCGACTTCGCCCTCCAGGACGCGGCCAAGAACCTGGACCGCGCCCGCGGCTCGCTGCCGGAAGAGGCCGACCCGCCCACCGTCTTCAAGTTCGACCCGCAGCAGCAGCCGGTGTTCGAGGTGGCCTTCTCCTCCGCCACCCGGGACCTGGTCTCTCTCCGCGACTGGGTGGAGTACCGGCTGCGGCCGCAGCTGCTGACCATCGGGGGGGTCGCGTCGGTGGACATCGCCGGCGGGCTCATCCGGGAGATCGAGGTGGTGCTGGACCAGGAGCGGCTGCGCTCCTACGGCCTGACCGTGTCGCAGGTCATCGACGCCGTGCGCGCCGCCAACCAGGACGTGGCCGCCGGGCGCGTGTCGTCGCCCGAGCGCGAGGTGGTGGGCAAGACGGCCGGCAAGTTCCGCACGGTAGACGACGTGCGCAACGTGCTGTTGACCTCGCCCGGCCGGGGCCGCATCCCCCTGTCCGAGGTCGCCGACGTCCAGGACACGCATCGCGAGCAGCGCCTCTGGGCCCGCCTGGACGGCGTGCCCGCCGTCAAGCTGTCCATCCGCAAGCAGCCCAACGCCAATACGGTGTCCGTGGCCGAGGGCGTGGCCCGTCGCATCGAGCAGCTGCAGGAGTCGTCGTTCATCCCGGGCGACATCCAGCACCAGACCATCACGGACCAGGCCACCTTCATCCGGGCGTCGGTGTCGTCCGTAAAGAATGCCGCCCTGGCCGGCGCCCTGCTGGCCATGTTCGTCGTGTTCCTGTTCCTGGGCTCGCTGCGCAAGACGTTCATCATCGGGCTGGCCATCCCCATCGCCATCCTGGCCACGTTCATCATGATGGGCCTGGGCCACCTGACGCTGAACATCATGAGCCTGGGCGGGCTGGCCCTGGGGGTGGGCCTGCTCATCGACAACTCCATCGTGATGCTGGAGAACATCTTCCGGCACCGGGAGACGTGGAACAAGGAAGCGGAGGAGGCCGCCCACGACGGCGCCGCCGAGGTCACCAGCGCCGTGGTGGCGTCCACCATGACCAACCTGGCGGCCGTGGTGCCGTTCCTGCTCATCAGCGGGCTCGCGGCTATGATCTTCCGCGAGCTGATCCTCACCATCTCGTTCGCGATCCTGGCGTCGCTCACCGTCGCCCTGACCGTCGTGCCCATGTTGTCGGCCCAGCTCGTGCGCATCCGCTTCACCAGCGGCGCCCACGACTGGAAGCCGCTCGTGGCCTTCGACCGGTTCATCGGCAGGCTGCGCACCGGCTACCGCCACGTCGCGCCTTCCGTTGTGCGCCGCCGCTGGCTGGTGCTGGCGTTCGCCGTCCTGGCCCTCGTGGGCGCCTGGTCCCTCACGCGCAACCTGGGCAACCAGTTCCTGCCGCCCGTGGACGACGGCAACGTGGGCGTCATGATCCGCCTGCCCCCCGGCGCGTCCGCCGAGCAGACCAACCGCATCACCCTCGAGATCGAGCGGATGGTGAACGAGATGCCCGACGTGGTGAGCGTGTTCGCCACCGCCGGCGGCTACCTGTGGGGCGGGTCCACCAGTGAGAGCTCGGGCCGCGGATCGCTGGCCGTCGTGCTGCTGCCCGCCGATCAGCGCTCCATGCGCGCCGACGCCTGGGTGGAACAGATCCAGAGCCGCATCGACCAGCGGGGCTTCCCCGGCGCCCGCATCTTCGTGCGCCCGCCTCGAATCCGCGGGCTGCGCACCAACCGGTCCGGCTCCGAGGTGGCCCTCAGCATCCAGGGCGATGACCTGGCCCAGCTCCAGCGCCTCGCCGACGAGCTCATGATCCAGCTGCGCGACGTGCCCGGCCTGGAGAACCTCCAGCCGTCCTCCGACGAGGCCAGCCCCGTGCTCTCCATCGAGCTGGACCGCCAACGCGCCGGCTACCTCGGCCTCAGCGTCGCTGCCGTCGGCCAGACGCTGCGCACCGCCCTCGACGGCACCATCGCCACACGCTTCACCGCCGGCAACCAGGAGTACGACCTGCGCGTCATGCTGCCCCGCTCCCACTTCACCAGCCCGGAGGACCTCGGGTCCGTCGCTCTGTTCCCCGGCATCGCCGGCGGACAGCCCATCTACCTGCGTGACGTCGCCACCGTCCGCAACGTCCTCGGGCCCACCAACATCCGGCGCGAGAACCAGAACCGGGTGCTCAGCCTCACCGGCGACGTCATCACCGACGTCGCCAGCGTGGGCGCCGTCAACGATTCCATCCGGGCGCGCCTGGCCCACATCAACATCCCGGAGGGCTACGGCGTGGTGTTCGGTGGTGAAGAGCAGGCGATCCGGGAGAACAACCGGCAGCTCACCATCGTCGTCCTGCTGGCCATCTTCCTGGTCTTCGTCGTCATGGCCGTGCAGTACGAGAGCCTGGTCAACCCGTTCGTCATCCTCCTGGCCATCCCGCTCTCCCTCATCGGCGTGGGCGTCCTCCTCTGGGCCACCGGCACCTACCTCAGCGCGCCCGTGCTCCTCGGCGTCATCCTCCTCGCCGGCATCGTCGTCAACAACGCCATCCTGCTCGTCGAGTACACCGAGCAGGCCCGCGACCGGGGACTCAGCCGCGAAGAGGCCGTCGTCGAGGCCGGCGCCATCCGCCTGCGGCCCATTCTCATGACCACCCTCACCACCGCCTTCGGCATGCTGCCCCTCGCCCTCGGCATCGGCCAGGGCTCCGAGATGATGCAGCCCCTCGCCATCGCTGTCGTCGGTGGGCTCACCGTCTCCACCCTGCTCACGCTCTTCGTCGTGCCCAGCGCGTACCTCATCTTCAACACGGCCGCCGAACGCCTCGGCATGTGGCTCACCGGCAAACGCGCGGAGACCGCCGCCACGGCCGCCAGCCCCGCCGAGCCCGCACCCGGAACCGCTCCCGGCGACTGAGCCCCGGGTTGGCCGGCCCGCCCCTCGGCAGGATCCCACCGGGCGAACGGATTTCCGTTCGCCCGGTCTGGCACCACAAATGCAATAACGATTCTCCGTATCGGCCAGGCCGGCGCGGAGTAGGGAAGCCTGGTCGAAGGTACGACTCGGCTTCCGCCGCGCTCCGCCGGCGATCCACGAGATTGGAGAACTGAGATGAGAAACATATTGAAGCCGAAGTTGATGGGACTGGCGATGGTAGCGCTTTTGGGCACGACGGCATGTGCGACGGCCGGACAGGCGGCGCCTGGCACGCCGTCACCGAACGAGGCGCCGACGGCGCAGGCATCGAAGGTGGCGCGGCGCCCGCAGATCGCCGTGGAAGTGACGAACAACAACTTCAACGATGTGAACGTGTACGCGCTGGAGGGCGGGATGTACCAGCGGCTGGCGATGGTGCCGAGCATGGACAGCGTGAACGTGAAGCTGCCGTCGTATGCGGACATGACGGGCGGTGTGCGCCTGCTGGTTTCACCGATCGGCGGGAGCTATTCGTTCTTCACGGGTCAGATTCTGGTGAGCCCGGGTGACTCGATCCGCCTGAACGTTGCGAATCCGATCGGGCTGACGAACTGGTTCGTTGCCTGATCCGAGATGGGGCCCGGGGCAGTCGACCGGGCCCTTTCTTCTGCCTTCCCCTTCCCCCATTTCCTGGATACCGCAGAACCGGACACGCCACGCTCCGCTGCGTGGCATCACAATTGCTCTGGTAGGGACGAACGGTCAAAGATGCCGGGCGCGGATGCCACCGCTGGCCGGCATTTTGTTTTGTTCCGGTCTGGCCGCGGAGACGCGGGAGACCGACAAGAGGAGAGGGAAGCGATGTCGAGCAGAACGAAGCCACGAATGCTCCTGCTGGCGGTGATCGCCGTGCTGGGTACGACGGCCTGCGCGTCGGCGGCGGGGCAGGCGGGGTCAAGCGAACAGAGCCGCCCGGTTCCGCGTGCGAAGCCGGTGTTGCTGACGGTGACGAATCAGAATTTCGCCGACGTGGACGTGTACGCCTTCATCGGCGACACGCCGGAGCGCCTGACGATGGTGCGGAGCATGAACACGGTGCGGATCCCGCTGCCGTTGAACGCCACCGTCAACGGCAATGTGCAGCTGGTGGTGGATCCCATCGGCGGCTTCAACAACTTCACGACGGATCCCATCACGGTGAACCCCGGCGAAACCATCAAATTGACGGTGGCCCCGGCCCTGACGATGTCGAACTGGGTCGTGGACTGAGCCTGGCACCACAAATGCAATAATGATTCTCCGTGCTGGCCGGAAAATCATTGAGCGATCGCACCCTCTCAGTCCGCTGAAGGGTGCGATTCCTCTTGAAGCCGGCGGCAGACTCGAGAATCAGGAGGATCGAAGATGAAAACCAATATGGTGGCGCTCGCGGTGGTAGCGGTGCTGGGTACGACGGCCTGCGCGTCGGCCGGGGGGCAGGTGGCGATGAACACGCCGGAGCCCCATTCGAACACGCCGGTGCAGGTGAAGGTACGGAACAACAATGAGGACAACGTGAACGTGTATGCGTTGGTCGACGGGACCTACCGGCGCGTGGCGGCGGTCCCGGCCATGGAGACCCGCGAGGTGGATCTGCCGGCGGGTGCGAACGTGGCACACGGGGTCCGGTTGCTGGTGGACCCGGTGGGGAGCAGCAACGCGTTCTTCACGAACAGGATCATCGTGAGCCCCGGCCAGATGATCGATCTGCGGGTAGCGAACACGCTCCGCGGTTCGACCTGGTCGGTCGACTAGCCGCGCACCGTCACGGCGAAGTCGGTGCCTTCCCAGCGCCCGGCCTCGGGCCAGCGGAAGGTGAACGACACCCGGGATTCGGCGGGCAGGTCGCCAACAGGAAGGTCGGCGACATGGATGCCCAGGCCGGTGTCCCGGGTGTTCGTGTCATGGACGGTCTTCCAGTCGTCCGCGCTCCAGTGGACGACGGCCGGCGCCAGCACTTCCACCCGCAGAACCTTGCCCTGTCCGATGGTCCGGCACCGCTGGTTGAATCGCCACACGCCGCAGGCGGCGTGCGTATCCGTCTCGACGTAGCGGGCCACCGTCTGCGGCGGCAGGTCGAACACCTTCCCGTCCCGAAGCGAGCGTAGCAGCTTGATGTACTCCGCGTGAGCCCAGACGAGAGGCATGGCGGAGCCCGAAGGACGGCCCCGGAAGAGGCGGCGTTCCGGGATGTCGTCCGAGTCCCAGACCTGTTCCGGGATCAGACCGCCGTCTCCGGCGAACTGCTCCATGGCGTGGAGCAGGCGGGTGGCTTCTTCCGGGCGGCCGGCGGCCAGCTCGTAGTGGGCGCGCTCCCCCGTCAGCAGCGGCCATGCCCGCCCCACGCCGGAGCCGTCGAACGACGCTCCATCCGCATGCTCGCCGTAGCCGTCGTCGTTGTACCGGTGCCACGCGGGCCCTGACGGCGTTTCCACCTTCAGCAGCGCGTCGATGACACGCACGGTGTTCACGATGCGCGGGTCATCGGCGGCCCGCAGGCCGAACCGGACCAGGGCCAGGGCGTCGGCGCTCACCAGCAGCGAGGCCGGCTCGTCGGACTGTCCCGGCGGCCGGTTCTTCACGGGCACGAAGCCCTGGAGCGGCGTGGACGCGTCCGCGGTGTCGACCGGGGCGATACGCACGTAGTAGCCACCCACGCCCACCTGGCGGGCGAGGGGTGTGTCCGTGGCGTACGTCCATCGTTCGATCCCGTCGTTCCACACGTCGGCCGTCTCGCGCAGGTACGCCGCGACATCGCCTTCGCCGTTCAGGTCGGCCATCTCGGCGCCGGCCAGCAGCCCGGCGACCTCCGCGGCGAGGGTGAACGGTGAATAGCCGGCATCTTCCTCCCAACGGTCCTGGCCGGTGACCGGCCCGTTGCGGGCGATGAAGCCGGCTGCTGCCCGCACCATGGGCCAGTACCCGGCAAGGTCGCTTCCCGCCAGCAGACCTTCCCGCCGGGCTATGTCCGCCAGCACGATGGGCAGGGCGGTCTCGTCCATCTGGACGCCGTGCCAGTATGCGCTCCCATCCAGCCACATGTTCTGCGTCCAGTGGCCGTCGCTCTCCTGCGTGGCCCGCAGGTAGTCCAGGACGCGCAGCGCGGCGGCGCCCGCCCCGGCGGCCAGCATGCCGCCCGCCGTCTCCACCAGGTCCCGGGGCCACACCAGGTGGTAGCCTCCCAGGTCATCGTCGCCCTTCGTGTCCCCCCACGGCACCGACAGGCTGGCGATCATGCCGCCGGGAAAGCGCCGCGACTCGTGGGTCGCCAGGGTGAACGTGCTGGTCCGGTAGAGGGTGCCGTCGTCCCGGCCCTGGTCCAGAGGCTGAAGCCCGCCCTGCAGCGCCTGCCACCCCTCGATGTACGCGTCGCGGGTGCGTTCCCAGCCATCCGCGAGGCTGGCCCGGGCGCGCAACGCCGCTTCCTCCGGGGTCAGTCCGAAGCCCAGGGCGAGGATGAAGTCACCGGTCTGCTGCGGGATCTCGCCCACCAGGGCCACGTTGCCGTTTTCCGCGCGGTCATACGCCCAGGTGAGGCGTCCGTGGCGAGACAGGTCCTGCCAGCCGTCCGAGGTGCCCACGAAGCCGGCGGACCGTGCCAGCCAGGGCCGGGAGCTGGCGAGGGCGAGGGCGGCGCCGTGGCCCTGGGCGAACAGCATCGGGGTGCCTTTGTAGTCCGCCACCCAGGCCGTGTTGCCCGCGCCATGGTTGCCGAGGTGGGGGGCTAGCAGGGCGAACAGGTGGTAGTCGGTGGCGTCTCCGGACAACGCGTCGAACGCGATGCGCTGCAGCACGACGTCGCGCCGCGGGTCGCTCAGCACTTCCTTCGTGATGCGGTAGCGACCCGCGTGCGTGTTCACCAGCCGATAGAAAGGCACGCCCGGAACGGGCAGCTCGACGCTGTGCTCGGCGTGCCGTTTCTCCTCGGAGAAGAAGCCGCGGCCGGCCGTGACGATGAGCCCCAGGTCGCGGGTGCAGGCCTGGTCGATGCGCGGGTAGTAGACCTCGTCCAGGATGCCGAATCCCAGGGTGAACCACACCCGGCTGACGGTGCCTGGCGCGACGCCGATGCCCGCTTTCGCACTGGATGTCCAGCGTGCGGGGATGCCGGGCCAGCCCGGTGCATAGCGCCTGTCGTTTCCATCCTGCCCGGTTCCACCATTGCCTGTGGGGCCCATCGGTATCGTTGGCACGCTCGGTGCTCCTGTGTCATGCAATTGCCGTCGTCCGGATCGCCGGACGTGAGTGGCACAATGTGTGCCCATGAACGGCGGACCTTCGTCGGGAGTTGTAGCTGAAGACCATGCGTAACCTCATCGTCGTTGCCGCCTCCGTCGCCGGCACTCTGGTGTGCTGCTCGCCCCAGCCGGCAACTCCTAATACGAGCGACTTCACCAGTGTCCGGGACCTGCCGCTGGTGGCGGTGC
Organism: uncultured Gemmatimonadaceae bacterium; assembly: GCA_964619835.1. Lineage (GTDB taxonomy): Bacteria > Gemmatimonadota > Gemmatimonadetes > Longimicrobiales > RSA9 > JARRJS01. The sequence continues at coordinate 20,638 of CAZUFP010000008.1, read as the reverse complement.
CCGTGCCCGACAGCACCCCGGGCCACGTGTTCGGCATCTTCCTGACCGGAGACGGAGGCTGGGCGCACCTCGACAAGACCGTGTCCCGCCGCCTGGTGGCGGCCGGGATCCCGATGGTGGGGTTCAACTCGCGGGACTACCTGGAGCGCCGGCGCACGCCGGACGAGACGGCCCGCGCCGTGATCCGCGTGATCCGGCACTACAGCGAGGCCTGGGGACGGGACAGCCTGGTGCTGGCTGGATACTCCCGGGGCGCCGACATCCTGCCGTTCGTGGTGAACCGGCTGCCGCCCGACCTGGCGAGCCGAACGCGGGTCGTGGCGCTGCTCGCCCCGGCGGAGCGCGCCGGGTTCAAGTTCCGCTGGATCGACCTGCTGACCAACGCATCCTCGCCCGACGACCTGCCCATCCTGCCCCAGGTGGACAGCATCCACGGACCCGAAGTGCTCTGCTTCTACGGGACGAAGGAGAAGGAGTCGCTGTGCCGGCAGCACCTGCCGCCGTATGTGACCGTGTACCCGCGCAACGGCGGGCACCACCTCGACGGCAATTACGACGCGATCGGGGACCTGATCCTGAAGGCGTTGGGCCGCTGAGCCGCCCCGCTCCGGCGGCCGGCAGGCCCGAGCCGGGAAGATGAAGGCCGCGGCGCCGCCGCGGTCCCCTGCTCAGTGGTCGTCGGGCGACGGTGGGTCTTCGGCCAGGGCGGCGGCGAATCGCCGCACGATGTCTCCCGCCGGCTCGACGGCGTCGATGCCGTCCACGCTGCGCCCCGCCTGCCAGAAGTCCTTCGTGCCCGTTTCGTCCAGGGATGCCTTCTTGAGCTGCCAGGCGGACCGGAGGGCGTAGATGGCACGCATGAGCTTCTTGCTGCGCCGGCCGCGCAGCATCCAGCGGGCCAGGGGTCCGGCGCGGGTGCCGGTGCGTTCCACGTAGGGCGTGCGGATCACCGCCAGCGGCACGCCGCTCACGCGTTCCGTCAGCACGATGTCGTCCGCGCGGGCGTCGATGATGGCCTGCTTGTACGGTGCGCCGGCCCTGCACTCGTTCGTGGCGATGAAGCGGGTGCCCATCTGCACGCCGGCGTAGCCCATGCGCAGCGCTCCGACGAACGCCGCCGCGTCGCCGATGCCGCCCGCACACACCACCGGCACGCCCAGATCGTCCAGCTCCGCCAGCAGCGCCTCCGCCGTCTTCGGCCCGGCGTGGCCGCCGGCGCGGGAGTTCACGGCGATCAGGCCGTCCGCGCCCGAGTCCAGCCCCTTGAGCGCCCACTTCCGCTCGGTGACGTCGTGGTACACGACGCCGCCCACCGCGTGCACGCGCTCCACCACCCAGTCCGGCTTGCCCAGCGACGTGATGAAGAACCGGACGCCTTCCTCCAGCGCCACGTCGATCCACTCCTCCATGCGCCGACGGTACGCCTTGGAGGACGCCTCGATGAGCGCGTTCATGCCGATGGGCCGGTCCGTGAGCGAGCGGATGGTGCGCAGTCCTTCGCGGAACTCGTGGCCGTGTACGAATGTCAGCGATACGGGCTGCACGATGCCGATCCCGCCCGCCTCCGACACCGCCGCCACCAGCTCCGGGTTGCTGCACGGGTACATGGCGCCGCAGATGAGCGGCACGTCGATGCCGGCGTGCTCCGTCAGGGGCGTACGCAGCGATGCGCCGCTCATGGCCGCACCGGACCCAACCGCCAGGTCGCACGCACCCTCGCCACCACATCGCCGGCCGCGTCCCGGATCTCCGCCTGTGCTACGTGCTCCGTGTCCTCCACGATCCGGGGGACCGCCGTCTCGCACTCGGCCACCAACCGCCCGCGCGCCTTCTTCAGGTACTCCGTCTCCAGCTTTACGACGATGCCGCGAACGTCGGCCGGCAGGCCCGTCAGCATCGCCAGCCCGCTGGTCACCTCGCCCAGATTCACCAGCGCGACGGCGTGAACGGAGCGCAGGTGGTTGCGCAGCCGGTGGCGCTCCCGCAGCGCGATCCGCGCATAACCGGGGCGCAATTCCAGGACGCGGGGGTGGATGCTGCCGGTGTAGGGAGCCATCCGGCCGACGAACCAGGAGAACAGGCGCCGGCCACCCGGCAGGGGTCGCAGGCGATGCCACGCCCGCTCGAGGGTCTGGCCGGGCGCGGCGCTCACGGGCTTCGTGCGGAGTCGGTCACGGCGACGAGCCGTGAGACCAGGCGCTTCAGTCCCGCCCCCACGCCGTCTTCCGGGACGATGCCGGCGGCGTGGCGGATGACGTCGGGGGCGTCCACTCCGGACAACTTCATCTCCAGCACCACGGACCCGGACTGGGGAATCACCGAGCCCGTGATGAATGCGTCGGCGCCCAGCTTCTGCGCGATGGTCGCGTGAGCCGCTCGATCCCCCGGCTCCGGCTGCGCCGCGTCGGCCGCCTTCCGCACGGCGGCGGGGTCCACTGCCTGGAGCCCCGCGCCCGTCAGCGCCGCGCTCAGCGAATCGGCGGCTAGCTGCCCCCATTTCGGGTCATGGTCCAGGCCCGGCACCCGGAAGGGGAAGACGGCGATGCGCTTCATGTTCGCCGGCATCGGGCCGTCGGCCCGCGACAGTCCGCTTCCGAACGCGGACAGGGCGGCACCCGCGATCTCCAGCACCGAATCCATGTTGGGAATCGCGGTTGCGCGGGGCGCTCCGGACGCGGACGTGGTGTCGGTCGGGTGGGCGATGCCTTTCAGTTGCTCCTCGACCCGCCTCTGCATCGCCGCGCCCATTGCTTCATACGACGACTGCGGAGCGGGCCTCGTCGTGTTCTCCCTCACGTACCACAACGCGAAGCCCACCGCCACCGCGGCGACCAGGAGCGACCCGACGGCCACGAAGCGCGCGCGGTTGGGCGCGCCGGTGGGTGTCGCCCGGAGTGGCGCCGACGGTTGCGCGTCCGTGCGCTGCACGCCTTCCGGTGTGACGTCGAAGACCCAGCCCAGCACCAGGGCGATCGGGAACCCGACCAGCGACAGGATGATGATGACCCGGATGACCGGGTCGGGCCGGTCCAGGAGATAGGGCAGTGCCGTCGCGGCGATCTGGATGACCACCCAGGCCACCACGGCGTACACGGCGGCCACCTTGTAGACGTGTCGGCGCTTCAGCTCGTCCAGGAAACGGAATCGGTCCACGGTCGCAGCGTCTTGGGGTGCAGGGGAATGCGGATCGTTGTGGCGCAAGATGCCGGAGCGCTCGCCCGGCGGCAAGCAGCGCTTGGACCGACGACCGTCGACGGTCGAGGCTTGCGCCTGCGGCCCCCAGGCCCCCGATTCCCGTCCATGGCCAACTCGACAGCGAAGCCCCGATACGACCTCGAAGCCTGGCGCGCCCGCGTCCCGCTCCTCGAGACGGCGATTCCCCTGGCGAGCTGCTCGCAGGCGCCCCAGACGGACCTCACGCGTGCGGCCGCCGAGCGGTTCCTGGATTCGTGGAACCGGACCGGCATGGACTGGGACGCGTGGATGGCAGAGGTGGACGCCGCCAAGGCGGCCTTCGCGCGCCTCATCGGCGCGGACGCGGACGAGATCGCCCTGACGACGTCGGTGTCGGTGGCGACGGCCAGTCTGGCGAGCGCGTTGGACCTGTCCGAGCGCGACACCATCGTCATCTCCGGCGCGGAGTTCCCCACCGTCGCCCACGTGTGGCAGGCTCAGCTGGCGCGCGGTGCGCGCGTCGCGTGGGCGCCCGTGAGGGGCGACGTCGTGGAGCTTGATGCCTATGAAGCTGCCATCCACGACCGCACCCGCGTGGTGTCGGCGTGCCACGCCTATTACCAGAACGGGTTCAAGCAGGACGTGGGCACCATCGCCGAGCTGGCCCACGCCCACGGCGCTCTCATCTACGTGGACGCCTACCAGACGCTGGGCACGGAGCCCATCGATGTGAAGGAGCTGGGCGTAGACGTCCTGGCGTCCGGCAACCTCAAGTTCCTCATGGGCGTCGCGGGCGTGGCGTTCCTGTACGTCCGGCGGGAGCTCATCGAACGATTGCACCCCACCGTCACCGGCTGGTTCGGCCGCGAGGACCCGTTCGCCTTCCGGGCCGACCGGCTGGACTGGGCCGCCACGGCGCGACGCCTGGAAACCGGCACGCCGCCCGTGCCCAGCGTGTACATCGCCCGTGCCGGCATGGAGATGCTGGAGTCCATCGGCCTGGACGCCATCGGCGAATGGAACCGTGTGTTGTCAGGACGCCTGGCGGAAGGCGGCGTTGCCCGGGGGCTCCGGCTGCACGGCCCGGCTGACCCGGACCTGCGTGCGCCCACCACGGCCTTTGTCGTGCCCGGCGATTCCCATGAAGTGGAGGCGGCCATGCGCCGCCGCGGTGTGCTGCCGTCCGCCCGCGGGCCCGTGCTGCGCCTGGCGCCCCACTTCTTCAACACGCTGGACGACGTGGACACCGCGCTGGACACCCTCGCGGACGTGCTGGCCGAGGCCGAGGGCCGCGGGCCGGCCTGAGCCATGAGCGGGATGCCGCCGGGGGACACGACGGGCGACGTCGCCCCACCGGGCACCCCCCGTGCCCTCTTCACCTCCCGCTTCGCCGCCGTGGCCGCCATGATCGGCGTCGCCATCGGCCTGGGCAACTTCTGGCGCTTCCCCTACATGGTCGGCCGCTTCGGCGGCGCCGCCTTCGTCGTCTTCTACGTGTTCGTCGTGGTTACCGTGGGCGTGCCCGGACTCATGGCCGAGTGGGCGCTGGGCCGGCACACGCGCCGCGGGCCCGTGGGCGCCTTCGCCCGCGCCGGCGTACCCTTCGGCCGGGGCCTCGGCTGGTTCTTCTTCTTCATCGTGCTGGCGGCCACCGCCTACTACTCGGTGGCCGTCGGCTGGGTGCTGGCCTTCGCCGTCGGATCCGCCGCCCACGGGCTCGGCGCCGGCTGGAACCCGGCCTCCGTGCTGCCGCCCGCCTCGGGCTTCGACGTCCGGTCTTTCGCCCCGCAGCTCGGTTTCACCGCCCTCGTCGTGGGAGGATCCGCCCTCGTCCTGGTCCGGGGCCTGCGCGCCGGCATCGAGCGGGTCAGCCGGTTCTTCGTGCCGCTCCTCGTCGTCATCCTGCTCGTGCTCATCGCCCGCGCCCTCACACTGCCGGGCGCCGGCGCCGGCGTGCACTGGTACCTGCTCAAGTTCCGTTTCGCCGACCTCACGCCCGCCGTCATGCTGGCGGCCACCGGACAGGCCGTCTTCTCCCTGGCCCTGGGCGGCACCTTCATGGTCATCTACGGGTCCTATCTGGACGACGACACCGACCTCCGTTCCACCGCGGCGTGGACCGCCGCCGCCGACACCGCCGCAGGGCTCCTCGCCGGCCTCGCCATCTTCCCGGCCGTCTTCGCCCTCCGGCTCCCGCCCGCCAGCGGGCCCGACCTCATCTTCCAGACGCTGCCCCGCGTCTTCGACGCCATGCCCGCCGGCGCCGCCTTCGGCGTCCTGCTCTTCGCCGGGCTCCTGGCCGGCGCCCTCCTCTCCGACATCGCCGCCCTCGAGGTCCTCGTCGCCGCCCTCACCGACAACACGCGCCTGCCACGACGCACCGCTGTCTGGCTCGTCGCCCTCGCCGTGCTCCTCGTGGCCGTCCCGCCCATGACCAGCATGCGCGTCTTCGTGCCCTGGGACCTCACCTTCGGCTCCGGCATGCAGACCTTCGGCGCCCTGTGCGCCTTGCTCACCTTCGGTTGGGCACTGGGCCGCAGCGATGCCCTCGCCCAGTTGCGCGGCGTGCGCCCCCTCTACTACTGGATACGGTTCGTCGTGCCCGTGGGGTTGCTCGCCGTGGGCGCGTGGTGGGCCGCTACGGATCTGTTGCATCTCGGCGGGTAGAGCGCAGGATCGATCGCCGATCGCCGATCAGGAAGTCATTCCTTGAGCACCGCCGCGGGCGCCACGCGGGCGGCCCGCCAGGCCGGGATGGCGCTGGCGACGGCGGCGACGGCGACGGCGAGGAGGAAACCAGCGGCGGCGGCGAAGCTCACCGGCCCAACCGTACCATCCCCGCGCCACCATCCCGCCTCGCGCCGCACGCAGCTCCTCGTACTCCCGCTGCAGGTCCGCCAGGATGCTCTCGCCCGCGTAACCGCCCGGAAGGACCAGACGCGCCAGCCGGTCCAGGACCCGCCTCATGCTCCCTCCAGCATGTCCTCCAGCCCCCGCCACAGGTTCTGCAACGCCGCCCGCGACGCACGCAACGCCTCCACCCCCGCCTCCGTCACCTCGAACCGCCGCATCGCCCCCCCGCGTCCCTCTTCCGGCTGCGCCTTCGCCCAGCGCACGTAGCCCTTCTGCTCCAGCCGATCCAGCGTCGTGTAGAACGCCCCCCGCGACACCGTCCGATCCGCGCTCCGCTCCAGCTCCCGCCGCACCTCCAGCGCGAACGCGTCCTCGCCCCGCTGCAGGATGGCCAGTAGCACCATCTGCTCGAACTCGCCCAGGTACCCCTTCCCGGCCATGGTCCACTCCCGTGCGTCGTTCTACAAAGTAAACAGATATGTCTACATTGTAGTCACCTGCCCGCCGCCGCAACCCCCGCCTCGCCGCCGCCAACGCGTGCAGAAGACTTCGTGGTGCGCAAGATGTTGCATATAAGAACCCGCTGCATGACGCGCAGATACGATGCCGTAAACACACATAAATAAATGAGTTGGCGGTTTCTGGTGCGCTGGCCTCGCTTTTGTACTGGGGATACGGGCGTGAAGACCGGGTTACGTGATGAACGAGAGCGATAAGGGAGCGCGGAGGCGCCCGATGGACAGAGAGATGGAAGCAAAGGCGATCAGCCGCCGGGACATGTTGATTTCGGCGGCGCGGACGGCGTTGGGTGTGACGGTGGTGGGTGTGGCCGTGCCGCTGCTGGATGCGTGCAACGCCGGGAACCTGACGGGTTCGGGCTCGACGAAGAAGGTGTTCGGCGTGAGCCAGCTGACGCAGGACGGGCAGGCGCTGGTCACGAAGGACTACGGCCCGGATGGAGCGCCGGTGCTCATCGTGCGCCAGTCGGCGGGTTCGTACTACGCGCTGTCCATGCTGTGCACCCATGCGGCGTGTTTCGTGGGGGCGCCGTCCCAGGGCGTGATGGTGTGCCCGTGTCACGGCTCGGCGTACAACATGGAGGGCCAGGTCCTGCGTGGACCGGCCTACCAGCCGCTGCACCGGTATTCGTTGACGTACGACGCTACGGCGCAAACGGTCACGTTGGGCTGACGGGAGGGGACCCATGGTGTTGGCAATTCTGGCAGCGCTGACCCTCGCCGTGCCGGACACGGGCCGTGTGCCCTCGATGAACGTGCCGGTGACGGCGGCGGTGGCAACGAACACCCGGGAGCAGCCCGTCACGCCGGCGACGGTGGCGAAGAGCGCCCGGACGCAGCCCGTCGCATCGGCGTCGGCCGCGAGGGCCGCTCCGCGGGCGGGCACCGAGCCCCGTTTCGAGCTCTGGCGTCCCCCGGTGATGCAGGCGTCTGCGGGGACGGCGCGGTTGCCCCTGACGCTGGACATGCCCGGAACGGCGGCCGGCCTGGCCCCGGTCGGCAGTGAACGGTCGTCGTCGGTTGACCCTCGGTTGCCGGTGGCCGGGACGGCGCCGGGGGACTCGCAACAGGCCCGGGCGCCGCTGGTGGATTACTCGAACTTCTACTACACGCGGCTGACCATCCACAAATGGGCGAGTTGGGCCATGCTGCCGCTCTTCGGGGTGGAGTACTACACGGGGACGCAGCTGTACAAGCAGGGGCTGGCGGCGCCGCACTGGGAGCGGACGATCCACAAGCCGGTGGCGGCGACATTGGCGGGCCTGTTCGCGCTGAACACGGTGACGGGCGTGTGGAACCTGTGGGACGGGCGCAAGGACCCGGATGGCCGCGTGTGGCGCACGGCGCACGGGCTGCTGATGCTGCTGGCGGATGCCGGGTTCGTAGCGACGGGCCTGACGGCGCCCCACTTCGAGACGGAGAGCGGGGTGTACGGGCCGGGCTCGAACCTCACGGGCGGATACGGCCATGGCAACGAGCGGCTCCACAAGCAGATCGCCATCAGCTCCATGGTGGTGGCCACGGTCAGCTGGGTGATGATGCTGCCGCCGTTCCGGAGGGATTGACCGATGTTCCTGCATGTGGTGGCGTTGGCGTTGCAGCCGTGGTCGGATCTCTACAATGGCAGCACGGCCGTATCGGACGCGATTCTGTTTGCCCACCTCGCGGGAATCCTGGTGGCGGGCGGCTTCGCCGTGGCCACGGACCGGGCGGTGTTGCGCGCCGGCCGCGGGAACACGGACCGGGCGTGGGTCCTCCACGAGCTGCACCACATCCACCGGCCCGTGATCCTGGGATTGATCCTGGCGACCCTCACCGGTGTGGCCATGCTGCTGTCCGACGTGCGCACGTTTCTCCCATCGCTCGTGTTCTGGGTGAAGATGGGATTGATCGTGCTGCTCCTGTTGAACGGATGGGTGCTGGAGCGGGTGGGCCGCCGACTGCTGGAGGATCCGGAAGGCTCCAGCTGGCAGCGGCTCCGGAACGCGTCGGTGAGGAGCGGCGGGCTCTGGGCGTTGACTCTTCTGTTCGGCGTGCTGCTCACGTCCGTGAGCTGAGCATGGCCCTGATTGACTAGCGCGCGAAAGGGAACGGGTGGATAGACATGGGTGACGACATACGGGACGACATACAGGAAGGGAAGGTTGCGGACGGGTCCATCGCTCGCGAGAGCGAGTCGGACGCATGCGCGTCGTGTGCGTTGCGGGCGACACGCCGGGACTTCCTGCGGGACGGGGCCATCGCGGCCGCGCTGATGCTGGGGCTGTGGCCCCGGCGTGGCCAGGCGACGATGATCCCCCGCCTGCTTTCCGGCGTGCTGGCAGGCGGAGGGGAACTTGCGTACCCCATCCCCACCTCGGACGGCGTGTCCATCGACCGGAAGGAGGAGATCATCGTGGCACGCTCGCAGGGCAAGCTGTACGCCTTCTACCTGTCCTGCCCGCATCAGCACACGGCGTTGCACTGGATCGCGAAACATGACGAGTTCGAGTGTCCCAAGCACCACTCGAAGTACAAGCCGGACGGGGAGTTCATCTCGGGGCGCGCCACGCGGGGCATGGACCGCTACGCGGTCCGCGTCCAGGGGAACCAGCTCATGGTGAACCTGAACCAGCTCTACCGCCAGGACCGGGACCCGGACGGTTGGAACAACGCCTATGCCCCGGTGCCGGCGTCGGCGGTGGCGTCGGGTTGATCGTCCCGGCCGATCCCATGCTTTTCCAGCTTGTACCACAGCGTGCGCACGCTGATGCCGAGCAGCTTCGCCGCCCGGGTCTTGTTGTCCCCCGTCGATTGCAGGGCGGCCAGGATGGCCTGCCGCTCGGCCATCTCCACGGCCTCCCGCAGCGGAGGCGGCGCGGCGCCGGATGAATGTGCCGTGCCGGAGGCGTCCGGTTCCTTCGGCGAGCCCTGTGCCGCGGGGAGATCGAAATGGCGGATCGTTCCGTCGGCCGTGAGCAGCACCGCCCGCTCCACGACGTTGTTCAGCTCCCGCACGTTGCCGGGCCACGCGTAGGCCTCCAGTTGCGCCACGGCCGGCGGGGTCAGGCGGACCTCGCGGCCCAGGGAGCTGCCCAGGCGGCGGGCGGCGTGCAGCGCCAGGGGCGCGATGTCGTCCGGCCGCTCCCGCAGCGGCGGCACGTGGACGGGGAAGACGTTGAGCCGGTAGAACAGGTCGGCCCTGAATCGTCCTTCGTCCACCAGGCGGGACAGGTCCCGGTGCGTGGCGGCGACCACGCGCACGTCCACCTGCCGGACCACGTTGGAGCCCAGCCGCTCGATGGTGCCTTCCTGGAGCGCCCGAAGCAGCTTGGGCTGGAGAGCCATGGGCATGTCGCCTACCTCGTCCAGGAACAGGGTACCTCCGTCGGCCAGCTCGAACTTCCCGGCGCGGTCCCGGGCGGCGCCCGTGAAGGCGCCCCGGGTCACGCCGAACAACTCGGCCTCCAGCAGCTCACCGGGGATGGCGGCACAGTTGAGCGCCACGAACAACGCCTTGCTGCGCGGGGATCGTCCATGCACGGCACGGGCGACGAGCTCCTTGCCCACGCCCGTCTCGCCCGTCACAAGCACGGTGGTTGGGGCCGGCGCGACGCGGTCCACCGTAGACAGCACGTCCCGCATGGCGCCCGACGCCACGATGATGCCCTCCGGGCCCGGCTGGACCTCCCGCAGGTACGCGTTCTCCCGCTCCGCCCGCACGCCGTCCAGCGCCCGGGACACCAGCGCCTCGATCTCTTCCACGGCGAACGGCTTCACCACGTAGTCGAACGCGCCCAGCTTGATGGCGCGCACGGCGCTCTCCACGCTTCCGTACGCCGTCATCAGGATCACCGGCAGCTCGGCGTGGGTGGCGCGGATGCGCTCCAGCAGGTCGATGCCGGAACGGTCCGGCAGCTGGAGATCGGCCAGGACGAGGTCGATCGCCTCGGCGGCCAGCTGCTGCTCGGCTTCGGCGGCGTTCGCCGCGCCCAGGACCCGGTAGCCGAGGTCCGAAAGGGACAGCTCGAGGATGCGGCGGATCTTCGGCTCGTCATCCACCACCAGCAGTGTGGGACTCGCGGGACTCATACGTCGCTCCGTGCTGGCAGCCGGACGATGGCCGTCGTGCCTGCGTCCGGCTGGCTCTCGAGTGTGACCGTGCCGCCATGCGCTTCCACGATGCGGCGGACGATGGGCAGGCCGAGACCGGTCCCGCCGCCGCCAGTGGTGAAGAACGGTGTCCAGACATCGGCGAGGCGTTCCGGCGGTATGCCGCTGCCGCGGTCGCGGATCTCCAGGAGCACGACGTCGTCCTGCACGCGGCACGTGACCCGAACCCGGCTGCCCGCCGGCGACGCCTTGCGCGCGTTCGCCAGCAGATTCAGCACCACCTGGTACAGCTGGTCGCCGTCGCCGTTCACCGGTGCCGGGGTCAGGTCCGCTTCCAGGGCGACCTGGCTCGCTTCGTATTCGCCGCTCATGGCTGACACAACCTGGCCCGCGATGTCCGCCAGGTCCACCGGCCGTCGTTCCGGTTCCCGTGGCCGCGCGAAGGACAGGAGGTCGTTTACCAGCCGGCTCAACCGGCCCGTCTCGCTCAGGATGAACGCCGTCAGCTCCTCCTCGCGGGAGCCGGGAGCCGCGTTGCGGCCCAGCATCTCGGCGGACCCGCTCACGATGGAGAGGGGCGTCCGGATCTCATGGGCCAGGCCGGCCGCCATCATGCCCATGGCCGCCAGGCTCTCCTGCCGCGCCAGCTCGTGCCGCGACGCCTCCAGCCGGTCCAGCATGGTGCCCAGCGCGCCCGCCAGCACGCGGACTTCCCGCGGCGCCGCGTCGGACGGCTGGTCGAACACCGAGGCGTCATCCCGGCGCACGTCGCGCGCCGCTTCCGTCAGCCGACGAAGCTCCCGGGTGGTCGACCGCGCGTACAGCACCACGGCAGGCAGCGCCACGGCCAGGAACACCAGGGCCAGCACGAACAGCTGCACGCTGGCCGTGCGCAACGGCTGCAGCGCCTGCGACACCGGCACGGTCGTCACGGTCTGGAACCGCGTGCCTCCCAGATCGCGCATGGTCTCCCGCGCCGTCAGCACCGGAGTGGCGGAGGTGGGTGGTGTGCCCACCACCACCTGGCCGTCCGCCAGGGTCACCGAGAGGCCCGTGCGATCGTCGGGCGCCACCTCGTTCAGAAGCTCCGACCACGGCGTGATCAGCGCGATCCACCCCAACCGGCCACCGCGCGGGCCGAACACCGGACTGGCCGCCAGCACGCCCGGATCCTCGTTCTGGCGAAGGACATACAGTTGGGCCGTGCCGCCGGTGGTCTGCCGCAGCAGCGGCAGCCAACCGTTGCCCACTGTGCTGCGGCCGATCCAGGCCGGGTCCGACGCGGCGACGACCCGGCCGGCGCTATCCACGGCGAGGGCCAGGTCCTGGCCTTCGAAGCTTCCGGCGAGCTGGGCGAGGGACGCCGCCAGACGCTTGTCCACGTCGTCCACCGCGATGTCCTGCGCCGCGCCCAGTCCCGGCCATGCGTCCACCAGTCGCAACCGATCTCCCAGCGCGCGCTCCAACCGGTCCGCCGCGAGACGGTCCCGCGCCTGGATCCGGTTTTGTGACTCCCGCAGCAGCGTTTCCCGGCCCCGGGCGTACTCGACTCCGAGGACCCCCGCGGTCGCCAGGAGCACGAACAACACCAGGGCCGCCGCCAGGCGGCCGGCCAGCGTGTCCGGCCACCGATTCGCGCGGCCGTGCGCACGCTGGTTATCCTTAGTCAAATGAGACCCCGGAATCTGGGTATGAGCTCCGACACCCGGTGGCGCCGGTCCGTTCGCGGCGCCCTCATCCTGCTCGTTCTCGGTGCGGCCCCCCTCGCCGCTCAGCTGCCCGCACCGGCCGTGAGCAGCCCCGATGCCATACACCTCGCCGGTTACGGAAGTGTCGTCTTCGGTTACAGCCTCCAGAACCCGTCCGAAGACCACACCGCGTTCCCCGCCGCCACCGCCGCCTTCCTCCTGTCCGGCACCGTCTTTCCCCGGCTCAGCTACTTCGGCGACTTCCAGGCCGCGAGCTGGACCGCCGAGAACTGGACCGGCCAGCGCGAAGAGAACAACCTGAACATTGCCCGTCTCTACGCCGAGTATGCCTTCTCTGATGCATTCCGGCTACGACTGGGCCGCTTCCTCACGCCCGTCGGGCAATGGAACGAGATTCCTGCCGAGCCGTTGACCTGGACCGTGCTCCGGCCCCTCACGTCCTACCGGCCTTTCGCCAAGAGCACCACCGGCGTTCTGGTTGCAGGCACCGTGCCCGTGGCGGGCCACGACGCGGGCTACGCCTTCTACTATTCGCCGCGGGACTGGAGCCGGGAAGAAGCCCAGGAGGCCGGCTTCGTCCAGGCCATGGGCGGCCGGATCGCCGCCGAGCTGCGGCCCGGTCTCGTCGTGGGCGCCAGCGCCGCCCGCTTCCGCGTGTCCCGTCCGTACCAGCCGGAAGACGCGGAGTACGGGGAAGACGGCGCGGTGCCGGACAGCGTGGATGCGCCCGCCGATGAAGCTCGGGAGGCCGAGGCCGAGAACCGCTACCTGGTCGGTGTGGACCTGTCCTGGGAGATCGGACGCGTCGAGCTGTTGTCGGAAGCCGTGTCTCTCTCTCGCACAACGCTCCGTCCCGGGGAGCGCGGCGGGTTCGTGCAGGCCGCCGTTCGCGTCGTCGGTCCGGCGCGCCTCGTCCTGCGGTCCGAAGTCTACGACCCCGTGTACCGCTCGCTGGTCAACGTGCAGACCATCGGGGTGGCCACACGGTTCTTTGAACACGTGACGTTCAAGCTCGAGCGCCAGATCAGCAACCACCCCTCGGAGCGAGTCCGCGACGGATGGTTCGTCTCGCTGTCGGCACTCTTCTGACCCTCGTCCTGGTCGCCGCCGCGGCGCCGACTCAGGAACATCACGACCCGGCCCGCGTCGCCGTCGTCGTCAATACCGACGTGCCCGGTGACAGCCTCACCGCCGGCGTCGTTCGCCGTATCTTCCTGCGCAGGCAACGCTTCTGGCGCGACGGCACCCTCGTCGCCCCCGTCAACCTGCCGGCCACGTCCCCCGTCCGGGACGCCTTCTCCCGCGCCGTGCTCGGCCGCGCGCCCCGCGACATGGCCGAGTTCTGGAACGACGC
>CAZUFP010000008.1:0-6838 GCA_964619835.1 uncultured Gemmatimonadaceae bacterium | reverse complement strand
TCCACCTGCGATCCGAGCTCCACGACCCGGTTCGGCGGCAGATGGAAGAACGATGTGGCGCTCCGGGCGTTGCGGCTGAGGAACGCGAACAGTCGTTCCCGCCAGATGGACATACCCTTCTTCTGCCGCGTGGCCAGGAGCGTTTCACGGCCCAGGAAGTACGTGGTTTCCAGGGGCCGGAACTCGAGGTCGACGCCCTTCAGCCGGGCCAGGGCGGCCGGCACATCGACGTCCTGCATGAAGCCGAAGCGCAGCAGCACGCTGTAGAAGCCGAAGCCGCGGTCCTCGACGTCCGCCTGCTCGGCATGCGTGACCCGGGGGACCTCCTCCGTCTCCACAGCCAGCAGGACCACATGCTCGTGCAGCACACGGTTGTGCTTGAGGTTGTGGAGCAGGGCAGGCGGCGTGGTGTCCGGCGAGCTGTTCATGAAGACCGCCGTGCCGGGTACGCGCACCACGTCTTCCGATTGGATCCGCTTGAGGAACTCCTCGATGGGCAGCGCCCGGGACCGCAGCCGGTCGCGCAGGATCTGACGGCCCCGCTTCCACGTCGTCAGGATGATGAACACGGACGCGCCCACGAGTAGCGGGAACCAGCCGCCATCCGGGATCTTCGTGAGGTTGGCGGCCCAGAAGGCCAGGTCGAAGGTCAGGAAGAACGCGGCCACCAGCAGCGCCACGGGCAGCGGCCAGTGCCAACGTTCCCGGGCCAGCACGAAGAACAGCACGGTCGTGATGACCATGGTGGTGGTCACCGCCACGCCGTACGCCGCCGCCAGGGCGCTCGCGCTGCCGAACCCGAAGACCAGGGCCACCGTCGCGATCATCAGGGCCCAGTTCACCCCCGGGATGTAGATCTGGCCCCTCTCCTTCGCCGACGTGTGCTGGATGTCCATGCGCGGGCTGTAGCCCAGCTGGACGGCCTGCATCGTCAGGGAGAACGCACCCGAGATCACGGCCTGCGATGCGATCACGGTGGCGGCCGTCGCAAGCACGACCAGCGGGTACAGCGCCCAGCCGGGGCCCATCCGATAGAACGGGTTCTCGATGGCCTCCGGGTGCTGGATCAGCAGGGCGCCCTGGCCGAAGTAGTTGAGGAGCAGGGCGGGCAGGACCAGCGTGAACCAGGCGAACCGGATGGGCCGCTTGCCGAAATGGCCCATGTCCGCGTACAGCGCCTCCCCGCCCGTCACCACCAGGAACACGGAACCCAGCACCGTCACGCCGCTCAGCCCGTGCCGCCCGAAGAAATGAGCCGCGTACACCGGGTTCAACGCCCGCAGCACGCTCGGCATCATCACGATCTGGCGGATGCCCAGCAACGCCAGGACCAGGAACCACACCACCGTCACCGGGCCGAACACCGAGCCCACTCCCGCCGTGCCCCGGTGTTGAACGGCAAACAGCACCACCAGGATGACCACCGTGATGGGGATCACGTACGGCTGGAATACCGGCGTCGCCACCTGAAGGCCTTCAACGGCGCTCAGCACCGAGATGGCCGGCGTGATCATGCTGTCGCCGTATAGCAGCGCGGCCCCGAACAGGCCCAGCATGATCAGCCACCAGCGCCCGCCCCGCGTCGCGCCCACCGGCGTCACCAGCGACGTCAGCGCCAGGATCCCGCCCTCACCCCGGTTGTCCGCCCGCAGGATCACGCCCAGGTACTTCACCGAGATCACCAGGACGAGCGACCAGAAGATCAGTGACAGGACGCCCAGCACGCTCTCCGGGCCCACCACCACGTCGTACACGCCGCGGAACGACTCCCGCAGCGCATACAGCGGGCTCGTGCCGATGTCGCCGTACACGATGCCCAGCGCCGTGAGCGACATCAGCAGCAGATATCGCCCCCGCGGCTCGCCGGGATCATGCTCCGATTCCTGGTCCCCCGTACCCGTCCCCGCTGCACCCGCGGCGGACCGGTCCGCCGGCCTGTCCGTCACTTTCCGTTCACGTCCTGTCTCAGGGTCAATGGCCCGGCGACACCACGCACGTTCCGCGCCTGGACCCTGCCGGTCGCCGCGTCAACGGCCGGCGGCCAGGCCTCCCAGCATGGCGGGAATGGCCGCCAGTGCCCAGATGAGGAACGCGACGGCGTATGCCCGCGCCTTCGGGATCCGGCCGACCACGTGCAGGCCGATGGCCAGCAGCACCGTCGACCAGAGGGTGAAGATCTCCACCCGGGACGCCAGGGCCAGAACGGCGGTCGAGGTGTCCGGGCTCAGGAACCGGTCCAGACCCAGCGACACGGCGTGAATCGATTTCATGTGGTTCACGTCCAGGAAGAAGCTCTGGACGATCCCGGCCAGCAGCTGCAGCGTCTTCACGATCTGCGAATACGTGGCCACCATGACCATGGAGCCAAGCGTTGCCACCGCGCCGAACGCTCGGCCCAGACCCCACGCCAGCAGGCCCACCACGAAGATGACGATGGGGAACACCACCAGCATGGACACGGTCTGGATGATGCTCCCGATCTTCCGCGCGTTCTCCATCTGCTGCGGCGTCAGCTGCCGCGCACTGGTCGCCATCCGCCGCTGCATCTCCACCTCGAAGACCGGCGACAACGTCCGCTGCCAGAAGTAGAACAGCACGACCATCACGATGGTCAGGATCAACAGCATCGGCCACCACTTCGCCCCCCGGCGGCGCTCGAATACCGACGATGGGGCGTAGAAGATGTCGATGAAGTCTTCCCACAACGATGCAGTCGGCGGCACGTCCGCAGGCGGCGTGGTCGCGGGCTCGAACGGCTGTTCGGGCATGGCGGGCCTCACAGGAATGAGTGGGATGTTGGCACGGAACGACGGTAGGGGGCAGGCCGCGGCGGGTCAATGTTCACGAAACGGAGCGCCGGCGGCCTGTCCCCGTCATTCCATGAGCGCCCGCAGACGCGACGCCAGCGACGCGTACCCCGCCGCCTCCGCCATGTCCGCCGCGGTGAGCCCGTCGTCCGCCGCGAGATCCGGCCGCGCTCCCGCCTCCAACAACAGGTCCGCCAGCTCATCGTTCCCGTGGTGGGCCGCCGCCTGCAGCGCCGTCCACCCGCCCGCCTGGCGAGCGTCCACGTCGGCGCCCGCCTCCACAAGCAGCCGGGCCACGCCGTTGTGGCCACCCGCCGCCGCGGCGTGAAGGGGACGGTTCGCCATGGCGTTCCGCGTCGTGGCATCCACCGCCGCACCCGCCTCCACAAGCACCCGCACCGCATCCGCCCGGCCGAAGTAGGCCGCCAGGTGGAGCGGTGTGAACCCATCGGGCGCATACTCCCCCGCACGACTGCCGCGCACCGAAAGCAGCGCGCGGATGCGCGCCACGTCACCCACCGCCGCCGCCTCGAACAGCGTCAGCTCCGGCGCCCCCGCCAGCAGCACATCGAGGACCGCCCGCTGCCGGTTGTACAGCGCCGTCAGAATCGCCGACACGCCGTCTTCGCCCGCCGCCGATACCAGCGCCGGCGCCTCCGCGAGCATGGCGCGGACCGTCGCTGCATCTCCGGCTCGCACGGCTTCCATGAATCGACTGCCATCCATCGTCCCACCCCTTGCAGTAGTTAGTGAGGCTAACTAATATGTTGCCAGAACTCACGACGCAAGAGGGAGGACCCGGTGAACGACGCCGCTCTGGCCGCACGGCTCCATTCGGTGACCGTCCATCTGCTGCGCCGGCTGCGGGTGGAAGACGAGGCGGCGGGCCTGAGTCCGGCGCGGCTGTCGGCGTTGTCCGTGCTGGTGTTCGGAGGTGCGCACACGTTGGGCGCGTTGGCGGAGGTGGAGCAGGTGCGGGCGCCGACGATGACGCGGCTGGTGTCATCGCTGGAAGCGGCGGGCCTGGTGGAGAAGACCCGGGATCCCTCGGACGGGCGAGTCGTGCAGGTGCGGGCGACGGAGGCGGGGCGGCGGGTGCTGGAGGAGGGTCGGGGTCGGCGGGTGGCGCACCTGTCAGCGTTGCTGGATCGCCTGGATGCGGCGGAGCGGGACGTGGTGGCGCGGGCCACGTCGTTGCTGGAGCGTCTGACGGCCGGCGGCTGACGCGTGGCCGTCACCGTCGTGCCGTTGTCCGGGGCCGGGCCCGGCCGTTAGGTTGTGTGCCGCAGGCTCCCCATATCCCCAACAGGCAACGGAGAGAAAGGCAAACATGGCGACGGGACCGCTGGTGGGCGTGATCATGGGCTCGAAGTCGGACTGGGAAACGATGTCGCACACGGTGGAGACGCTGAAACAGCTGGGCGTGCCGTATGAGACGCGGGTGATTTCGGCGCACCGCACGCCGGATGTCCTGCTCGAGTGGGCGTCGACGGCGGAGGAGCGCGGCCTGGAGGTCATCATCGCCGGGGCGGGTGGCGCGGCGCACCTGGCGGGCGTGGCGGCGGCGAAGACCATGCTGCCGGTGCTGGGCGTGCCCATGCAGTCGCGGGCGTTGAACGGCATGGACTCGCTGCTGTCCATCGTGCAGATGCCGAGGGGCGTGCCGGTGGGCACGCTGGCCATCGGCAAGTCGGGGGCGGTGAACGCTGCGCTCCTGGCGGCGAGCATCGTGGGCGCGAAGCATCCCGAGGCCCGGGACGCGGTACGGAAGTATCGGGCGGATCAGGCGGCGGAGGTGCTGGCGCATCCGGATCCGTCGGAACCGTAGCCGAGAACCTTTTGCACAAGACGGACGCATGAGCAAACCGGACGGCGCCGGCTCCATCCCGGATCGCATACGCAATCGGCTCCGCATCAACGCGCCGCGCGGCAACGATCGGCTGCGCCAGGTGCTGGAGCGGGTGAATGCCAGCGACGAGCTGTACGCGCTGTGGACTGTGGTCAACGTCAACGCCATGGAGCGGTTGGGCATGACCGACCACGGGCCCGTCCACGTCAAGATCGTGATGAACATCGCGGTCAAGCTGCTGCGCCTGCTGGTGCAGCGGGGGATCGAGCCGTCCGTCGTGCGGGACTACGGCCTCGGCAACGAGGACGCCGAGGTCGTCGTGGCGCTGGCCGCCCTGCTGCACGACGTGGGCATGTCCATCCACCGGGCGGACCACGAGAGCTACTCGCTCTTCGTCGCCCAGCCCCATATCGACGCACTGCTGAACGGCATCTACGACGACGCCACCCGCACCGTCGTCCGCTCCGAGGTTCTGCACGCCATCATCGCCCACCGCTCCGGCGGCAAGCCCCTCACCCTCGAGGCCGGCGTGGTGCGCATCGCCGACGCCCTGGACATGGCCGAGGGCCGCTCCCGCATCCCCTTCCAGGAAGGCTCCGTCAGCATCCACTCGGTGTCCGCCGCCGCCATCTCGGACATCTCCATCGGCCCCGGCCAGGACAAGCCCGTCCGCATCTCCATCGAGATGACCAACTCCGCGGGCGTCTTCCAGCTGGACCAGCTCTTCCGCGACAAGCTCTCCGGCAGCGGCCTGGAACCCTACATCGAGCTGGAAGCCCACATCGAGGGCGAGGAGAAGCGGCTGCTGTCCGAGTTCAGGCTCTGAGGCGCCGGTTCGCGGCGGATCGCGGATCACGGATCGCGGATCCCGGTTTATCCGGGGCAGATCGACGGTTCGGCGTGGGTCGGCTGCGTCCGGGGCGTGCTCCAGATTCACCGGGTCCGAGCAGATCCGGCGTTGCTATCGCCTGCCGGATGGAATCCGGACGTTCCAACGATGTCAGCGATGCCGCGGCCGCCTGCACGCGCCATCCCGCGCCTCACGCCACGGCACGCCTGAACCGCCACACCGCCGTCCGCAGCGCCACGGCGGCCATCACGGCGAGGACGACGTACTGGGGCCACAGGTCGCGTACGTCGTCGCCCTTCAGGAAGATCCCGCGCACGATCTCCAGGAAGTAGCGGATGGGGTTCAGCAGCGTGAGCCACTGGAAGACGCGGGGCATGGTGAAGATGGGGAACATGAACCCGGAAAGGATGATGGCGGGCATGAACAGGAGGAACAGCGCCATGAACGCTTCCTGCTGCGTCCGGGACACGGTGGAGATGAGCAGGCCGAAGGACAGGCCGGCGAGGATGTAGAGCAGGGCGGCCAGCACGAGGGAGAGCGCGGAGCCTTCGAACGGGATGCCGAACCACAGCACCGCCACCAGAGTGATGATGACCAGGTCGATGAACGCGACGACGGCCACCGGCAGCGTCTTGCCCAGCATGAGCTCCGTGGGGGTGAGCGGCGTCACCGTGAGCTGCTCCAGGGTGCCGATCTCCCGCTCCCGCACCACCGCCAGCGACGTCAGCAGCAGGCTCATGAGCATCAGGATCACGCCGATGACCGCCGGCACGTTGTAGACCCGGCTGGCCAGGTCCGGGTTGTACCAGGCCCGCGTGCGCAGGTCCACGCCCGGGGGCGCCACCGAGCCGCCCGCAGCCGTAGGGCTCGCTCCGCCCACCCCGCCTCCGCCCGCGCCCCCGCCTGCTGTTCCGGCGAACTGCTGGATGATGCGCAGCGCGTTGCCCTGTGCGACGGTGGCCGTGTTGGAGTTCGTGCCGTCCACCACCAGCTGGACGTTGGCCCGTCGGGCCGCCAGGTCCTTGGCGAAGCCCACGGGAATCTGCACGCCCAGGACGGCCCGGCCCTTGTTCAGTGCCTCGGTCAGGTCCGCCGGCCGGTCGGACCGCGCGGTCACGCGGAAATAGCCTGACGCCGTCAGCGCATCGATGAGCGCCCTGGACTGCTGGGTGTGGTCCAGGTCCACCACGAACGTCGACGCGTTGCGCACGTCGGTGTTCACGGCGTAGCCGAACACCACGAGCTGGATGAGGGGCGCCACGAAGATGATGCGCTTGAGCCGCGGGTCCCGGAACATCTGCCGGAACTCCTTGCGCACCATCTGCCGGATCC
>CAZUFP010000007.1:51661-91065 GCA_964619835.1 uncultured Gemmatimonadaceae bacterium | reverse complement strand
GCCCCGGGATTGAAAAGGATGGCGTCGGCCGGCTCATGGATTAGATTGGCCGGTAGTGCACCACCGGCAGGTCGGGGGAAGAGAGCCCCATGGGATCGTGTCGAGGCGGCGTTCGCGCCGGCCTTCCAGCAAACAACAGGCTCCCCCGACCCCGGTCCGGCTCAAGTCTCCAGCGAGGGGGTTTCGAGGGCTGCGGCCGTACCTGCAGTGCCTCCCAGGTCTTGAAAGTGTCGAGTTACGCCGGGTCACGCTCAGGTGGGTGCGATTTGACAATTCAGGGTTCAGGTGCGGGCGGCGGTGAGGCGTGCGCCGCCCGGAGGGGTGTAATGTGGCCCTGGGGGCTGGCGTGCATCCGAAATGCGAATTGAGGCGTTCGTTCATCGAGTGGCCTCCGTGCAAACATTGATGGCGCCAGTCCCTCCTTTCTTCTGCCCGGCGTGGGCTCAGGGATCCCACTGAGGCGCCTTCTTCCTGGCGACCTTCCGAGAGACACATGGCCGCGCCGGGCACAGCTCGCAGGCCATGCCCGGCGCGCATCCAGGGATCCGGTTGAGGCGTCCGTTCAGAGACGGCCTCCGACGTTACACACTCGATGGCGCCGGGCAACATAGCTAACACGGCGACGTCTACGACGCGTTTGGATCCGGCGAGGGGAATATGCCATAACAAAGTCGCCTCAATTTATGAAAGCCAAGGAGACCACGATAGACACTCCGACTGCCAACCTGATAATCGTCACAATTCGCATTAACCGCAAGTATTTCTTCCCTTCTTCTGCGTAATTTGTTGAGCCCTTCAAGTCTATCGGAATCCAAAACGACTGTTGCTTTGGGACGGATTCGCCGGGGTCCATGTCAGTGCGAAACTCATCCAATTCATCTCCAAGCAGATGCTCGATGCGCAGCAGCACAATGAAAACCACAAAGAGCAGCGCCGGCACGCTGAGCTCGATATGACTCATTATGGATACCCGTACAAGTTCAGGATTTGCCGAGCCAAGTGTGCGAAAGCTTCCTTCGCATCCCTGTAGGTGAACATATGAGTCACGGTACCGCCGGAGCGGTTGGTCAACTTCTGGACAGACACGCCGCCAGTAACAGACCCGGAGGTTCCATTCTCGTTTGTGGAAATGCAGACGGAACCACCTTTGCCCTTTGAATTGCTGCCCCCGGCGCATGCCTCCAGTGAAGGCCCGCTAGCTGCTGCCTTGTCTGGAGAATAGCCAACCTCAACACCTGCGCTCACATCCCGCCCCACCTCAACGCCGGTTCGCTCGTAAACACCGAATCCTTCGTCGCGTGAATATGTGAAGCCCATGCTGAGCGTAAACCCACTGCGGTAGACCAGGTTTAGATTGACGCCGAGAAAAAAGATGTGGCACTCCGGTCCAGATTTCTTGTCGTACGGTGGGCACAGCCCAAAGGGATCGGAATAGGAAACCGGATCCCCATCCCCTCACAATTCCACACCTCCCCGGTCGATTCTGGCAGACCCTGGCGCAGGCCGCTGACCGGGAACCTCGGGTCAGCCCGGTTCTCCGTGTCCTCCGTCCCTCCGTGTTCTCCGTGTCAAGGTGTCGCCCTCGCACACCTGCCCGCGGGTCGTACCCTCAGTCCGCTGCCGCCGCCACCTCCCGCTCCTCCACGCTGGCCACGAACACTTCCACGTGCTCCGGGTCCTGGGGCTGCGTCGCAAGGCTGACGGCCACGAGCACCCCGATGTTGACGATGAGGCCCAGAATCCCCTCGTGGATCTCGAACGGACGCAGGCCCGGGTTCAGGAAGAAGAACACGGTGGTGACGATGCCGGCCAGGAGCCCGGCCAGCACGCCGTTCGTGGTGGCGCGGCGCCAGTAGAGGGCGGCGTAGACGGGCGGCGCGATCTGGTCGATGACGCCGTAGGCGGTGAGGAGCAGCCAGACCAGGGAGCGCTGCTGGATGATGGCGAAATAGTAGGCGATGGCACCCACCACCAGGACCAGCACGCGCATCAGGATGGTCTGGACGCGTTCGGGGATGTTGAAGAACGGGCGGAGCCCGTCTTCCACGGTGATGGAGGCGGCCCCGTGGAGCAGGGCGTCACCGGTGGACATGGAGGCGGACAGGGCGCCGGCGCAGAACGCGCCCACCACGAGAGCGGGCAGCCCGGTGCTCAGGATCATGTGGGGCATGATGAAGTCGGGTGCGCGCGGTGGTTGGGGGTACAGGATGCCGGCGAACCCGATGAGGAAGACCGGGATGAGAAAGAGCTGGAACGTGGGGAACAGGATGACGGTGCGGCGGAGGGTCTCGTCGCTCCGTGCGGCGAAGGATTTCATGAACAGGTGCGGCCACATGAGGAAGCCGATGGCCGAGGACAGGATCGCCGAGGAATAGGCGCCCCAGCTCCAGGATCCGCCGGACGCGTTGAGCCCGGGCAGCTTGAGCAGCTCGGGATGCGTCGCCTGGATCTGCCGGAACATCTCGCCGATGCCGCCGTACAGGTGCTCCGGGATGTAGATCCCCAGCAGCCAGGCGATGGCCATCATGAAGATGCCCTGGAACACGTTGGTCCAGCCCACGGCGGCCACGCCGCTCACCAGCACATAGAACACGACGACGGCGTAGGCGAGAGCGGCGCCGAGCCAGAAGGGCACGTGGTCGTTGGTGACGGCGCTGAACACGATGCCGGCGCCGCTCATCTGGAGCATGATGTAGGGCACGAACGCCGCGACCGAGGCCACGGCCAGCAGCAAGGAGATGCCGCGGTTGGGGAACCGGCCCGTCACGAGCTGGGCCTGCGTCACATAGCCTCGCTCGCGGCCGATGTGGGCGACCTTGGGGCCCATGAAGTACAGGGGCACGATGCCCAGCACGCCGTAGGACAGGATGTAGAAGGACGCCGCGCCGCGGGAATATGCCCAGCCGGGCCCGCCCAGGAAGGCGAAGGCGCTGAAGATGGTGGCGCCGGTGACGAAGTACATGGCCAGCAGGCCGAAGCCGCGGTCCGCCGCGACGTAGCCGGCGACGCTCTTGCTGGTGCGTCGTCCGGCGAGGAGGCCAATGGCCAGGGTGACGATGAGATAGGCGAAGACGACGCCGGCGACGATCTGCCACTGTTGCATGGTCAGCCTTCCTTCCGGTTCCGCGTCTCCGCGTGGTGCAGGATGAGCAGCACGACGATGGCCAGCGTCACCCACAGGGCCACCCAGAAGAACGAGAAGGGCAGCCCCAGGACCTGGGGCCGGAACCGGTTGAAGGGGATCGTGCCGGGGTAGGTCAGGACCACGGCGTACAGCAGGAAGAAGACGAAGGTCAGGATACGGGCGGAGCGGACGGACATGGGCCCTCCGTCAGTCTTGAGTGTCGTGGAGTACCCGGGCGGTGGCGTCCAGGGCCGAGGCCAGGTGGTCGATGAGCTCCCGGGTGGCGGACAGGGTCAGGCCCTCGGCGCCCATGCGGGAGCGCAGCAGGCGGATGCGCCGCGCCGCCTCCTCGATGCGCGCGATGGCTTCCTCCGGTGTACCGGCCGACGGGTCCTCCTCGCCGAACGGATTCTGTTTCCTGCCCGTCGGCGCGCCGTCTTCGAAGGGGTTCCTGCCCATGGCTCGTTTCCTCCGGTTGTGGCCGCGGGGCTCAGCGGCCCCGGAAACGCGGTTCGCGTTTCTCCAGGAAGGCCGCGATGCCTTCCGTCGCATCCTCGCTGGCGAAGGCTTCCAGGAACAGCTCCCGTTCCCGTTCGAGGCCCTGGGCAAGGGGCAGCTCGACGGCCGCGCGCAGGGCTTCTTTCGCCATTCGCACCGCCACGGGGGAGTGGGCGGCGATCTGCCGGGCCAGGGCCATGGTGCGCCGGGGCAGCTCGGCATCAGCCACGACGAGGTCCGCCAGCCCGATGCGCTCCGCCTCTTCGGCCGCCACCATCTCGCCGGTGAGGACCATGCGCATGGCCCGGCCGGGGCCCACCAGGCGGGAGAGCCGCTGGGTGCCGCCGCCGCCTGGCAGCAGACCGAGCTTGATCTCCGGCTGGCCGAACCGGGCCGAGCGGCCCGCGACGCGCAGGTCGCAGGCGAGGGCCAGCTCGCAGCCGCCGCCCAGGGCGTACCCGTTCACCATGGCGATGGTCGGCTTCGGGAACGCCGCCACCTCGTCGAAGACGCGGCGTTCCTCCATGGCCGCCTGCTGCTGGGCTGCGGTGCGCCCGGCGAACTCGCGCACGTCGGCGCCGGCGACAAAGGCCCGGGCACCGGCTCCCGTCACGATGACGACGCGCGCGGCGTCGTCCTCCCGGACCCGGTCCAGGGCCTGGACCAGCTCACGCCGGACTCTGGTATTGAGTGCGTTCCGTTTCTCCGGCCGGTTGATGGTGACGGTGACCACGCCGTCGGCCTGCTCCAGAAGAAGCGTCTCGTAGCGCATCAGTCGTCCCAGTTGTAGAAGCCGTGTCCGCTCTTCCGTCCGAGTCGGCCTTCCGCCACCATCCGTTCCAGGATGGCCGGTGGCCGGAACCGCTCGCCGCCCAGGGCCGCGTGCAGGTGGCGGGCGATGTCGAGGCGCACGTCCAGGCCGATGAGGTCTGAAAGGCGCAGGGGACCCATGGGGTGGCGGTAGCCCAGCTCCATGGCCCGGTCGATGTCCTCCGCGCTGGCCACGCCCTCTTCCAGCATGCGCATGGCTTCCAGGCCCAGGGCCACGCCCAGGCGGGAGGAGGCGAAGCCGGGCGAGTCGTTCACCACGATGGGCTCCTTGCCCAGGCGGCGCGCGAACGACACCGCCGCGTCCAGGACTTCGTCGGACGTGTCCCGGCCCCGCACCACTTCCACCAGCGCCATGATATGGACCGGGTTGAAGAAGTGCAGGCCCACCAGGCGGGCCGGGTTGGGCAGCGCGCGTTGCATGTCGGTGATGCTGAGGCCGGAGGTGTTGCTGGCGAGCAAGGCGCCGGCCGGGGCGGCCAACGCCACGCGAACGAGCACGTCCACCTTGAGCTGAAGCTGCTCCGGCACGGCTTCGATGACCACGTCGGCTTCGTGTACCGCCGCGGCGATGTCCGTGATGCCGTTCAGGTTGGACAGGGCCCGTTCCCGCGCGTCGGGCGTCACCTTGCCGCGGGCCACGCCTTCGTCCAGGTTCGCGCGGATCCGCTCGAGGCCGACCTGGACGCGCTGCACCGACGTGTCCACCAGCTCGACCCGGCAGCCGGCCACGGCCGCGACCTGGGCGATTCCGTGGCCCATGGTGCCGGCGCCGATCACCGCCACCCGTTCCGCCGCCCGCGCGGCTTCGGCCATCGACTACTTCCCGTTGAAGCGCGGCGTGCGCTTCTCGATGAACGCGTGCAGTCCCTCTTTGAAGTCTGGGGACCGGAACGCCTCGATCTGGGCCGCCGTCTCCATCTCGAGCACGGAGGGCAGCGTCAGGGTCAGGCTGGTGCGCAGGATCTTCTTGGCGGCCCGGATCACTTCCTGGGGTCCGGAAGCGATCTGCCCCGCCAGGGTGCGGGCGGCGTTCTCCAGTGCGTCCGGCGCGACCACGATGTTGAAGAGGCCGAGCTGCTCGGCGCGTTCCGCGCCGATCATGCCGCCGGTGTAGATCAGCTCGGCGGCCAGGGCGGGCCCCACCAGGCGGGGCAGGAAGAAGCTGCCGCCCCAGTCGGGGTGCAGCCCGACCCGGGCGAAGGTGAAGCCGATGGAGGCGGCGGAGCTGGCCACGCGCAGGTCACACGACAGGGCCAGGCAGGCGCCGGCGCCCGCCGCCGGCCCGTTCACGGCCGCGATGACCGGCGTGCCCATCTCATCGATGCGCCGCACGATCCTCGCGCCCAGTCGGACCAGCTCGGCGAAGCGTTCCTCTTCGCCCGCGTCCGCCAGCTCGGCCATGACGCTGACGTCGCCGCCCGTGGAGAATGCGCGGCCCACGCCGGTGATGACGACGCAGCGGATGGCCGTGTCGTCTTCCAGTTCCTGGAGGCCCGCATCGATGCGCTCCCGCATGTTCCCGGCGAAAGCGTTCAGACGCTCCGGACGGTTGATGCGGATCCAGCCGATATGGCCGTCCTTGTGGACTTCGATGCCCTCGTTCGTCATGCTCCGAAAACCTCCACCACGGTGGCGATTCCCTGACCCACGCCGATGCACATGGTGACCAAGCCGATCCCTCCTCCACGACGGTGTAGCTCGTGTACCAGTGTGGTAAGGAGGCGGGCGCCCGTGCAACCCAGGGGATGACCCAGCGCGATGGCGCCGCCGTTCACGTTGACGCGGCCCGGATCCAGCCCGAGCTCGTCAATGCACACGAGGCTCTGCGAGGCGAACGCCTCGTTGAGCTCGATGAGGTCCAGGTCGTCTACGCCCAGCCCCGCTCGCTCCAGCGCCTTGCGGGTCGCCGGGATCGGGCCGGTTCCCATGAGGTCCGGCTCCACGCCGGCGACCGCGCTGCTGACGACGCGCGCCATGGGCTCCAGACCCAGCGCAGCCGCCCGCTTCGCTTCCACGACGAGTACCGCCGCCGCACCGTCATTCAGGCCCGACGCGTTGCCGGCCGTCACGGTCCCGCCTTCGCGGAACGCCGGCTTGAGCCTGGCCAGCTTCTCCATCGTCGTGTCGGGCCGCGGGTGCTCGTCCACGGCGACCCGGACGGGCGCGCCGCGACGCTGGGCCACGTCCATGGGCGCGATCTCATCGGCGAAGCGGCCGGCTTCCATCGCCGCCGCCGCCCGCCGCTGGCTCTCCAGCGCGAACGCGTCCTGCCGCTCCCGCGACACGCCCCACTTCTCCGCCACGTTCTCGGCCGTCTCTCCGAGCCCCACGGTCCAGCGGTCCGGCATGAGACGGTTCACGAAACGCCAGCCCAGGACCGAATCCGCCACCTCCGGCGCACCGCGCGCGAACGGCGAGTCCGG
Organism: uncultured Gemmatimonadaceae bacterium; assembly: GCA_964619835.1. Classification (GTDB taxonomy): domain Bacteria; phylum Gemmatimonadota; class Gemmatimonadetes; order Longimicrobiales; family RSA9; genus JARRJS01. The sequence continues at coordinate 84,189 of CAZUFP010000007.1, read as the reverse complement.
CTTCAGCATGATGAAGGGCGCGCGGCTCATGGACTCGGTGCCGCCCGCGACGAAGATCTCGCCCTCGCCCGCCCGGATGGCGTGGAACGCATCGTTCACCGACTGGAGGCCCGAGCCGCACAGCCGGTTGACCGTCTGGCCCGGCACCGACACCGGCATGCCCGCAAGCAGCGCGGCCATGCGGGCCACGTTGCGGTTGTCTTCGCCCGCCTGGTTCGCGCAACCCAGGATCACGTCCTCCACCTGCCCGGGCTCGACGCCGGTCCGCTCCAGCAGCGCCGAGACGGCGTGGGCGGCCAGGTCGTCGGGGCGCACGCCGGACAGCGCGCCGCCGTGCCTGCCCACGGGCGTTCGGACCGCATCGATGATGAAGGCGTCGGTCAATGGAGGTCCACCCATATGCTCTTGACCTGCGTGTACAGGTCGAGGGCGTAGCGGCCCAGCTCACGCCCATGGCCCGACTGCTTGTATCCGCCGAACGGGGAAGCCGCGTCCAGCGGGTGGTAGGTGTTCACCCAGACGGTGCCGGCCTCGATGCGCGACGCGACCCGGTGCGCGCGTTTCACATCATTCGTCCACACGGCGGCGGCCAGGCCGTAGAGCGTGTGGTTGGCCAGCTCCACGGCCTCCTCCTCGTCCTCGAACGTGAGCGCCGCCAGCACCGGGCCGAAGATCTCCTCCCGTGCGATCACGGCATCGGACGACACGCGGTCGAAGACCGTCGGCTGCACCCAGTACCCCGGTCCGCCACCGGCCCGGCCCCCTCCCGCGATCAGCTCGCCCTCGCTCCGGCCCTGCTCGATGTAGCCCAGCACCCGGTCCATCTGCTGCGCGGAGATGACCGGGCCGAAGCGGCGCTTCGGGTCCAGCGGCTCGCCGGGCACCAGGCGCTCGACGCGCTCCAGCAGCTTCTCCATGAGCGCGTCGTGGACCGAGGCCTCCACCAGCAGCCGCGAGCCGGCGGTGCAGCACTGGCCGGCGTTGTAGAAGATGCCGTTGAACGCCCCGCGCACCGCCGCGTCCAGGTCGGCATCGGCGAACACGATATTGGGCGACTTGCCCCCCAGCTCCAGGGACACGTGCTTCAGCGTGTCCGCCGCTTCCCGCATGATGGTCCGACCCACGGCCGTGGAGCCCGTGAACGCGATCTTGTCCACGCCGGGGTGCCGCACCAGCGCGGCGCCCGCCGTCTCGCCATGCCCGGTAAGCACGTTGAGCACCCCGTCGGGCAGGCCGGCCTCCTTCGCCATGACCGCCAGCTCCAGCGCGGTGAGAGGCGTCTGCTCCGCCGGCTTCAGGACCATGGTGTTCCCGCAGGCCAGCGCGGGCGCCACCTTCCAGGCGGCCATGAGCAGGGGGAAGTTCCACGGGATGATGCCGCCCACCACGCCTACGGGCTCCCGGACCGTGTAGTTGAGGACGTTGCCACGGACGGGGATGGTCTCGCCCTCGATCTTCGTGGCCCAGCCGGCGAAGTAGCGGAACGTGTAGGCGGCATCGTTGATGTCGATGCTGGCTTCCCGGATCGGCTTGCCGTTGTCCAGCACTTCCAGCTGCATCAGCTCCTCGGCCCGGGCGTCGATGGCGTCGGCGATGCGCCACAGCAGCGTGGCGCGCGAATCGGCCGGCATGCCCCGCCATCCCGGGAGGGCGGCCCGGGCCGCGGCAACGGCGGCGGCCACATCCTCCGCGCCCGCTTCCGCCACCTCCGCCAGCATCTCGCCCGTGCCGGGGTTCTCGGTGGCGAGCCGCCCGCCCGCCGCCGGCTCCACCCACTCGCCCCCGATGAACAGGTGGCCGGGCGCCCGCCGCAGCGTGTCCGTCACGGCCGCCTCCCGGTCCGGCGCCTCCCGGTTCGTGCCCCTGTCACGAGCCCTCGAATTCGGGTTTGCGCTTCTCGATGTACGCCGTGAGGCCTTCCCGGGCGTCACCGCTCTCGAAGAGCTGCTGCTGCAGCTCCCGCTCCACGGCCAGCGCCTCCGCTAGCGGCAGCTCCCAGCCCGTCTGCACCGCCCGCTTGATGAAGCCCACCGCCTTGGATGCGCGCGCCGGAGGCGCGAACCCGCGGGCGTACTCCAGCACCTTCTCCATGAACGCTTCGTGGCTGTCCGCCTCGTAGATCTCGTTCACCAGGCCGAGCTCCCGGGCCGTCTCGAAATCGAACGTGCGGCCCTCCGCCATGAGCTGGATGGCCTTCGCCTTGCCCAGCAGGCGCGCCATGCGCTGCGTGCCGCCCGTGCCCGGAAGCACCCCGAGCGTCACTTCCGGCAGCCCGATCTTGCCGCCGCCCTTGCGGGCGATGCGGATGTCGGCCGCCATGGCGATCTCGAGCCCGCCGCCCACCGTGTGGCCGTTCAGCGCCGCGATGACAAGCTTGGGCGTCTGCTCCAGCCGCATGAGCGTCTCGTTCGCGTGCAGGCAGAAACAGTATTTGAACTCGAAGGTCACCTCGGTGAGCATCTGGATGTTGGCGCCGGCGGAGAAGAACTTCTCACCCTGGCCCGTGATGACGACGACGTGGACATCGTCCCGCATGCGCGCCCGCAGGATGGCGTCGTCCAGCTGGCGCATCATCTCGTAGGTGTACGTGTTTGCGGGGGGATCGTCGAGGGTGAAGAGGGCAATGCCGTCCTTGACCTTGAAATGGACCAGCGTCTTCTTCTCCTGCGCCATATCGTCGCTCCTGATGAGTGGGACTCAGCGCCGCCAGATCGACGGGCTCTCCTCGCCCCCCGCGGGCTCGTCCGTGCCCGGAACGGGGTCCGTATGGCCGATGCCGAGGTGCCCTTCCAGGAAAAGGCGCGTCATGTCTTCCGCGAGCTTCTCCACGGGCACATCCTGACCTGGCCGGTACCAGTTGTAGATCCAGTTCATCATGCCGAACAGGGCGAACGTAGCCACCCGCACATCCACCGTGCTTCCGGCCGGCTTGAGCGCTTCCACCATGTCCGCGCACAGGCGGCTGTAGCGGCGCTTCAGGTCGTCCACCCGCTGGCGGTAGTCCCCGCTCAGGGAATCCGCTTCGTGGGACAGCACCTTCATCTCCTCCATGTTGCCCACGAAGAAGCGGAGGTGGTTCTCCACGAGGAGGCGCAGGCGGCGGCGCGGGTCCGATACGTCGACGATCAGCTCGTCCAGGTTGTCCAGAACCGTCCGGAAACACTGGTCCTGGATCAGGAAGAGCAGCTCTTCCTTGCTGTCGAAATAGTAGTACAAGCCGGAAAGGCTCACGCCCGTTGCCCGGCTGATGTCGCGAATGCTTGCCTGATGGTAGCCCTTCTTCGCAAAGACTCCCGCCGCTGTGCGGAGGATCAACGCCAGCTTCTCGTCGTAGTTCGAGCGTTCCACGTTGGTGGTTGCGCAGAGGGCGGCCGAAAGGCGCGGGGAATCGCGCAATTGCATGCGGAACGTAGACGCAGCCTCCGGCCCGGTCAAGTGGCCGCACGGCTTGATCCGCGACCCATCCTGGGGTAGCTTGGTGTACGTTTTGTGGCGGTCCCTCCGCTCCGGGTATGACCATTTCTGGACACTGGTTCCGCGTCGCCCTGTTGGCGACGATCGCCCTCCCGCTCCTCAGCGGCTGTGAGGACACCGTCACCGACCCCGAAGAGGTCATGGTGGCGTCCGAGGCGGCGGCCGTGCTACGCTCCGCCGCCGACCTGCCCACGCTCCCGGACGTCATCGGCAACGTGCTGGCCGATAGCGCGTCCGTACCCGCCTCCGTCCGCTATACGCTCCACAGCGCGGACGAGTTGTGGGCCCGCGCGGCCGCCGAGAACGACCTCGTGCGAGCCGCCCGCTGGCGCGACCGCGCCGTGTCCCTGGCGGCGCCGCACCTGACGGCGTCCCTGGATTCCGCCCGGCTCACAGCGCTCCGGCATCAGCTCAGAGGCTGGATCGACGTGGCGTCGGGCATGTTGAAGCATTTCCGGCTGCCGGAGGTGGAGCAGGCGCTGGACGATGCCGCGGGCCTGCTGGCCCGGTCGGAGGTGGCGGAGGTGCGGGGCGAGCATGCGGCGGCCGTCTGGCTGGCGTTGTCCGCCCAGAGCCGGCTGGTGGACTCCACGCCGCGGGTGGTGGCGCGGCGCATGAGCGACATGGCGCTGGAGCGCTACCGGGCGGATGAGGCCCGCGGCGTGACGCTGGACGAACGGACGCAACAACGCGTGGAGCGCCTCGTGTCCGGTGCCCGCGAGGCGTTGGACCGACAGGACTACCTGCGGGCCATTCAGCGGGCCTATTACGCCAACCAGCTTCTGGAGGAGCGCTGATGCGTGCCCAACAAAGAAGAGGCGGCACTCGCCCGATGCTGGCGCTGTTGGCTCTGTCGGCGCTGGTCGTGACGGCCGGGTGCGCCCGGCAACGAGCTGCATCGGTGGACGCATCCGGCGAGCGGCCGGTGTACCGCATTCCCGTGGAAGGCCCCATCGGATTGGGCCTGGTCCCGTTCGTGGAGCGCAGCCTGCGGGACGCCGAACAGGCCGATGCACGGGCCGCGGTGGTGGAGCTGGAGACACCGGGCGGACGCATCGACGCGGCCCAACACATCGTGGACGCGCTGGACCGGGCCAAGCTGCCTGTCTACGCGTTCGTGAACCGGCGCGCCTTCTCCGCCGGTGCCATGATCGCCCTGGCGACGGACAGCATCTACATGGTGCCGGGCGCCGTGATCGGCGCCGCGACGCCGGTAACGGGGCAGGGGCACAAGGCCCCCGAGAAGATCGTCAGCGCCATGCGTAGCGAGATGCGCGCGCTGGCCGAGGAGCACGGGCTTGATCCGACCGTCGCCGAAGCCATGGTCGACGAGGATGTCGCCATCCCCAACGTCGTGCAGCAGGGGAAGCTGCTCACGCTTACGACCGCGGAAGCGGTGGACGTCGGCTACGCCCAGCGCGTGGACGGGTGGGACGGCTTGATGCGCGACATCGGAGACCAGGGCGCACCCGTGATCACCACCCGGGTGAACTGGGCCGAAGGCCTGGTGGGCTTCATCACCAGCCCGCTGCTGGCACCGCTCCTCCTCTCGCTGGGCTTCCTCGGCTTGCTCATCGAGATCAAAACGCCCACCTTCGGGCTCGCCGGCCTGGTGGGCGCGGGCAGCCTCGCCCTCTTCTTCGGCGGACACTACCTGGCGGGCCTCGCCGGGTCCGAGGAGCTCATCCTCCTCGTCGCAGGCCTCGTCCTCCTGGGCATCGAGGTGTTCCTGATCCCGGGCTTCGGCGTCTTCGGTGTACTGGGCATCGGCGGCATCGCCGCGTCCATCTATCTCAGCCTGGTAGGAGAGCTCGCCACGTTTACCGACTACACGCACGCGGCCGCCATCCTGTCCACGACCGTCATCGTCGTGGCCGTCGCCGGCTGGGCGTTGCTGCGGCATCTGCCCGCCAGCCGCAGGCTCCTCAGGAGCGGGATATTCCTGGGCGACACGATGAAGAAGGAGCAGGGGTACCTGTCCAGTGCGGTGCGGCCGGAGCTCATTGGCATGACGGGTGTGGCCGCCACGGACCTGCACCCCGCTGGCGTGGGCCGGTTCGGCGAAGAACGGCTGGACGTGGTCGCGGAAGAAGGCTGGATCGAAGCGGGCACGGCCATCGAGGTCGTGCGCGCCGAAGGCTACCGCCACGTCGTGCGGCAAGCGCCGACGGGCGAACCAGAACACCGGCAGGAGGATTGATCCCATGGAAGGACTCGCGCTGCTCTCGCCCTTGCTCCTGATTCTCCTCGGCCTGGTCATCCTCATCCTCGTCTGGGCCGTTCCGGTGCGGCTCTGGGTCGAGGCCGTCTCCGCGGGCGTGCGCGTCGGCCTCGGCGACCTGGTGGGCATGCGCCTGCGAAAGGTGAACCCGGCGGCCATCGTCCGACCCCTCATCAACGCGACGAGGGCAGACCTGACGCTGACCACCCGGGAGCTCGAGTCTCACTACCTGGCCGGCGGGCACGTGGACCGCGTCGTCAAGGCGCTCATCAGCGCCGACAAGGCCAACATCGAGTTGCCGTTCCAGCAGGCCGCGGCCATCGACCTGGCCGGCCGCGACGTCCTGGAAGCCGTGAAGGTGTCCGTCAATCCGAAGGTCATCAACACGCCCAAGGTGGCCGCCATGGCCAAGGACGGCATTCAGCTCATCGCCATCGCGCGCGTGACCGTCCGGGCGAACATCAACCGCCTGGTCGGCGGCGCGGGCGAGGACACGATCCTGGCGCGGGTGGGGGAGGGCATCGTCTCCACCATCGGCTCCAGCGCCTCCCACAAGGCCGTGCTGGAGAACCCGGACAACATCTCCAAGACCGTGCTGTCCAAGGGCCTGGACGCCGGAACCGCCTACGAGATCCTGTCCATCGACATCGCGGATGTGGACGTGGGCAAGAACATCGGCGCCGAGCTCCAGACGGACCAGGCCGAGGCGGACAAGCGCATTGCCCAGGCCAAGGCGGAGGAGCGCCGCGCCATGGCCGTCGCGGCCGAGCAGGAGAACCGCGCCAAGGTGCAGGAGATGCGGGCCCGGGTGGTGGAGGCCGAGGCCCAGGTGCCCCTGGCCATGGCGGAGGCGTTCCGCCAAGGCAACATGGGCATCATGGACTACGTCCGGTACAAGAACGTGGACGCCGACACCCAGATGCGGCACGCCATCGCCAAGGGCGGCGATGACGGGAACCTCCATCCGTCCGGCCAGTAAGGGTGCTACCCGTGCCGGGCATGATGCCGTCCGCGGCACCGGCGGCCGCAGCTCTGGCGGGTTTCGACCCCGTCGCGCTGATTGTACTCGTGTTTCTCCTGCTGCCCGTGCTCCAGAGCGTGCTTGGCAAGAAGCAGCGCCAGGAGCAGGGCCGGCGCCCGGATCAGCGCCGGCCACAAGGGGGGCCGCCTTCTTCGTCCGGGGACGCGTCGACGACCGCCCGCCGCGAGGAAACGGCCGCGGACCTGGTGCCCGACGACCTCTGGGAGCTGCTGACCGGCGAGCGCCGGCAACGCACGCGTGACACCGTCCCCACCGGGGAATGGGCCGGGTCGGGCCAGGACGTGCCGGACTCCGGGACGTCCGAACCGGAGCCGCAATGGGACGCCATCCCGGAACCCGCTCCCTACGAGCCGGTCACCGAAGCCGCGGAGGAGAGCGGCCACCCCTGGCGCCTCTCCGATGAGCCCACTCCCATGGTGCTGCGCCGGGAACGATCCGACAATCTGCCGGAAGCCGTCTCTCTGGAGCAGCCCATTCCGTCCGACGCCGTGCGCGAGCGGGAGTTCCACGAGGAGCTGGCCCACCTGCCGCCGCCGGCCCGCGCACACCGCCGCCGCCCCATCCCCTTCGGACTCGGCCACGCCGACGAGGTCCGCCGGGCCTTCATCCTGACGCAGATCCTGGGGCCGCCGAAGGGCTTGCAGTAGGCGGCCCACCGAACCGACGTGGACGAAATACGGCCGCGGGGCTGGAGTCATCCCTGCGGCCGCCTTATCTTTCCGGCCGCGCCGCGCCACTCTCCGGTGGCCGCGCGCCGGGCCGGGGTGGCGAAACCGGTAAACGCACACGACTCAAAATCGTGCGGGAGCAATCCCTTGCGGGTTCGAGTCCCGCCCCCGGCACTGAAACGGGCACAACGACCGAGGTCGTTGTGCCCGTTCGTCTTGGGGAGAGCGCCGGCGCGGCTAGACCAGCTTGCTGCGCAGCGGTCCGAAGAGTAGCCCGACGAGGCCCGAGGCCAGAAGGAGCCACGTTCTGGGTTCGGGAACTACGTTGTTGGCGTTGCCGAACGACGCGTTGAAGTGGAGGTCGTCGACGACGCCCACGGCCCAGGCCGTGCTGGTCCACTGGGACTGGTCCTCGCCGTTGTTCAGGTACATGAAGCTCCCGCCCGCGTACTCATTGCTCGTGGCGGCTTCCCACTGGATGCGGCCGGTGCCGGTCAGCCCCGACGTGCTCAGGAACAGGGTGTACATGTCCCCCGAAGTCAGCGTCAGTCCACCGGTGTTGAAGGCGTATTCCGTGAACGGCGAGGTCGGCGTGGCGTTGTAGGTCATGACCCCGCTGCTGTAGAGCGCCGGGCCAATCGCGTGACCCAGCGAGGCGTCCCACTGATACACGTACGCCTGGAACATCAGGCTGGGATCCGCCGGCACCGGGTAGTTGGTCGATGTCGGACCCAGCCAGAAGGAGAAGGAGTTGAGGATGTTGTCGGTGGGCGTCGTGATGGTCTGCCCATACGTCTGCGTGTTGTCCTTCCCCCACGACTGAATGAGGTCGCCTCCCCCGGCGCCGATGGTCGTCTGCGCCGCAGCCGGCATGGCCACAGCGACGGCGGCGAGCATGGCTAACAAGGGAGAGGTGCGGCGATGGGACACTTTCATTACGGGCCTCCTGGGGCTGAAGAGACACGGCATGGACACCAGTCACGGGGCAAGAGCCATTCCCGTGCGATAAACATCTGGTGAAGGGGCGGTCCGCGTTGTGCCCGTTGGAGTTACGGGAATCACGGCCACCTACGTTGCTTCCGGGGGAAGTGGCGCGCGCGCGACACCTGACAAACGGCCGCCACAGAAGCCTGCCCCTTGCAACCGTGGGACGGGTCCTCTGATACATGTCTGTTACACGGCGTTGACGTGACCTTAACACGCGGCCCCTCAATTCCACCCAAATGGCGGATGCGAGTCAGGCCGGGGCGACCGGCATGGGGTCGAGGATCCCCGAGGGGGCGGGGGAGCCGACGCGGATCCAGGGCGGCGGTGTAGGGGACCGCATCTACGACGTCGTCATCACGGCGTTCGCGGCGGCGGTGCCGGTTCTGCTGCTTGTGATCTTCGTAGTGGTGACGGTGGCGGCGTGGCCGGCGCTCAGGACGTTCGGCTTTTCCTTCCTGACGTCCAGCGAGTGGAACCCGGTGAAGCAGCAGTTCGGGGCGGCGCCGGCGATCTACGGGACGGTGGTGTCGTCGTTCTTGGCGCTTGTGCTGGCGACGCCGCTGGCGCTGGGCGTGGCCATCTTCCTGTCGGAGTATGCGCCGGGGTGGCTGCGGCGGCCGGTGGCGTTCGCCGTGGACCTGCTGGCTGCGATACCGAGCGTCGTGTACGGGCTGTGGGGCATCTTCGTGCTGATCCCCATCCTGCGCAGCTACGTGATGCCGTTTCTGCGGGACACGCTCCACCTGGGCGCGACGCCGTTCTTCAGCGGGCCGGCGTACGGCCCCAGCATGCTGGCGGCGGGCGTGATCCTGGCCATCATGATCCTGCCGTACATCTCGGCGGTGGCCCGGGAAGTGATGATGGCGGTGCCTCGCTCGCAGCGAGAGGCGGCGCTGGCGTTGGGCGCGACGCGCTGGGAGATGATCCGCGGGTCGGTCCTGCCGTTCGCGAAGTCGGGCGTCATCGGCGGGGTGATCCTGGGGCTGGGTCGTGCGCTGGGTGAGACGATGGCTGTGACGATGGTCATCGGCAATCGCCAGGAGATCGCCGCGTCGCTGTTCGCCCCGGGCTACACCATGGCATCGCTCATCGCCAACCAGTTCACGGAGGCCACGGGCGACCTGCACCTGTCGGCGCTCATGGCCGTGGGCTTCGTGCTGTTCATCATCACGCTCATCGTGAATGCCGGCGCGCGCTGGCTGGTCTGGCGCACGTCGCGGGGGGCCGGCGCATGAAGTTCCGGGCCTCGCGGCGGCGGCACGTGGTGAGCGCGGTCATGGGCGTCGTGACCTGGGGCGCCGCCATCACGGCGACGCTCCCGCTTCTGTTCATCCTGGTCTATCTGCTGGCGAAAGGCGTTACCTCGCTGAACCTGGCGTTCTTCACGCGGCTGCCCCGGCCGGTGGGCGTGTCGGGGGGGGGTGTGGCCAATGCCATCGTGGGGACGCTCATCGTCGTGGGCGTGGCCTCGGCGCTGGGCGTGCCGGTGGGCGTGGGGGCGGGGGTGTACCTCGCCGAGCGGAAGGCCGCGCCCCTGGCGACGACGGTGCGTTTTCTCGCCGACGTGCTGAACGGTCTGCCGTCCATCGTGATGGGCATCTTCGCCTGGGAGCTGGTGGTGGTGCCGATGGGGCATTTCTCCGCGCTGGCGGGCGGACTCGCGTTGGGTGCCATGATGATCCCCGTGGTCACGCGCACCACAGAAGAGATGGTACGGGTGGTGCCCACGACGTTGTACGAGGCGGCCCTCGCCCTGGGCTATACGCGCTGGCGGACGGCGTTGCGTATCGTGATTCCCACGGCCATGGGCGGGATCATCACCGGCGTCATGGTGGCCCTTGCCCGCGTCGCCGGCGAGACCGCGCCGCTGCTGTTCACCGCCATCGGCAACGAGTACATGTCGTATTCCCTGACGCAGCCCATCGCGGCGCTGCCCCTCACGATCTTCAACTACGCCATCAGTCCGTACGACGAGTGGCATTCCCTGGCCTGGGCGGCCGCCCTCGTGCTGATTGTGTTCGTGCTGTTGGTCAGCATGATTGCGCGGGCGGTCACCCGGAGCGGATTTGCCCGTGCGGTCGATTGAAGCCCCGGGCCTGGTCGGCCAGGACGCCGCTACGCCCGATGAGGGGCGCGTGCGGCTGGAAGTCCATGACCTGGATGCGTTCTTCGGGTCCAATCACGCGGTGCGGGGCGTCAGCATGGACGTTCCGGAACACCGCGTCACGGCCATCATCGGGCCATCGGGCTGCGGCAAGTCGACGTTCCTCAGGACGCTCAACCGGATGCACGAGACGGTGCCCGGGGCCTACATCCGGGGCCGCGTCCTGCTGGACGGTGCGGACATCTACGCGGCGGGCATAGACCCCGTTTCCGTGCGCCGCCACGTGGGCATGGTCTTCCAGCGGCCCACCGCCTTTCCCACCATGTCCATTCAGGGCAACGTTGCGGCCGGCTTGAGGGTCCTGCGCGCGGCGGGCATCGTGGTGAACGAGGAGCAGCGCGTGGAGGAGGCGCTGAAACGGTCCGCGCTTTGGGACGAGGTCCGGGACCGGCTGGACGAAAGTGCCCTGGGCCTGTCGGGCGGCCAGCAGCAGCGGTTGTGTATTGCGCGGGCGCTGGCGATGGATCCGGATGTGCTGCTGCTGGACGAACCCACGGCGTCGCTGGATCCCCTGAGTACGGAGAAGGTCGAGGACCTGATCCACCAGCTGCGCCGGGAGATCACCGTGGTGATCGTCACGCACAACATGCAGCAGGCGGCGCGCGTGTCGGACCAGACGGCCTTCTTCCTGCACGGCGAGCTCATCGAGCTCTCGCCCACGGCCGATCTGTTCACGCGGCCGCGGGATCCCCGCACCGAAGCGTACATCACGGGCCGCTTCGGCTGAAGCGGTCGATTTACCGCCCTGTTACGTAATGGTGAATTCCGCCGTTACGCCGTCCGGCTAGATACAGGTTGACCGTGCACATGAACGGAACTGCAGCCTGGAGGCACACCTTGAGGATGTTCGGTCGTCAATTCGCGGCACTCGGCGCGGCGCTGGTGCTGGCGGCAACCGCGGCGGGCTCTGCGCAGGCACAGGCGGATCTGACGGGCGCGGGCGCCACGTTCCCGTACCCGATCTACTCGAAGTGGTTCTACGAATACGCGCAGAAGACAGGCGTGAAGATCAACTACCAGGCGATCGGTTCCGGCGGCGGGATCCGGCAGCTGACCGAGCGGACGGTGGATTTCGGCGCGTCCGACGCGCCCATGTCCGATGAGGAGATGTCGAAGGTGCCCGTGAAGGTGCTGCACTTCCCGACGGTGATCGGCGCGGTCGCGGTGACGTACAACCTGCCGGGCGTGAACACTTCGTTGAAGTTCACCCCTGACGTGTTGGCGGACATCTTCCTGGGCAAGATCACGAAGTGGAACGACAGCCGGATCGCCTCGCTGAACCCCGGCGTCAAGCTGCCGGCGACGGACGTCCTGGTGGTCCATCGCTCCGACGGCAGCGGCACCACGTTCATCTTCACCGACTACCTGTCCTCGGTGAGCGACGCGTGGAAGAGCGCCGTGGGCAAGGGCAAGGAAGTCCAGTGGCCGGTGGGCCTGGGCGGCAAGGGCAATCAGGGCGTCGCGGGGCAGGTGAGGCAGACGCCGGGCGCTATCGGCTACGTGGAGCTGGCCTACGCCAACCAGAACAAGCTGCCGGTGGCGGAATTGCGCAACCAGGCGGGCAACTACGTGAAGCCGTCCCTGGAGGGCGCAACGGCCGCCGCCGCCGGCGTGGCCCAGCACCTTCCGGCCAACACGGACTTCCGGGTGTCCATCGTGAACGCGCCGGGCGCGCAGGCCTATCCCATCTCGTCGTTCACCTGGCTGCTGGTCTACCAGCGCATGGACAACGCCAAGAAGGCCCGGGAGCTGACCGACTTCATCAAGTGGGCGCTCAACACGGGCGAGGGGCAGGTCGCCGCCCTGGACTACGCGCCGCTACCCGGCAACATGGTACAGCTGGAGTTGAAGCAGCTGCAGGAAGTAAGCTATCCCGGCAAGATGTAGGTCGTCGTGCCGCAGGCGCCGCCAAGCGACAGTGCTCGGCGTGGACCGCCAGCCGGCATGAGACGAAGGACCGAACCCCGGCCGTGCAGTCTGCGCGGCCGGGGTTCTCGCTTGCGTGATTTACCCGTTTGTTACGTCTCCGTGGAGGGCGCCGTTACGCGGCCCCGGTAGATACAAAGCGCAGCGGTGGACAGGCGTTTCATCGGAACCGTATCCTGGAGGTTACACGTTGACGGGGATTACTCGCCGGTTGGCGACATTCGGCACGGCCTTCCTGCTCGTCGCGTTCGCGACGCGCGCGGCCCACGCCCAGAACGTGGGTGTCAGCGGCCTGGTATACGCCCAGTACAGCTATCAGCTCGCGGACTCTTTGAACCACGCCAACGCGTTCGACGTCAAGAGGGCGTATCTCACCTTCACGCGCAGCTTCACGGACAAGGTCAGCACGCGCATCACGGCGGACGTGTACCGGGATGCCAATGGCTCGCTCAACTACCGGCTGAAGTACGCATACGTCGCGTGGTCGCCGGCCGGAGGTCCGATTTCCCTGCGGTTCGGCCAGGTCCATACGCCGCTGCTGGACTGGGAGGAAGGGCTCTGGGGCTACCGGGTGCAGGGGACGATGCCGTTGGAGCGCTACGGGTACGTGACCTCGTCCGACCTCGGCCTGAACGCCGAAGGGTCCTGGAACAAGCAGCAGGTGAACGCCCAGCTGACCCTGGTCAACGGCGAAGGCTACCACGGCGGCGTGGGCGACCAGCACAAGGACCTGGGCGGGCGCGTCTCGGTCCGGCTCACGCCGAGCGACGACGGCGGCAGCCGCGGCGGCTTGCGTGTGACCGGCTTCGGGCAGGTGGGCGCCTACACGGGTGGCGGCGCGCGGTACCGGTTCATGGGCATGCTGTCGTACAAGTCCAGCAAGTACACGCTGGCCGGCGAAGCGGCGCGCACGACCGATGGCGGACCCGGCGGCGCGCCGGACGTCCACGGAAGCGTCTACAGCATCTATGGCGTCGTGAACGTGCCGGACTCGAAATGGAGCGCGCTGGCGCGCATCGATTTCGCCGATCCCAACACGGACGTCGGCAACGACGGCCTGACGCGCTTCATCGGCGGCGTGTCGTACAAGCTGGACCCGCACGTGATGCTGCTCGCGAACCTGGATCACGCGACCTATCAGGGCACACCCACGCCGGCGCAGCACGCGGCGAGCTCCACCCTGTATTTCCAGACGCAGTTCACGTTCTGACCGGTTCGGGGACCGACGAACGGAGGGAGCGGCCGCAACCGGCGGCCGCTCCCTCTATTGTTCCGGGAGGGGCTTTCCTATATTCCGGGAAACCGCGAGGGGTATCCCGCCCCTGGATGGGCCGGGATTGAGAGACACCCTTGGAACCTGAACCGGCTGATACCGGCGTAGGGAACGCGGAGACGACATCGGCCACGGCCGAACACGCTCGGCTTCCCACGCCGTCCTCGCTCCGGACGGCGTATTCGTTTCGCGCCGCTTCGCCGTGCAGGCCGGTCCCGTCCCCACAGGAAAGGTGCAGCTTCATGAGTGACCGCAGGCACTCTCTCCCCATCATGGGTGAATCCGCTTCGGGCGCCGCCGGCGGCCCGGCAACCCCGGCCAGCGATTTCGGCGCCGCGTATCCCGGCTCCTCCAAGACCTACGTGGATGGCCCGCAGGGCATCCATGTGCCCATGCGGGAGATCGCGCTGACGGGCGGCGAACCGCCTCTGCGCGTCTACGACACGAGCGGTCCCCAGGGCGTCGACGTGCGGGAGGGGCTGCCCAAGCTGCGAGGAGACTGGATCCTTGCGCGAGGCGACGTGGAAGAAGCGCCGGCCCGGGCCAACGGCGCCGCAAGCGGCGGCCTCGCCGGCAACGGCGCTTCCGGGAACGGGCACAGGGCAGGAGGCGGTTCGGACGGGGCGGGCGTCGAGATGCCCGCCGCCCTGCGAAACCGCCCGCTCCGCGCGAAGCCGGGCCGGGCGGTGACCCAGCTGCACTACGCGCGCCGGGGCGAGATCACGCCGGAGATGGAGTTCATCGCCTTGCGGGAAGGCCTGCCCGCCGAGTTCGTGCGGGACGAGGTGGCCCGCGGCCGGGCCATCATCCCGGCGAACGTGAACCACCCCGAGCTGGAGCCGATGATCATCGGGCGCAACTTCAAGGTGAAGATCAACGCCAACATCGGGAACTCTGCGGTGTCGTCCTCCATCGAGGAGGAGGTGGACAAGCTGCGCTGGGCCACCCTCTGGGGCGCGGACACGGCCATGGATCTGTCCACGGGCGACAACATCCACGAGACGCGCCAGTGGATCCTGCGCAACTCGCCCGTGCCCATCGGCACCGTGCCCATCTACCAGGCGCTGGAGAAGGTGGGCGGCGTGCCCGAGGACCTGACGTGGGACGTGTACCGCGACACCATCATCGAGCAGGCGGAGCAGGGCGTCGACTACTTCACCGTGCACGCCGGGGTGCTGCTGCGCTACATCCCGCTCACCGCGGACCGCGTCACCGGCATCGTGTCCCGCGGCGGCTCCATCATCGCCAAGTGGTGCCTGGCCCACCACCGGGAGAACTTCACGTACACGCACTTCCGCGAGATCTGCGAGATCATGCAGGCCTACGACGTGGCGTTCTCCCTGGGCGACGGCCTGCGCCCCGGCTCCATCGCGGACGCCAACGACGAGGCCCAGTTCGCCGAGCTGAAGACCCAGGGCGAGCTCACCCGCGTCGCCTGGGAGTACGACGTCCAGGTCATGAACGAGGGCCCCGGCCACGTGCCCATGCACCTCATCAAGGAGAACATGGACAAGCAGCTGGAGTGGTGCGACGAGGCCCCGTTCTACACCCTCGGGCCCCTCACCACCGACGTGGCCCCCGGCTACGACCACATCACCAGCGCCATCGGCGCGGCCATGATCGGCTGGTACGGCACCGCCATGCTCTGCTACGTGACGCCCAAGGAGCACCTGGGCCTGCCGGACCGCGACGACGTCAAGCAGGGCGTCATGGCCTACCGCATCGCCGCGCACGCCGCCGACCTCGCCAAGGGCCACCCCCGCGCCCGGGAATGGGACGACGCCCTCAGCAAGGCGCGCTTCGAATTCCGCTGGGAGGACCAGTTCAACCTGGCCATGGACCCGGTGACGGCCCGGGAGTTCCACGACGAGACGCTGCCCGCCCAGGGCGCCAAGGTGGCGCACTTCTGCTCCATGTGCGGGCCCAGGTTCTGCTCCATGAAAATCAGCGCGGAGCTCCATGATTACGCAAAGGAGAAGGGCCTGGACGATGCGGAGGCGGTCGAGGTGGGCATGCAGGAGAAGGCGGCGGAGTTCGCGCAGTCGGGAGGGCAGATCTACGTACCGGGGACTGCGGATTCCTGACCTCCGGGATGTGGGGGACTGGAATCTGATCCACGACGCGGCTGGCTACAGCGTCGACTTCGTCCGCACGCCCGTCGTTTCACGCTGATGCCCGAGATCCGCAGCGGAGCCGGCCGGATCCTCGTCACCGGCGGAAACCGGGGGATCGGCTATGCGACGGCGCGTGAGCTTCTGCGCCGCGGGCACGCGGTGACCCTCACCGCCCGGAACGCGGCGGCGGGGCAGGTGGCCGCCGAGCGCTTGCGTCGGGCCCGCGCGGGCTCCGACGTGCGTGCGGCGCTTCTCGACCTGGCATCGTTCGCTTCCGTCCGGAGATGCGTCTCGGACCTGGCCGCCGAGGCGCCGTTCGACGCGGTGATCCACAACGCGGGCATCCTGGTGGCGGACCGGGAGCGGCGTCTGACGGAAGACGGCATCGAGGAATGTCTGCAGGTCCACACCGTGGCACCCATGCTGTTGACGACGCTCCTCTCACCGCGACTGGCCCGGCCCGCCCGCATGATCCTGGTTACGTCGAGCCTGCACGCGCCGGGGTCCCATGGGGAAGCCGTGCGGTTCGATTTCGATGACCCGCACCTCGAGCACGGCTACAGTCCCGACCGGGCGTACAAGAACGCCAAGCTCGCCCAGATCTGGTTTGCGCTGGAATGGGAGCGGCGGTTCGGGGTGGCGGGGGTCCACGCCGACGCGGTGTGTCCGGGCTTCGTGCCGAAGACCGTGGCGCCCAACATCAAAGGCATGAGGCGGTTTCTGCTCGGCCATATCCTTCCCTGGATGCCCTTTGCCACGTCCGTGGACGATGCCGCCCGCATCGAAGCGGACTGGGCGCTCCGCGAGCCCGGCGAGCCCGGCGGCCGCTACTTCGATGGCCACACGGTGACGGCGCCCAGCATCGATGCGCGGGACACGGCGAAAGCGGAAAGGTTCTGGGCGATGGCGGAACGCTGGATCGGCCGGCCCGTCGGCCTCGACGCAGGATAAGCCGTACCGCGTCGAGCGCCGAAGCCAACGTTGTACGCCGTTTGGGGCCGCCATACATTGAGGAGGTTTCGCGACCCACGTGCGGCGGAAGGCCATGTCCGCACGGCCGGGCTCCGGCATGTCTCCTCCGTTGCGAGTTGTCGAATGCGAAGGCGCATCTTCGGGGTGGCAGTCCTGTTCACCCTCGTTCCCGTGTCACTCCAGGCCCAGTCCCCCGTGGTCACGCCCGAAGGCGACCCGTCCCTCCTGGCGGACTCGATCTACCGCCTGACGTACGATTCCATCGATTATCCGGAGAACTCGACGGCGGTGCTGCTGGATGACGGCATCGTCCGTCTGGAGGCGGACGGCCGCGCCACCGCGACGTACCGGACCATCACGCAGATCCTCAAGGCCGCGGCGGCCGAGGACTACAGCGAGTACACCTTCGGCTGGGACGCGGACCGGGAATCGTTCCGCATCAACTGGGCGAAGGTGGTGCGGCCCGATGGAACGGTCGTGAGCGAGAAGCCGATCCATGAACAGGAGTTCGACGTGCCGGTGGCGGAGGACGCGCCGGTGTACACCCACCGCAAGCAGATCCGCATCTCGTTGTCCGGCGTGGCTGCCGGCACGATCGTGGACGTGAGCACGACCCGTGAGGTGCTCAAGCCGGAGCACGCCGGCGACTTCTTTTCGAGCTGGGTGATCAACACGGTCCGCCCGACGCGCCGGTCGCGCTTCATCCTGGATGTGCCGGCCGACGTGCGGCCGATCCTCGTGGAGAAGAACCTGCACATCCGGCGCAATGAACGCGTGGTCGGGGGTCGGCGGGTCTACACATGGAGCGAGTCCGACGTGGCGCGCGTCGTCCCGGAAGCGTTCGCGGCGGTGGACTCCAGCGATGTGATCGAGCACATCCGTTTTGCCCTTCCCATGCCGTGGGACAGCGTGGCCCGGTGGTACACGGGCCTGTCCAGGGACCGGTATCAGCTGACGCCGGAGATTCGTGCCAGGGAAGCGGAAATCCTCCAGGGCTCGCAGACGCGCGCCGACACGTTGCGCGCCCTTTACCGCTGGGTCGCCCAGGATTTCCGCTACGTCTCCCTGTCGCTGGGCGAGGGCGGATACGTGCCGCGCCCGCCGGCGGAAGTCTTCCGGACGGGCGCCGGCGACTGCAAGGACAAGACGACTTTCTTCATCGCGCTGGCGCGCGACGCCGGCTACGATGCCGACCCGGTGCTGGTGGCGTCCGGCGGCAGCATCGATGCGGATCTGCCGTCCATCCAGCAGTTCGACCACATGATCGCTTCGGTGGCGCGTCCCGGAGGCGGCCGCGACTACCTGGAGCTCACCTCCAGCCTGGCGCCGTACGGGGACATCATGCCGTCGTACCAGGACGGCGAGGCGCTTCTCCTGCATCGGGACGGGACGGGCGAGGTGGTGCGGTTGCCGGCGGATTCGGCGCAGTCCAGTCAGATGGTGACCCGCCTCGCCGGCGCCCTGGACACGACGGGGGCGTTCCACGGCACGTTCACGCAGACGGCCACCGGCGCGCAGCAGTACTCGCTGCGCGAGGCGTTCGAGCACCCGTTGAGCGAGGAGAACGTGAAGCGGGTCGCGCTGGCGGTGGCGAGCCGGATCTTCACCGGCGCCGAGGGCGACAGCCTGTCGTACACCAGCGGACGCGATCTCGCGGCGACGCCATCGGTGCGGTTGCACGTAGACGGGGGCCAGGCGGCACGGCCCATGGCCGACGGCAGCATGATCCTGGAGTTGCCGCTCCAGACGTACGATTTCTCGAAGCTCATCGCCCGTGTCCAGGAGACGGCCGACAAGCGCCGCTTCCCCATCGACGTCGCCAGCGTGGTGGGTCCGGTGACCGTCCGGGCGGAGATGTGCCTCAAGCTGCCGGACGGCTGGACGGCCGAGCTGCCCGCGAACGTGGAAGCGAAGAGTGCGTTCGGAACGTACACGGGCGTCTACTCGTTCGAAGGCGGCAACCTCTGCGCATCGCGGACCATTGCAGGGTGGCGGGGGGTTGCGCCGCCCTCCCAGGTGGACGATCTGGTACAATGGCTGCGAGACGCGTCGCGCGACAACGTCTCCTACCTGGTGTTGAAGCGTCCCCCGGAGGCCGGGTCGAGACCCTGAAGCTGGGACGTGCCCACGCGGAGCGCCGAAGGGCGCCGGCGATCGGGGCCCCGCCCCGCCCTCCGTCCTCTTTCGGACTGGCCGCAGGGCGGGTTTCAACGTTATTCTGCCCGGGGCAGATACGTTCACCTGATCCCGGCTCCGCAACCGCCCCCATGAGCACCCTCTTCTACGCCGAGTGGATCGTGCGGCTCGCGATGTTCGTGGTCATCGTGATCCGCAAGCGATCCGCGACGACGGCTCTCGCGTGGCTCATGGTGGTGGCGTTCCTGCCGTTCGTAGGGGCCGTGGCGTATTTCATGTTCGGCGAGACGCGGCTGGGGCGCAGGCGCACTCTGGCGTACCAGCACTGGGAAGATTCCCTGTCGCGCGCGCCGGCGGTCTGGAAGCGGCTCTCGACCGAATGGCAGGCGGAACTGGCGGAGCCGTATCGCACGTTGTCGGACCTGGCGGAGAGCGTGGGCGCGACCGAGGCCAGGTCGAACAACGCCCTCGAGTTGATCCCCGACACGGGCGAGTTTATCCAGCGGCTGTGCGCGGACATCGACGACGCCCGGCACCACTGCCACCTTCTCTTCTACATCGCCAACGAGGACGCCGCATCGGTCGCGGTAACGGAGGCCATGGTGCGCGCGCGCGAACGAGGTGTGGCCTGCCGGGTGCTCCTGGACGCCGCGGGATCGAGGCGCTTCCTGCGCAGCGGCACGTGCGAGCGGATGCGGGAGGCGGGGGTGGATGTGGTCCCCATGATGCCCGTGAACACGCTGCGTGCAGCCGCAGCCCGGCTTGACCTGCGGAACCACCGCAAGCTGGCGGTGATCGACGGGAAGGTGGGCTACCTGGGCAGCCACAATCTGACGACGCCCATGTATCCCCGGAAGAAGCGGTTCGGCGCGTGGGTCGACGCTTCTGTGCGCGTTCGAGGGCCCGTTGTCTACGAGCTCCAGGAGGTGTTCCTGCACGATTGGGCGTTCAACGTGGGGCCGCTGCCACCGGAAGACCTGTTCTTTCCCCCCACGGAAGGCCCCGGACGGAACATGGTAGCGACCGTCCTGCCAACGGGCCCGGGCCGGGAGGAAGCGCCGCTGCTGGACGTCATTCTCCAGACCCTGCGCATGGCCCATCAGCGGGTGGTGCTCACGACGCCATACTTCGTCCCGGAGGACGCGGTGCTGGCGGCCATGCGCTCGGCGGCGTTGCGTGGTGTGGAGGTGGTGCTGGTGGTACCGGAGCGCTCGGACCAGGCTCTGGCCAATGCCGCGGGCCGATCCCACTACGGGTATCTGCTGGACGTAGGCGTGGAGATCTGGCAGTATCGGGGCGCGCTCATGCACGCCAAGACGCTGACCATGGACCGGGAGTTCGCCATCATCGGCTCCGCCAACCTGGATGTGCGCAGCTTCTCGCTGAACTTCGAGCTGGCCCTCCTGGTGTACGACACGGACTTCGCGTCCGAAGTGCATTACCTGCAGATGTCGTATCTGGAGGACGCGGAGCGGCTGACGGTGGAATCGTGGCGGCGGCGTGGCGCGGCGCGCGTGCTGGGGGACAACGTGGCCAAGCTGATCACGCCGCTCCTCTGAGCGGCGCAATGGATGAGATAGACGATGACGCGTGAGCCGGTCGACGCAGGCCTGCTGAGGGCGTTCTGGGGTCGGATTCGCGCGTTCATTCCGATCCCGCTGTTCCTGGCCGCCCTGTGGGCCATCCACCACGAGCTGGCGGAGTTCCGCATCCAGGACGTGCTCGCGGCCGCAGGCGCGCTGCCGTGGACGGCCCTGTGGAGCGCCATCGGGTTGACGGCCCTGAGCTTCCTGGTGCTCACCGGCTACGACACGCTCGGCCTCCGCTACACCGGCCGGCCGCTGCCGTACCGCCGGTCCGCGTTCGCTTCCTTCATCGGATACTCGTTCAGCCAGGCTCTCGGGTTCCCGCTGCTTACCGGCGCCCCGCTGCGCTATCGCCTGTACTCCGGCTGGGGGCTCAGCTTCGCCGAAGTCCGCGATCTGGTCACGTTCTACACGGCCACGTTCTGGCTGGGCTTCGCCACCCTGGCCGGTGTGGTTTTCCTGGCCGCGCCCGTGGATGTTCCGGATCACCTGCGGGTGCCTATCAGCGCGGCGCGCCCCCTTGGCGCCGTCTTGCTGCTCATGACCACGGGCTACCTCGTCTGGTGTGCCCGGCGCCGTCCGGCAATGCGTATCCGAAGCTGGGTCCTGGAACCGCCGCCCCTGGCCATCGCCGTGCCCCAGGTGATCGTCAGCGTGCTGGACTGGGCGGTGGCCGGGGCCGTGATGTTCGTGCTTCTGCCCCAGGGGTCCCAGCTCTCCTACATCGCCTTTCTCGGCATCTTCCTGCTGGCCCAGATCGCGGGCCTGGTCAGCCAGGTGCCGGGTGGGTTGGGTGTGGTGGAAGCCGTGGTCATCGTGTCTTTGCCCGGCGCGATCCCCGAGAGCCAGGTCCTGGGCTCCCTCCTGGTCTACCGGGCCATCTACTACCTGCTGCCGCTGCTCGTGGGCTCGGTGGCCCTCGGTGTGTACGAGCTGCGCCAGCGGCGGGCGGGTATGGCCCGGGCCGCCGCCCACTTCGCTCGCGGCGTGTCGCTGGTCGTGCCGCAGGCCCTTGCCGTGGCCGTGTTCGTCGCCGGCGTCGTCCTTCTGTTCTCCGGCGCCCTGCCCGCTGAGCCCCAACGGTTGCGGGCGCTTGTCCACTTCGTCCCGCTGCCGCTCATCGAACTGTCCCATTTCCTCGGCAGCGTCGTGGGCGGCGTGCTGCTCGTGCTGGCCTGGGGGCTCCAGCGGCGCGTGAACGCCGCCTACCTCCTCACGCTGGTGCTGCTGGTGGCCGGTATTGGCTTCTCACTGCTGAAGGGCCTCGACTACGAGGAGGCCCTGGTCCTGTCGGTGATCCTGGCCGCCGTGTGGGCGTCCCGTGCCGAGTTCTACCGGCCGGCGTCGCTGCTCACCGAGCCGTTCACCTTCGACTGGGTCCTGGCGGTGGCAGGCGCCCTCCTCGCCGCGGGCGGCCTCGGTCTCATCGCGTTCCGGCAGGTGGGCTACCGCAGCGAGCTCTGGTGGCAGTTTGCGCTGACGGCCAACGCGCCCCGGTCTCTGCGTGCGACGGTGGGCGCGCTGGTGGTGGTGCTGGGATTCTCCGCGCTTCGCCTGCTGCGGCCGTCCGCCCACGAGGTGCGCCGTGGCGCACCGGACCTCGAACGCGTGGCTCCGCTGGTGAAACAAGCGCGTTGGACGTACGCATGGCTGGCGTTGCTGGGGGACAAGCAGCTTCTGCTGGACGACGACGGCTTCCTGATGTACGCCGTCGAAGGCCGCAGCTGGGTCACGATGGGCGACCCCCTCGGCCCCGAGGATGTGCGCGCGGACCTGGCGTGGACGTTCCTGGAGCTCGTGGACCGCCACGACGGGTGGCCGGTCTTCTATCAGGCGCGCCCGGACAACCTGCCGCTGTACGTCGATCTGGGGCTCACCCTCACGAAGCTGGGCGAGGAGGCGCGAGTGCCCCTGGAGAAGTTCACCCTCGAGGGCGGCCAGCATAGCGGGCATCGCAAGACTCTGCGCCGGGTGGAGAGGGAAGGGGGCGAATTCGACATCGTGGCCGCGGACGCCGTACCGGGTGTGCTGGAAGAGCTGCGCTCCGTTTCGGATGCGTGGCTGGAGGCCAGGAGCACCAGGGAGAAGGGCTTTTCGCTGGGTGCGTTCCGCGACGACTACATCTGCCGGACGGCGGCCGCCGTGGTACGGGTGGAGGGGCGCATCGTGGCGTTCGCCAACGTGCTGGAGGGCGCCGAGCAGGAAGAGCTGACCATCGACCTCATGCGGTACGCCCCCGGGGCCCCGTCCAACGTGATGGAATTTCTCTTCCTGCGACTCATGTTGTGGGGGCAGGAGCGCCGTTTCGGCTGGTTCAACCTGGGCATGGCCCCCCTGTCCGGACTGGAGTGGCGTCCCATGGCGCCGCTCTGGACTCGGGTCAGCGCCACCGTGTTCCGGTTCGGGGAGCACTTCTACAACTTCCAGGGTCTGCGGGAATACAAGCAGAAATTCGATCCGGTCTGGGAGCCGCGCTACCTGGCGTCTCCCGGAGGATTGGCGTTCCCGCGCATCCTGACCAACGTGGCCACGCTCATCAGCGGTGGAGTGCGCGGGGTGTTCATGAAATAGGCTGGCGCCGGGTACGGGCCGCCCAGACATTGGCAGGACGGGGGACCCCGTGGGAATGGCGAACGCGGCACCGGGAGGCGGCATGGAAACGGAGCGAGTAGTGGACGACTGGGCCGTCGGCGAATCGGAGCGGTGGCTCTCCATCATCGCCGGCGGCATGCTGGGCCTGGCGGCTCTCAGGCGCGGGTCCTTTGCCGGCCTCGTCCTCGGCACGGCGGCCGGCTTCCTCATCCACCGGGGTGTCACCGGGCACTGCGTCGTGGGGGAAGCGTTGTTCGGCGAGATCGAGGCGGACGCGGCCGGCGCGTTGCCGCCAGCGGGCGACGCCGACGCGCTGGCCGGGGAGGATGAGGGCTGATCGGCCGTGAAGAAACGGGATGGTGCGGCGGATCCGGCGGGGCGGCTGGCAGACCGGCTCGGGGCGGAACGGCTGGAGCGCGCCGTGCCGCTGGCGCCGTTCACGACCTTCCGCATCGGCGGGCCGGCTGACCTGTTCTATCGGGCGCATACCGGGGACGAGCTGGTGGCGGCGTTGACGGCCGCCCGTGAGCTCGGCGTTCCGTATTTCCTGCTGGGTGCCGGGGCGAACACCCTCGTGTCGGACCGTGGGTTCCGGGGTCTGGTCATCCGGAGCGACGTGGGCGGCATCGAGTTCCTGGATGGTCACCGTGTCCGGGCGGGGGCCGGCGTCGACGTGTATCGCGACCTCATCCCCGCCACCGTGGAGCGCGGACTGGGCGGGCTGCACCATTTCGTCGGCATTCCCGGCACGGTGGGCGGCGCTGTCTGGCAGAACCTGCACTTCCTGTCGCCGGACCGCAGCCGCACCGTCTTCCTGGCGGAGGTCCTGGAGTCGGCGGAGGTGCTGGTGGACGGGGTGCGGCGGACCGTGGGACGGGACTACTTCCGCTTCGGCTACGACTACAGCGTCCTGCACGACCGGGACGACGTGGTGCTCTCGGCCACGTTCGCACTGGACCCCACTCCGGAGGACGCGCTGCGTCAGGTCGTGCGACAGAACCTGGCCTGGCGGGACGAGCGCCACCCGGATCTCTGGCTGTACCCGTGTGCCGGCTCGATCTTCCGCAAGATCGAAGGCGTGGGTGCGGGGCGTTTGATCGATGAATGCGGCCTGAAAGGGCGGATCCACGGGAACGCCCAGATCTTCCACAAGCATGCCAACATCATCGTGAACCTGGGCGGCGCGACGGCGGCCGACGTGCGCGCGCTCATGGACCTGGCGCAGGACGCCGTCCAGCGCCGCTTCGGCCACGAGCTCGTGCCCGAGATCGTATTGGTCGGCGAATTCTGAGCATCGTTTCCGGGTCCAGGACCCCCTACCCAGGCTGTCCATGCGGATCGTCATTGTCGGTGCCGGAGCAGTAGGCTTCCATCTCGCGGAACGGTTGTCGGAAGAGAACCACGATGTCGTGGTGATCGAGGCGGATCCGGATCGTGCCGAGTACGTAGCCGAGCAGCTGGATGTGCTGACGGTGACCGGGAACGGCGCCGCGGTGCCGGTGCTGGAGGAAGCCCGGGTGCACCAGGCCCGCCTGCTGCTGGCCGTCACGAGCAAGGATGAAGTGAACCTGGTTGCCTGCCTGGCCGCTTCCCGGCTGGGTGTCCGGTTCAAGGTCGCCCGGGCCAGCAATCCGGAGTATTACCGGCAGGGCAGCGTGTTGTCCCGTGAACAGTTGGGGATCGACCTGTTGATCAATCCGGAGCGGGAGTGTGCCTGGGAGACGTTCCAGCTCCTGAACAGCGAAGCGGCCACGGACCTGGCGCGTTTCGCCGACGGCAGAGTGCAGCTCATGGGCCTGCGGGTGCGCGAAGGCGCGCCGGTGGCCGGCCGGTCTCTGGCGGAGCTGGACCAGGGCATGCCGGGCCGCCGCTATGTGACCGTGGGCATCGTGCGCAACGGGGTGACGGAGATCGCCCGCGGCGAGAGCCGCATCGAAGCAGGCGACCAGATCTTCCTGCTGGCCCCGACGTCCGAGATGCCGGCCATTCCGGCCATGGCCGGCTACGAAGGCTTCAAGCTGCGCCGCGTGATGATCGCGGGCGGCAGCGATGAGGCGTTCTACCTGGCGCAGCACCTGGAGGAGCATCACGTGGATTGCACAATCCTGGACGTGAACCGGCGGCGCTGCGCCGAGCTGGCCGAGCGTCTGCCGCGGGCCCTGGTCCTGCACGCGGATGCCACCGACATGGAGCTGCTGGAGATGGAGGGCGTGGAGGGCATCGACGGGTTCGTGGCGTTCACGGGGCACGACGAGACGAACATGCTGGCCAGCCTCCTCGCCAAGACCCAGGGCGCCCGCAAGGTCATCAGCCTGATCCACCGCCTCGATTACGTGCCGCTGGTCAGCCGGGTGGGCATCGACGCCGCGGTTTCGCCTCGCCTGTCAACGGCGAACGCCATTCTGCGCTATGTGCGCCGGGGCAACGTGTCCACCGTCGTCACCCTCAAGGGCATCGATGCGGAAGCCATCGAGTTCGACGTGACCGCCGGGTCTCACGTCTCCCAGGGCACCATCCGGGACCTGGACTTCCCGCGCGGCAGCGTGATCGGCGCCATCATCCGGGGCAACGAGGTCATCACGCCGCGGGGTTCTGATGCCATCCGTGCGGGGGACAAGGTGGTGGTGTTCGCCTTGCCGGAGGCCATCCCCGAGATCGAGCAGTTGTTCACGTGAGTATCCGGGTACTGGTCCACGTCATCGGGCTGATACTCGTCGCCGTGAGCGTCGCCCTCGGCGTCTCGTCCCTGGTGGCCCTCTGGTACGGCGACGGCGACTTCGTGCCGTTGCTGGTGTCCACGGCCATCCCCCTCGTCGTGGGCTACGCCGCGTACAGGAACACGAGCCTGGACCGGGAGCTCCGCGTACGGGAGGGTTACGCCGTCGTGTCTCTGGCATGGCTCGCCGTCGGCGTGGCCGGCGCGGTTCCGTACCTGTTGACGCACGCGGTGGCCTCGCCCGTCTCCGCTCTGTTCGAGTCCGTCTCCGGGTTCACCACCACGGGCGCCACGATCTTCGAAGAGCTGGAGAAGCTGCCCCACGGCATCCTGTTCTGGCGGAGCCTGACTCAGTGGCTCGGCGGGATGGGCATCATCGTGCTGGGCATTGCCATCCTGCCGTATCTGGGCGTGGGCGGCATGCAGCTCTTCCGCGCGGAGGTGCCCGGCCCCACGCCCGAGCGGCTGCAGCCGCGCATCGCCCAGACGGCCAAGCTGCTGTGGATCGTCTACGCCGGCCTGACGGCGGCCCAGGTCGTCTTCTTCATGCTGGGCGGCGTCGGCCTGTTCGACTCCGTCGTGCACGCGTTCACGACGCTGTCCACCGGCGGCTTCTCTCCGCATACGGCGTCTCTGGCCGCCTTCTCGCCGTATATCCAGTACGTCACCATCGTCTTCATGCTGCTGGCGGCCATCAACTTCGCTCACCACTACCGCGCCTTCACCGGCCGGCCGGACGTGTACATCAAAGACCCGGAGTTCCGGTTCTACCTCGCCGTGCTGGGCAGTGCCTTCGTCGTGGTTCTGGCCACCGTCTGGTTCGGCGGCAGCTACGCCACGCTGGGCTTCGAACGCGCGTTCCGCGACAGCCTGTTCCACGTCGTGTCCATCACCACCACGACGGGCTTCGTTTCCCACGACTACGAGCTCTGGCCGTTCGGCGCGCAGTTCCTCCTGCTGCTCCTCATGTTCGTCGGCGGCATGAGCGGGTCCACAGGCGGGGGGATGAAGGCCGTGCGGTTGAACATCCTGCTGCGCCACGGATTCGCCGAGCTGCGCAAGAGCATCAATCCCCGGGCCGTCATCGTGACCCGCATGGGCCGGCGCGCCATCCGGGAGGATGTGTTGCTCAACGTCCTGGCCTTCGTGCTGCTCTACCTGGTGCTCTACGCCCTGGGCGTGCTCGTGCTCACCCTGCTGGGCCACGACCTGGCCACTGCCGCGGGGGCGGCCGCCGCCGCCATCGGCAATATCGGGCCGGGTCTGGGGAAGGTGGGGGCCGTCGACCACTACGGCTGGATGGACCCGGCATCGCACCTGGTGCTGGTGTTCCTCATGCTCGTAGGCCGTCTGGAGATCTTCACCGTGCTGCTGCTGTTCCATCCGGACATGTGGCGCAAAACCCACATCGCTCGCGCCTGAAGGCCGGCCGCGCCAGGGGAACCGGGGACCGCCCGAACGCTGGACCGCCGTGCCCCCTCGCTCGGGGCACGGCGGTCCGCCGTGACGGCGTTCACCGGCGGCAGCCAGCGCTGCGGCCTACAACACCGGCGGCGGTCCCTGGGGTGGTGGTTTATGCTGGCCCGGCTGCGTCGGCCGGCTGGATGGCGGGCCGCTGCCCGGTGGGACCGGCGGTCGCCCGTTCATGCCGGGCTGTCCCTTGCCTGCGGCCGGGACGTTGCCCCGGGCGCCCATGGCGCCGGCGGGTTGGCCTGCGCGCATCCCCGATGCCAGGGTAGCAGCTGCCTCGCCCGGCATCTCCCCGCGCCGCACCATGCCGTCCACCGCGGCCGGAATGTCCCGGAGCTGGTCCGCGTTGGCCCCCTGGTCCCGCCAGGCCTTCAACACGTCCAGCGCAGCAGCTACCGGCACGCCTCGGTCCAGCAGGTCGCCCAGCGTATGGACGGCCAGAGCGACCGGCTCACCGGGCCGCGCCTGCTCGTGCAGCGTACGAACGGCGTTGGCCGGGACGCCGCGCCGGAGCGCGTCGGCCACTGCCGCCACCTCGTCGGCGGTGGGGGGCGCACCGTTGCTCAACAGCCCGCGCGCTTCGCCGAGCTGGCGGGACAGCTGATTGAGGGCCTGGACGATGAGAAGCGGCGGGGCGTGCTTGGCCACGCCCTCCAGCGCCTTTTCCATCAACGGCTCCGTGGGCAGGTTCTGCTCACGAGCCCGCGCGAGCACCTGTTCGACCGCGCGAACCTGATCGGGTGGCAGGGCGGCGCGAATACGCTCCATGGCGGGCTCCTGGGCGGAGAGCTGTCCCGCCAGGGCCGCCATCGCGATCGTACCGAACGCCACACGCAGAATTGACATCTTCATCGCTCATTCCAATCTACGGGGACCCCGTGTGTGGTCCTCCACCCTGATAGACGGAGCAGGGGCGTCCCGGGTCACGGCCGTTCCTCGATGACGATGCTGGCATTGGTCCGGCCCCACCCGTCCTGCATGATGCCGGGCGCGTCCTTGGGCACCGTCCAGTGGTCGTCCACCTGGAACCCGAAGTGGTACACACCCGGTTGCAGTGTCACGGTCGCCGTCCATGTCCTGCCGTCGCGCCGCATCGGCACCGGCTGCCAGCCCGTGAAGTCGCCCACCAGGGCCACGTGCTCCGCCCGCGCAGCGCGAATCCGGAAACGGACCTCGCGGCCGGCGTCGGTCCATGCGCCGTAGTCGACCACGCCCGGCGCCGCCGGCATTTCCCGGTGGCCGACACGCAGGGACAGCCCGAGCGTCGCGGCGAAATTCCCCTGCGTCCCGTACATCGGGTCCGTGACGGACCGGCCGGCGTAGAGTTGGAGCACGGCGGACGGCGCTGGGCTCCAGGCGAGGGTCAGGCCGTACCCCGTTTCGTTTTCGACGGGGTTGCGCTGAAACGTGACGTCGCCGGCGATGCCGATGGGGCCGAGGCTGGTCCTCAACTCCGCCGTGCCGGAGAAGAACTCCCCGTCCACGGCCCCGTTGACGGCGCTCAGACCCCTACCGCCCAGCCGGATCCACAGCGGCCCCAACGACCGGCCCAGCTCGACGGTTCCACCCAGCACGTGCATGGGTCCGTCGACGGGCGTGGTCGTAAGCGTGGAACCCATGGCGGTGGTGTCCACGACGTCCGTCTGCCAGCGGCCCAGGTCCGCCGTGCCTTTCAGGACGTAGCTGAACGAGCCCACCCGCCCCGACAGGGTCGGTTTCAGGGACGCTGCATACACGCTGTAGTGGAACGGATCCGTGAAGTTGAGGGCCTGACCCGCCAGTTCCAGCCGCCCCACGGTCTGTCCGAATCGACGTGCCATCCAGGTGCGGGCCTCGCCGGCCAGCCAGGCGGCCGTGGTGCCGCCGGCGCCCTGCCCCATCCGGCCGGCCAGCTCAGTGCCGCCCAGCGCGTAGGAGAAGAGCAGACGGCCGCCCATGATCCCGTACAGGGCGGCCGTCGTGTCGATGTTCGCCGGAGGCAGCGCGTTGGTGGCCCCGCCGTCGAGCCAGAATTCAACGTCCTGGCCCATGGCCCGGGCAGGGTGCGTCAACGAAAGGGACAGGACGACGAGCGCCCACGTCCCGGGCCGCGTCAGGACGAAGCCTTGCCGGCACCGATGGAGACAAGCGCGTCGCGCCCACCGAAACCGTCGTCTACGTAGCTTTGCGCTCTCGGGTCGGTCACCCACCGGTTCCCATCCACCACGAACATGTACTTGTGTACGCCCGGCGTCAGCGGGAACAGGCCGGTCCACACGCCGTCGCCGTCGGGATCCTGGAGCATATTACGGTGCGGGTCCCAATTGTTGAAGTCACCCGCCACCGCGACGGATGTCGCCGCGGAGCCCGCGTACACGAACTGCACGTAGATCAGCGGCCGCGCGGAACCCCCCGTGGACGTCAGCTGCGCGCCGCTCATCGGAGACGTCGTGGTCAACGGCTGAACCGCCGGCGCCTGCGGCCACAACATGAGAACGGCCAGGGCGAACGCCATGGCGGCTGCACCCACGGCCGGGCGGATGCGCACCGTCTTGGGTTCCAGCAGCCAACGTGCGAACCGGCGCAAAGCTCCTCCACGCTCCGGCAGCTGGCTCATGACGGCCGTCTCCAACCAGGGCGGCGCCCGGTCCTCACGCATCTCGGCGGCTCCATCCAGCCACCGGTCCCAGCGCGCCGCCTCTTCCGCCAACTCCGGCGGGAGCGCGTCGCGGGGAAGAGCTCCGTCCAGGTAACGCTGTAACTCGTCTCTCACTCGACGACCTCCTGCATCAGCGACCGGAGCGATTCACGCGCCCGGTGCACTCGCATCTTCAGAGCCGGCACCGAGACATCCAGCAATCCGGACATCTCCTCGTAGGACCGGCCTTCCACGTGCTTCAACACGAACGCCTCGCGCTGCTCTTCCGGCAACTGCGCCAACGAACGGTCGATGACCACCCTCAGCTCCTTGCGGTGCAGGTCCCGGTCCGGGTCCTCCTCGCCCTGCTGCATCGGCGCGTCTTCCAGGCTGACGTCCTTGCGCCCCCGGCTGCGCAGGTAGTCCTTCGTCCGGTTCGACACGATCCGGAAGATCCAGCCTCCGAAGCGGGCCGGCTCGCACCGGTGAATGTGCCGGTACGCCTTGATGAAGGACGCCTGTACGAGGTCCGTCGCCACATCCGGACTCGACGTCATGCGCAACGCATGCCGGTACAGCACGTCCTGGTAGCGCCGCACCAGCACCCGAAATGCTTCTTCATCCCCGCCCCGCACCCGCGCCACCACATCAGCGTCGGTGGGGCCGCTCGCTTCGGCCGTGTCCATACTCATCATAGAGACGAATGGTGCCTGAAAACGTCACAGGCATCAATGGCACGTTCCGCCGCCCTGCGCCAGCGTTTCGACTTGCATCGGTTTTGGGCCGCCACTATACTCCGAGCCGGGCCGCTCGTTCGGACCCGAGAGCTCCGGGGCTGGCTTCCTCCGCAGAGAAGAGGGGGTGGTCGCCCCTGTTTTTTTTCGGGGTTTACGGCCGGTCCCCGCGAGGCCGCTGCGCGGCACCGAGTTCTGGAGGAAGCGACGTCAATGGCTGGTTCGGGGCTGGAGGGAGTCGTTGTCGCCCGGACCCGGTTGAGCCACATCGATGGTGAAACGGGCCGGCTGGCATACGGTGGGTATTCGATAGAAGACCTGGCGGCGCACGCCACGTTCGAGGAAGTGGCGCACCTGCTCTGGCACGGAGAGCTTCCGGGGCGGGCGGCGCTGGACGCGTTCCGTGCCGAGCTTGGTGGTGCGCTGGCCCTGGACGACGCCGTGCTGGACATCGTCCGGTCGGCCCCCGCCGGGACGCATCCCATGGCCGTCCTCCGGACCGCGGTGTCCGCCCTGGGCATGCTGGACCCGGACGCCGAAGACATGTCCGACGCGGCCAATCTGCGCAAGGCCGTCCGCCTCACCGCCCAGCTCCCCGTGATCACGGCGGCCATCGCCCGGGTCCGAGCGGGTCGCGAACCGGTTCAGCCGCAGCCCGACGAAGGCATCGCGGCCAGTTTCCTGCGCATGCTCACGGGCACGGACCCGGAGCCCGAGCAGGCACGCGTCGTCGACGTGGCGCTGATCCTTCATGCGGAGCACGGCATGAACGCATCGACGTTCTCTGCGCGCGTGACCATCGCGACGCTGGCGGACCTGTACTCCGCGGTGACGTCGGCCATCGGGACCCTGAAGGGACCGCTACACGGCGGCGCCAACGAACGCGTCATGCGCATGCTCCAGGACATCGGGGACGTGGACCGGGTGGAGTCCTGGATCCACGCTGCGCTGGATCGCAACGAGAAGATCATGGGGTTCGGACACCGGGTGTACCGCGCCCTGGACCCCCGCGCCCCGATCCTGCGTGACCTGGCCCGCGGGTTGGGCGGGAGTGATGGATCCAGGTGGCTGCGCATCTCTGACCGGGTGGTGGAGGTCATGGACGCGGAGATGCGGAAGCGTGGCAAGCAGATCTACCCGAACGTCGATTTCTTCAGCGCGTCGGTGTACAGCACGCTGGGGATCCCGGTGGACCTGTTCACCAACGTGTTCGCCTGTGCGCGCGTTACCGGCTGGACGGCCCACGCCATGGAGCAACTGGCCGACAATCGCCTCATCCGGCCGCGTGCAGAGTACGCCGGGCCGGCGGAGCGCGCCGTACCGCCGATCGATCAACGGCCCTAGGCGCGAGATGGACCATGCCGGGCAATACCGGACCCGTGCGCTTGCATCCGGGCCGTGCGATGGACCCCCGGCGCGCCTTTGCCGGTACAGCATGGATGGCTTCGAGCGTCGGATGGATGGCGCGATGCCGTTGAAGACCCTGGAGTTCGCCGGAGCGATCGTTCAGCACATGGGCAAATAAAACATGGATCCATTCGCAATCACCATCGACGGGGCTGGCGCGGCGAAGCTGGACACGCCGCTGCTTGCCTTGCCGGTGTTCCAGGACGAAGCCCTGGCGGCGGACGCCGCCGCGGTGGACGAGGCGTTGGCCGGCGCCGTGTCGCGGGTCCGCGAGAGCGGCGATTTCCGGGCTCGCCCGGACGAGTCGCTGCTCCTGTACCCCGCCGCAGGCGGTCCGGAGCGCGTCCTGCTGGTCGGACTGGGCAAGCGGGAAGCGCTGGACATGGAACGCGTGCGCCGGGCGGTGGGCACGGGGGTTCGGCAGGCGGA
>CAZUFP010000007.1:0-51561 GCA_964619835.1 uncultured Gemmatimonadaceae bacterium | reverse complement strand
GGCCGCATCGTGGCGGAGTCGGAGAACCTGGCCCGGGAGCTGGCCGCGCGGCCCGGCAACATCGCGACGCCGTCCCACCTGGCGGACGTGGCCCACGGCATCGCGGCGGAATTCGACCTGAGCATCATGGTGTTGGACCGGGCCGCCATGCACAACGAGGGCATGGGCGCTCTGCTGGCCGTGGCGCAGGGATCGGAAGAAGAGCCCCGGCTCATCGTGCTGGAGTACCGCGGCGGTCCCGAGGGCGAGCCGCCCGTGGCGCTCGTGGGGAAGGGCGTGACGTTCGATTCGGGCGGCATCTCCATCAAGCCGGCGCTGAAGATGGAGGAGATGAAATACGACATGGGCGGGGCGGCGGCGGTGCTGGGCGCCATGCGGGCCGTCGCAGCGCTCGGGTTGCCGGTGAACGTGGTTGGCGTGGTACCGTCCACGGAGAACCTGCCTTCGGGCAAGGCGGTGAAGCCCGGGGACGTCGTGCGGAGCCACTCCGGCAAGACCATCGAGATCATCAACACGGACGCGGAGGGCCGGCTGATCCTGGCCGACGCCCTTTCGTACGTGCAACGCTACCAGCCCCGCGCCATCCTGGACGCGGCGACGCTCACCGGTGCCGTCATCATCGGCCTCGGCCACAACGCCATCGGTCTCATGGGCAACGATGACGCCCTGGTGGACGAGGTGCGTGCCGCGGGCGAGCGCACCGGAGAGCGCTGCTGGCCGCTGCCTCTGTGGGACGAGTATCGCCGGCAGCTGGACAGCGCCGTCGCGGACATCCAGAACACGGGCGGGCGGCCCGCCGGCACCATCACGGCCGGGTGGTTCCTGCGCGAGTTTGCCGGCGAGGGGGCCTGGGCGCATCTGGACGTGGCGGGCGTCGCATGGAAGGACGATGCGCTCTCGTATCTGCGCAAAGGGCCCACGGGGATCCCGACGCGACTGTTCGTGGAATGGGTGAAGGCACGGGCGGAAAGCTGAGCCTGGCGGCAGGTCGACGCTTCGGGCTGCGGGCGGGGGTCATCCTCTTCGGGCTGCTGGCATCCGGCGTGTCCGGTGCCGTTGCCCAACAGCCGCCCACGCCCCGGCCCGACACGCTCCGACGGACCCTGCCTCGCGACACCCTCGGCGGTCGCCTCGCCCCCGGCGACACGGTTGTCCAGGACACCGCGGCCCAGGACTCCGCCGCGGCCGACACGCTGAAGCCGCCGCCGCAGATGGTGCCCATGCCGCGGGACACCCTCGTGGGGTGGAGCCGGGGCGCGTGGGAGTGGGACCGGCAGGACCTGCTGAGGAGCGGGGCTTTCTCCCTGGCCGACCTGCTGGAACGTATTCCCAGCGTCCTGACCCTCCGCTCCGGCGTGTTCGATCAGCCGGAGGTCGTGCTGCCACCGGGCGGCGGATTCGGGCGGGTCGAGATCACGCTGGACGGATTCCCCCTGGATGCCATGGACACGCCGACCTTCGACCTGTCCGGCATCGGCCTGAACCAGCTGGAACGCGTGCGTGTGGAACGCTGGGCGGACCGGCTCCGCATCGAGCTGTGGACCTTTTCCCCCGAGAGGCCCCACAGCGAGACGCAGATCGAAGCGGGCACGGGTGACCAGAATACCAACCTCTTCCGTGGCAGCGTGCGGTTTCCGAGCCTGCTGGGCACACCGGTCGCCGTGGCGTTCGAGCGGCTCGGCACGGACGGCATCGGCCCGGACGGGCCCGGCAACCGGATGTCGTTGTGGGGCAAATGGAGCCTGATCTCCGGTCCCACGGCCCTGCAACTGGAGCTGCGCCGGCGCACGATGAGCCGGGACCAGGGGTTGGGCGCCGGGAAGCTGTCCCGCAGCGACTGGGTGGGACGCCTCCGCCGCCAGCTGGCGCCGGGGCTCGTCGCGGAGACCTTCGTGGGTGCGTCGTCCGTCGAGGATACCGTCGCCTCGGAGCTCATCCGCCGATCCACCTTGCAGGCGGGCCTGCGGGCTGGCTATCAGAAGGGTCCGCTGGAGGTGGATGGGTTGGTGGATCACCGCACACAGGATGATCTGCCCGCGACGACGGCGCGGGCGTCCCTGGCGCTGGGGCCCGTCGCGGGCTTTTCCGGCGGCGG
Source organism: uncultured Gemmatimonadaceae bacterium (assembly GCA_964619835.1). GTDB lineage: Bacteria > Gemmatimonadota > Gemmatimonadetes > Longimicrobiales > RSA9 > JARRJS01. The sequence goes on along the minus strand of CAZUFP010000007.1, from coordinate 49,466 downwards.
CTTCGTCCAGTGGCAGGACTGGGGTGCCGCGGGGAGCGCCACGAACTTCGGGGCGCGGGCGGCGCTCGGGCCTCTCCTCGGCATTCAGCCGTTCGTCCAGGCGACGGCCGGGCGCACGGGCGTGCCGTTCGCCGGGGAACCCGGGCCCGTCTTCCAGGAGGGCCGCAGCCTGCGCGCCGGCGTCAACATCGGTTGGGGTGGCTTCCAGGTGGGCGCGGCGGGCATCCGCCTCGACAACGATTCCACGCGGTCCCTGGGCCTGCCCTTCGATCAGAACGCCCACTGGTACCCTGGCGCGAAACAGGATCTGCTGGAGGTGTCTGCCCGCGTGCCCACCGGTTGGGCACCGGTCTGGCTGGAGGGGGCCCTCACACGGACCACGAAGCCGCCCGCGACCATCTACCTGCCCAACCAGAGCTGGCGTGCGGCCCTGGTGGTGCACTGGCTGCCGCTCGCCAGCGGCCACCTGGAGATCTACTCCCGCCTGGAGCGGCAGAGCCGGGGCGCGTTCCTGGAACCGGCGACCGATGGCTCCGTCGTCACGATCCCGCCCCTCAATCCCTGGGACTACTTTCTCCAGATCCGGGTGTTGACCGTGCGGGCGTTCGTGCGCTGGCAGTTCCTGGGCTATCGCGTCGAGCAATACGACATCCCGGGCCACATCTTCCCGGTCCAACGCACCTACTACGGCGTCAAGTGGACGTTCCACAACTGACCCCGACCGGTTGTTCGCCCGCCGTCCACCGGCTCCATCCGGGACGGGCGGCCGGCGGCCGACAGAGCGCCCGTCGCGTTGACCGCAAAAGCCGTTTTGGATACCTTCGACCGCATCGGGAGGCGCAATGATCCGGAGCATGACCGGCTTCGGCGAGGCGGAGCGGGACACGCCGGCAGGGCGGCTGCGGGCCGAGGTCAAGACGGTCAACCACCGTTTTTTCAGTGTCAACATCCGTTTGCCCAACGGCCTGGAGCGATTCGAGCCTCAGGTCCGGGAGTGGCTGCGCACCACCATCGCGCGCGGCCACGCAAACTTCTCGCTGCGGCTGGCCACGGATGAAGGGGAAGGCTCGGCCCCGACGCTGAAGCTGGATGTGGCCCGGGCCCGGCAATACGCGGAGATCTTCCGCGCGATGAAGGAAGAGCTGGACCTGGCGGGCGAGGTGGACCTGTCGCTCATCAGCCGGTTCAACGACGTGATCGTGCGGGATGACGAGGCGGGCCCGGAGCTGCAGGAGGACGAGGTGCGCCGGGCGACCCTCGCGGCCATGCAGGCGCTTGTAGTCATGCGCGAGGACGAAGGCCGGCGGTTGCACGCGGATCTGGAGGAGCGGCTCGCCACGTTGGAACGGGAGCTGGCCGTGGTGGAAGAGCACGCGCCCACCCGGCTGGTTGCGGAACGGGACCGGCTGCGCCGCGCCGTCGCCGAGCTGGCGGAGGGCGTGAACATCGACGAGGAGCGGCTGGCCCGGGAAATCGCACTGCTGGCGGACAAGTGGGACATCAGCGAGGAAACGGTGCGGCTGCGCTCGCACATCGAGCATTTCCGGACGCTGTTGGACGAGGACGCCTCCGAGCCGGTAGGGAAGCGGCTGGCGTTTCTGGTGCAGGAGATGCACCGGGAAGCGAATACGATCGGGTCCAAGGCGAACGACGCGGCCATCGAGCAGCGCGTCGTGAGCATGAAGAACGAGATCGAGCGTCTGCGCGAGCAGGTCGAGAACGTGGAGTGAGCTTCGAGCGTGCGGCGTTTCCGGTCGTGATCGCCGCGCCCAGTGGCGCCGGCAAGACGACGATCGCCCGCGCGTTGGTGGAGCGGAACGACGATATCGTGTTCTCGGTGTCCGCGACGACACGTGCGCCCCGGCCACGGGAGATGCCGGGCCAGGACTACCATTTCGTCGATGACGACACGTTCGACCGCATGATCGCGGCGAACGAGCTGGCGGAATGGGCCGTCGTGCACGGCAAGCGCTACGGCACGCTGCGACGTGAAGTCACACGCGCGCTGGAGCAGGGCAAGCTTGTCATGCTGGACATCGATGTGCAGGGGGCACGGCAGGTACGGCGGGTGTTCGCCCAGGCGCTGCTCATCTTCTTGGTGCCGCCCAGCGTCGAGGAGCTGAACCGCCGGCTGAGCGGCCGCGCCAGCGAGAACGTGGAGGAGCGGCGCCGGCGGCTCGAGAACGCACGCAGGGAGATCGCGGCCGTTTCCGAGTTCGACCACGTCGTCGTGAACGACGACCTGGACGCGGCCGTCGCTCGCGTGGAGGGGATCATACGCGCCGAAGGCAGCCGGGTCTCCCGGCTCCGCAACGCGGAAGCCTTCGTCGCCAGTTTCGACAGACAGCTTCGTGAACTGCTGGAAAGGAGCGCTGGATGATCGTGTTCGTTCCGAAGGACGTGGCGAAGAACACGGGCAGCAAGTACCTGGGCGTGCTGGTGGCCGCCAAGTACGCCCGTGAGTTGAATGCGCTGCCCCTGGAAGCCGCGCCGGAGCCAGGCCGCGAGAAGCTCACCACGCGGGCCCTGGGCGCCCAGACCGGCGGCGACATCGAATTCCGACTGATCAACCGCCGCAAGAAAGGCCTGTAACCCGCCATGGAGCTGCGGCGGGGAGCACCGGACCGCACCCCGCGGCGTCCATGGCGGAACCGCCGCGTGCTGCTCGGCGTCACGGGCGGCATCGCCGCGTACAAGGCGGTCCAGCTGGCGCGCGACCTGACCCTGCTGGGTGCCGAGGTCGACGTGGTGATGACCGACGCCGCGACACAGTTCGTGGGGCCCCTGAGCTTCGAGGGCGTCACGGGCCGTCCCGTGCATCGGAACATCCTCGAGCCCGGCTGCGCCCTCGACCACATCCGCCTCGCCCGCGAGGCGCACGTGATCTGCATTGCGCCGGCCACCGCCGACTTCCTCGCCCGCGCAGCGGCCGGCCGCTCCAGTGATCTGCTGGGCGCCGTGCTCCTGGCGACCAAAGCCCCCGTCCTCGTCTGCCCCGCCATGAACGATCGGATGTGGGCCCACCCCCAGACGCAGGCCAACGCCGACCATCTGCAGGCCGCGTTCAGCTACGAGCTCGTGGGGCCCGGCATCGGTCCGCTGGCGTACGACGAAGGGGAAGGGGCCGGGCGGATGGTGGAGCCGGACCGCATCATCGAGCACATCGGGCGGGTGCTGGAAGCGCCCGGTCCATTGCGGGACCGCGACGTCGTGGTGACGGCCGGGCCCACGCAGGAGCCTCTGGATCCCGTCCGGTTCCTGTCCAACCATTCGTCCGGCCGCATGGGATTCGCGTTGGCGGCCGCGGCGTGGCGCAGGGGCGCACGTGTCACGCTGATCTCCGGACCGTCCCAGGTGGCGCCGCCCGCCGGTCCGCGGCTGGTGTCCGTGAAGACCGCCGCGCAGATGGATGACGCTGTGCGCACCGCCGTCGCCCACGCCGACACGCTCATCATGGCCGCAGCCGTGGCGGATTTCCGTCCCGCCGGGCCTGCTTCGCAGAAGATCAAGAAACACGACGCTCCCGCCTCCGTCGGGCTGGAGCCGGTGGCCGACATCCTCGCGGGGGCGCGCGCCGCCATGCCCGAAGGGGCGGTGCTCATCGGCTTCGCCCTGGAAACGCAAGACGTGAGGGCCAACGCCCTTCGGAAGCTCGAGGACAAGCACCTCGATCTCATCGTCGTGAACGACGCCACCCGGCCCGGTTCCGGCTTCGGAGTCTCCACCAACGAAGTCGTCATCCTGGACCGGGACGGCGCCGAAGAGGCCCTGCCGCTGCTGCCCAAGGACGAGGTCGCCGAGCGCATCCTGGACCACCTCGAAACCCTGCTGACGGACCGGGCGTGAGGGCGGTCCGACCGACGCCCGACGCCCGACGGCCGCCGTCGGTTTCCGGCCAGGCTGTCTTCGCCGGGGAGGGCGCGTGAGCGTCGACCGGCGACTTCTTCGCACCTACCTGCAGCAGCGTCTCGAGCTGGGCGAGCACGAGGTGTTTCTCGATAACATGACGGCGGCCGAAGCCTTGCGGCTTCTGCGACCGGCGACCGACGGCCGACGACCGTCGGTGGGGCCGGAAGAGGCCGGGTCCGCCGCGTCGCTCCGGGCGCCCGGCGAGGCCGCGTCCGCGGAGGCTGTGCGCGGTGAGGGCGCGGCGGGAGGGCCTTTGCCCGACGGCACGCCCGTGGAGGCCAGTCGTCGGTCAGGAGGAGCGGCGGTTGGTGGGGCGGTGGATGGCGGGGCAGCGCCGGAGGCCCCGCGGGAGTTGGTTGTGCTCCAGGAGCGGGCGTCGGTCTGCACCCGCTGCCGACTCCACGAAGGACGGCGCTCGGTCGTGTTCGGCGTGGGCAACCCGGCGGCGGACGTGGTGGTGGTGGGAGAGGCGCCGGGCGCGGAGGAGGACCGGACGGGCTTGCCGTTCGTCGGGCAGGCGGGCAAGCTACTGGATCTGATGCTGATGTCCATCGGGTTGCGGCGGGCGGACGTGTACATCTGCAACGTCCTGAAATGCCGGCCGCCGGACAACCGCAACCCCATGGCCGACGAGGTGGCGACGTGCTCGGAGTACCTCCACGGCCAGCTGGAGATCATCGCGCCGCGGGTCCTGCTGGCCGTCGGCAAGTTCGCCGCGCAGACCCTCACGGAGCGTGATGTCAGCATCGGACGGTTGCGTGGTGCGGTGCATGCGTACCGCGGCATCCCGTTGATTGCGAGCTATCACCCGGCGTACCTGCTGCGCAGCCCCAACATGACGGCGGCGGCGTGGCAGGACCTGCAGCTGCTTCGACAGGTCCTTGATGGACAGCTTTGAGCGACAGAGCGTGACCGCATCGCCGGCCGCGGACCGGCAGCCGCCCTACGCCATGGAAGCGGAGGTGAGCGTGCTGGGCGGCATGCTCATCGACGCCGACGCCGTGGCCAAGGCCGTCGAGGTCGTCGACGACGGCATGTTCTACCGGGAGGGCCACCGTCGCATCTTCCGGGCGATGGCCCGGCTGTTCCAGCATGGCAACGTCGTGGACCCGGTCACGGTCTCCGAGGAGCTCAAGAAGACCGAGGAGCTGGACTCCGCCGGCGGCTTGCCGTACCTGGCGGAGCTGCTGGACGCCGTGCCGACGGCCGCCAACATCGAGTACCACGCCAGGATCATCCGGGAGCGGGCACTGCTGCGCCGGCTGATCGAAGCCTCCTCCCAGATCATCCGGGATGCCTACGAGCCGGGCGAGCGTTCCGTCGAGGAAGTGCTGGACGAAGCGGAGCACAAGGTCTTCCAGGTCGCCCAATCCCACGAGCGGGAGGGGTTCGTCTGGATCAAGAAGATCCTGTACCCCACCTTCGAGCGCATCGAGCAGCTTCAGGCGGCCCAGGGCGGCATCACCGGCGTGTCCACGGGCTTCACGGACCTGGACGGCAAGACCGGCGGCTTCCAGCGCGGCGACCTGGTGATCCTGGCGGCGCGCCCCAGCATGGGCAAGACGGCCATGGTGGTGACCGTGGCGCTCCATGCGGCCATCGCCCAGCAAACGCCCGTGGCGCTGTTCTCCCTGGAAATGTCCAAGGAGCAGCTGGTGCAGCGCATGCTGTGCTCCGAGGCGTTGGTGGATCTCGGCCGCCTGCTGCGGGGCCGCCTCAGCGATGACGACTACGTGCGCCTGGCCCAGGCGGCGGGCCACCTCAACACGGCACCCATCTGGATCGACGACTCCGGCGTGCTGTCCGTGCTGGAAATGCGTGCCAAGGCCCGACGCCTGAAGGCGGAACAGCCGGAGCTGGGGCTCATCATCGTGGACTACCTGCAGCTCATGCAGGGCTCGACTGCCGAGAACCGGCAGCAGGAGGTCAGCGAGATCAGCCGCGGGCTCAAGGCCCTGGCCAAGGAGCTGCACGTGCCCATCATCGCGCTTTCCCAGCTCTCCCGGGCGCCGGAGCAGCGCAGCGACCACCGCCCCCAGCTGTCCGACCTCCGCGAGTCCGGATCCCTGGAGCAGGATGCCGATCTGGTCATGTTCCTGTACCGCCCCGAATACTACGTTTCCGACATGGAAGCCGAGGAGAAAGGCATCGTCGGCAAGGCGGAGCTGATCATCGGCAAGCAGCGCAACGGCCCCACGGGCACGGTGGACCTTTACTTCCGGAAGGAGTCCACGCGTTTCGAGGCCTTCACGCCGCAGGAGCCCTTCTAGCGTCGTCGTCTTCGTTTTCGTGGTCGTCTTCGTTCGAGGCGGCGTTTTCGGGCCTGCTCTGGAGGCCGGGGACGACCACGTGCGCGGGACGGCCACCGGCACCCACCGCGAGTCCGAGCGAGCGATGCACGCGGCGTTGAACAAAGACGAAGACGACCCCGACTCCCAACACGACTGCCGTGCCTAAGACCCGCACCGCCTACTTCTGCACCGACTGCGGCAACGAGACCCCGCGCTGGCAAGGCCAGTGCCCGGCGTGCGGGGCGTGGAACACGCTTGTCGAGGAGCCGGTGGGGAAGGGGAAGTCATCCTCGCGTGGGCGGGGCCCGGCGTCTACGCGTGCCCGGCGTGAGACCGCGCCCGTTCGCCTGGCGGACGTGGAGGAAACGGCCCGGGCACGCTGGTCCACGGGCCTGACGGAGCTGGACTTCGTGCTGGGAGGCGGCGTCGTGCCGGGTTCTCTGGTGCTTCTGGGAGGCGAGCCGGGCATCGGAAAGAGCACGCTGCTGCTCCAGGTGGCGGCGCGGCTGGAAGCGGCGGGCCACCCGACCTTGTACGTGTCGGGCGAGGAGTCGGCAGCGCAGGTGCGTATGCGTGCGGATCGCCTGGCTGAGCCCGCGACGCAGGTGTCCTTCCTGGGCGAGACGGAGCTGGGCGGCATCCTGGACACTGCGGAAGGGCGTACGCCGGACGTGCTCATCGTCGATTCCATCCAGACGGCCTACACGGAAGAGCTGGACGGCGCCCCGGGCAACGTGACGCAGGTTCGCGAATGCGCGGCGCGGCTCCAGCGCTACGCAAAGGAATCCGGGACGGCGGTGTTCCTGGTGGGCCACGTGACCAAGGGCGGTTCGGTGGCGGGCCCGAAGACGCTGGAGCACATCGTGGACACCGTCCTCTACTTCGAGGGCGCCCGCAGCCTGGACCACCGTGTGCTGCGCGCCACCAAGAACCGGTTCGGCGGCGTGGACGAGATCGGGGTGTTCCGAATGACCGGCCGGGGCCTGGAGCCGGTGACGAACCCGTCCGAGCTGTTCCTGCACGACCGGGCCCGGGACGTGAGCGGATCTGCGGTGGTGCCGGCCATCGAAGGCACGCGTCCCCTGCTCGTGGAAGTGCAGGCGCTGTGCGGGCGGACCAGCTACGGCGCGCCGCAGCGGGTGTCCACCGGCTTCGATCGCCAGCGTCTGGCGCTCCTGCTGGCCGTGCTGGAAAAGCGGGCGGGGCTGGCTTTCGGCGAGCTGGACGTGTTCCTCAACGTCGCGGGCGGCGTACGTGTTACGGAGACCGCCGCGGACCTGGCGGTGGTGGCGGCCCTGGCGTCCAGCGTGTTCGACCGTCCCGTTCCGGGCGACGCGGTGTTGCTGGGCGAGGTGGGGCTGGGGGGCGAGCTGCGGGCCATCGGCCAGGTGGATCGGCGCCTGGCCGAGGCGGCACGTATGGGCTTCCGGCGCGCGTACCTGCCTTCGCGCGGCCGGCCGGCGGGCGTCGTAGACGGCCTGGAGGTCACACCGGTGGATCGGGTGCAGGACTTGGTGAAGGCGTTGTTTCGATGAGCGTGCGCGCGGCGGTGGTCGTGGCGGCGGGCGGGGTGGGGCGGCGCATGGGCGGCGTCCGCAAGCAGTACGTGGAGCTGGCTGGAGAGCCCCTGCTGCTCCACGCGTTGAGGCCGTTCCTGGCGCAGGCGTCGGTCGAGTGGGTGGTGGTGGTGCTGCCCCCGGACGACCCGGAGCCGCCGGCCTGGCTCGCCGCGCTTGATGCTCGCATCCGCACGGTGCCGGGAGGCGAAGACCGGGGCGACAGCGTGCGCGCGGGGCTCGCCGCGGTGCCGGAGGAGGCCGCTGTCGTGCTCGTGCACGACGCAGCACGGCCCCTGGTGCGGGAGGCGGTCATCGAACGCGCCATCGCCACGGCGGCCACGGGGGTCGGCGCGGTGGTGGCGGTGCCCGTCGCGGACACGCTCAAGGAGGTGGCGGACGGCGTGATCACCGGGACGGCGGATCGCAGCCGCCTGTGGCAGGCGCAGACGCCCCAGGCGTTCCCGAGGGTCATGGTCGCGGACGCTTACCGGCGTGCGGCCGCCGACGGGGTCGCGGCCACGGACGACGCGGCGCTCGTGGAGCATTACGGCGGGCGAGTCGTCGTGGTGGAAGGCGACCGCTCCAACCTGAAGGTCACCACCGAACCAGATCTTGCCGTGGCCGAGGCGCTGCTGAGGGAGCGAAACCGGCGTGGCTGAGGTGTTGACGCTGCCCTACCACGGACCGGCGGAGTGGGAGGCCGCAGCGGGGCGGCTCCGGCGCCACCTCCGAGGAGGCGGTGTGATTGCCTATCCCACGGAGACGGTGTACGGCTTCGGCTGCGCCCTCGTGCCGGAGGCCCTCGGGCGGTTGACTCGCCTCAAGGACCGCGGCCCCGACCAACCGTTCCTGCTTCTCATCCGGGACCCGGGCGACGTGCCTGAGCTGGCCTGGACCGATGCGGCGCGCCGGCTGGCCGACGCGTTCTGGCCGGGTCCCCTCACGCTGGCGCTGGCGGACCCGGCGGAGCGATTCCCCCGAGCCGTGCGAAGCCGGTCCGGTGCCGTCGCCGTGCGCGTGTCACCCCATCCTTCGGCGGCCGCGATCCTGGCCGCGTGCGGCGGACCCGTGACGTCCACCAGCGCGAACCGGCACGGACAGCCGCCGTCGCTGGAGGCGGCGGCCGCCGCGCGGGCGTTCGGGGGAGACGTGGCCGACGCCATGGTCCTGGACGGCGGAACGTTGCCTCCGTCGGCCCCATCCACCATCCTGGATTGCGCCGCGCCCACGCCACGCGTTGTTCGCGCAGGTGCGGTCCCCATTCACAACATCGAACGGATCGTCGAGCTGGCGCATGACTGAATCCAGGATGCAGCCCGGATCCGGCGGCACGACCTACAACATCCTGTTCGTGTGCACCGGCAACACCTGCCGCAGCCCCATGGCGCTGGCGCTGGCACGGGACGCCGTGGCGCGCCGGGGCTTCGCCAACGTGGCGCTCGACTCGGCCGGCATCGCGGCGGCGGTGGGGGAGCCTGCCGCGGACAACGCGCGCGCGGCCGTCGCCGAGCTGGGCCTGAGCCTGGACCAGCACCGGGCGTCCCAGCTCACCGAGGACCGCGTACGTTGGGCCGATCTCATCCTGGGTATGGGGCCGGCCCACATCGATGCCGCCGAGCGCCTTTCCGGGGAAGGGAAGACGTCCCTGATCACGGAGTTCCTCGACGGGCCGGAGGCCGGGCGGCCCGTGCCCGACCCGATCCTCGGCGACCTGGACCTCTACCGCGCCACGCGCGACCGGCTCCAGACGGCCATCGATGCCATGCTCGATCACCTCGAACCCATCTTGGCGCCCTGACGACCGATTCCGTGGCTCCTGGCGCGCACACCCGCCTCGTCGCACTCCTGGGCGACCCGGTAGAGCATTCGCTGTCGCCCGCCATGCAGAACGCGGCATTCCGGGCCGCGGGTGTGGACGGCGTCTACGTCGCCCTGCGTTGCGACGACGACGGGCTTCCCGGCCTGCTGCGTGGCATCGCCCATGCCGGCGGCGCCGGCAACGTCACCGTGCCCCACAAAATGGCCGCCGCGGCGGTCCTGGACCGCGCCACGGCCGCCGTGGAACGCACGGGTGCCTGCAACACGTTCTGGCTGGAAGACGGCCACATCTGCGGCGACAACACAGACGTGGCCGGCTTCGACAACGCCGTGCGCGAGCTCATCGGGCCGCCCGCGGGCGCACGGGTCCTGTTGTCGGGAGCCGGCGGCGCCGCGCGCGCCGTCGTCCTGGCATTGTTGGACGCCGGCGCCGACGGCATCTGGCTGCGCAACCGGTCGCCGGGCCGGGCCGCCGCGTTGCGGGACACCCTCGATCCGCCGCATGCACGCATCACCCTGGTCGGACCGGGGGAGGCCGCCGGCCGGGACTTCGACCTGGTTGTGAACGCCACCCCCCTGGGACTGGCACCAGGCGACGAGCCGCCCATCGAGCTGGACCGGCTGGGTCGGGTCGATGCCGTGATGGACCTCGTGTATGCCCCCGGCGGGACCCGGTGGATCCGCTCCGCCCGCGAGCGCGGCCTGCCTGCTGCCGACGGCATCGCCATGCTGCTGGGGCAGGGCGCCGCTTCCTTCGCCCGTTGGTGGGGGCGGCCGGCGCCCGTGGACGCGATGCGCTCAGCCCTCCAGGGCGTCCGATAGCGCTCAACACGGCAACACACGGGCGTCCTTGCCCATTCTGCCATGGCCTCGCCCCGGGCTCCGGCCACCTTCCGGACCATGGATCGGCGAATTCTGCGGCGGCTCGCCCACGAGCTTCTGGACTTCGTTTTCGCGCCCGTCTGCCTGGCCTGCGACGGGCCCATCGCCCCTGGTGACGCCGCACGGCTCGTTTGCGGGCGATGCCGGAGTCGCCTGCGATCGCTGCCCGCGCCCGCGTGCCCCCGGTGCGGCGCGCCACGGCTCCGCACGGGCCGCGAAGCCGGCCCCACCTGCCGGGAATGCGAGAACTGGCCCGCCGCGTTGCGCAGCGCCCGTTCCGCGTGTCTTCTGCACCCGCCGGCGGACCGAATCGTGCATCAACTGAAGTACCGCGGCTGGAGCGCCCTGGGCCCCTTCATGGGTGAGCGGATGGCGGCGCTGGCTCTGCCTCCGGACGTGGACGGCGAAGCGCATATCGTCGTGCCCGTTCCCACAACCCGGCAACGCGAGCGCGCCCGGGGATACAACCAGGCGTCCCTCATCGCCCAGGCATTCGCGCGAGGCACGGGACGGCAGGTGCTGCCCCTGCTCGCACGGAGCCCCGGCCGCGGCAGCCAGACCACCTTGCAGCCGGCTGCCCGGCGGGCTAACGTGGCGGGAGCTTTTCATGCGGCGGACGGCGCCGAACGCAGGATCCGGGACGCCCACGTCATCCTCGTGGATGACGTGCTGACCACCGGCGCCACCGCCGTCGAATGCAGCGGAGTACTCGTCGAGGCCGGCGCACGTTGCGTCAGCCTCGTCACGTTTGCACGGGCGTTGGACGCCCGACGTTTGACCGAAAGCTGAAACAACTTTCCCAGAGGGGTTAATCCATGGCGATTCGCGCTGCGATCAACGGGTTCGGCCGCATCGGCCGAAATGTGCTACGGGCGGCGAAGGCAGGTGGGGCGGACCTGGATTTCGTCGCCGTGAACGACATCACCGACAGCCGCACCCTGGCGCACCTGCTGCGTTACGACTCCGTGCATGGCGCCTATCCGGGCACCGTCGAGGCCCGGGATGACGCCCTCATCGTCGATGGCGACGAGATCCGCGTCACCAGCCTCAGGGATCCGGCCGAGTTGCCGTGGGCCGACCTGGGCGTCGACATCGTCTTCGAGGCCACCGGCCGCTTCCGCACTCGCGACGACGCGGCCAAGCACCTCACCGCCGGCGCCAAGAAGGTCATCATCACCGCACCCGCCAAGGGCGAGGACATCACCGTCGTCCTGGGCGTCAACGACGATGCCTACGACCCCGACAAGCACCACATCATCAGCAACGCCAGCTGCACCACCAATTGCCTCGCGCCCGTCGCCAAGGTCATCCTGGACCGCTTCGGCTTCGAGTGGGGCATCATGACCACCGTCCATTCCTATACCAACGATCAGCAGATCCTCGACCTGCCCCACAAGGACCTGCGCCGCGCCCGCGCCGCCGCCATGTCCATCATCCCCACCACCACGGGCGCCGCCAAGGCCACCGGGCTCGTCCTGCCTCAGCTCAAGGGCAAGATCGATGGCATGTCCATGCGCGTCCCCACGCCCGATGTCTCCATCGTCGACCTCACCGTCGACGTGCAGAAGGACGTCACGGTGGACGCCGTCAACGAGGCATTCCGCGAAGCGGCCGCCGGGCCCCTCAAGGGTATCCTCGCCGTTTCCGACGAGCCCCTCGTCAGCGTGGACTACACCGGCAACCCCGCCAGCTCCATCGTCGACCTGCTTGCCACCATGGTCGTGGGCGACCGTATGGTGAAGGTGCTGTCCTGGTACGACAACGAGTGGGGCTACTCCTGCCGCTGCGTGGATCTGGCGGTCAAGGTGGGTAAGGATATCTGATTGATTTAAAGTAACTTAGGTGGTCGGATGTGATGCGGTGTACGAAGCCGGCGGACATTGACGGCTTCGTACACCGGCGTTAGCGTCCCTGACAAGGCCGGCGAATGATCACGCCGAGCACATTTCCACGAGACGTGGGCGGGCAGGACCGGGTGGGGCGGCCACGGGTTTCTGGAGGTGGGCGATGGTGGAGTACACGGAGCGGATGGAAGGGTCGTACCGCTGTCCGGTGTGCGGGCACCATGACATGGCCGATGTGCCTGCGGGGCAGGAAACGACGCTGATCCGCTGCAGCCATTGCGGGACGGAGCTGGAGCTGACGTCGCGGGATGCGGAGTCGTTTTCCGTGCAGGTGGCCCGTCCGGCATCGTCCTGATGAGGATGGCGGTGCCGGGCGCGAAGGGCGGACCGGCGGACGGCCACGATCCGGAACAGGGTCGTGGCCGTTGTGCGTCGGCCTACGTGGAAGCGATGGAAGCTCTGCTGGCGTTGGAGCAGGTGGCGGCGAAGCGCGCATTCTGGAGCCCGGTTGGGGGGGAGACGGAGGGCCGGATCCACTACCTGGACCTGGGGCGAGGGCGCCCGCTGGTCCTGGTGCAGGGAGGTGGGGGAGGAGGGGCCAACTGGTTCCGGGTGCTGGGCCCGCTGTCGGCGCGTTTTCGGGTGCTTGCGCCGGACCTGCCGGGGTTCGGGCTGTCGAGCTGGGAAGAACCGGAGCGGCCGTTGGGCCGTATGGGTGCGGACCGGCTGGCGGCCTGGCTGGACGGGGTCGGAGTGGACACGTTCGATATCGTAGGGACATCATTGGGTGGTCTGCTGGCATTCCGGCTGGCGCAGCGGTGGCCGGAGCGAGTGGGCCGGTTGGTGCTCCTGTCGTCGGTGGGCTTCGGGCGCGCGGTTCCGTGGGCGGTCCGGCTGGCCACGATGCCGGGTGTGGGGGCGTGGGTGCTGCGGCCGAGGCGTGCGGGCACCCGGTGGGTGTTCGAGCGCTATCTGACCACGAACCGGGTGCACATGAGCGCCGTGCGGCAGACGGCGTTGGTGGAATACCTGTACCGGTCGGAGCTCATGGGGGACGCCGGGCGCATGGCGCGGGCGTTGCGTGCCTTCTGCGGCGTGCGAGGGCAGCGCGAAATCGTGTCTGCGGGCGAAATGAAGAGCCTGGGAACGCCGACGTTGGTGGTGTGGGGCGGCCGGGACCGGTTCCTTCCCCTGCGGCACGGAGAGCGCGCGGCGTCCGGCATTCCGTCCGCGCGGCTCGCGGTGATCCCGGATGCAGGCCACTCCCCCAACTGGGAATCGCCGGGTCCGTTCCTGGATGTCCTGCTGCCGTTCCTGACGCGTTCCTCGGGCGGCGCCGGAGAGCCGGCTTCCGCGTCCTCCGTTTAGGTCGCCGGCGGGCGGCGTCCGGTCCACCGGGCGACCGCAGCCATTGGGCGCGGGACCTGTACGCGGGCGCTCTCCACGCGTAGCTTTGCCGCGAACCGCGCACAATCGACATGGACGAACACGGAACGCGTGGATCAATCGAGGGAAACCAATGCGCGCGATGACACTGGAGGACCTGTCCGGGGCGGTGCTGGAAGGGAAGCGTGCGCTCGTGCGGGTCGATTTCAATGTGCCGCTGGACAGCGGTCGGGTGGCGGACGACACGCGGATCGAGGCGACGCTGCCCACCCTGCAGCGGCTCCTGGACGGCGGCGCCTCCATGGTGCTGATGTCGCACCTCGGGCGGCCCAAAGGACAGCGCAAGCAGGAGCTCTCGCTGCGGCCCGTCGCCGCCCGGCTCGGTGAGCTGATCAACGCGCCCGTCCGGTTCGTTGCGGATGTCGTCGGGCCCGAAGCCCAGGAGGCCGCCGGTTCCCTCGAACCCGGGTCGATCCTGGTGGTGGAAAACACGCGGTTCCTGCCCGGAGAGGAGGCGAACGACCGGGATCTGGCCGAGCAGATGGCCCGGCTCGGCGATTTCTACGTGAACGACGCCTTCGGCTCCGCCCATCGGGCCCACGCGTCCACCGCGGGCGTGGCGGAGGTCATGAGGGAGCAGGGCAAAGCGGCGGTCGCCGGGCTGCTCATGGAGAAGGAGATCCGGTATCTGGGCCAGGCGCTGGAGAAGCCCGCCCGCCCGTTCGTCGCCATCCTCGGCGGCGCCAAGATCTCGGGCAAGATCGACGTGATCGAGAACCTGCTGCCCCGCGTTGACCGGCTGCTCATCGGCGGCGCCATGGCGAACACGTTCTTCCGCGCGCTGGGCCTGGAAACCGCCGACTCCCTGGTAGAGGTGGACCGGCTGGACATGGCGAAGGACCTCCTCGGGCGGGGTGGAGACAAGCTGGTGCTGCCGGTGGACTGTGTCGTCGCACAGGACGCCACCGAGGACGCACCGACGCGCACCGTCGCCCGGGATGCCGTGCCGGCCGGCACGAAGATCCTGGACATCGGACCGGCCAGCGTCGATGCGTTCCGCGGATATGTCCACGAAGCGGGCACCGTCGTCTGGAACGGGCCGATGGGCATGTTCGAGAAAGCCCCCTTCCGGGCCGGCACGGAACAGCTCGCCCACGCCGTGGCCGACGCCACCGATGCGGGCACCACGACCATCATCGGGGGCGGGGATACGGCCGCCGCCGTGCAGCGGGCCGGCCTGGCCGACCGCATGAGCCACGTGTCCACGGGAGGCGGCGCCTCTCTCGAGTTCCTGGAAGGCAAGGAGCTCCCGGGCGTCGCGGTGCTCAGCACCACGGAGGGGCACGATGGCTGAAACCGTCATCCGGCCGGTCATCGCCGGCAACTGGAAGATGAACCTGGGGCCTTCGGAGGCGCGCGCGTTCTGTGAGCGGTTCGCGCAGACCCACGAGCCGCACGCCGACCGCACCGTGCTGCTCTTTCCTCCGGCCATCGCCTTCAGCGCCGTGGCCGATGCCCTCGCGGCACGCCGGGACATCCGGCTGGGTGTGCAGGACATTCACTGGGAAACGAAGGGCGCCTTCACGGGCGCCATCAGCGCTGCCATGGCCCGGGATGCGGGGGCCGGCTTCGCCCTCGTCGGCCACTCGGAACGCCGCCACGTCTTCGGGGAAACGGACGAGGAGACGGGCCTGAAGGTCGCCGCCGCGTTCGATGCGGGCCTGGTGCCGGTCCTGTGCGTCGGCGAGAAGATCGACGAGCGGCGCGCCGGGCAGGTCGAAGCCGTGATCCTGCGCCAGTTGGAAGCCGGGCTCGCGCGCCTGGCCGAGGACCGGATCGCCCGCATCCTCATCGCCTATGAGCCCGTCTGGGCCATCGGGACGGGCGAAACCGCCACCCCGGACGATGCGGCGGCGGCCCACGGCACCCTGCGAACGTGGCTCCGGCAGCGCATCAACGGCGCCGCCGACGCCATTCCCATTCTCTACGGCGGTTCCGTCAAGCCGGACAATGCCGCCGAGCTCCTTGCCGCCCCCGACGTCGATGGCGTGTTGGTGGGCGGTGCAAGCCTCGACCCCGTCAGCTTTGCCACGATCGCCGATTCCTGAGAGAATACGACATGATCAAGCTCGAGAACGAGTCCGAACGCACCACCGAAGCCCTCACGGAATCCATTCGCAACCGGTTGTTCCGGGCACGCACGCTGCTCATCAGCAGCGAGATCAATCAGAAGGTGGCGTCCCAGGTCACGGGCCAGCTTCTGGCCATGGCCGCGGATTCCGATGACCCCATCACCATCTTCATCAACTCCCAGGGCGGTCACGTCGAATCCGGCGACACCATCCACGACATGATCCGTTTCGTGAAGCCGGAGATCCGCATCGTCGGCACCGGCTGGGTGGCGAGCGCCGGCGCTCTCATCTACGTGGCGGTGCCCCGGGAGCGTCGGTTCTGCCTGCCCAACACGCGCTTCCTGCTGCATCAGCCCGCCGGCGGCACGCGCGGGACGGCGGCGGACGTGGAGATCGAGGCCAAGGAGATCCTCAAGATGCGGGAGCGGCTCAACCGCATCTTCGCGGACCGCACCGGCCGGCCCCTGGAGCAGATCGAGGACGACACCCGCCGGAACTTCTGGCTCGATGCCGAGGCAGCGGTCGAATACGGCCTCGTCGGCACCATCGTGGAGCACTGGGACCAGGTGGTGTGAGCGGTTGACACCGCTCCCGAACCGGGCGAAAATACAGGGCTGGTGGGAGACTAACGAATGGAGCGCACGTGTACGGATTCCTTCTGAGCATCCTGGTCCTCGATGGCCTGGCCCTCATGGTCGTGGTTCTGCTGCAGTCGGGGAAGGGGGGCGGGTTGGCCGCCATGGGTGGCGGCGCCGGAACCGACATGTTCATGGGTGGCCGGCAGGCGGCCACGTTCCTGACCAAGGCCACGTGGGTCACGGGCGGCTTGTTCCTGGTTCTGTCCGTGGCCTTGGCGGTGATGTCGTCCAGGAGCCAGGCTCCTTCGTCCGTGCTCCAGGGTGAGTTCCAGCAGCAGCAGCAGACGCTGCCCGCTCCGCAGCCGCTGTTGCCGGGCGCGGCGGGAGAGACCGGGCAGGGGCAGAGCACGACGCCTCCGGCGAGCCAACCTGCCACGCCTCCGGCGTCGCAGCAGACGAAACCGCCGCCCGGGAAATGATGGCCGGGCGTACCAAATGAGGCGGGCGGCTCCGACGGGGCCGCCCGCTGTTCGTTGGGCCGGGGTGGGGACGGGGGTTGCTTGACGCGGCCCTGGCGGTTGCAGAACTTTCGGAACGACTTCGGCCCGGACCAGGGCTCCCCTTGGCGGAAACAAGCAGCACACGGTTTGACGCGGGACGCGGCGCGGCAGGCGGCCGGGTCTGTCCGGACGTTCCGACGGCGCCACGGGACGACCTCGACGGATCGGTGAACCCTGCGCAGAGGGGCAAACGCGCCCACAGGCATTGCACGATGGCGAAAACCGGAACGGATCGGACAACGAAGGCGGCGGGAACACCGGCGAAGCCGGAACACCTGCGCCATACGGAAGAGGGCCGGCCGGTCACCTTCCTGGAGGCGATCCGCGAGGCGTTGTGGGAGGAGATGGAGCGCGACCCGTCCGTGCTCGTTCTGGGAGAGGACATCGGGGTGTACGGGGGCGCGTTCAAGATGACGGATGGCTTCCTGGCGGCGTTCGGAACCGACCGCGTGGTGGATACGCCCATCAGCGAAGCGGGCTTCACGGGCGCCGCGGCCGGCGCGGCCCACATGGGCCTGCGGCCGGTGGTGGAAATGCAGTTCATGGACTTCGTGTCCTGCGCGTATGAGCCCCTCACCAACTACATTGCAACGTCGCGCTGGCGCGGCGCCGGTGCGCTTCCCCTGGTGGTGCGGGGCCCGGTGGGCGGAGGTGTGCGGGGGGGACCGTTCCATTCGCAGAACCCGGAGGCGGCGTTCTTCCACACGCCGGGGCTCAAGATCGTCTACCCGTCGACGCCGCGGGACGCGAAGGGTCTTCTGAAGGCCGCCATCCGCGACGACGATCCCGTCCTCTTTTTCGAGCACAAGAAGCTGTACCGGGCGCCGGCCCTGCGGGAGCAGCTGCCGAAGGAGGACTACACGGTGCCCCTCGGAGAGGCGCGCGTCCATCGCGAAGGCCGCGACGTCACCATCGTGACGTACGGCGCCATGGTGCACGAGAGCCAGCGGGCCGCCGACGAGCTGGCGGGGGACGTGGACGTTGAGATCCTGGATCTGCGCACGCTGCTGCCCATGGACGAGGACGCCATCGTGCGCAGCGTGAAGAAGACGAACCGGTTGTTGATCGTCCACGAGGACACGCGCACCGGCGGCATCGCGGGCGAGATCGCCATGCGCGTCAATGAGAAGGCGTTCGAGTGGCTGGATGCGCCCATCCTGCGCGTCACGGCCATTGACTCGCCGGTGCCGTTCTCGCCGGCTCTGGAGGACTATTTCTTGCCTCAGTTGAACGACATCGTGGCGGCATGCCGCTACCTGGCTTCCTACTGACACTGACACGACCCGGAACCGCGGAGTCTGCTGACAATGGCGAAGATCGAAGTCCCCATGCCACAGATGGGCGAATCCATCGCGGAAGGCACCGTCTCGAAATGGCTGAAGAAGCCGGGCGACACGGTAGAACGCGACGAGCCCATCCTGGAGATCTCGACGGACAAGGTGGACGCGGAGATCCCGGCCCCCGCGGCAGGCACGCTGGCCGAGGTCGCGGTGGAGGAAGGCCAGACGGTGGAGGTCGGAACCGTCGTGGCCTATATCGAGACGGAGGCACAGGCGGCCAAGCCGGCCGGGACGGAATCGCCCGCGGCCGCCGCCCCTGCCGCCGCCGCGCCCGCGGCCGCGGCGCCCGCCGCGGAAACGGCTGCGGCGAGCGCACCAGCCCCCGCAGAGGCGGCCGGGTCCACGGGCTCGGGCAACGGCAAGGCCGACGGCGCCGCGCCGGGCTCGGGTGACGGTCGCGCGGCCACCGCGGACGAACGCCTGCGGCAACGGTCGACGCCGCTGGTCCGGCGGATTGCGGCGGAGCATGGCGTGGACATCGGCGACGTGGAAGGCACGGGCCGATCCGGGCGGGTGACGAAGCAGGACATCATGGCGTTCCTGGACCGACCCGCAGCGCCGGGCGCACCTGCGCCCGCTTCTGCGGCGGGACCGGCACCGTCGGCCCCGAGGCCGCCCGCGGCCGGCAAGGCCCCGGCCGGCGCCGGCGTCCTGTCCGCCGACGAGTTGTGGGACGCTTTCTATGGCCAGGTCCAGCATCCGGAATGGCCGGTCCGGGAAGCGGACCGCGTGGAGCCCATGGACCGGATCCGGCGGCTTACTGCGGACCACATGATCCTGGCGAAGCGGATCGCGGCGCACGTGCACTCGTTCATCGAGATCGATTTCACGCGCGTGGCCCGGATCCGCTCGGCGAACCGCGCGAAATGGGAACAACAGGGCGTGAAGGTGAGCTTCACGGCCTTCGTGGCCTGGGCCACGGCCCACGTGCTGCAGGAGTTCCCGCGGGTGAACGGCACCGTGTCCGGTGAGAGCCTGATCTACCGCGGCAACATCAACCTGGGCATGGCGGTGGACCTGGATCCCGGCCTCATCGTGCCGGTGATCCGGGACGCGGACGACCTGACTCTCGTCGGTATCTCGAAGCGCATCCTGGACCTGGCCGGCCGGGCCCGCGCCCGCAAACTGAAGCCGGAGGAGATCCAGGGCGCTACGTTCTCCATCACCAATCCAGGCGTGTTCGGCACCTACGTCGGCATGCCCATCATTCCGGAAGGCACCGCAGGCATCCTGGGCCTCGGGTCCATCGAAAAGCGCCCCGTGGTTCTCGAGGTCGACGGTGCGGACACCATCGCGGTCCGGTACCGGTCCATGTTCTCCCTGGGGTACGACCACCGCATCGTTGACGGCGCCGACGCGGCTCGCTTCCTCGCCCGGTTGAAGGAGGTCATCGAGACCTTCCCGGAGGAGGTCGCCTGATTTGACCGTCGACCGTCGACCGCCGACCGTCGTTCGTTCGCGGGGGCAGTTCGATTCCGGGCTGGACTCGCCCGCCCGGCGTGGGCCGGGCGCCGTTCCGGATTCGACTTCTCGGGGCGGTGCTGCGCTTCACGACACACGCCCCATGCCCCCGCTGCAGGTACGGTGGCTGGACACCGTGGCCTACGGCGAAGCCCTGGCGTTGCAGCGGGAGCTGGTGGAGAACCGGCGCGCGGGAGAGATCCCGGACCAGCTTCTGCTCCTCGAGCACCCCCACGTCATCACGTTGGGCACGGCCGCGGATCCCAGCCATGTGCTGCTGGACCCGGCCGAGAGGCAGCTCATGGGGATCGAGCTGTTCGAAACGGGCCGGGGCGGGGACGTGACGTATCACGGCCCCGGCCAGCTAGTGGGCTATCCCATCCTGGCGCTGGAGGAGAGGCGCCAGGATCTCCACCGCTACGTGCGGGACATCGAGGAAGCGCTGATCCGCTCGCTGGCCGACTTCGGGGTGCACGCCGGCCGCAAGCCGGGCCTCACCGGCGTGTGGGTGGACGACGAAAAGATCGTTGCCATCGGCGTCAGGGTGTCCCGCGGGTGGATCACCTCCCACGGCTTTGCGTTCAACCTGTCCACGAATCTCGACTTCTTCGACGCCATCGTCCCGTGCGGCATCCGGGAATACGGGGTGACGTCCCTTGCCCGGCTCGTGGGGCAGGTAGATCCGGAGGAGGTCCGGGCACGGGTCGTGGCCCGATTCGCAGAGGTGTTCGAGCGGCGCGTGGCCTGAGTCGGCTCCCGGTGGCCCGCGAGGGCCCCGGCGCATCGCGAGGGCGCCCGCTACCGGTCGGGTTGGTCCTACCCGGCGCCCTTCACGCCGGGAGCGGGCCGGAACTCCGTGGTTTCCTCCGGTGCCTGGAACTCGAAGAAATCCAGGTAGCGCTCCTTCTCCCGCTGCTCTTCCAGCCAGGCCTGGAAGCCGGATTCCGCCAAACCGCGGGACGCGTCCTGCTTCTTTGCGGCGCGCACGGCGAGGTCGTTGACGTATTCATTCTGCGGATGACCGGCGTGGCCGCGCACCCAACGCCAGTCGATGCGGTGCGGTGCGGCCGCCCGGAGCAGGCCCTGCCAGAGATCCGCGTTCTCCACCGGGCCCGTCTTCCGTTTCCAGCCGCGACGTACCCAACCCGGGATCCATTCCCGCATGCCCTTGATCAGGTACTGGGAGTCCGATGTGAAGATCACATCGCAGGGCTGGCGCAACAGACGAAGTCCTTCCGTCGCACTCCGGATGGCCATGCGGTTGTTCGTCGTGGCCGGCTCGCTCAGCCAGTAGTCGCGCCGCACCCAACGGTCGTCCTTCCAGTACTCCACCAGGCCGGCCGCGCCGCCCGGAGAGTCCCGGTCGCGAAACTGCACGCCCAGACACGATTCGTCCGCGTAGATGTAGAGCAGGGGCTGCATCTCCACCGCCAATCTCAAGGGGCGTAGCAACCTACGGCTTGACGCCGCGTGCGTCCACGGTAGATTCGCCTGCAACATCCCGTCACAAACCGGAGTTTTGTGTGGCCGAACGCGCCTATCTGCTGCTCGAAGATGGCCGGGCCTTCCACGGCCTGGCTGCAGGCGCCCGGGGCGTTGCCCTGGGCGAGGTCGTCTTCAACACCTCCATGACGGGATACCAGGAGGTGCTGACAGACCCCTCCTACGCCGGTCAGATCGTCACCATGACGGCACCGATGATGGGCAATTACGGCGTCAACGACGCCGACCAGGAATCCGCCCACCCGCAGGTGGCGGGCTTCGTCATGCGCGAGTTGTCCCGTATGCACACCGGCTGGCGGGCGGAAGACAGCCTGGACGGCTATCTCGAACGGCACGGCGTGGTGGCGCTCACCGACATCGACACCCGGGCCCTGACCCGTCACATCCGCTCCGCCGGCGCCATGCGCGCCGGCATTGCCACCGGGGACGTGCCGGAGGGCGAGCTCATGGAGCGGATCCGGTCGCATCCCCGCATGGAAGGCCTCGACCTGACGGGCGGTGTCACCACCGCACAACCGTACGAAGTCGAGCCGGTGGGAGAGGAGCGCTTCCTGGTGCTGACCTACGATTTCGGCGTGAAGAGCCATTCGCCCCGCCTGCTGGCGGAGCGTGGCTGCCGGGTGCGGGTCGTGCCGGGGGCTACCACGCCGGATGAGATCGAAGCCCAGGCGCCCGACGGACTCTTCGTGTCCAACGGTCCGGGCGACCCCGAAGCGGTCGCCCACGCCCTCGAAACTGTTCGCCGCCTCGCCGGCAGCGGCGTGCCGGTGTTCGGCATCTGCCTGGGCCACCAGCTCGTTGCCCGGGCCTTTGGCGGGCATACGTTCAAGCTGCTCTACGGACATCGCGGGGGAAACCACCCGGTGCGCAGGCTGTCCGACGGCGCGGTGGAAATCACCGCCCAGAACCACGGCTTCGCCGTGCGGGGCGACGTCGACGGGATCGACGGTGCGCCGGACCTGCGTGTCACCCATCTGAACCTGAACGATGGCACGGTGGAAGGCCTCGAGCATCGGCACCTGCCGGTGTTCAGCGTCCAGTATCATCCGGAGGCGGCGCCGGGCCCGCATGATTCCCGGTACCTGTTCGACCGCTTCGTGGATGCGATGGCGCAAGTCCAACAAAAGTCTTGACTTCCGGAATTCCGCGCGGTACCGTTGCCTTCCGTTCCTGAACGCACGTAACTCTGTGTGTCACGGCGAGTTGGCGTGGTTCGAAGTTCGTTCACAGCGCTCATGCACGGTGTCTTCACACTGCTGATGGTGATCCGGCCGACCGCGGCGGCCCCGGGAGCGGGCATGCCGTTGATTCCGTCGCGTGACGGACGAACCGTCTGCCATGGAGATACTTGATCAACCAAGGGGGGGAGCTGCGCTCCTCGGATCATCCACGTGGAGTCTGGAGGATTGGAGGGAACATGACGAAAGCGGACCTGGTCGAACAGGTTGCGGAGGCGATTGGCCCTGGCGTGACGAAGAAGGACTGCGCGCTCGTGGTCGACGGATTGCTGAACGCGATCAAGAATGCGCTTGCCGACCAGAGCAACATCGAGATCCGCGGCTTCGGGACGTTCAAGGTCCGACGCCGCAAGTCCCGGGTGGCGCGCAACCCGCGGACCGGAGACCGTGTGGAGGTGCCGGCCCGTGCGGTGCCCGTGTTCAAGCCTTCCAAGGACCTCCGGCAGCAGGTGAGCGAAGGGTCCCGGTCGCAGGCGGCCACTCGCTATTGAACGCGAACCCATTGCAGGGAGACGCCCCATCCGGCTCGCGCCGGGTGGGGCGCTCGTGTCTTAACGTTTCGTGGTGTCCGTGCATCCAGAAGATGTGACGAAGGGGATGATGGCACGTGCGACGGCGGCGGGAGACGGCGACCTCGTCGAACAGGCTCGGGGCGGCGACCGCGAGGCGCTGAACGCGCTGTTGTCGAAGCACGTGGGCGATGTGTACGACGTGACGTTCCGGGTGCTCGGGGAGCGGGATGCGGCGGAGGATGCGGTGCAGGAGGCGTTCATCAACGCCGTGAGAGGCCTGCCACGATTCCGGGGGGACGCGAGTTTTCGAACGTGGCTGCTCCGGATCGCGTTGAACACGGCGCGCTCCGCGTTGCGTCGCAAGGGGCGGAGGAAGGAATCGACGTTGACGGCGGCATCGGACCTGGCGAGCAGCGAGCCGGACCCGGCAGAGACGGCGATGCGGGTGGCGGAGTCGGAACGGGTTCACACCCTGCTGGCGGACTTGCCGGAGAAGCAGCGACTGGCGGTGACGATGCGGGTGTTCCAGGGGTTGAGCCACCGGGAGATCGCGGAGGTGACGGGCAGCACGGAAGGGGCCGTGCGCGTGAATTACCACCTCGGCATCAAGCGGCTCAAGGAGTGGATGGAATGAACGGCACGGAATGCGAGATCGTGCGCGATCTCCTGCCGGATTATGCGCGGGATGACCTGAGTGCCGGCGAGGCGAACCGGGTGAAGGCCCATCTTGCGCAGTGCGAAGAATGTGCGGCGGAACTGGCGGTGGTCCGTGCACTGGGCGCGGGCGCCATCGTGCCGCCCGCACATCTCGTGCGGCGCGTGCAGATGGCGATGGAGGCGGAACTGGCCGGAGCCGTTCCGGCTGCGCCGCAGATCCGCATTCGTGGTGGGAGGCGGCCCTGGTGGCGTAGCTTCTGGACGCCCGCCACCGTGTTGGCGACGGCCGTTGCGGCGCTCATCGTGACCCGCGCCGTGCAGCCGGGCGCCGGCAAGGACCCGCTGGATTCAGCGGCCACGTTGATGGCAAGCGACACCAGCGTGGTGGCGCCGTACGGGGACTGGCCCGGGGCCGACGGCGTCGTGGCCGGCCTGGCCATGTTGGATGACCTTTCCGAGGAGCAGCTGCAGACGCTGCTCGACAGGATGGAGCGGTGACCATGAGGCATGTTCCGAGAAGCCTGGTCGTGATGGCGGCGCTGCTGCTGGCGGCGCCGGCCGTCGGGCAGGTGCCCGGCCGGCCGATGATGCAGGGCGAGCGGGCACGGCTCCAGCAACGGATCCACGCCCGCTTCATGGAAGTCCTGGTTCAGCGGCTCCAGCTGGATGACCACCAGCGCGACCGGGTGTCTGAGATTCTCCAGAACGATATGCAGGCCCGCATGGATCTGGCGCGGAAGTCCATGCAGGCGCGCCACCGGCTCGCCGTCGCCACGGCGGACACGTCGACGGCCCCGGCGACGCTCCAGGCGCTGTTGAACGAGATGGACTCGCTGCGCCAGCAGGAGACGGCCCTCGCCGCACGGGAAGACTCGGCGCTGGCCACGGTCCTGACGCCCCGACAGCGTGCGGAGTTCATCATGTTGCGGGCCCGGTTCAACGAGCGGGTCCGGCAGATCCGTGGCGGCATGGGCATGCCGGGCATGCGAGGCCCCGGGTCGGGTCCACCGCCGGAGCCCCCGCCCGGGCCTCCGTTCTGAGCCGGGCCCCATCGCCTCATCGGCGGCGCTCCGGAACCTTTCGGTCGCGCCGCCGTTTTCTTTCGGAGTGGGGTTGAAGCCCCCGGCCCCTCCGTCTAGCTTCGTGGCCATGCGGATACAAGTGCTCCTGTTCGCCATCTACCGGGACCTGGCGGGTACCGGCGACCTCGCCGTCGACCTGCCCGAGAGCGCGACCGTGCGGGACCTGCTGGCAACGCTTCGCGCCCGGAGTGCCGCGCTTTCCCGGCTGCCTCCCGAACCGGCAGTGGCGGTGAACCGCGACTACGTGGACCTCGACACGCCCTTGCAGGACGGGGACGACGTCGCGCTGCTTCCACCGGTGGCAGGCGGGTGAGCATGTACGCGGAAATCACCCATGCGCCCCTCGATCCGTCTGCCGTCCTGGACCGCGTGGGCGGCGATCAGGATGGAGCCGTCGTGCTGTTCCTGGGCACCGTCCGGGACCACAATGATGGCCGCCCGGTTGAGGGCCTGCGCTACGAGGCCTACGAAGCCATGGCCCGGGATGTCCTGGAAGACATCGCCCGCGAAGCGGGCCGGCGGGCCGGCACCGATGGAGTGGCGGTGGTCCACCGCGTGGGCGAGCTGGGGGTGGGCGACCTGAGCGTGGCCATCGCCGTGGCGTCGCCCCACCGTTCGGACGCGTACGATGCGTCCCGCTACATCATCGAGGAGATCAAGAAGCGGCTTCCGGTGTGGAAGCACGAGCACTACATGGACGGGGAAGAGCGCTGGCTGGACGGGGTTCGTCCGCCGGTCCGGGAGCATCCATGAGCGACCTGTTGAAGCGAGCTGCGGACATGCGCCGCGCCCACGAGCACGGACGCGCCCTCCCCGTTCTGGGCACCGAGCTTTGTGGCCAGCCACCCGCACGGCCCTGGAGCCCGGGCACGACGCCGCCACCCGTGGGGCGCCCGGCGGACTCCGACCGCGGCCCGATGCAGGACGCCTTCGGCCGGCGCGTGGAGTACCTCCGCATCTCCGTCACCGACAAATGCAATCTGCGCTGTGTCTACTGCATGCCGGAGGAAGGCCTGCCCTGGCTTCGCCGCAGCCAGATTCTGGATTACGAGGAGATCGGCGAGATCGTGCGCATCATGGCAGGCATGGGCCTGCGCCGCGTACGCATCACCGGGGGAGAGCCGCTGGTTCGCAAGGAACTGCCGACACTCATCCGCATGTTGGCGGGCATTCCCGGCATCGAGGACATCGCCCTTTCCACCAACGGCGTCCTGCTGGCCCCTTTGGCGGAGGAACTGCGGGACGCCGGTGTGCGCAGAGTCAATCTTTCCCTGGATTCGCTGCGGCCCGAACGCGTGGATGCCCTGGCGCGGCGTCCCGGCTCGTTCGCGCGCATCATGGCCGGTCTCGAGGCCGCCGAGCGGGTCGGATTCGAGCCGCTCAAAGTGAACGTCGTGGTCATGCGCGGGCGCAACGACGACGAGATCGCGGCATTCGCCGCGGCGACCCGGGAACGCCCCTGGCACGTCCGCTTCATCGAGGTCATGCCCGTCGGGGACAACCTGGACATCTCGGCGGACCAGTACGTGCCGGCGGCTGAGATGCTGACGCGAGTCCGCGAGCTGGGCGAGTTGCGCCCGGTCGCGGGCCCCACCGGCAACGGCCCGGCGACCTACTTCGCATTCCCGGGCGCGCCGGGTACCGTGGGCGTGATCACGCCCATGAGCCACAACTACTGCGACCGCTGCAACCGCATGCGGCTCACGGCGGACGGCCAGCTGCGACCCTGTCTTTTCGGGACCCTCCAGACCAACCTGCGGGATCCGCTCCGCCGTGGCGAAGCGATTGAACCCCTCGTCCGCCACACGCTGCGCGTGAAGCCGGAACGCCACGGGCTCGTGCAGGGGAGCGACGAAGGGTCCGGCGGCCTGCGCGCCCTCTCCGAAGTAGGCGGGTGACCCGTCGCTGGCGCTTCCAACGGCGCCGCCGGGATCCCTCGGACATGCGCTGAATCGCACGCGCGAGGAGGAATTTTGCGGGCCCGGGTGCATCCATCGCCGCGGGCCCGTCGTCGCGTTGACACGCTCCGATGCCCCCCCTACGTTGACGCCACGAGTGAGTATGAACCAGCCGTGCGAAAGGGCGTTACCGCATATGTTCGACAAGATCACGGTCGTCGGGGCGGGACACGTCGGTGCCACGACGGCGCAAGGCGTGGCCAGGAAGCAGCTGGGCCGCCAGGTTGTCATGGTCGATGTCGTGGAAGGCATTCCACAGGGCAAGGGCCTGGACCAGTGGGAGTCGGCGCCGATCGAAGGCTTCGACTCCTTTGTTTTTGGTACGCAGAACTACGAAGACACCAAGGACTCCCAGCTCGTCATCGTGACGGCGGGCGTGGCGCGCAAGCCGGGGATGAGCCGCGATGATCTGTTGAAGACCAACGCCGGCATCGTGACGGACGTGGCAAAGCAGATCAAGAAGTATTCTCCGAATGCCATCGTCATCGTCGTGTCCAACCCGCTGGATGTCATGGCGTATGTCTTGAAGGACGCCACCGGCTTCCCGCGGGAGCGCGTGGTGGGCATGGCGGGCGTTCTGGACACCGCTCGCTACCGCTCGTTCCTCGCCATGGAGCTGAACGTGAGCGTCGAAGACATTCAGGCGCTCGTTCTCGGAGGCCATGGCGACAGCATGGTCCCGCTGGTTTCGTACACCACCGTCAGCGGAATTCCCATCACCCAGCTCATGGATCGCGCGCGCCTCGATGAGATCATCGCGCGCACCCGCAAAGGCGGCGGCGAGATCGTGGGCTATCTGAAGACCGGGAGCGCCTACTACGCGCCCGCGGCCGCGGCCGTCCAGATGGCCGAAGCCATCACCCTCGACAAGAAGCGGATCCTGCCCTGCGCCGCCTGGCTGGAAGGCGAATACGGGCAGTCGGACCTCTTCCTCGGCGTCCCGTGCAAACTGGGCCGCAACGGCCTGGAACAGGTCATCGAGGTGGAGCTCACGGACGAGGAACGTGCAGCGCTCGGCAACTCCGCCGATGCGGTGCGCGGCACCATGGAGGCGCTGGCGGCGCTCTGACGCCGCCAGCCCTCACGGGCTAGAACAAACTGACGCAATGGAGCGGAAATGCGACGTGTGACCACCCTGTACGGCACGTCGATCGGGAAGAAGTTCGCCATGGCTCTGGCGTCCATCTTCCTGCTTCTGTACCTCGTCCTGCACATGTGGGGCAACCTCCACATCTTCCAGGGCCCCGAGGCATTCAACCACTACGCGGAATGGCTGCGGGAAGTCGGCGCGCCTCTGTTCGGTCCCAAGCAGGTCCTCTGGATCGTGCGCATCATTCTGCTGGCGGCGATCGGCGTGCACATCGTAGCGTTTCTCCAGCTCTGGGTGCAGAGCAATGCGGCACGCCGGACCCGGTACAAGTACTACGACCCCCAGGTCTTCAGTTACGCGTCTAGGACCATGAAATGGGGCGGGATCGCGATCTTCCTGTTCGTGATCTTCCACCTGATGCACCTCACCTGGGGCAACGCGAACCCGGACTTCATTCCCGGGGACGCGTACCACAACGTGATCGTAGGATTCCAGTCGTGGCCGGTTGTGTTGATTTACTTGACCGCCCTGACCGCCCTGGGACTCCACCTGTATCACGGGGTCTGGAGCTGGTTCCAGACCTTGGGATTGAACAACCCGCGATTCAACCGATATCGGCGGCCCGTCGCACTGGTCGTGACGCTGCTCATCACGCTCGGCTTCGCATCGGTGCCGCTGTCCGTCGTGACCGGTATTCTGCGCTGAAGGGGACCCGACATGGAGCTTAACGCCAACATCCCGCCGGGACCGATCGAGGACAAATGGGATAATCACCGCTTCACCATGAAGCTGGTGAACCCCTCGAACCGGCGTAAGTACGACATCATCATGGTGGGCTCGGGGCTCGCCGGCGGCGCCGGCGCGGCCACGCTGGGCGAGCTGGGCTACAACGTGAAAGTGTTCTATTACCAGGACAGCCCGCGTCGTGCCCACAGCATCGCGGCCCAGGGCGGGATCAACGCCGCCAAGAACTACCAGGGGGACGGCGACAGCATCTACCGTCTCTTCTACGACACCGTGAAGGGCGGCGACTTCCGGTCTCGCGAGCCCAACGTGTACCGCCTGTCCCAGCTGAGCCTGAACATCATCGACCAGGCGGTGGCGCAGGGCGTGCCGTTCGCGCGGGAGTACGGGGGCATGCTGGACAACCGCTCGTTCGGCGGCGCGCAGGTCTCGCGCACCTTCTATGCACGTGGCCAGACCGGGCAGCAGTTGCTTCTGGGCGCGTATCAGGCGCTCCAGAAGCAGGTGGCGGCCGGCACCGTCGAGACGTTTTCGCGCCACGAGATGCTGGACGTGGTCGTCGTCAACGGGCGCGCCCGCGGCATCATCACGCGTGACATGGTGACCGGTGAGATGGAGGCCCACGTCGCCGACGCCGTCATCCTCGCGACCGGCGGCTACAGCAACGTCTTCTACCTTTCCACCAACGCCAAGGGCTGCAACGTCACGGCGGCATGGCGCGCTCACAAGCGGGGCGCCGGGTTCGCGAACCCCTGCTACACGCAGATCCACCCCACGTGCATCCCGCCCAGCGGCCACCACCAGTCCAAGCTCACCTTGATGAGCGAGTCGCTGCGCAACGATGGCCGCATCTGGGCGCCCAGGAACGCCGGCGACAGCCGGCCGGCCTACCAGATCCCGGATGCCGAGCGCGATTACTACCTGGAGCGGCTGTATCCCAGCTTCGGCAACCTCACTCCACGCGACATCGCATCCCGCCGGGCCAAGGAGGTGGTGGACGAGGGGCGGGGCGTCGGGGCCATGAAGAATGGCGTGTTCCTGGACTTCCGCGACGCCATCAACCGGCTGGGCAAGGACGTCATCAGCGAGCGCTACGGCAACCTGTTCGACATGTACGAGCTCATCACCGGTGAGGATCCGTACCAGGTGCCCATGCGCATCTATCCGGCCCCCCACTACACCATGGGCGGGCTCTGGGTGGACTACAACCTCATGAGCACCGTGCCGGGCCTGTTCGTGAGCGGGGAGGCCAATTTCTCCGATCACGGCGCGAACCGGCTGGGGGCCAGCGCCCTCATGCAGGGCCTGGCCGATGGCTACTTCATCAGCCCGGCCACCGTCAGCGACTACCTCGCCCGGGCCGGACGCGACGACGTGGGGCCGGAACACCCGGCCTTCCGCGAAGCCATGGAACAGGTGGAGGACCGCACCCGGCGCCTGCTGGACGTGAACGGCTCCCGCACGGTCGATGACTTCCACCGTGAGCTGGGCCGTATCGTGTGGGAGCACATCGGCATGTCGCGCAGCAAGGAAGGGCTGGAGGAAGCCCTCAAGCTGATCCCGGCGCTGCGGGAGGAGTTCTGGCGAGACGTGCGCGTACCGGGCAGCGCGAAGACCCTGAACCAGTCGCTGGAGAAGGCGGGCCGGGTGGCGGACTTCATGGAGTTCGCGGAAGTCATGGCCCACGACGCCCTGGACCGCGACGAGTCGTGCGGCGCCCACTACCGCGTGGAGCACACCACGGACGAGGGCGAGGCGAAGCGCGACGATGAGAACTACTCCTACGCCGCCGTGTGGGAATACAACGGCGTAGGCCAGAAACCAGCGTTGCACAAGGAGCCGCTCGTGTTCGAGCACGTGCAACCGTCCCAGCGCAGCTACAAGTGAGCATGCCCGACAAGGTGAAGACCATGAACCTGAAGCTTCATGTCTGGCGCCAGGAATCGCGCGACGCGAAAGGCGGCTTCGTCACCTACGACGTGCCCGAAGTCTCACCGGACATGTCGTTCCTGGAGATGCTGGACGTGCTCAACGAGACGCTCATCCAGCAGGGCGACATTCCCGTCGCCTTCGACCACGACTGCCGGGAAGGCATCTGCGGCATGTGTGGCGTCATGATCAACGGCGTGGCTCACGGGCCGCTCAAGGAGGTCACGGCGTGCCAGCTTCATATGCGCAACTTCGACGAAGGCGATGAGATCTGGATCGAACCGTGGCGTGCCACGGCCTTCCCGATCATCAAGGACCTGGTCGTCGACCGCAGCGCGTTGGACCGCATCGTGGCGGCGGGCGGCTTCATCTCCTCGCGCACCGGCAGTGCGCCGGATGCCAACGCCATTGCGGTGCCCAAGGACGACGCAGACCGGTCGTTCGAGGCAGCCACGTGCATCGGCTGCGGCGCCTGCGTCGCCGCATGCCCGAATGCCTCGGCCACCCTGTTCACCTCGGCCAAGGCCGCACACCTGAACCTGCTGCCCCAGGGTCAGCCCGAGCGGGACCGCCGCGTGCTGAACATGGTGGCACAGATGAACGAGGAGCAGTTCGGCCACTGCACCAACCACGGCGCCTGCCAGGAGGCCTGCCCCAAGGGCATCTCCGTCGACTTCATCGCCATGCTCAACCGGGACGTTTATCGGGCCCGGATGCGCACCGGCGGCAAGGTCGCGTAGAGAGGCAGGCGGGGGCGGGGGCGGGGGCGTCGCGAGGCTGGCTTCGCGGCGCCCCCGTCGTGTTGCGAATCCGGCGCACGCCGCGCACCAAACGGCGGTCGTCGGTCTAGAGCCGGGGCAGTGTCACGCCCTTCTGCCCCTGATACTTGCCCTGGCGCATGGCGTAGGTGGTCTCGGGCACTTCATCGCCCTGGAAGAACAGGAGCTGGGCCAGGCCTTCGTTCGAGTAGATCTTGGCGGGCAGGGGCGTGGTGTTGGAGATTTCCAGGGTCAGGTGGCCCTCCCACTCCGGCTCCAGCGGGGTCACGTTGACGATGATACCGCAGCGGGCGTACGTGGATTTTCCCACACACACCACCAGCACGTCGGGCGGGATGCGGAAGTACTCCAGCGTGCGGGCCAGCGCGAAAGAGTTGGGCGGGATGATGCAGTGGTCTGCCTTGATGTCCACGAAGGAGCGCTCGTCGAACTGCTTCGGGTCCACGACCACGCTATAGACGTCGGTGAAGACCTTGTACTCGTCCGCGACACGCACGTCGTAGCCGAAGGAGGAGACGCCGTAACTGATCACGCCCTGCCGTACCTGGCCGGCCTCGAACGGCTCGATCATATCGTGATCTTCGGCCATCCGACGGATCCAGCGATCGCTCCTGATGGTCATGCCGGGAGTCTCCTGGGCGGTACCATAATTGCAGTCTGGGAAGGCGGCCAACTTACGGCCGAGATGGGCTCCCCTGCAAGCTCCCCACGCGCTTGACACCCTACGACCCGGCCCCGTAAGTTGGCGCGGCCTTGAACGTGAACGTCTTCACAAACGGCGGTGTGATGCTGGAAGCCTACACGCCGGTCCTGATGATTCTTGTCCTGGCGGTCGTTACCGCGGTCGGCATGGTCGTGTTGTCGCACATGATCAATCCCTCCCGGCCGACACCGGCCAAGAAGATGCCCTATGAATCGGGCATCACGCCTCTGGGCAACGCACGGGAGCGGTTCTCCGTCAAGTTCTACCTGGTTGCGATCCTGTTCATCGTCTTCGATCTGGAGACGATCTTTTTGATCCCGTGGGCGGTGGCGATGCGTCCGCTGGGTTGGCACGGGTTCTTCGCGGCCTTCATCTTCATCGTCATTCTGACCGTTGGACTCATCTACGAGTGGAAGAAGGGGGCGCTCCGATGGGATTAGAGGGGCGCAGGGACCTACCGGTCCTGGGCAGCGGGAAGGACGGCAGCGCGTCGTTCCTCACCACGAAGCTGGACTTCATCGTCAACTGGTCGCGGCGTAATTCGCTGTGGCCCATGCCGTTCGGCACAGCGTGCTGCGCCATTGAGATGATGGCGTCCTACGCGTCGCGCTTCGACATGGCGCGCTTCGGCATGGAGCGCATGGCGTTCTCGCCCCGGCAATCGGACGTGCTGATCTGTGCCGGCCGCCTGCCGTACAAGATGGCGCCCATCATCCGGCGTATCTGGGACCAGATGCCGCAGCCCAAGTGGGCGGTGTCGATGGGGGCGTGCGCGTCGTCGGGCGGGGTGTTCGACGCCTATTCGATGGTGCAGGGGATCGACACGATCATTCCCGTGGACGTGTACGTGCCCGGTTGCCCGCCGCGGCCTGAAGCCCTGATCTACGGCCTGCTCATGATCCACGAGAAGATCAAGGGCGAGACGTGGTTCGGTGAGGAAGGCAAGCTTTTGCGGGCGGAGGACCCGGCGCGTGTGGGCCAGGCGCAGCTGCCTGCAGAGACGATCGAACAGGTGGCCGTGCCGTTCGGAAACTCCACGAATCAGAATCGGGGGAGTGGCATGAGCGGTGTGCGCGCGCTGGAGCATCCGAGGAACCGGCGGCCGTGACCATGGCGAAAGACAACGACACGAAGTTCGAGGCGGCGCTGAAGGACCTGGCGGGTACGGGTCCGGGCAAGCGTCAGATGCCGGGGCCCGGCGTCCAGACGGAGGCCGTGGACGCGCACCCGAGCGTGGATGCGCTGAAGGCGACGTTTGGAGACGCCGTGTTGCGGCACGAACAGCATGCCGGCGATGAGCACGTGGTGTTCGTGGATCCCGAGCGCCTCCGGGAGATCATGGCGTGGCTGAAGGACGAGCCGGCCCAACACTACGATCTCCTGAAGGATGTGACGTGCGTGGACTACGGCGGCGGGCGTCCGATCCAGGTGGTCTACGAGCTGTGGTCCATCGAGCACCGGCGTCAGCTTCGCGTGAAGGTGGAGCTGCCGGTGGACGCGCTGGACGTGGAATCCGTCACGCCGCTCTGGGCGACGGCCAACTGGCACGAGCGGGAGGCGTACGACATGTTCGGCGTCCAGTTCCGGAACCACCCGGATCTGCGCCGGATCCTCATGCCGGAGAACTACGAGGAAGGCTACCCGCTGCGGAAGGACTTCCCGTTGCGGGGCCGCTTCAGTCGCGCGGAGCAGACTCGGCGGGCGCTGGCTCTCGACCTGGAGGACTACTACCTGCCGGAAGAGCTGGAGGTCAAGGAACAGAAGGGTGGGACGACGCCGGAGCCGGGGGCGGAGCGTGCCTTGCCGGAGACGGCGGGCCAGCCGGGCGGCGCGCGATCCGTTCCGGGGTCCGAGGCGCAGGCGGGAGAAGGGGAATAGCATGAGCACCCGGACGGTGGAATACACGGTGTCGAGCAACCCCGAGATGGGCATGGATGGGCGGCCGGTGGCGTCGCCGGTGTTCCCGGTGGGCATGGAGCCCGACTTTCAGGGCGAGCACATGCTCATCAACATCGGCCCGCAGCACCCGGCGACGCACGGCGTGCTGCGGCTGGTGCTGGAGCTGGACGGCGAGACGGTCGTGAAGTGCACGCCTCATATCGGGTACCTGCATTCGAGCTTCGAGAAGCTGGGGGAGTACCGCGGCTGGAACCAGATCATCCCGCTCACCGACCGCATGGACTATCTGGCGCCGCTGATCTACAACGTGGCGTACGCGGCGGCGGTGGAGAAGCTGATGGGCATCGAGATCACGGAGCGCTGCAAAGTGGTGCGCGTGATGTTGATGGAGCTCGATCGCATCTTCAGCCACCTCATCTGGATCGGCACCACCGCCATCGACATCGGGGCGTTCACGGTCTTCCTGTGGACGTTCGAAGAACGCGAGCGGATCTACAATCTGCACGAAGCCCTCACGGGCGCGCGCATCACCACCTCCGCGACGCGGATCGGCGGCATGATGGCCGACCTGCCGCCGGGCTTCACGGAAGCGGTGCAGCATTTCGTGGACACGCTGCCCAAGACGCTGGATGAGGTCGATGCGTTGCTCAGGAACAACAACCTGTGGGTGGGCCGGAATCTGGACATCGGTGTCATCAGCGCCGAGGATGCGGTCAACCACGGGTTGACGGGCCCCAACCTGCGCGCCTCGGGCGTGCCGTACGACGTGCGCAAGGACCGGCCCTACTACGATTACGAGACGTACGACTTCGATGTGCCGGTGGGTGAGAACGGCGACTGCTACGATCGCTACCTCGTGCGCATGGAAGAGATGCGACAGAGCCTGCGCATCCTGCAGCAGACCCTGGACCGGCTGCCCGACGGGCCCATCAACGTGGACAACCCGCGGGTGATCCTGCCCTCCAAAACGGACTGCATGAGCGACATGGAGTCCATGATCCACCATTTCAAGGTGGTCATGGAAGGGATTCCGGCTCCGGTGGGCGAGAGCTGGTTCGGTGTGGAGAGTTCGAAGGGCGAGTTGGGAATGTACGTGGTGAGTGACGGCGGCTCGAAGCCGGTGCGTTGGCGGGTGCGCGGTCCGAGCTTCGTCAACATCTCGACCCTGCCGAAGCTGGTGGAAGGCCACCTGGTGGCCGACGTGATCGCAACGAACGCAAGCCTGGACATCGTGCTCGGGGAGATCGATCGGTGAGTGAACATACGAATTCGAGTTCGAATTCGAGTTCGAGTTCGAAGAATCCGGGGTGGGCGGGCGAGACGGGGGAGTTCCCCGGTCTTTCCGAAGCGGACGTACGGGGGACGGAGTACGTCGGCGCGCAACCGAAGGAAGGCTGGAACGCAGGCGGCATCAACGCCTACCCGTACCAGGTCACGGAAAAGCAGCCGGACGCGGTGCTGTTCGAGGGGCCGTACAAGGAGCGCCTGGATCGCATCCTGTCGCGCTACCCCACGAAACGCGCGGCTCTGTTGCCCGTGCTGAACCTGGCGCAGGAGATCCACGGGCACGTTTCCGCGGCGGATATGGAGAAGATCGCCGAGGTGCTGGAGGTGGAGCCGGCGGCCGTTCGGGGCGTCGCCACGTTCTACACCATGTACAACAAGGCGCCCGTAGGCCGGTACCTGATCCAGGTGTGCACGAACATCGCCTGCACCGTGTGCGGCGGGGACGACGTCTTCAACGCCTTCCTCGAGCACACCGGCACCGAGGCCGGCGCCGTTTCGGAGGACGGCGAGTTCACGGTCATGGAAGCCGAGTGTCTGGGCGCCTGCGGCTTTCCCACCGTGGTCCAGGTCAACAACCGCTACTTCGAGAACGTCACTGCCGAGGATGTCCCGGCCATTCTGGACCGCCTGAAGAAGCACGGCGTGGACCCCGTGAGCAGCGACGGCCGGGGCTCCGCCGCGAAGCCGGATTCCGTGAAGGCTGATGTCCCGCCGGCCTCGGATTCGAGCTCGGATTCGAATTCGGACTCGGGAGAGGAGGGGTAGGGACATGGCCTATCCGTACCGGCACGCGCGCGAAACGGTGGTGATGAGCAAGGGGTTCGGCGACCCGGCGTCCCGCACGGTGGCCGGCTGGCGCAAGCTGGGCGGCTACAGCGCGCTGGAGAAGGCGTTCGCCATGGAGCGCGCCGAGATCATCGACGTGGTGAAGAGCAGCGGATTGCGGGGACGCGGGGGCGCGGGCTTCCCCACGGGCGTGAAGTGGAGCTTCATGCCGAAACAGGTGAACCCGGACCGGCCGCATTACCTGCTCATCAACGCGGACGAATCGGAGCCCGGTGCCTTCAAGGACCGGGAGCTCATGCGCTGGACGCCCCATCAGTTGATCGAGGGCGCGCTGATCGGCGCATACGCCATCCAGGCGGCGCACGTCTACATCTATATCCGGGGCGAGTTCTTCGAAGCGGCGCAGATCGTGGGCCGGGCCATCGAGGAAGCCTACGAGGCCGGCCTCATCGGCAAGAACATCCTCGGCAAGGGCGTGGACATCGACATCACGCTCCATGTGGGCGCGGGCGCCTACATCTGCGGCGAAGAGACGGGCCTCATGAACTCGCTGGAAGGCCGCCGCGGCCAGCCGCGAGTGAAGCCGCCGTTCCCTGCCGCCGTGGGGTTCAACGGCATGCCCTCGACGGTGAACAACGTCGAGACCATGTGCTCGGTGCCGCACATCATCAACAACGGCGGGGAGTGGTACCGTCAGTTCGGGACGGAGAAGAGCCCGGGCACCAAGCTGTTCAACGTCTCCGGGCACGTGGTGCGCCGCGGCAACTACGAGCTGCCGCTGGGCTTCCCGCTGAAGGACCTGATCTACGACGTATGCGGCGGCATCCGGGACGGCCACAAGCTCAAGGCGGTGATCCCGGGCGGCAGCTCGGTCCCGATCCTGACGGCCCAGGAGGCGGAGTCCGTCGCCATGGACTACGAGAGCGTGGCGGCGGCCGGCAGCATGCTGGGCACGGCGTCGGTCATCGTGATGGATGATCAGACGAACCTGGTGCATGCGGTCCGGCGGATGGTCGATTTCTACGCCCACGAGTCGTGCGGCCAGTGCACGCCGTGCCGGGAAGGCACGGCCTGGATCGCGAAGATCATGCGCCGGATCGAGGAAGGGCGCGGCCGGCCGGAGGACATCGACACGCTGTACGACCTCTGTGACCAGGTGACGGGCACGACGATCTGCGTGCTCAGCGACTCGGTCGCGGCCCCCGTCCGGAGCTGGCTGGACAAGTTCCCGGACGATGTCGAGGCCGCCCTCGGGGTGCGCCCGAAGGCCGCGGCGGTCTGAATATGCTCACGCAGCAGGCATTCACGATCGGTGAAGGGGATGTAGAGAGGGTGTGATGGCGGAGAACGCTCAAAAAGACACCGTCACCTGCACGATCAACGGGCAAGAGATCACCGTCCCGAAGGGCACGCGGATCATCGACGCCGCGGAGCAGCTGGGCATCGGGATCGTGCATTACTGTTACCATCCCGCGCTGTCTGCGCCGGCCATGTGCCGCATGTGCCTCGTGGAGGTGCAGGGCGCGCCGAAGCTGCAGCCGGCGTGCACCACGGAAGTGGCGGATGGACAGGTGATCAACACCGAGGTCGAGAAGGCGCAGGAAGCGCGGCAGGGAGTGCTGGAGTTCTACCTGGTGAACCACCCGCTGGACTGCCCCATCTGCGACGCGGCGGGCGAGTGCAAGCTCCAGGACTATGTGCACCAGGAAGGCCGCAAGCACGGCCGCTCCTTCGAGCCCAAGCGCGTGCTGGGCCAGGACGACTTCGGGGGAGATGTCCGCTACGACGGCGATCGGTGCATCATGTGCACCCGCTGCGTGCGCTTCATGAAGGAGATCGCCGGGGACGAACGGCTGTGCGTGGTGCAGCGCGGTAGCCGCTCCGTCATTGACACCTTCTTCGACCACGGCCTGGACGGCTCGCCCTTCGCGGACAACATCACGGACATCTGTCCCGTGGGTGCGCTCCTGTCCAAGGACTTCCTGCACAAGGCGCGGGCCTGGGACCTGGACCGTACGCCGTCGGTCTGCCCCGGCTGCGCCCAGGGCTGCAACATCACCCTGGACACGCGCGACAACCTGGTGATGCGGCTCAAGCCCCGGCACAACCCGGACGTGAACTCGTACTGGATGTGCGATTACGGCCGGCTCAACTACGAGTGGATGAACCGTGCCGACCGGGTCCACGCGCCGCAGGTGCGGGGCGCGGGCGGCGTGCTGGAGGAGGTCGGCTGGCAGGACGCGGTCCAGAGCCTGGTGGATCGGCTCGGCGAGGTGAAGGCCTCGAAGAGCGACGTTCTGGTCGTCGGCTCGCCGTACCACGCCAACGAAGACAGCGGGTTGCTGGCCCGGCTGCTGGCGGTGCTGGGTGGGGGGCGGTCCGTGTATCGCTCGCCCACGGCGCCGGACGAGGACGTGCTGCCGGGCTTCCCGACGCTGATCCGCCGCCGCGATCTGTCGCCGAACCGTTTCGCCCTGGACCGGGTGTTCGGGTTCGAACGGGTGGGCGACGACGACGCCCGCGGCGGACTGGACTCGTCGGCGAGCGTGGTCCTGGTCTTCGGGGACACGCTGGAGGACGCGCCCGATTTCGGCGCGGACGCCGACCTGTTCGTGTACTTCGGGACGGCGGTGAGTGAGGCGGCTCAACGGCATGCCCACTTTGTGCTGCCGGTGACCACGTTCGCCGAGCAGGAAGGGACCTTCACGAACGCCGAAGGCCGTGTCCAGCGCTTCTGGCCGGCGCTGCAGGCGCCCACCCTCGCCCGCCCGGGCTGGCAGGTCCTGGGTGTGATCCTGGCTGGCCTCGAGGATGCGGCGGCGCCGGCGACGGCCGCTGACGCCTTCCTGCGCGTGGCCCAGGTCTACGACGAATTCACCAAGCTCACGTACCCGAAGATCGGGACCCGGGGAGCGCAGTTGAGCATGGCCGCCGCCGTGTCCGGCGGTGCTCCGGGGACGGGAGGCGCGTGATGACTCACCAGATCGGCGCGCTGTCACCGACGGCGTTTCTGGTATTCTCCATTATCAAGGTGCTGGTCGTCTTCACCGTCTGGCTGGTCATCGTGGCGGGCCTCACGCTGGCCGAGCGACGCATCGCCGGCTTCATCCAGGACCGCCTGGGCCCGAACCGGGTCGGCCCCCAGGGGACGCTCCAGCCGATTGCGGACGGCATCAAGAATTTCGTGAAGGAAGAAACGGTCCCGGCGGAGGCGTCGAAGGCCTACTTCCTACTCGCGCCCATGCTGTCCATGGCGCCGGCCCTGGTGACCTTCGCGGTGCTGCCGCTGGCGGCGCCGCTGCCCACGCGCTGGGGCCTCGTGCCCATGATCGTCGCGGACATCCCCATCGGCATCCTCTTCGTGATGGCGTTCGCCAGCCTGGGCGTCTACGGACTGTTCATGGCCGGCTGGGCTTCGAACAACAAGTACTCCTTTCTGGGCGGCGTGCGCGCCAGCGCCCAGATGGTGAGCTACGAGGTCGCGCTGGGCCTGAGCATCGTTCCGGTGTTCATGCTGGTGGGCAACGTCACGCTGACGAAGGTGGTCTGGGCGCAGCAAACCGGCTTCGGCTGGTGGCTGGCGTTCCCGCTGGGCCTGTCCTTCTTCCTGTTCGTGATCTCGGCGTTTGCGGAGTCCAACCGTCTCCCGTTCGACATGCCGGAGGCGGAATCGGAGCTGGTCGCGGGCTACCACGCCGAGTACTCGTCCATGAAGTTCGCCATGTTCATGCTGGGGGAATACGCCCACGTGACCACGTCTTCGGCCCTCATGGCCACCCTGTTCTGGGGCGGTTGGGACATTCCGATCTGGCGTGGGGACAACATGGTGATGACGGCGGCCGGCGTCGTGACGGGCGCCGCCCCGGCCTGGTGGAAGACGCTGCTCACCCTGGGGATGTTCTTCGCCAAGACGATCTTCTTCGCCTTCGTCTTCATCTGGGTGCGCTGGACCGTGCCGCGGTTCCGGTATGACCAGATCATGGACCTCGGCTGGAAGGTGATGCTGCCGACGGCGCTGGGCTACGTGTCGATCATCGCCGTGACGATCCTCGCGCTGGACAGCTTCGGCGTGACCTTCGGCAGCTTCTTGTTCGGGGGCGTGCTGACGGTGGTCAGCGTCCTGGCGACGGCCGTGTTCCTCTGGATCCTGGACAACGACCGGCTGCTCCGCGGCGGGTCGGCCATGC
Source organism: uncultured Gemmatimonadaceae bacterium (assembly GCA_964619835.1). Classification (GTDB taxonomy): domain Bacteria; phylum Gemmatimonadota; class Gemmatimonadetes; order Longimicrobiales; family RSA9; genus JARRJS01. The sequence goes on along the minus strand of CAZUFP010000007.1, from coordinate 9,352 downwards.
GCCAGGATCGTCTGGAGAGCCGGCGGCACCACGGTGCTGGGGCGGCCGCGCCGACCGGGGCCGCGGTGGGGCAGGGGGACTGAGGGAGGAACGGGAAGGATATGGCAATCAACGTAATAACGGTTCGTCGTCCGGAGCGGGACACGTCGTATCTTCGGGCGACGCTCAAGGGGATGGCGCTGACCTTCAAGCACATGGTCAGCCCCAACAAGGTGGCCCTCGAATATCCGGACGAGAAGCCACCCCTCTCGCCGCGCTGGCGCGGTACGCACCGCATGGAGGTGCATGCGGACGGGCGTCCGAAGTGCGTGGCCTGCGGCCTTTGCCCCACCATCTGCCCGGCGAACTGCATCCGGTTGGTGCCGGGAGAGGATGACCAGGGCAACCGCTACCCCATCGTTTACGAGATCGACGAGTTCCGCTGCATCTTCTGCGGAATGTGCCAGGAGGTCTGCCCTGTGGAGGCAATCCACGTGGGGCAGGACTACGAGAACTCCGAGTACACCCGCGAGCGGTTCGTCTACGACTTGGACCGGCTCATGGCCCAGGACCACCCGGTCACGGCGCTGTGGGACCCCAGTGATCCGTTGTCAGAATGACAGAACCTTCGACCTTCGCGCAGATCGTCTACGCGTTCTTCGCCCTCCTCGCCCTCGGCGGGGCCGTGGGCATGGTGACGCGCCGGAGCCCGGTGGCCAGCCTCCTGTACCTGGTGGTCACGCTGTTCAGCCTGGCCGCCCTGTTCCTGCTGCTGGGCGCCCAGTTCATCGCGGCGGTCCAGATCATCGTCTACGCCGGCGCCATCATGGTGCTGTTTCTGTTCGTGATCATGCTCTTGAACCTGGGGCATGATGTGCGTTCGGATCTGCGGGGCGGGATCTGGATCCTGTTGGCGTTCCTGGCGGGTGGTGGCTTGTGGGGCCTGCTGTTCAGCTCTTTCGGTCCGGAGCTCCATCTGCCGAATCCGGGCAAGGTGCTGCTCCCGGCGCAGGCCGTCCAGCAGACGGACGTGGTGAGCGCCATCGCACTGCCCATGATGAACGAGTACGTCGTGGCCTTCGAGCTCACGGCGGTCCTGCTCCTGGTGGCCATCGTCGGAGCGGTGCTCCTGGCGAAGCGGAGGGCCTGAACATGCTGAACCAGTCTCTTTACCTGGCCGCAGCGCTCTTCGCCATCGGCGTGGTCGGCGTCCTGATCCGCCGCAACGCCATCATCGTGTTCATGTGCGTCGAGCTGATGCTCAACGCGGTGAATCTGGCGTTCGTCGCCCTGTCCAACGTCATGGGCATTGAAGGGCAGGTGTTCGTCTTCTTCGTCATGACCGTGGCGGCCGCGGAGGCGGCCGTGGGCCTGGCCATCATCATTGCGATCTTCCGCCACCTCGAGTCGGTGGACATCGAGAACTTCAACCTGCTGCGGTGGTGATGTCGACCACCCGCTCGCGGGGTTCCTGACATGCACGGCGAATTCCAGCCATTTCTGTTCTGGGCCATCGTCCTGCTGCCGTTTGTCGGCTTCCTGATCAACGGCGCGACGGCGTTCTTCGCGCCCGAGAAGCGGATCATTCCCACATGGGTTGGTCCCGGGGTCATTGGCCTGGCGTTCCTGGTGACGCTCATCAACTTCATCGCCCTGCTGGGCGTCGAGCTGCATGCGCCCATCGTGGAGACGTACTGGGCGTGGATGCCGGTGGGCGAGCTGCAGATCAACGCGGCGCTGCAGGTGGATCAGCTGTCCATGCTGATGGCCATGATCGTCACGGGCGTGAGCTTCGTGATCCACATCTTCAGCATCGGCTACATGGGGGACGACCCGGGCTACGCGCGCTATTTCGCGTACCTGAACCTGTTCGTCTTCTTCATGGCCCTGCTGGTGCTGGCCGCCAACTACGGCCTCATGTTCGTCGGCTGGGAAGGGGTGGGCCTCTGCAGCTACCTGCTCATCGGCTTCTGGTTCGATGACAAGGAGAAGGCCAACGCGGGCAAGAAGGCGTTCATCGTGAACCGCATCGGCGACTTCGGCTTCTTCATGGCCATGCTGCTGTTGTTCGCGAACCTGGGCACGCTGGACTTCACCCACGTGTTCGCCGCCGCGCCGACCGCGTTTACGTACGGCGGTCCGGTGGTCACGCTGATCACGCTGTTCCTGTTCCTGGGCGCCACGGGCAAGAGCGCGCAGATCCCGCTCTATATCTGGCTTCCGGACGCCATGGCGGGCCCCACGCCGGTGAGCGCGCTGATCCACGCGGCGACCATGGTCACGGCCGGCGTCTACATGGTGGCGCGGACCAGCGTCCTGTTCGCCATGGCGCCGGTGTCCAGCATCACGGTGGCGGGGATCGGGGCGCTGACGGCGTTCTTCGCCGCGACCATTGGCCTGGCGCAGACGGACATCAAGAAGGTGCTGGCCTACTCCACGGTGTCTCAGCTCGGCTACATGTTCGTGGGCGTGGGCGTGGGCGCATACGCGGCGGGCGTCTTCCACCTGATGACGCACGCGTTCTTCAAGGCGCTGCTCTTCCTGGGCTCCGGCGCGGTGATCCACGCCATGCACCACGCGTATCACGTCACCCACAGCCACGAAGATGCCCAGGACATGCGCAACATGGGCGGGCTGCGGCACCACATGAAGTTCACCTGGATCACCATGTGGGCGGCCACCCTGGCCATCGCGGGCGTCTGGCCGTTCGCCGGCTTCTTCTCCAAGGACGAGATCATCTGGCAGGTGGGCGCCCGGGCGGTCGGGCCGTTCGCCGTGTGGTTCAAGGTCTTCTGGGTGCTGGCGCTGGCGGCGGCCATCCTCACGGCGATCTACATGACGCGCCTCATGGTGATGACGTTCCACGGTGAAAACCGCACGGGCAAGGAGGAGCGCAAGCACCTGCACGAGGCACCCGCGGTCATGGTACTGCCTCTCGTCGTGCTGGCGATCCTCGCGACCGTGGGCGGCTGGTTGAACGTGCCGGAAGCGCTGGGACACACGCCCATCCTCGGATGGATTCCCCACGGCGAGTGGGTGCACGAATGGCTGCACCCGCTGATGGCGCAGGCGGATGGCATCTTCGCGAGCCACGTGGGCGCGGTGAGTGAGACGTCGCCCTGGGGCGGTGGCGAGGTGGCGTGGGCCATCATCGCGCTGGTGCTGGCGTTGGGCAGCATCCTGGTGACGGCGCGGGTCGTGGCCGGGTGGAAGACCGTGCCGGCGAAGGAGTCGGCAGCTCCAACGGGTCTGCGGCGCGTCCTGTTCAACAAGTGGTACGTGGACGAGCTGTACGACACGATCATCGTGCAGCCGGTGATACGGGCGTCACGCCTGCTCTGGCGCTTCGTCGATGACGGTCTCATCGATCGCACGGTAAACGGCGTGGGCCAGCTCGCGCGTGGCCTTGGCTGGGTGGGTTCGAGATTGCAGACGGGGCAGCTCAACACCTACGCATTCGTGCTGGTGGTGGGCGTGCTGCTCATACTTATCCGCTTCGTGATAGCACGGTAAACGGATGGCCGGATTCCTGGGTGCAATCGGATACTCGAGCTGGGTGATCCATTTCCTGGTCTTCTTCCCCCTGGTGGGGATGTTCGTGGTGCTGTTCGGCCCCGAACAACGGGCCAAGTACACGGCGTTCTGGATCGCCCTCGTCGAGTTCGTGGTTTCCGCGCCGTTGTGGTGGGCGTTCAACGGCGCCACAGCAGCGTTCCAGTTGACGAGCAAGATCCCCTGGATCCCTGAGTGGGGCATCTTCTACAACGTGGGCATCGACGGCATCAGTGTGTTCCTGGTGCTCCTGACCACGCTGTTGACGGCGATCGCCATTCTGGGCTCGTTCAAGTACATCCAGCAGCGGGAACGCACGTTCTACGGCATGATGCTGCTGCTCGAGATGGGCGTCGTGGGCGTGTTCGTTTCCCTGGATCTCTTCCTGTTCTTCCTGTTCTGGGAGATCATGCTGGTGCCGATGTACTTCATCATCGGCGTTTGGGGCGGCGAGCGGCGCATCTACGCGGCGGTGAAGTTCTTCCTGTACACCGTGTTCGGCTCGCTGCTGATGCTGGTGGGCATCCTGTATCTGGTCATGCGTTACCACGCCATGACGGGGAACATGTCGTTCGCTTACCACGACCTGCTCCGGGTTTCCCTCACGGTGCACCAGCAGCTCCTGCTGTTCACGGCGTTCGCCCTCGCGTTCGCCATCAAGGTGCCCATGGTGCCGTTCCACACGTGGTTGCCGGACGCCCACGTGGAAGCGCCCACGCCCGGCTCCGTCATCCTGGCGGCCGTGCTGCTGAAGATGGGTGCATACGGTTTCCTGCGGTTCCTGCTGCCCATGTTTCCGCTGGCGGCGACGAACACGACGGTCACGACCGTGATGCTGGTGCTGGGGCTGGCAGGCATCACCTATACGGCCTGGGTGGCGGCGGTGCAGCCCGACGCGAAGAAGCTGGTCGCGTATACGTCGGTGGCCCACATGGGCTTCGTGGTGCTGGGCGTGTTCGCGTTGACGCTCCAGAGCGTGCAGGGCGCGCTCATCGTGATGCTGTCGCACGGTGCGTCTACGGGCGCCATGTTCCTTCTGCTGGGCATGTTGTACGAGCGCCGGCACACCCGCATCATCGCCGAGTTCGGCGGCCTGGCGAAGGTGATGCCCGTGTTCGGCACGATCTTCGTGATCACGGCCCTCGCCAGCATCGGACTTCCCGGAACGAGCGGGTTCGTCGGCGAATTCCTGTCGCTGGTCGGCACGTTCCAGACCCATCCGTGGATCGCCCTGATCGCAGCGACGGGCGTCATTTTCGCCGCGTACTACATGCTGCCCATGGTGCAGCGCATCTGGTTCAACAAGCTGGACAAGCCGGAGAACGAGAAGTTGCACGACCTGTCGCGGCGAGAACTGGCCGCGCTGGCGCCGCTGGTGGCGGTGATGATCTGGATGGGTGTGTATCCCAAGCCGTTCCTCGAGCGCATGGAGCCGTCCGTGACGCAGTTGGTGGAACAGGTGCAGACGAGCCGGGCTCGCGCCGCGCGGCTCTCGCAGGCGACGGAGCGCGAAACGCAGGCGGAGCATGTCGCCGCCGCGCAGCGATAAACGACCATGGTGATCGATTACAGCACACCGTTGCAGTATTTCCTGGCCCTGCTGCCGGAAACCGTCCTGACCGTCTGGGCGATGGTTGTTCTGCTGGCGGACGTTTTCGAGCGCTCGGAGCAGTCCGGTGGCCAGGCGGGGTCCATCATTCCGTGGCTCACGATGCTGGGGATCGCGCTGGCCGCCATCGCCAATGGCTGGCTGCTGCATTTCCACGAAGCCAACGCCAACGGCATGATCGCCCTGGACGGCTTCCGCGTGTTCAGCAACTACCTGTTCCTGCTGGCCGCGGCGCTATTCGTGCTGATGTCCGGCCGCTACCTGGAGCGGGAAGCCCTGCGCCACGGCGAGCTGTACGTCCTCGTGCTGCTGGCCACCGTGGGCATGATGTTCTTCGCCGGCACCCGTGACCTGATCCTGATCTTCCTGGGCCTCGAGCTCATGTCCATCGGCGTCTACGTGCTCACGGGCATCAACCGCCGGGACCGGCGTTCGGCCGAGGCCGCGCTCAAGTACTTTCTGCTGGGCGCCTTCTCCAGCGCGTTTTTCCTGTTCGGTATCGCACTGGTGTACGGCGGCACGGGCTCGGTGAACCTCACGCAGATCGCCCAGGTGATCGCCCAGCAGGGCGCTGGCAAGATGAGCCCGTTGGTCCTTAGCGGGATGGCCATGCTGGCCGTGGGCTTCGGCTTCAAAGTGGCCGCGGTGCCGTTCCACATGTGGACTCCGGACGCCTACGAGGGCGCACCCGCGCCCATCACGGCCTTCATGGCGGCGGCGGTGAAGGCGGCGGCGTTTGCGGCGTTCCTACGCGTCTTCCTGACGGGCTTCCAGGGGCTGTATTCGACCTGGGGTTTGGCGATCGCGTGGCTGGCCGTGGCGACGATGATTCTGGCGAACCTGACGGCGCTGGCGGAAACGAACGTGAAGCGGATGCTGGCCTTCTCCAGCATTGCCCACGCGGGATACCTGCTGGTGGCCCTGGCGGCCGGCTCGGTGATGGGCGCCGCGTCCTTCCTGTTCTACCTGGTGGCCTACACGCTCATGACCATGGGCGCGTTCGCCGTAGTGCTGGTGGTGGGGCGCGAGGGCGAGCTGAAGCAGGACGTGCACTGGTACAGCGGCCTGGGCTGGGAGAAACCCATCCTGGGCGTCTCCATGACGATCTTTCTGCTCTCCCTCGCCGGCGTGCCCGCGACGGCCGGTTTCATCGGCAAGTTCTTCATCCTGCGGGCGGCGATGGAAAGCGGCTTCATACCGCTGGCGGTGATCCTGGTGCTGGCTTCCCTCGTCTCGTACTGGTACTATCTCCGCGTGGCCTGGTACATGTGGTTCCGGCCCACGGAGGAGGGCAGCGGGATCGCGGCGATCACGGTGCCGGCGGGTGTCCGTGTGGCCCTCATCACCACGGCGGTGCTGGTCCTGGTCCTGGGCATTCTGCCGGGCCTGCTGCTGCCCGCGGCGGAGCACAGCGCCGCGACGCTGACGGGGGCGGCCGGTGCACTGGCCGGGCTGCCCCGGCCGTAGGAGGGACGGATGGTGCGACCAGGGTCCCGGGCTTCCACACGTGGGAGTTCGGGGCCTCGCTTTTTTCCGTAACAGAGATCGAGCGGATTTGATGAACCGGCATATCTTCAGGGAATACGACATCCGGGGCGTGGTGGACCAGGATCTGAGCGGCGACGTGCCGTTTCGGATCGGCCGGGCGTTTGCCAGCGAGGTGCGCGCCATGCTGGGTGACGAGCGGCGGCGTACCATCGTGGTGGGACACGACAACCGGCCCAGCTCGCCCACCCTGGCGGATGGCGTCATCGCCGGGGCGCGGGCGGCGGGCGTCGATGTGATCGATGTGGGGACGGTACCCACGCCGGTGCTCTACTTCGCGGCGGAGATCTTCCAGATGGACGGCGGCCTGCAGATCACCGGCTCCCACAATCCGCCGGAATACAACGGGTTCAAGATGCTGGTGGCCGGCCGCGCGTTGTATGGGGAGCGCATTCAGAAGCTGCGCCAGCGTATCGAGTCGGGCGACCTGGCGGAGGGCGAGGGGAGCGTCGAGAAACGGGAAGTGATCGCGAGCTACATCGAGGACGTCGCCGGGCGTTTCAAGCTGGCGAAGCCGGTGAAGCTGGTGGCAGATTGCGGCAACGGCACAGGCAGCCTGGCGGCCATCGACCTTTTGAAGGCGCTGGGCGCCGACGTGGTGCCCCTCTACTGCGAGTCGGACGGCACGTTCCCGAATCATCATCCGGACCCCGTGGTGGACGAGAACCTGGTGGACCTGATCGAGCGCGTCCGCGCGGAAGGAGCGGCGCTGGGCGTGGGGTTCGACGGGGATGCGGACCGCGTGGGGGTGGTAGACGAGACCGGCGGCATCATCCGGGGTGACATCCTGCTGTTGCTGTTCGGCCTGGACATCCTGAAGCAGGCCGGGCCGGGGCAGAAGCTGGTCTTCGACGTGAAGTGCTCCCAGGCGGTTGCGGAGGTGTTCAGTGCGGCCGGCGGCGAGCCCATCATGTGGAAGACGGGCCACTCCCTCATCAAGGAGAAGATGAAGGAGACGGGGGCGCCCATCGCTGGAGAGCTGTCCGGCCATGTCTGCTTTGCCGACGACTACTACGGCTACGACGATGCCCTGTATGCGGCCTGCCGGATCGCGGACCTGGTGGCGCGGGCCGATCGTCCGCTGTCGGCGATGGTCGCGGACTTCCCGAGCTATCATTCCACGCCTGAGATCCGCGTCGAAGTTCCGGAAGAAGAGAAGTTTGGCCTGGTGGCACGGGCCGTGGAGTATTTCCGAAAGGACCACGAGGTGGTGGATGTGGACGGCGCCCGGGTTCTGTTCGAGGACGGCTGGGGCCTCCTGCGCGCCTCCAATACTCAGCCCGTGCTGGTTCTCCGCTTCGAAGCGCGGGACGAGGCCGCGCTCAACCGGATCCGGTCCACGTTCGAGGACTGGTTGCGCGGGCAAGGGGTAGGAGTCTAGATGCGCCGCCGGACGCGCCGCCTGATCATCGGCGTCGTCGTCGTTCTGCTCGTCGTGCTGTTGGGCGGCCGGGCGCTGGTGGATCTGTACACCAACGTGCTGTGGTTCCAGGGACGGGGGTACCTCAGCGTCTTCTGGCGGCGCCTGGGCATCGACCTGAGCGTGCGGGCTATCGCCGCGGTCATCGGCGCCGGCGTCGTACTCGTGAACGGCTGGTTCGTGGCCCGCCACCTGGGCCCTGTCCGCGTCCGGCGGCGATACGGCAACATCGAGATCGCCGAGCAGATCCCGCGCCGCTACATCGTCGGTGGCGTCGTCATCATCGCACTGCTGGCTGGCTGGTGGCTCTCCGGCATCCTGTTCGACGGGCCGGCCGCGTTGCGCGTGGCCGCGTGGATGCGCCAGGCCAGTTGGGGCGTGAACGATCCGTTGCTGGGCCACGACATCTCGTTCTACCTGTTCTCCCTGCCGGTCTACTACCAGTTCGTCGACTACCTTCTGCTCATCACATTCTGGAGCCTGGCCCTGGTGGCGCTGGGCCACCTGCTGGTCGGAGGCATCCGTTGGGAGGAGAACCGGGTTTTCGTCAGCGAGCCGGCGCGCCTCCACCTGGTGATCCTGACCGTGGCCATGGTCCTGCTCCTGGGTGTGCGATACTGGTTGGGTCGCTATTCCCTCGTCCTGAACGGCAACGGCATCGCCGGTGGCGTGGGCTTCACCGACGTGCACGCACGCCTGCCTGCGCACTGGATCCTTGCCGTGGTATGCGTGCTGGCGGCCGCCACGCTTCTCTACGGCGCCGTACGCCGCATCTGGCTGCTCCCGGTCATCGGACTGGGCGCTCTGCTCGCGGGGGCTTTGCTGCTGGGCGATGTCTATCCGTCCCTGGTCCAGAAATTCCAGGTAGAGCCCAACGAGCTGGCGCGCGAATCGCCCTACATCCGGTGGAACCTGGAATTCACGCGCCGCGCCTTTTCGCTCGGGGGCATGCAGCGGGACAGCTTTCCCTTCGAGCCTGCGGCCACTCCGCGCTGGAATCGGGTACAGGGCGACCTGAGCCGCCTCGCCCTGTGGGACCCCGAGCCGCTCCAGACCACGTACAACCAGGTCCAGGCGCTGTTCAAGTACTACCAGTTCTACGACGTCGACTACGACCGCTACCTGGTCGACGGAAAGGAACAGCAGGTCGCTGTCGCCGCACGTGAATTCAGCGCCGCCGGGCTCCCGGCTGATGCCCGCACCTGGCAGTCGATCCGGCTGAACCCCCAGTACCTGCACGGGGCCGG
>CAZUFP010000006.1:65919-100629 GCA_964619835.1 uncultured Gemmatimonadaceae bacterium | reverse complement strand
CCGAGCTCGACCTCGATCAGACCCCCGGCGCCTGAACGGCGAAGTGTACCCGGCAGCGGCTCCAGGCACCGCCCACCCCCCACCCGCCCGCCGAATCCACCGGAACTTCCGCCAAATCCCGCCCACCCGCCCATCACCACCACTCTTGACCCGCCCATCCCGCCCCACCCATCCTGCCGACGGTAACCGAAACGGCGTTTGGATTTCCTATCCCTATCCCTGGCCGGCACGCGGTTTTTCGCGGCGTGGCGTGCGATTTCTTGGTGGCGCGGATGTTGCTAGATGAGTGCCTGCGAGCCGACGTGGGGCAATCCCCAGGTCGGCTCGATTCGTTGGCGCATTGCGGAGGAAATGAGCCGATGCGAACACCTGAGAGGCGCCTCCATCATCGTTGGGCGATGCAGAATGTGGACGACGTGAAGGCACGGCTGAGGTGGAAGAAGGACGTTGCCCGCCGGGCAGCGGTTTGCCCGGAGGTTGGTGGGAGGGAACACGGCACGGAGGAGAATGATGTTTGGGCTACCGGATGCAGGCATGAAGCTGCGTTCACGCCATCGATGCAGGCGTGGAGGGAGTACGTTGCGCCCCACCCAGAGACCGCCGTGGAGGCGGGCGAACGTCCCGCGAAGGTGAGTGGTGGCTCCCCGTTCGCGCCAACTGGCGACCGATCTGCTCCGCGCGGAGGCGGAGTCATCTGGTACGCCCTGTCCCGCCCAGGCATGCCGCGGCACGCTGGAGCGGCTCTATGGGGTGCTCAGTCCGTTAATCGGTGCGGCGGGGTTCGAGACGGTGCTGGCACGGGCGGTTGTGCGCAGCTCCGTCCGTTATCCATCCGTGGCGCGGCTCCTGATCCCGCGCACCGGCATTCCGTCCGTTGAAGCCGTGGCGGACGCGCTCGCCGACACGGACGGTGCAGACGCCGCCGTCACCCTGGTGGACGAGATGATCACCTTCCTGGGCCGGTTGATCGGCTGCGACCTCACGCTACGTGCCCTGCTCGATGAATGGCCGGACGTGGTCACCGGATACGACGCGGCCACGCCGAGCCACACTTCAAACCCCGACCAGGAGTCCTGACTGTGCCGCACCTCCGACTCATCCCTTCCGGCGTGCCGGGACTCGACCCGATCCTCGGGGGCGGCTTTCCCGAGTATTCGTTGAATCTGGTGTTCGGCGGACCAGGCATGGGCAAGACGACACTGGTGAACCAGATCCTGTTCGCCAACGCCACGGAAGAGCGGCCGGCGCTATTCATCACGTTGGCGGGCGAACCACCCATCAAGATGCTGCGTTATCAGCACCAGTTCTCCTTTTTCGACGCGGACGGCATCGGCCGGGTGGTCCATATCCTGAACCTCGCGGACGAAGCCATGGCCGGCGATACAGATGCTCTGCTGGGCCGGACCGAGGCCGAACTGAAGCGGTTCGGTCCGGCTCTGGTGGCGGTCGATTCCCTCGGTACCGTCGAGGGCCTCTCGTTCACCGAAGGCGCCGAGGCCCGGAGGCACGCTCGGGCGTTCGTGCGGCGCCTCGCCATGTGCCTCACGCGGTGGGAAGCGACCACGTTCCTCGTCGGCGAATTCGACTCGGAGGACCTGCGAACTAGTCCGATCCAGACCCTGGCGGACGGAGCGATCCGGCTTTTGGCTTCGGCGCACGAAGACGCCGTGTCCCGAAAGCTCGAGGTGGTGAAACAGCGGGGTCTGCGCCAGGTGCCGGGCCTCCACCCGTTTCGCATCACGGCTGCCGGCCTCCGTGTCTACATGCTGGAGGATGACCGACAGAATGGTGCAGAGGCCAGCCCCGTGGGCCTGGAAGCCGCGCCTCCGGGCCGGCTCTCGTTCGGCGTCGCCGGCCTGGACGAGATGACGGGCGGCGGCGTACCCGCCGGTGACGCCGTCATGATCTCCGGGCCTTCGGGCGTGGGCAAGTCCGTTTTGGCCATGCATTTTGTACAGGCCGGCCTGGACGCCGGCGAGAGCGTCGTCGTGGCCCTATTCGAGGAGGATTCCCGGCATTACATTGACCGCGCGGCCAAGCTGGGCCTCGGTTTTCCCAAGGCGGTAGAGGACGGCCGGCTCCATCTGTACCGTCGTTCGCTGCGAGACCTCTCGGTTGCCGAGGCGTTCGTCGACATCAGCAGCCTCGTGGAACAAGTCGAGGCGCGCCGGTTGATCATTGACTCGTTGACCGGAATGGAGGTCTCGGTCAGCGACCCCAGCGAGCGCCGGGTGCAGGAGGCCATGTACCGGAGCGCACGGGCGCTCACCCGCCAGGGCATCACCGCCCTGCTGCTCAGCGAGGTCGGCGTGACCATGAACGTGGTTCAGCTCACCCCCCACCGTGTTTCGGTCCTCGCCGACGACCTGATCATGCTGCGTTACGTCGAGATCATGGGCGAGCTGCAGACGGTCATCGCCGTGGTCAAGATGAGGCGGAGCGACCACAGCAAGGTGTTCCACCGTTATGAGGTCCGCGACGACGGCTTCCACGTAGGACGGGTCCTTCGAGATTTCCATGGCGTCATCACCGGTGTGCCACAGTTGAGGGGCGAGCCCGAGCAGGTGTTCGATGAAGATGACCATCACGAGCGCCCGTCGATCCAGACCGGGGCCACTGAATGACCCCGCGGTGGGAGGCCGGCTGATGCGGGTGCTCGTCCTGGAACGCTGTCGGGCCACCTGTGAGGGCATTGCCGCGGGCCTTTCGACCGAGGACGACATCGAGGCGGACGCGACGGCGTTTTCCGTCTCGGATGCGGTCCGCATGCTGGACCGGCCGTTGAACGACATCGATGTGGTAGTCACCACAATGAGCGTGGGTGAGGAGGACATGCTGGGCCTGGCCCGCCGGCTCAGGGACCGGGCGTCCGGCCCGAACCTGGTCGTGGCCGGTCTGCCAACCTCACCGGGCACCATCGCCCACTTTCTGCTGGCGGGCGTCGATGCCTACCTGACGGAGGAAGTGTCCATCCAGGGCCTGGCCCTGGTGCTCCGATTGCTCGAACGTGGCGAGGTGTTGATCGCGCCGCTCGTGGCCGGTCGACTGGTCCAGTTGCTCCAGACGCAGGCGGGCCTGCTGGACCGTAGTGGCCTGGACCTGTCGTGGCTGTCCACGTTGACACGCCGGCAGAGACGGGTCCTCGATCTCATCGGGGATGGTGCATCAAACCGCGAGATCGCTGACGCCCTCTTCATCGAGGTCTCCACCGTGAAGAGCCACGTGCACGCCATCCTCAAGAAGCTGCGGGTCGCCACCCGAGAGGAAGCCCGGCGACTCCTGATCCTTGGCAGGAGCCGCCCCGACCAGGATTCAAACGTGGACATGTGACGGATCGGGCGTCTCTTCAAGATGGGTAGACAACGCGTTCACCGGTATGGTCCCATGAGCAGTGCCGGGGTAGAGACGCAGATGGACGCGTCAGTGCTGTCCGTTTGATCGAGCAATGGGGTCGCATATGTTGCTGTGCTTCATTTGCTTCATGGGGCAGATCGTGCCGCGCGCATTTGAATTGAACTCGAGGCTCGTGGGCTCATCCTGGCGTGGACCCACGCTCGGGAGCGGTGGGTGAACGAAAGCCAGGTGGTGTTCTCCCAGTTGATGGCCCATGGATCTCGGCATGTGCTGGACCGCTGTGTTCGCCCGTACGGCGGCCACAACGGTGTTCGGAGCTTCTCGTGTCGCGACCAGTGCCTGGCCATGTCGTTCGCCCGGCTGACCCATCGGGAGAGTCTGCGCGGCATCGAGGCCTGCCTGGTGGCCGTGCCGGACAAGCCCCACCGTCTGGATTTTCGCAGCTCCGTCTCTCGCGGCACGCTGGCCGACACGAACGGGGAGCGCGACTGGCGGTTCCATCCCGGTTCCGCTCAACGGTTGGTCGTCGAGGCTCGTCGCCTCCATGTGGACGAAACTCCGGGCCTAGACGGTTGGTCCTCCGGGATCCACGCCTCAATGTCGATCGCGTAGTAGACCTTGCCTTAATAGTCCGGCCTACCGCGCATCGTCCCTCCGAGCAGAAGAACCCGCATACTCCTGCTTCGGAATCTGGCCATCCCGGCATCCCGGCAACATTGCGTTTTTCAGCGACCTGTTAGTGTGGGCACGTAGGCATCCCTGTCTATATCCATCCTGTTTTCCATCCGTTTTGTAAACCCGGGACAATGTTAGTCGCTGCAGACGGGCGTCATTTTCACGATCGATTGGTTCCCCTTCCACCCCTGCCGATGGGCGTGAGCAAGGGATCCGGGTCCAGCGTCAAACGCAGACACGACATGCCATGTTCCTCCATTCACAGGTCTGGTCATCCACCGAGACGCCGCGCTTCCAGTGCGATGCGTGGGACACTGCGCAATGACCGGCCCAGCCGGCACTACCCGGTCGCGTCTGGAGCGCACCGCCGACAGAAGCGGAAGCTGGGGGAGGCGCAATTCAGGGCATGGGCGCGGGATCCGAGGCGCGCTCCCTAGTTGAGGGACGCGTTCCGCGTTCGATTGCTCGAGGAGGTCGTACATGGTTGACTCAACGACGACGGCATCGGAACACTCGGCGCACCGGGAGGGCGCCGCCCAGACGGTGGGAGCCGGGTCCTCGGCGGAAACAACGGCGGGGCTCGGGGCGATGGTCCTGGCGCTGATGGCTCTGGTGGGCGTTCTGCCCCTGATCTTGGCGGCCATTGCCACCATCGCTTCAGGGGCGGGTCTGTTGCTAGAGGGCGCGGCGGTGACGGCCCGGTATTCGGAACTGCGGTTGGAGACGGCGTCCCGGAGGCCCGCACAGGTGGCCGAGCGTATGGTTGCCATGCTCGCATGACCCTGTTCGCGAGGACACAAGCAACAGTCCAATGAAAGGTCGGTGGCCCGGGTCTCGCCTGCGGCAGTCGCACGTCCCGATTTGAAAACAGTTCGGTCCTTGGGAGACGACCATCATCGAGAGATACCCATGAAAAGGAACCTCCGGACGGACGACTCCGAACGAGAACGCGGCGCAACGGGAGAAAGTGATGCGGGCTGGAACGTGGCCTGGGCGCTGGAGGGCAGAACAACCGAGCTGATCGAGCGCTGGGAACGCCGGCTCGGCAGGGGTGCCTGGGACGGGTTTGATGAACGGGATCCGGCCGAACCGACCTCGGTGGTCGTTTCCTGGATCGTCTTTTCCATGGCTAGTGGCCCGGCGTTGGACGCCGACACCGCGGAGGCGTTGGGCACCATTGCCCGGCGCTGGCGGAACGCAGGGCGCCCGGTGGGTGAAGCCATGGTGCGGTTCGGTGTGCTGAGCCGCGTGTTGCACGAAGAGATGAGAGCGGTCCTTGCGGCGCTGGGCGGACAGGTCGATGTCGGCCTTGCAGCAAGGGTCGGCGAACGCTTGAGTGATGCCGTCATGATGGTCCGGTTGGCACTGGCGGAGGCCTATTGCGAAGCGGAGGAAAACCAGTTCAACACTTTCGCGAGCACATTGATTCACGAGATCCGGAACCCGCTGGGCGCGGCACTGGCTGCCTTGGAGACACTCGATATTCTGGGGGAGCGCGGCCAGCTCGACGCGGGCAACGGCTACCCGCGGACCCTGAAGCGCATCGAGCAGGCGATCTGCCTGGCAAGCGAGAAGGTGAGTGCGGTGGAGGGGCTGACGAGGCCGCCTGGTGAGGAGCAACCGCTTGCACCCCTTGAAAGGGTCGTGTCGGAGGTGTTGGCCGAGTTCCGGCAGGATGCCGGAGCCGTGGACCTGGCGTATCAGGGTGACATGCCGAACATCCTTGTGCCCGGGGCAGCCGTCCTGTTGACACTTCAGAACCTGGTGCGGAATGCCATCACGTATGTTGACCCATCCGAGCCGGCGCCGTTCGTTCACATCACGTGTGAGCGGGAAGACGATGCCCGGTGCTGGCTGCTACGCGTCAGCGACAACGGCATCGGCATCGCACCGGCGGACCAGGACGCCATCTTCGAACAATTCCGGCGTGGCCCCGGGGCGCCGGGCGGGGGCCTGGGGCTCGGCCTGAGCATTGTGAAAGCCGCGGCCGGACGCCTGGACGGGGACGTCACCGTGGAAAGCCGCCCCGGCGTGGGCAGCACGTTCACGGTGACCCTGCCGGTCGGGCGCGTGAAAGCCAACGCATCAAGGAATGTGGAGCCACCGGGCACGGAGGCCGCGGACTGGCTCGCTGGATGCACGATAAGGTCGCCTGGGCGGCAGACGCTGGACCGGCCCCAATGAGAAAAACCGCCGGCAGATCGGCGGCGATGTCGCACCAGAGATCGACCCGAACGTCGGGGCCTTCTTCTGGGTGTTGGTGATCGTGATGTTAGCCGTGATCGCCTTCGGGTACTGGGTGTGACGGATGAGGTTCTCGAACCCGCACTTGGCTAGCCAAGCCTACCACGTCGTATCATGTTGTCATACATATTGTTACAGAAGTCTTGGCTCGCGGCGTGTGGGCTTCGGTGTGGGATGCTGGTTGATCCCGGATGCCAAACCGCCCGGCCAGACTTTTCACAATTCTGGCCGGGCGGTCGTCTCGCATCCTGCACGAAACGGATAGTGGAGCCGGCGGGAGTCGAACCCGCGTCCGCGAATAGATCCCTCGGTGCGTCTACGTGCGTAGTCCGCCATTTCGTTTTTCTCGCGCGCACGGCGGCCGGCGGACGGCCTCGTTACGCGCCAGCCACGGAAGATCTCACTCGCGGCGTCGTGACGCCGCCGACGAGCCAGCCCGACTTTGTCGTCGCCTGACGCCTCACCTCGGGCGGGTTAGACGGCAGACGGGCACGTAAGGGTTACTTACGCAGCCAGCGCCAGATTATTGTTGGCACTTGTGAGTTTTGTCCACGGTTTAGCGAGGGATGGACACCTCGGCACGCAGCTCCGGATTCACTAAACACGTCGAATCCAGATCGGCCCCAGGACCTGATGCCTGTCAAACAGCGTATGCAATATAGCGGATTCGGCGACGCTCATCAACGGGCGTAGCACGTTGTGGCAAAGCGATTTAGGCGCCCCGGCAAGGCTCAGATCGCCCTCCTCATCCGGCTCACGCGCCGTCGGCGTTCCCCTTCGGCCCATCTCCCCCATCCCTGCCCACGGGCGCGGCGGTGACACGGTTCCTGCCCCCTTCCTTGGACGCGTAGAGCATGCGGTCGGCGCTCTGCACGAGCTGGGCGGGCGTGTCGACGCATTCAGGGCAGGCGCTGACCCCGAAGGAGGCCTGGACGCGGATGCGCTCGCCGTTCCAGAGGACGGGCCGGGCATCGATGGCGGCACGGAGGCGTTCCGCCACGTCGACGGCGGCGGCGCGCATGGTGTCGGGCAGGAGCAGGACGAATTCCTCGCCGCCATAGCGGCCCGCGAAGTCCACCTCGCGCACAGCCTCTTCGATCACGGCGCCGATCATGCGGAGCACGGCGTCGCCCGCTTCGTGGCCGAAGGTGTCGTTGATGTGCTTGAAGTGGTCGATGTCCAGGACGATGAGGGCGGCCGGATGCCGGTAGCGCAGGAAGCGCTGCTGCTCCTCTTCCATGCGCTCATCGAAGGTGCCCCGGTTGTGGAGGCCGGTGAGCGCATCGACCGTCGCGCGTTCCTGGAGCACGGCGAGGTCGCTGGCGTGCTGGAGCTGAAGGGCGAACACGGGCGCGAACACCTCCAGCAGTCCCATGGCGTCGGCGTCCAGGTCGTCGGCGTCGGTGGTCCACACCGCCAGGACGCCACGGATCTGGGATTTGGGGTCCAGGAGCGGCAACGCCACGACGGCCCGCGGCTCGGCGGCCCAGCGTTCGCCGTTGGCCACGACGGGCCGCTGGCCGTGACTGCCCGACCGGCGCCACCGGCGAATGGCGGAACGGGTGCGTACCGCCCAACCGCAGTCGCTCTCCATGGCGCTGAAGTACGTGCCCACGACGGGCCCGCCGTCCTCGCCTACGTTGGCCACGACGCGCCCGGATTCCTCTTCGACGTGGGCCACCAGAGCGCCTGTGGCTCCGGCCACGGCCTGTGCCGTCTGGGCGAGGGCGGCGGGGAAGGTCTCCGGCGCCATCTCCCCGGGCAACTGGCGAACGAACGCCAGCATCTCCTCGAAACGGTTCCGGGCGGCGTCGGCCGCCGCCTCCCGCATCTGGAGGTGCGCCAGGGCGCGCAGGTAGCGGGCCGCGTCCTGGAGCGATTCCAGGGACACCTCGCTCTCGTCCGGCCGCCATTCCACGGTGAGGAGCGAATACCGCTCCGAGCCGCCCAGCACGGACACGGCGGCCGCCCGGGTTTCCGCAATGGCCCATGTGGGCGGCACGTCCAGACGCAGGGGCAGAGTCTCTTCCCACACCCAGCGTAGCGGATCGCCATTGAGCGCGATGGTCGGGGGGGCGGTCTCTCCGGCGACGATCCGCGGGCGCGCCCATTCCCCGCCCTCGATCACGTCCCACAACACGGCCCGTTCGGCGCCGAAACGGGCGCGGGCTTCTTCCAACGCCTCGCTCAATTCCTCCGAGCGCCGCACGGCCGCCGACAACACGTCATTCTGGCCTGCGTGCGCATCGTCCAGGATCCGTTCCAGGCGGTCTGCCTTCCCCTCCATGCTGCCGGTGAGCTGGCGCCCCACCCCACCCAGCACGACGCCGCTCCCCACGGCGAGCACGGTTTCCACACCGCCCCCCAGGCTCAGGTGTCCCGCCCACAGCGCGACCACGCCCACCAGCAGGGCGGCCAGGGCGGCTCCCGCCGCGGCAATCCGGGTAGGTTGCGTGAAGGCCAGCAAGGCGGCCCAGGCCGCCACGAGGGGCAACGCCGGTCCGGTCGGACCGCCCGAGGCCATGAGGAAGAGGTGGGCCGGGGCCCAGGCCGCGAGCGCCAGCTGAGACCGCCAGCGTGCTCGCGTGTTCCAAACGACCAGCGCGCCCGTCACGACCCCCGCCGCCGCCAGCACGCCACTCCCCAGCCAGGGCGCGAAGAGGACGGACCCGACGTAGATGCCGGCTACGGCCTCCGCCCCGTATGCCGAACGCGCGTCAAGCGTCCAGGCCCGGGCGTGTGCCGTCTGCGTTTTCGGTCGTGCAGTCATCGCCTCCGGCAGTGGCCTCAGGAACGCTGGGCGGAGAGGCGGCAGATGCGGGCCGCGGCATAGGCCGCGCCGAAGCCGTTGTCGATGTTCACCACCGTGACTCCGGCCGCGCAGCTGTTCAGCATGGCCAGCAACGCGGACAATCCGCCGAACGACGCGCCGTAACCCACGCTGGTGGGCACTGCGATGACGGGCACCGACACCAGCCCGCCGACGACCGACGCCAGCGCGCCTTCCATACCCGCCACCACGATGACGACGGCGGCGCGCCGCAGGGCTTCCGTCTGGCTCAGGATCCGGTGCAGGCCGGCCACGCCCACGTCGTACGCCCGTTCCACCACCTGGCCCAACGCCTGGGCCGTCACCGCCGCCTCCTCCGCCACCGGAAGATCGCCGGTTCCGCCCGTGACCACCAGCACCGGCCCGGTTCCAGCCGGCTCCGCCGGCTCGCGCGGCGGCAGGTGCACCGTCCGCGACACGGCGTTGTGGTCCGCTCCTCGGAACGCCTCCGCGAGGGCCGCGCCATCTTCCCCCGCCACCCGGGTGACCAGGAAGCCTTCGCCCCGCGCGGCCAGGCGCCCGCAGATGGCCAGGAGTTGATCACGCGTCTTGCCAGGCGCGTACACGACTTCCGGGTACCCCTGCCGCAGCGCACGGTGCTGGTCCAGCCGGGCGAACGGTTCCCCTTCCCCGTCCACCACTTCCTCGACAGGCAGCCACGCCAACTCACGGGCCACCGCGTCCGGCGTGGTCTCGCCGGCCACCAGGGCCTCCAACAGACGGCGCAGGCGGTCGCTCACACCACCTCTGCCGCGTAGCGGTCCAGGTAGCCGTCCAGCAACGCCTCCGCCTCCGCCAGCCGCGTGACCTGGAACAATTCCTGACGCAGCGTCCTGGCGTCCGGAAGGCCCTTCGCGTACCACCCCAGGTGCTTGCGGAACTCCAGCATCGCATGGCGCTCGTCGCCGCCGAAAACGATGGCGTTGCGCGCGTGCTCCCGCACGACGGCGAACCGCTCCGCCACGTCGGGGTCCGGCGGCACCGGGCGCCCGTCCAGCGCCGCGCGCGCCTGCGCGAAGATCCACGGACGCCCGTGGCTGCCACGGGCAAGCATGATGCCCGCACAGCCCGTCTGCGATCGCATCCGGACCGCATCGTCCGCCGTTTTCACGTCGCCGTTGCCCACGACGGGGATGTCCAGGGCGTCCGCCACGGCCCCGATCTCGTCCCAGTCCGCCGCCCCACCGTACATCTGGTTGCGCGTGCGCGGGTGCAGCGTCAGCACCCGCGCCCCCGCCTCCTGGCAGCGCAGGCCGATCTCCACCGGATTGCGCAACGCCTCGTCCCAGCCGCTCCGCACCTTCACCGTGGTGGGCAACGACGTGGCGGCATCCACGGCCCGGATGATGCGTCCCACCAGATCCAGGTCACGCAAGCACGCGGAACCGCCGTTCCGTTTCACGACCTTCTTGACCGGGCAACCGAAGTTGATGTCGACGAAGTCGGGGCCGTACACATCCTCTACGAGCGCAGCCGCCTCCGCCATGGCATCCGGGTCGGCACCGAAGATCTGCACGCCGATGGGCCGTTCCGCTTCATCGAACCGCAGATACTCCCGGGTGCGCTCGTTGCCCCGGCGGATCCCCTCGGCGCTCACGAATTCGCTGACCACGACATCCGCGCCGAAGCGGCGACACAACCTCCGGAACGGCGATTCACTGACCCCGGCCTGCGGAGCCAGGTACAACGGCACGAAGCCGGGCCGGAAAATTCGCGAAAATACATCCATGGTGCGACCAATTTAACCGGGCTGCGGGCAGCCTTCAATCGCGCCGGTGGCGCGTTTTGACACCTGACGGGGGCTTTCCTATTTTTACTGGATCCGCGCGTAATCGCGCACAAAATGAGGAAGGCGGAGGATTCCGATGGTCCTGAGGGAATTTTTCAATAAAGACGTCATCGCCCTGGACCTCCAGGGTGAGACGAAGGACGACATTCTGAAGGAGCTCATCTCGCTACTCGCGCTCGATGAGAAGAGCGAGGGCATTCTGTTCAAGATGCTGAAGCGGCGGGAGAACCTGGGCTCCACGGGCATCGGCCGCGGCATCGCCATCCCGCACTGCCGCTCCCTGGTGGTGAATCGCCTGCGCGTGGCGTTCGGGCGCAAGCAGGCGGGGGTGGATTTCAAGGCCATCGACAACGAGCCCGTCCACGACTTCTTCCTGATCGTGGCCCCGCCCCTGGAAGTCAGCAACCAGTACCTTCCGGTGTTGGGCAAGATCGCGCAGTTCGCCAAGGAATCGGACATCCCGGACCGGCTCGCGGATATCGAGACGCCTGAAGATTTCCTCAAGCTTCTCGAAGAGAAAGCCGTTTGACATCATGGCAGCATTGCATAAACAACTGGAGATCCTGCTACAGATCCAGGATCTGAAGGCGCAGCGCGATGAGCTCGCCGGGGCGACGGGCGAGCGGAAGGTGCAGGAAGAGCAGTTTCATCTGAACGTCGATGAGGCCGTCGAGATCCTCGATGACAAGATCGCCGAGCTGGAGGCACAGCTCCAACCGGCGGTGCTGGGCCGGTACCGGCGGATCTCGAAAGGTCTCCCCCGTGTCGTCGTGCCGGCCATCGGCGGGATCTGCTACGGCTGCTTCATGTCCATCCCGACCTCGGTCGCCAGCGACGCGGCGGGGCCCGGACAGGAGCAGCTGCTGCATTGCGAGAACTGCGGCCGCTTCATCTACGTCGTCGACTGACCTGGACCAGGCCGCCGGTCACCGGCGGTAACGGTCAACAAAGGAAAAGCGCCCGACTCCACCTCGGAGCCCGGCGCTCTCTCTTCCGGACGGCCGTCGCATTCACCGGGCCATGACCATCTTCCGCACCACCCGGTGGCCATTCACGATGAACTGAAGGTAATAGATGCCCGCCGGCACCCTGCGGCCGTTCTGATCCAGACCGTCCCAGAAAGCTTCTTTGTACCCAGGCGTTGTATATTCGAGTTGATCCAGCGGCACGCTCCCCGCCGGATGGTTCACGGCGGTGGGAATCGCGACGAGCTGCTGGAGCAGGTTGTAGATCCGGGCCGTCACCACCACGGGTTTATTGCCGTCAAATAGCTCCGGGTAGAGCGTGAAAGGAATCCGCGTCGATGGATTGAACGGATTCGGATAGTTCTGATGCAGCTCGAATCCGCGATTCTGGGCGTGCGGCGGCTCATCTACTCCCGCGGCCTGGCCTGCCAGCGCCACAGGGACCCAACCAAGCGCAAGGAGGATGACACCGACGCGACAGAGGCGTCTCATGGTCACCTCCGCACAGTCCGACGTCTGTGCAGTAGCTGAGGTTCGATCGCCCTCCCTGGGGGAAGCGTGTCCGGGAACAGACCACCGGTCTCATGATACGCGCCACCGGGCGCAGAATCAAGCGCACTGCGCGCCGGCAACCTCACGACGACGGTACCGCGCGTGTATCTCCTCGGCGCACGGTGATGCCTCGGGCATCCAGATGCTCCAGCAACGGGATCAGGTATTTCCGGGAGACGGGCAACACGGCGCGGAAATCCGCCGGGCCCAGTCCCTCCTGCCCGGCCAGACGGCTACGCACCTCGGCGGCCGCCTGGTCCAGGGCCGACCGGGCGAAGAACAGCTCCGGGTTCAACGCGACCACCGCGCCTTCGTACTGGAGCAGGTCCAGCAGCGCGTCCAGGTCCGCCCGCCGCCCGATGCCTTCCGGAAGATCGGACCGGGCCGGGGGCGCCAGGCCCGCGTCCTCCAGCATCGCCAGCAGTGCCGCCCGGGCCCGCTGTTGTTCGTCGGACAGCGTAGGCCGGAACGACGGGTCCGCGACGAAGCGGCCATCCCGCCGCAGCGCGCCCGTGTCCACCAGGTCGTCGAGCACGTGCTCCACCAACGCCGCACCGGCCGACGGCGGCGCCGCCGAGCGCAGGGCCGCGACCAGCATGCCAGGTTGTAGGGGCTGCGCCCGGTGGTGCGCCGCGACCGCGTCCCGGAAGACCCGTCCCAGGCTCTCCAGCTCGGCGGCCGCGAATACCCGGTCGCCCACCGTCACGATCTCCTCGAGGGAAGCGACAGCAGCCGCCACCGCGGCCTCGGTCCCCGCCACCTCGAACGCCAGCCGGCTCCGCTGGATGCCTTCCACGGCCGCGGCGCCCACCCGCACCCGTACGGCGTCCGTCACGGAGCCCGACAACAGCGTCTCCAGGTAGCGGGACGCATCCCCTTCCCCTTCCCACGGCCGGCGTTTCGGGGGGTCCAGCTCGACCACCCGGCCCCCGCCGATCGTGGTGACGGGCGAGTAGGACCGCAGCACGAACCGGTCGCCGGCTCGAGCCACCAGCGGCTTCTCCAGCCGCAGCTGCGCCCAACCCGAGTCTCCCGGCCGCAGGGACGTCCGGTCCAGGAGCACGGCGCGGGCCATCACCTCTGCCGTGCCCAGGTGGAGCCGCACGCGTTGGCGCTGCCGGATTTCCCAGTCGGTGTCCTTGATGACGCTGAGCCGCGCCGTGATCCTCCGCACGATGGGCCACGGCGCATCGTCCACGAGCACGTCACCCCGGCCCGCATCGTCGCGGTCCAACCCCGCCAGCGCAACCGCGGCCCGGGCGCCCGCGCCCACCTCGTTCACCGGTTGTCCGTGCCGCTGGAGTCCCCGCACCCGGACGGTACGGCCTGCCGGCAGCAGGCGCAGGGATGCGTCCTGGACGGCCCGGCCGCTCCACACCGACCCGGTGACGACGGTCCCGGTGCCTTTGACGGTGAACACGCGGTCGACGGGCAGGCGGAAGAAGTCGCCGTCGTCCCGCGCGACGACGCCTGCCAGGGCTTCGGCCAACGCCTCCCGCAGCGCGTCCAGCCCGGTGCCGTCCGCCGAGGAGACCGGGACAATGGGGGCCCCGGCGAACCCGGTCCCGGCCAGGTAGGAGCGGACATCGTCCAGAGCCAGCTCCAGCCAGGCTTCATCCACCAGGTCCGTCTTGGTGAGGGCCACCACCGCGTGGCGAAGACCCAACAGCTCGGAGATGGCCACGTGTTCACGGGTCTGCGGCATGACGCCTTCGTCGGCCGCCACCACGATGAGCACGAAGTCGATGCCGCTGGCGCCCGCCAGCATGTTGCGGATGAAACGCTCGTGGCCCGGCACGTCCACGATGGCAACCTCCGCTTCGCCCGTTGCCCCCAGCCGGGCGAAGCCGAGGTCGATGGTGATGCCGCGTTGCTTTTCCTCCGGCAAACGGTCCGTGTCCGTGCCGGTCAGGGCCTGGACGAGCGCCGTCTTCCCGTGGTCGATGTGCCCCGCCGTCCCCAGCACGAGCCTGCGCATCACGCCTCTTCCATTGCGTCGGCCAGGAACCGGAGCGTGCGGAGCGAGCCCAGGTCGGCCAGGTGGAACCCCAGGAAACGGATCAGCAGTTGCCAGTGGGCGGGAGCGCTGTCCCCCGGGGCCACGGCTTCCCCCGCACCGTACGACAGCAGGGCGAGCCGGGCCGGCGCCGGAATCAGGCGGCCGGCGCCCCCGCCCCCGCACTGGCCACAGTGGATCCCGCCGGCCGCATGGTCGAAGAACACCGCTTCGTCTCCCTCCACGTCGCGGCCGCAGACCAGACACGTGTCCAGCGCAGGCGCGAACCCCAACTCGCCCACCAGCGCCCAGAGACAGGCCAGGGCCACCCCCGGCAGGGCGTCTTGCGGCGACTCGGCGAGGAGAGCGAATGCCCGGTCTGCCCGGTCGTACAGCGCGGGATCCGGCGTTTCGCTGGCCGTGCGGATGAGGATCTCGGCCAGCAGACTGGCGGCCCCGAAGCGGAGCAGATCACGGCCCAGCTCCTGGCGAGGCCGGATGAGCTCGAAGCCGCTGAGGCTGTGCAGGTCCCGGCCTTCCTTCAGATAGAACGTGGCCGTGCCCTTGGTGAACGGTTCCAGCACGCCCCCGTACCGGCTGCGGGGCCGCAGCGCGCCGCGCGCGATGGCCGAGCGTACGCCGTGCGTGCGCGTCAGCAGGCGCAGGATCTTGCTGGTGTCGCTGTAAGGAAACGCCTGGAGGATGATGGCGTCGGTCGTGACGAGAGGCATGGCACGGACGCCTGCGCGCTACCGGCCGAGCAGCTCGTCGCGGACGGCGTTCCTCTTCGCCTCGTAGTCGGCGCGCTGCGCCGCGTCCAGGGTGTCCGACCGGCCCGCGTAGTCTTCTTCGAGGGCGGCCAGCCGCACGAGCCGCGACCGCTGGCGCTCCAGCGCCGACAGGTGCGGACGCCGCGACCAGGTCATGATTCCGATGACCGCGCCCACCAGGACGATGGCCAACAGGCCCACCCAGCCGTAGCCGTAACCGCCACCCGCGTCCGCCCCCGCCTCCGGGCCCGTGGGAAGCTGGCCCGCTCCCGGCGCGCTGGCGACGTTGCCCATGGGAATGGCCTGGGCGTTCGGGCCCACATCGATGACGTACTCGCCGGACGGCAGCTCGCCCTTGATGGGCGGGCCCACGAACAGGTTGTCCTCGATGCGCGTGGCCGCGAAGTAGACCGCGCTGTCCCCCGACAACGTGACGCTGAACTGGAACCTGCCGGCGGAATCGGTGACCGTCTGGTCCAGCATGTCCCCGCTGCCATCCGGCATGACGCGGTGCAGGGCGACGTCCAGGTTGGCCACGGGACCGGTACCGCCCATCACCACGCCGTGCAGCACGCCTGCCTGGGCAGCCGCAGCCTGGGTCAGAACCAGTGCTGCGCCCAGCGCCAGCACACTTGCGTTCAGCATTCGTCTCGATGTCATGGTGTGAATCGGCCGAAGTCTTCCGGGTTCAGGCGCCGCAGGTACTCCTTCAGGTCTTCCGGCGGCGCCGGTTCTTCCTCTTCCGCCGCTTTTGCGACGGGCTCATCGTCGAACTCCGACGCCTCCGCGATCTCCACCGCCGTGTGCTCCAGCAGGTCGTCCGCCGTGTAGATGTCCGCCGCCATGCGCAGCGCGATGGCAATGGAGTCCGAGGGGCGGGCATCCAGGCTGAAGAACTCCCCGTCCCGGCGGATGATCAGCTCCGCGTAATACGTGTTCTCCACCACCCGCGTGATATTCACCCTGTGCAGAGCGCCTCCCAGGCCGCCGATCGCCGACACGAACAGGTCGTGCGTCAGCGGCCGGGAGAACTTCATGCCCGCCAGCTCCATGGCGATGGCACTCGCCTCGCCCGGCCCGATCCAGATGGGCAGGATTCGGGTGCCGTCCCGCTCCTGCAGAATGACCACCGGCGTGTTCGACCTGCGATCCAGGCCGAGACTCTGGACAGATACTTGGACCATGCTCATGAGGCTGCGCCCTGCATCTTCGTGCTATGTGCCCGATTCCCAGGAGGACAGGTAGTGCTTCTGCTCCTCCGTCAGTTCATCGATGTCGATCCCCATGCCGGCCAGCTTCAAACGGGCGATCTCCCGATCCAGCTCTTCCGGCACCCGATGCACCTGCCGTTCCAGGCCGTCCCCGTTGTGGGCAAGGTGTTCCGCGGCCAGAGCCTGGTTCGCGAAGCTCATGTCCATCACCGCCGCCGGGTGGCCCTCGGCCGCTGCCAGGTTGATCAGCCGGCCTTCGCCCAGCACAAAGACCCGCCGGTCGCTCAGCATATACTCCTCGACGAAGTCCCGCACTTCACGCGGATCGCCTTCGGCGACCTCCTTCAGCCCGTCCAGGTCCAGCTCCACGTTGAAGTGGCCCGCGTTGGCCACGATGGCCCCGTCCTTCATCGCCTGGAAGTGTTCCGGACGGATCACGTGGATGTCCCCGGTGAGCGTCACGAACACGTCGCCCTCGGCCACCGCCTTTTCCATGGGCATGACCCGGAAGCCGTCCATGGCCGCTTCCAGGGCTTTGACCGGATCCACCTCCGTCACGACGACGGACGCCCCGGCGCCACGCGCCCGGTTGGCCACGCCCCGGCCGCACCACCCATACCCGGCAACCACCACCACGGATCCGGCGAGGAGGACGTTGGTCGCCCGCAGGATGCCGTCCAGGGTGCTCTGGCCGGTGCCGTAGCGGTTGTCGAACAGGTGCTTGGTGTAGGAGTCGTTCACGGCGATGACCGGGAATTGCAGCACGCCCTCCTTCGCCATGGCCTTGAGTCGGATCACGCCCGTGGTCGTCTCTTCCGTGGAGCCCTTTACCCCCGTGACCACGGCCTTCCGCTCCTGTGCCGACAGCGTCGCGGCCCAGGCGCGTACCGGAGGCGCCAGGTCATCGAGCCGATCCAGCGCGAGCATATGCAGCGACCCCACCAGGTCGGCGCCGTCGTCCATGGTGATCTCCGGCCGGTGCGCCAGGCAGGCCCGGATGTGCTCGTAGTACGTGTCGTTGTCCTCGCCCTTGATGGCATGCACGGCGATGCCGTGATCCTGCACCAGGTGGGCGGCCACGTCGTCCTGGGTGGACAGCGGATTGGACGCGCACAACACCACGTCCGCACCGCCCGCCTTCAGCGTGATGGCCAGGTTCGCCGTTTCCGTCGTCACGTGCAGGCATGCCGAAATGCGCCGGCCGGCCAGCGGCTTCTCCTCGTTGAACCGCTCCCGGATCTGGCGCAGCACCGGCATCTGCCGCTCCGCCCATTCGGTGCGCAGCCGGCCGCGTCCGGCCAGGCTCAGGTCCTTCACGTCATGGGATATCGCCGCGTTCGTTGCCATCCAGAAACCCCTCTTGTCGGTTGTCGTTATTTGATGGAACTGAGGCCAACCCGCCTGGTTACCCCTCAGTACGCTGCTTTTTCCTTCAACTCTCCCACCCGGTCCGTCCGTTCCCAGGGGAAGAACGCCAGGGTGCGCCCGTCCACCGTGCGCACTTCCGGAGCGCGGCCGAAGTGGCCGTACGCCGCCGTGGCCTGGAAGATGGGCGAGCGCAGCTGGAGCGCTTCGATGATGGCCCGGGGCCGGAAATCGAACACGCTGCGCACCGCCTCCGCCAGGCGTTCGTCCGTCAGGCCGTTGCGGGCAGTGCCGAACGTGTCCACCCGCACCGAGACCGGCTCTGCGACGCCAATGGCGTACGCCAGCTGGATCTCGCAACGCCGGGCAAGACCCGCGGCCACGACATTCTTCGCCGCCCAACGCGCCGCGTACGCGCCCGACCGGTCCACCTTCGTGGGGTCCTTGCCGCTGAAGGCGCCGCCGCCGTGACGCCCCGCACCCCCGTACGTGTCGACCATGATCTTGCGGCCGGTAAGCCCTGCATCCCCTTGCGGCCCACCCACTACGAACCGGCCGGTGGGGTTGACGTGGAACGTGCACCGGTCGAGCTGAAAGAAATCGGCGGGCAGGCGCCCCCCCACGTCCGCCTCCTGCGAGCTGGCGACCGCCTTTTCCATCACCGGTGTGATCACGTGCTCGACGACGGCGCGGCGAAGGTCGTCCTGGTCCACGTCCGGGGCATGCTGGGTGCTCAACACGATGGTGTCCACGCGGACGGGCCGGCCGCCGTCGTATTCCACGGTGACCTGCGCCTTCCCATCCGGCCGCAGCCAGGGGAGCCGGCCGGAGCGGCGCAGCTCGGCGAGTCGCTGGGTCAGGTGGTGGGACAGCAGGATCGGCGCCGGCATGAGGGCGGACGTCTCGTCGACGGCGAAGCCGAACATCATGCCCTGGTCGCCGGCGCCGCCCGGGTCGACGCCCTGGGCGATGTCGGGCGATTGTCGGTCCAGAGCCACGATGACGCCGCACGTCGCGCCGTCGATGCCGTAGCCCGCATCCGTGTAGCCGACGCCGGACAGCGTGCCCCGCACGATCTCCTGGATGTCCAGGGTTGCCGCCGTGGTGATCTCCCCGGCCACGATGACCAGTCCCGTGGTCACCAATACCTCGCAGGCCACCCTGCCGTCCGCGTCCTTCGCCAGCACCGCGTCCAGCACGCCATCACTCACCTGGTCCGCGAGCTTGTCGGGGTGGCCCTCCGTGACCGACTCTGATGTGAACAACTGCATTCCGTCTCCGCTTCCTCCCGGCGATCCGGGCTCAGCCCGGTTCCGCCAGGTTCCATCGGCCTGAGAAGACCGAAAGATCAAGCCATTTGGCCGTGTGTCGGGTGAGGATCTCCAACACCTCGTCCGATGTGGCTGCCACCAGGGCCTCCGCCGCTGCCTCGCGGGCCACGCCCGCCGGCACACTCCGGATCACCTTCTTCACTTCCGACAACGAGGAGGGCGCCACGCTCATGGCCGTGATGCCCAGGCCGAGAAGCATGACCGCACCCAACGGGTGCGCCGCCATCTCGCCGCACACGCTCACTTCGATCCCTGCCGACCGGCCCGCGTGCAGCGTCTGGCGGATGAGCTCCAACACCGAGGGGTGGAACGGCGTGTAGCGTGGCGCCAGGCGCGCGTTGCCGCGATCCACCGCCAGGGTATACTGCGTCAGGTCGTTCGTGCCGATGGAGAAGAAGTCCGCATGCCGGCCCAGCTCTTCGGCGATGAGCGCCGCCGCCGGCGTTTCGATCATGATGCCCAGCTTGTAGCCCGGATTGAACGGGACGGACGCGGCGTGCAACCCCGCCTCCTCCTCTTCCAGCATGCGCCGCGTCTCGCGGATCTCGTCCACCGTGGTGACCAGTGGCAGCATGATGCGCACATCCCCATGGGCGGTGGCACGCAGCAGCGCACGCAGCTGCGTGCGGAACAGATCCGGCGTGTCCAGGCAGACCCGCACGGCCCGCCAGCCCAGGAACGGGTTCTCCTCCACGGGCATGTGCAGGAAGACGGGGAACTTGTCGCCGCCCAGGTCGAACGTGCGGATGAACACCGCCTCCCGCGAGAACGTCTCCGCGACATGCCGGTACGCTTTGTACTGTTCCTCTTCGCCCGGCATGGTGGCCCGGCCCACCACCAGGAACTCGGTCCGCAGCAGGCCCACGCCCTGCGCACCGTGGTCCCGTACCGCCTCCGCTTCGCCCGGGAAATCGATGTTCGCCCGCAGCTGCACCATCTCCCGGTCCGGCGTCTGCGGCTCCAGGTGCGCGAGCTGGTCCAGCTCCTTCTCCCACTGGCGCACCTGTTGGTCCCGTTCCTTGTATCGCTTCAGCTCCGACTCTTCCGGATCCACGACCACGCGGCCGACCCGGCCATCCAGGATCATCGCCTGGCCGCTGCGCACGCGCCTCGACAGGTCCGCCAGCCCCACCACGGCCGGGATCTGGAGGGCGCGGGCAAGGATCGCCGAATGGGAGGTGCGCGTGCCCACATCCGTGGCCATGCCCCGGATCGAATTCCGATCCAGCTGCACGGTCATGCTCGGGGTCAGCTCCCGGGCCACGAGAATGGCCGGCTCCTCGATGCCGTCCAGGACCCGGTCGGGATCGGCCTGACGCAGCAGATGCCGCACCAGTCGTGTCTCCACGTCGATGAGATCGTTCAATCGATCCATCACCATGGGCTGGTCCGTCTGCCTCCACTGCGACTGGAACTCCAGCATCTGAAGCTCCAGGGCACGCGCGGCCGAAAGGCGGTTCTCCCGGATGTAGGACTCCGTGCCCCGCACGAGGTCGACGTCGTCCACCATCAGGATCTGGGCCTCGAAGATCTGCGCCTCCACCGGGCCCAGTCGTTCCGCTGTGCTGTCCCGGATCTCCTGGATTCGCCGGCGCGTCCAATCGCGCGCTTCATGGAAGCGCTGGATCTCTTCGTCCACGCGTTCTTCCGGAACCGTTTCGTGGGGCACCCGCGGCCGGTCCACGTGCACTACGAGCGCACGGCCGATGGAAATGCCCGGCGACGCCGGTATACCGTCCCAGATCAGGGACATGTCCCTCATTCCTCTCCGAACCCGTTGTCCACCAGCGCGACCAGCGTCTGCAACGCCTGCTCGGCGTCCACACCCTCCGCCCGGATCGTCAGCTCCGCGCCCGGCTCCGCCGCCAGCATCATCACACCCATGATGCTCTTCCCGTTCACCTCCGTATCGTCACGGCGTACCCACACATCGCACTGGAAGCCGCCCGCCAGCTTCACGAATTCCGCAGCGGGTCGCGCATGCAACCCGTAGCGATTCCGGATCACCACCGTCTGCTCCACGGTCCTTCCGTCTTCCCTTCCCATGCCTCATCCGATCCCGAACGCGATCCCCAGCGCCGCGACGCCCAACAGCGCAAGCACCAACGGGCCACGCAGCGCAGACCTGAACCGGATGCCCAACCCGCCCGCGACCGCCGCGGCCAGGGTCCAGCCCGGTCCTTCCATCCACTCCCCCCGCCCCACCGGGGGCACCGGCCCCCAGGCCACGACCAGCACGAGCACGACGCCCGTGAGGAACGCGCCCAACCACGCCATCGTCCGTTGCGCGCCGCCCAGGGGCAGTCGCCGCAACCGTTCGCCCACGTCCCGGCCCCAACGGACGCCCATGCGGAACCCGGCCACGCGCGCCACCAGGTGGCCGGCGTTGTACACCAGCAGGAACGCACCCACCACCACCCACCACGCGCCGCCCAACAGGGCCAGGATCAGCGCGGCCAGCAGGCACACGGGCCGCCAACCCGCCCAGATGATGCGATCCCCCAACGTGCCCAACGACCCCCGCACCGCCATCTTGAAGCGCTCCACCACCGGGGCGGGGTCGCCGGCTTCTTCCATCCTCCACACCGCGCCCAACGCCACCGGTGCCAGATACGGATGGCTGTTGAACAGCTGAACGTGGCGTGCTACCGCGGCCTGCAGCTGTGACTCATCCTTGTACAGGCGCCGCAGCACCGGCAGCAGGGCGAACGCGAAGCCCGCGCCGATCAGCGTCCGGTAGTTGAACGATCCCTGGATGCTGAATGCCCGCAGGAACACCGTCCAACGCGTGCGGAACCCGATCATGCGAGCAACACCACAGCGACGCCCACGCCGATGCCAACGAGGAACGGCACTCGCCGCTCCGTCCAGCCACCGAACACGGTCAACGCCGCACCCAACATGAGCGCCACGGCGGCGCGCAACACGCCGGCCGTCGTCCCGTTGGGCAGGCCCCAGTGGGACCCGGCCAACGTGAGGAGGGGCCAACCGACCAGGCCACCCAGCCCGGTCAGGGCCGCACCTCGCACATAATCCAGTGTCAGGGCCAGCAGGTGCCGCCGCTCCAGAGCCGCAACGCTCAACGACGGCGTCGTCGCCACCAACCGCTCATTCCAACGGCGCATTGCCGTGATGGTCCAGCCCCCCAGCCGCTCCCAACCCAGAGCGAACAGCAAGGCCAGGAGCAGGATGCCGGGGCCGCCGGTGACGCCGCTATTTTCCGCAGCGCGCCACGCCATCGTCGCCGCCACGACCGCGGTGCCCGCTTCCGGGTAGCGCGCCGCCCCGAACGGCAGCACGCCGAGGGCGAACGCCTCCAGCGCAGCCCCCATGACGAACCCTTCCACGGGGTGGCCGATGATCCAGCCGGTGAGCGTGCCCGCCACCAGCGGACGCGAAACCATGACCTGCGGGAACGACGTCGCGTCCAGAGCGACAAGCCCACCAAGCAGGATGATCGCGACCCAGGTCAAACGACGCCCGTCACCGTTTCCGCAGTAGCTCGGCCAGCTCCACGCGCCGCGACGAAGGCAGGTCGCGCGCCGTGATGTGCGCGCCCGCTTCCGCCAGGGCGTGCAGCTCGCGTTCTTCCTGCTCGCTCAGAAACACATACGGCAGCACGGCTCGCCGGCCCGCCGCGTGATGAATTCCGCCCAGATTGATCTCTTCGCCTTTCAGCAGCCCATCCTGCGCCAGGCTGATCATGGTGGCCACGTCTCGCGTGAGGATGATGACACGGTCCTCCGCATCCCGCCATGCCGGAAGGCGAAGCCGCGCCTCATCCACTCCCACGAACTCCGTTTTCACTTCCGGCGGCACGCCCATGCTGTACAGCTCCTGCTCCCACCCCGAATGGGCCAGGTCCCGGTCCACCACGATGATCTGGTCCGGGTGCAGGCGTGCGCCCCACGCCACGACCACCTGGCCATGGATCAGGCGCTCATCCACGCGATACAGGACGACCGACATGGCTGTGAGAGCTCGTGGGAAGGCAGGAGATGCCCCGATGCGCCCGCTCGATGAGCCGCGCCACGAGGTCCCCCAGGGGCATGTCCCGGTGCGAGACGAAGTCCAGCAGCACCGGCAGGTTCACGCCGCAGATCATGGCGTAGGTGGCACGTTCGCCACACAGCTTGCGTGCCGCGAAGCCACAGCTGCCCGTCGGCAGGTCCGAGAACACGATCACGGGGCCGTCGCCGGCGCGGTCCAGGATGGCCTGGCCGATGCCGTCGGGCCCCAGGCCTTCATTACTCACCGCCTGCAGCGCGTCCTCGTCCGGATCCGCGATCCGCTGCACAGCGTCCACCAAGGCCTGCGCCAGCCCCGCGTGCGCCACCACCACGCCCCGGACCAGCGTCCGTTCACTCATAATCTTCCTCGAGGTACTCCCGCGTCGGCCGTATCGCCGCACGCAACCGCTCGCTGAACCGCTGCGCGGCATTCACACCGGAGTACTTCAGCAGGTGATCCATGGCGATCACCTCCGAGACCACGGTGATGTTCTTGCCCGGATTCAGCGGAATGGTCAGCTTGGGCACCCGCACGCCGAGAATCTCCGTCTCTTCCGCTTCCAGCCCCGTCCGTTCGTACGTCGCCTGGTCGTTCCAGTCCACCAGTTGCACCACCACTTCGATACGCTTCTGCTGCCGGATCGCCCGGATGCCGAACAGCGCCGAGATGTCGATGATGCCGACACCGCGGATCTCCATGTGGTGGCGCTGGAGCTCGTGGCCCCGGCCGATCAGCACGTCGTTGCCGCGACGCGTGATATACACCAGGTCGTCCGCGACGAGCCGGTGTCCCCGCTCCACGAGATCCAGCACGCACTCGCTCTTGCCGATGCCGCTCCGCCCCACGAACAGAAGGCCGACGCCGTACACGTCGGCCAGGGAGCCGTGCATCGTGGTGCGTGGCGCGAACTCCTCCTCCAGGTACGGCTGAAGCCGCCGATAGAATTCACCGGTCTTCAGCTCCGTACGCAACACCGGCACGCGCGCGGCCCGGGCCAGGTCCACCATCAGCGGCGGTACCGGCTGGCCTTTCGTCACGACGAGGGCCGGCATGTCCAGCGAGAAGAAGTTCTCCAGCACCTGACGCAGTTCCCCGGCGGACAGAGAGTGCAGGTACATCAACTCCGTCTCGCCGAGGATCTGTAGCCGTCCGGCCGGCGCTCTCTGCGTATGGCCCGCCAGGATCAGTCCGGGGCTGGAGATGCTCGGGCCTTTGATCTCACGGTCCAGGCCCACGTCCTCCGTCAGCACCTCCAGCGCCAGGACGTCCCGCTTGTTGTTGAAGAACTCCTCGAGTGTGAGTTTCGTCACCCGGTCGTCATCCGCCGCGCCGGTTCTGGCGACTTGCTCGTCGGCGCCTGGTGGTCAACCTTCCGTTCGCGTTTCCGCTTCAACTGCCGTGTCATCTTCTGCACCGCCAGGTCCACAGCGGCCCGGAACGTGTCCCCATCGGCACGGGCCACCTGAACCTGGCCGCCGTCGACGCGTACGCGAACCTCCGCACGCTTGACGGCGCCTTCTTCCTCGAAGATCACGTCACCTTCCGCCATTCGCGGCTCATATCGATTCAACCGGCCCACCCGGCTCAACGCGCGTTCACGATCTGAATCATGGATCCTGCAGTGTCTGGCCGTGACCGTGACGTTCATGCTACCACCTCCCGCGTGACGTGAAAAGCTGAACCCCTACACGGGTTGACCCGAAGCCGCGGCCACGCGGTCCAGGAATGCGAGCGTCGCCTCGGCGGAACGGTCCCAGGTGAACTGCTCGGCGAAGCGCCGGGCTTCGCGGCCCATGCGCTCCCTGAGATCCCCGTCGCCCAACAGCCGATCGAGTGCGTCGGTCAGCGCATCCACGTCGCCGTGCGGGACCAGCAGGCCCGTCTTGCCGTCGACCACCGAATCGCGCAGGCCCGGCGCATCGCTCGCCACTGTGGGCGTGCAGCATGCCGCAGCTTCCAGGTTCGTGATGCCCCAACCCTCCTTGGGTGAAGTAAGCACGTGGACCCACGCGCGGCGGAACAGCTGCCGCTTCTCTTCCGTGGGAACGAACCCAACCAGATCCACCGCATCATCCAGGCCGAGTCTGTGGCGTAGCGCCTCCAGCCTCGGTGCATGGTCTCCGGTGCCACCCACCAGCAGATGCACGTCCCGGCCCCGCTGGCGCAGACGCGCCAGCGCGTGCATCACCAGGTCGATGCGTTTGTAGCGCTTCAATCGGCCCAGGTACAGCAGCGTGGGCTTTTCGAAGCGCGGCACTGAATCGTCCGGCTGATAGTAGTCGAGGTCCACGCCGTTGGGGATCACGACGATGTCCTCGCGACGCAGGCCCCGCCGAACGAGATCGCTGGCCGTGCTTTCCGACACGGCCATGGCCGGGACACGCCGGTACAACCTGCCCAGGGGTCGCTCCGCCGCCACACACCCGACCGCCACGGGAAGGCTGGCTTCCTGAAACGCGGTGCGACCGAACAAGTGATGAACGATCAGGGCGAGCGGTTGCTCCGCCCAGAACGGTGCAAACAGGGGAATCTTGTTGAGGTCCTCTACCATCACGTCGAACCTCTTCTGCCGCAGCTTTCGCCGGTAATACCGGGGCGCCGCTACACTGAATGTATAGCGTCCTCCGGCCCGATGCACGTCCAATCCGTCGAGCCGGACGCGGGGCTCGGCACCCGGCCAGCCGGACACCAGCAGCGTCACCTCATGGCCGGCCGCCGCGATGCGGCCGAAGATCTCGTGCAGGTGCTTCTCGGCGCCGCCCGCCTGGGGATTCAAGCGGTCCTGCCAGTTGATGACGAGGATCTTCAGGCGACGCCTCCCGTTTGTTCGCCATCGAGGGCCCGCATGAGGGCGTCCAGCACGCCGTTCACGAACCGGGGGCTCTCGGCCGTACCGTACTTTTCGGCCAGCTTGACCCCTTCTTGAATGGACACGACGGGCGGGACGTCATCCAGGAACAGCATCTCCGCGGCGGCGAGGCGCAGGATGGCGCGGTCGATGGCGGACAGGCGGTTGAGGCGCCAGTTGGTCAGGGCGCCCTGCAGGCGGTGGTCGATGTCGGCACAATGGTCGCCCACCACGCCCACGATGCGATCGACGTAGCCTCGACTGTCGGCGGCGACGCGCCGGTCCGCGAGCATGGCCCTGGCGAACGCGTCCAGCGGTTCCGGCGCACCGCGCATCTCCCATGCGTAGAGGACCTGGAGCGCCCAGCCCCGTGCCCGGGTGCGCGCTTTCAATCGCGCTCCAGGGCCTGGTGGAGGCCCACCAGCTCCAGGGCCGCCAGCGCGGCTTCCCACCCCTTGTTCCCTACCTTGCCGCCCGCCCGCTCCATCGCCTGCTCCGCCGTGTCGGTGGTCAGAACCCCGAAGGTGAGAGGCGCATCCGATTCGAGAGCCACCCGGCCGAGGCCGTGGGCCGCGTGGCCGGCGACGTAATCGAAATGGGGCGTCTCTCCCCGGATCACGCACCCGACCGTGACGATGGCGTCGTAGCGGTTCAGGCCGGCCACGTGCCGTGCCGCGCCGGGCAGCTCCCACGCGCCAGGCACCCACACGACGTCCACCGCATCGGCCGCCGCGCCGTGCTGCAGCAGACAGGAGCGCGCCCCCTCCACCAGCCGCTCCGTGACCACTTCATGGTAACGGCTCGCCACGATGGCGAAGCGCTTGCCTGCGCCTTCGAGTCCTCCCTGGAAGTCCGTCACCCGGACCTCGCATCCGCGGACCGGTCGTGCCCGATCCCTTCCGCCTGGTCCGGGTCCCCGAGGGGCGAGGAGTCCTCTGCTGCGGGCGCCGCTTCGGCAACCTCGGCCGGCTCGTCCAACCCTTCCAGCCCGTCCAGCAGGTGCCCCAGCTTGGTCCGCTTAGTGGCCAGGTAAGCGCGGTTGTAGTCCGTGGGCGTGGTGCGGATGGGCACCCGGTCCGTGACACGCAGCCCGTATCCTTCCAGGCCCACGATCTTGCGCGGGTTGTTCGTGAGCAGGCGAAGCGAGCTGAGGCCCAGGTCCAGCAGGATCTGGGCGCCGATGCCGTAGTCCCGGAGGTCGGGCTTGAAGCCCAGGGACTCGTTGGCTTCCACGGTGTCCTGGCCCTCATCCTGGAGGGCGTACGCCCGGATCTTGTTCGCCAGCCCGATGCCGCGGCCCTCCTGACGCAGGTAGACCACCACGCCCTGGCCTTCCTCGTCGATCTGCCGCATGGCGGCGTGCAGCTGGTCGCCGCAATCACAGCGCAGGGAGTGGAAGACGTCGCCCGTAAGGCACTGGGAGTGCATGCGCACCAGGACCTCCTTCTTCCCGGCCACGTCTCCCTTCACCAGCGCCACGTGCTCCTGGCCGTCCACCAGGCTCTGGAACGCGATGACCTGGAAATCCCCGTGGCGCGTCGGCAGGGTCGCCTCCGAGATGCGCCGCACCAGCCGTTCGTGGCGCAGACGGTAGGCCACGATCTGCGCCACCGTGATGAACGGGACACCGTGCTCCTTGGCGAACTTCTCCAGCTGGGGGCGGCGCGCCATGGTGCCGTCCTCGTTCATGATCTCGCAGATCACACCGGCGGGCTTGAGGCCGGCCAGGCGGGCGAGATCCACGGAGGCTTCCGTCTGGCCGACGCGGCGCAGCACCCCGCCCGGCGTGGCACGCAAGGGAAAGACGTGGCCCGGGCGGCGCAGGTCGTTGGGGCCCGCTTCGTCGTCCACGAGCAGCTGGACGGTCTTCGCCCGGTCGTGCGCGCTGATGCCCGTCGTGACGCCGAAGCGCGGGTGGCCATCCACGGAAACAGTGAATGCCGTGCGCTGCGACTCCTCGTTCCGTTCCAGCATGAGCGGGATATCGAGCGCCTCCAGCCGCGCCGGCGTCAACGCCACGCAGATCAGGCCGCGGCCGTATCGGGCCATGAAATTGATGAGCTCGGGCGTGATCTTCTCCGCCGCGCCGACCAGATCGCCCTCGTTCTCGCGGTCCTCGTCGTCGGCGACGATCACGAGCTTGCCATCCCGGATGTGGCGGATGGCGGTTTCGACACTATCGAACGACATATTCAACCTCCGGACCGGTCGTCGGTCCCGGCGCCTCGCTGCTCCATGTAGTGGACGACGAATTTCCCAATCATGTCGCCCTCGACGTTTACTCCATCGCCCACCTTAAGATCCCGCAGATTCGTCACCTCCCACGTATACGGGATCAGCGCCACCTGCGCCACACCAGGTTCCGGGATGGCGTTCACGGTCAGGCTGATGCCCTGGATGGCGATGGAGCCGTGCAGCACGGTCACCTCCTGCACGACGTCGGGCAGGCTCACATCCAGGAGCACGTGGTCTCCCTCCCGGCGGATGGCCCGGACGCGGCCCACCCCGTCCACGTGCCCCTGCACCATGTGTCCGCCCAGGCGGTCGCCCAGGGCCAACGCCCGCTCCAGGTTGACCCGGTGCCCCACCTCGTACGTACCGAGCGTGGTCCGGGACAGCGTGGTGCCGATGCATTCCACGGCGAATCGGTTCGCCTCCCGTGCCACCACGGTGAGGCAGGTACCGTCCACCGCCACGGAGTCGCCGTCGCCCAGGCCGTCGCACACGGCCGGCGCTTCGATCCAGACCCGCCGCCCGTTCTCCAGCGGCTCCGCTTCGACGATCCTGCCCGCTTCTTCGATGATTCCGCTGAACATCGTCTATCCGTCCCCCGCGGCCGCCTCGGTCTGGCCGCCGTTCCGTTCCGGTTCGTCCAGGTCCACGACAAGCAGCACGTCGCCGCCATGGCGTTGCACATCCACCGTAACCCCCGCGATCCGCCGCCCCACGGACGGGAACGCACTCACCCCACCACCGTACAGCGTCGGCGCCACGAACAGGTACAGGCGCTGCACGAGCCCGGCGCCCAGCAGCGCGGCGCCCAGCCGGCCGCCTCCTTCACACAACACGGAGCGGATCCCCGCTCCGCAGAGCCGCTCCAGCGCCGCCCCCAGGTCCAGGCCGCCGTCCGCGCGGGGCGCTTCCAGGATGCGCACGCCCTTTTCCTCCAGCGCCGTACGCCCGGCCCCGGCACCCGCCGCGGCCACGACGATGACCGGCGCTTGCCGCGCCGTCCGCACCAACGCGGCGTCCGGGTCCAGCGCCGCCTCCGGGTCCAGCACGACCCGCACGGGCGGCCGGATGGGCGACACGTCACCGCGCGGCGTCAGCATGGGATCGTCCACCCGCGCGGTCTCGCCGCCAACCATGATGGCATCGAACCCTGCCCGCAGGCGATGCACCGCTGCGTGGGATTCGGGGCCCGTCACGGCCACCCGCTCGCCGGCCCGGGGGGCCAGGCGCCCGTCCAGCGACATGCCGTACTTGAGCGCCACGTAGCACCCGGGACGCTCCAGGGCATGGAAGAACGCCGCGTTCTGCCGGCGGGCCGCCGCCCGTTCCACCCCCGCTGTGACCTCCACGCCGGCGGCCTCGAGCCACGCCCCACCCCCACCGGCCTCGAGGCCCGGGTCTTCCGCGGCGAACACCACGCGCGCCACGCCCGCCTCGGCGAGGGCTTCCGTGCAGGGCGGTGTCTTGCCGTGATGCGCGCACGGCTCCAGCGTCACGTAGACCGTGGCACCCCGCGCCCGTTCCCCGGCGGCGCGCAACGCTTCCACTTCCGCGTGCGGCGCACCGAACGCCGTGTGATACCCTTCCCCCACCACCTCGCCGTCCCGCACCACCACCGCGCCCACCAGCGGGTTCGGGTGCACCCGGCCCCACCCGGCCTCCGCCAGCTCCAACGCGCGCCGCATGAAGCGGCGGTCGTCTTCCGCTGCCATGGTCAGATCGTCAGCCGCAGAGCCAGGCTGCCGAAGGGTGCGCCGCCGGGCATGCTGGCGCCCGCGGGCAGCAGCCCGGGAAACGCACCTGGACCCGCCTGCCACCCCAGCTCCCCGACCATCTGCCACACCAGCGAGGTCCACGCAACATCCACGAAGCCGCAGCCGCGATCGGTCTTGAGCCCGTTCACGGTGAACGTGTACGGCACCGCCGTGGCCGCGCTGCCGAACCGGGTGTCACTGAACATCCGGTCCACGCCAACGCCCACCGTCACGTCTACCAGGTAGATCCGCTTGCTGGCTGCGGCGCGCAGGCTCACCATCGACATCCGGCTCTGGAAGAAGCCATCACTCGAAAACAGGGCCGGGTCGCCCAGGGTCACGCGTCCCAGGTGGCGGTACATGAGGGAGGCGGACACGCCCGGCAAGGTGAACGATTCGCGCAGCAGCCCGAGCCGTCCGCCCACGGCCCACGACACGTTCGCCCGTTCACGGAAGTCCCCCGGCAACGGCACGAGCGCGACGCCGCCGAGCGCGTCCAGGGAAAACACGCCGCCCACGGTTGGAGCCAGGGAAAGCCCTTCCAGGAGACCCACTGCGCCATCCACGCCCAGGCCGGGCAGGAAGAAATGCCGGGTGCCGCTGGCCGTCGCATCCAGGATGCGCGGCGCCGCCACCAGTGCGGCGCCGATCCGGGCCGTGAGGCTGACCCGGGGCGAGGCGCCCATGCGCATGCCCACGGTGCTGGCCGTGCCCGCTACGGGATTGCCCATCGCCGCCACGACGCCGATGCCCGGCTGCACGGAGACCGCCGCGAGGGCCACCTGGTTGCAGTGGCGTTGCCCGAAATCCGACGGCACGGACGCGCACTGATCCGTCAGGGCCGATGCCTGCGCCCGGGCAGGCGCCGGGGTCAACGCCGCCGTGGCCGGAACCAGCAGCGCCGCACCGACGAGCGGCCGCGCCGCGGCGGCGAACCAGCGCATCACTCCCGCCCTCCGGCGGGCCGCGCAGGCCCGCGCCGGGGCAGCGTGCCGTGCCCGCCCGCGAGGACCGGCGCTGCAGGATCGCCGATCGTCCATCGCATTCAGACCAGCACGACTCCGCCGTTGCCGTTCTCCACCGAACCCAACAGCCACGCCGTCTCCCCGTCGGCTTGGAGGTCCGCCACCACCGCGTCCGCGTCCACCGGACGTGTGATCAACACCATCCCCACACCCATATTGAACGTGCGGAGCATCTCCTCTTCGTCAACACCCTGCTCCATGACGGCCCGGAACTCCGGCGGGGCTTCCCAGCTGCGGCGCTCGACCCGGGCGTCCACGCCCTCGGGCAGAACGCGCGAGAGGTTGCCCGGAATGCCGCCACCGGTGATGTGCGCGAGCGCCTGCACGCGGCCATCGGCGATGCGCGGCCCCACGCTGTCCAGGTAGCTCCGGTGCACACGCAGGAGGACGTCGGCCACGGACGCGTCCATGCCCGGGAACGGGTCGTCCGGCCCCAGCCCCAGCCGGTCGAACAACAGCCGGCGCAGCAGCGTGTAGCCGTTGGTGTGGAATCCGCCGGAACCCACGCCGATGAGCGCGTCACCGGCGCGAACGCGATGCCTGCCTGGCCGCTCGTCGTTCTCCACCATGCCGACGATGAAGCCGGCCAGGTCATACTCGCCGGGGGCGTAGAAGTCCGGCATCTCCGCCGTTTCGCCGCCCAGCAGCGCGCAGCCGTTGCCGCGGCAGCCCCGGGCCACGCCGGACACCACCGCTTCCACCGTTCCCTCCTCCAGGCGGCCCATGCCGATGTAGTCGAGGAAGAAGAGCGGCCGGGCGCCTTCCACGAGGATGTCGTCCACGCAGTGGTTCACCAGGTCCTCACCCACCGTGTCGTGCCGGCCGGTGACCATGGCCACCTTCAGCTTCGTGCCGACGCCGTCCGCGCTGGCCACCAGCACGCCGTCCCGCAGGCCGGTCGGTGCGCGGAACAGCCCGCCGAAGGCGCCGACACGGGACAGCACGGCGTCGGAAGCCGTGGAGTCCACCAGCGCCGAGATGCGCTGTTTCGCCCGATCCGCCGCGTCCCGGTCGACGCCCGCGTCCCGGTAGCTCAGAGGCTCAGGCATGGCTGGACAGCTGCTGTTCGAAGGAGGTCATGGCCCGGAACTCCCGTACGCGGTCGTGGATCTCGTTCAATTCCAGATCCTGCAGGCGCTCCACGCCGAAACGTTCCACGGCGAAGGAGCCCAGCGCGGAGCCGTACATCATGCCGCGGCGCAACTCGTCGTCCGCCGTGGAATCCACGTACGCCAGCCAGCCCATGAGCCCGCCCGCGAAGGCGTCGCCGGCGCCCGTGGGGTCGAACACCTCGTCCAGCGGGAACCCCGGCGCGAAGAAGATGGACTGGGGCGTGAACAGGATGGCGCCGTGCTCGCCCTTCTTCACCACCACGAAACGCGGCCCGTGGTCCTGGATCCAGCGGGCGGCGTGCCGGAGGTTGTGCTCGCCCGTCAGCTCGCGCGCCTCGCTGTCGTTCACCAGCAGCAGGTCCACACGCTTCAGCAGCTCGAGCAGCGCTTCCCGCTTGCCCTCGATCCAGTAGTTCATGGTATCACAGGCCACCAGGCCCGGCGTGTGGATCTGCTCCAGCACGTCCAGCTGGAGCTCAGGGTCGATGTTGCCCAGGAACACCCATTGGGCATCCCGGAACTGCTCCGGAATCCGCGGCCGGAACTCCGCGAACACGCCCAGCCGGGTCTCGAGGGTCTCCCGGCTGTTCAGGTCGTAGCTGTAGACGCCGGCCCAGCGGAAGCTCTCGCCCTCGGCGCGGTCCAGCCCCGCGAAGTCCACACCGCGGTCGGACAGAAACGCCAACCGCTCCATCGGATAGTCGGACCCCACGACGCCCACCAGCTGAACCGGGTGGAACAGGGAGGCCGCGGCGCTGAAGAACGTGGCGGACCCGCCGATGGTGTCATCGACGCGCCCGAACGGCGTTTCGATGCTGTCGAGAGCCACGCTGCCGACGACAAGCAAGCTCATTCCGTCTCCTCCTCACGTTGCATGCGCTCGGGCGCGCTCAGCCCCAGCAGCTCGAGTCCGTTGCGCAGCACGATCTGGACGCCGCGCGCCAGGGCGAGGCGCGCATTGCGCAGTGCCTCGTCTTCCACCAGCACCGCGAGCTCCGGGTTCCGGCTCGGGTTGCCGGCATGGTACCAGGAATTCACCTGGCCGGCGGTGTTCTCCAGGAACTCGCACAGCATGTGCGGGGCTCGGGCATCCGCCGCCCGTTGCACCGTTTCCGGGAACAGCGAGAGCTGCTTGATGAGCTCCTGTTCCGCGTCCTCCGTGAGCCGGTCCAGGTCCGCCCCGCCGGCCACCGCGTCCACTTCGGCGCCCGGCAGGCCGTCAGGCGCCAGGCCCGCCTTGCGGAAGATGCTGCACATGCGGGCATGCGCGTACTGGACCTTGTAGACCGGGTTCTTTTCCGAGCGGTCCAGCGCCAGGTCGAGATCGAACACCATCTGGGCATCCGCCCGGCGCATCAGGAAGAAGTAGCGCGCCACATCCACGCCCACCATCTCGAACAGCTCCCGCAGGGTAGTGTAAGCGCCCGCCCGCTTCGAGAACTTGACCTCCTTGCCGCCTCGCTCCAGGCGAACCATCTGATGGAGCACGTACTCGGGGTAGCCTTCCGGAAGGCCCAGGGCCTGGAGTCCGGCGCGCACCCGCGGTACCGTGCCGTGATGGTCGGAGCCCTGGACGTTGATCACGTGGTGGAAGCCGCGCTCCCACTTAGTCATGTGGTACGCCACGTCGGGCAGGAAGTACGTGGGCATGCCGTTGCGCCGCACCATGACCCGGTCTTTCTGGTCGCCGAACCGGCTCGTCTCGAGCCAGAGTGCACCATCCCGCTCGTACACCAGCCCCGTATCCCGCAGCAACTGAATGGTGGCGTCCACTCGCCCATCCTCGTACAGCGATGACTCCAGGTAGTACTGGTCGAAGCGAACGCGGAACTCGGCCAGGTCCTGGTCCTGTTCCGCCCGCAACACGCGAACGGCGAAGCGGCGCATGACACTCAGGGCTTCATCCGACTCGTCGCCGGCGAACCGGTCGCCCTCCTGTGCCCGGAGCTGGTCGGCGATCTCCTGGACGTACTCGCCGTGGTAGCCACCCTCCGGCACTTCCGCCCGCCGGCCCACCGCCTGCTGGTAGCGCGCCCAAACACTCCGCGCCAACAGGTCCATCTGCTTGCCGGAGTCGTTGTAGTAGAACTCCCGGTGCACGTCCCAGCCGGTGCGGGCCAGCAGACGCGAGATGGCGTCGCCCAGGGCCGCCTGCCGCCCGTGGCCCAGGTGCAACGGGCCCGTCGGGTTGGCGGACACCCACTCCACCATGATGCGCGCGTCGTCCAGGGCCCGGTCACCGGTGCCGTAGACCTCGCCCGCCGCTACGATCTCCGCCAGGCGGTCCCGGAACAGCTGGCTGCGGAAACGGAAGTTGATGAACCCCGGGCCGGCGATCTCGGCCGAAGTCACCCCCGCCGCCGGCAGGTCGAGCAGGCCCAGAATGCGCTCGGCGATGGCCCGCGGCGCCTGGGCCAGCGGCCGCGCCAGCATCATGGCCAGATTCGTCG
The DNA here is from genome assembly GCA_964619835.1 of uncultured Gemmatimonadaceae bacterium. Taxonomy (GTDB): domain Bacteria; phylum Gemmatimonadota; class Gemmatimonadetes; order Longimicrobiales; family RSA9; genus JARRJS01. Next base: position 66,115 of record CAZUFP010000006.1, on the reverse strand, counting down.
CGACGTCGCCATGCTCGGGGTTCCGGGGCCGCATCAACTCGATCCGGGTATCCGCCACCCCAAGCTCCGCGGCGGCGCGCTCCAGCTGGGCCCTCAGCTGTTCTTCCGCCATTCAGGACCCCGTCCCCGAGCCATGGGACGAGCCCGATCCGGACGAGCCCGACCCCGACCCGGACGAGCCCGACCCGGACGAGCC
>CAZUFP010000006.1:43174-65819 GCA_964619835.1 uncultured Gemmatimonadaceae bacterium | reverse complement strand
CCCGACCCGGACGAGCCCGACCCGGACGAGCCGGACGAGCCGGAGCTGCCGGACTTGTCGTTCGCCTTGCTTGTGCTCTCGCCCGCGGGCTTGTCCTTCTCCGCGGCCTTCTTGTAGCTGTCGCTGCGGTGGTCCGTGATGTAGAAGCCGGAGCCCTTGAACAGCAGGCCGGCACCGGGCGACAACAGCCGTTCCGCCCGGGCGCCGCATTTGGGGCACTCCGCCTCCGGCGGATCGCTCATCCGCTGGAACAGCTCGAACTCGTGCCCCTTCGGGCACCGGTACTCATAGGTTGGCATGACTCTTCGACTGACCCTGCCTCTCGTTCGGGCGCCGGTCGCCGGTCACGACCCCGCGCCACCCTTCCATTCGCCCCACGTCTCCCGCAGGACATCGCTGATCTCGCCCAGCGTCGCCGTTGCCTTCACGGCCTCGATCATGGGCGGCAGCAGGTTGGACGCTCCCGCCGCGGCCTGGCGTACGGCCGCCAGCGCGTCATCTACCCGGCCCGCATCCCGTCGATCCCGCACGGCGGCGAGCCGCTTCTTCTGCACCTCCTCCAGCGCGCGGTAGTCCGGCTGCTCGATGCGCAACGGACCCTCGTCCTCCCGGAAGCGGTTCACGCCCACGATGACCCGCTCGCCCGATTCCACTGCCAGCTGGTGGGCGTACGAGGCCTTGTGGATCTCTTCCTTGAAGTAGTCGATGGCCCGCGCCGCGCCCCCCAGCTCCGCGACCCGCGCCAGGTACTCCCGCGCCCTGGCCTCCAGCGCCTCCGTAAGCGATTCCACGTAGTAGCTGCCGCCCAGCGGGTCGACGGTGGCGGCCACACCGGACTCGTGCGCCAGGATCTGCTGCGTGCGCAGAGCCAGCTTGGCCGACTCCTCCGTGGGCAGGGCCAGCGCCTCGTCGTACGCGTTGGTATGCAGCGACTGTGTGCCGCCGAGCGTCGCCGCCAGCGCCTGCACGGTGACGCGCACCACGTTGTTCAGCGGCTGCTGGGCGGTGAGCGTCACGCCGCCCGTCTGGGTGTGGAAGCGCAGCCGGCAGGCCGCATCGGACGCATGGTAGCGCTCCCGCATGAGACGGGCCCACAGGCGCCGCGCGGCCCTGAACTTGGCCACTTCCTCGAACAGGTCGTTGTGGGCGGCGAAGAAGAACGACAGGCGCGGCGCGAAGTCGTCCACCGCCAGACCCGCGGCCAGTGCGCGCTCCACGTACTCCAGCGCGTTCGCGAAGGTGAACGCGATCTCCTGGGCCGCCGTGGAGCCGGCTTCCCGGATGTGGTAGCCGCTGATGGAGATGGTGTTCCAGCGCGGGACCTCACGGGCGCAGAAGTCGAACGTGTCCGTGATGAGCCGCAGGCTGGGCTCCACCGGGTAGATGTACGTGCCCCGTGCGACGTACTCCTTCAGGATGTCGTTCTGGATGGTGCCGGCCAGGGCATCCCGCGGAATACCTCGCTCGTCGCCCAGCGCCACGTACAGCGCCAGCAGGATGGCGGCGGTGGCGTTGATGGTCATGGAGGTCGACACGCGGTCCAGCGGGATACCGTCGAACAGGGTCCGCATGTCGTCCAGCGTGTCGATGGCCACGCCCACCCGCCCCACTTCGCCCCGCGCCATGGCGTGGTCCGAGTCGTAGCCCATCTGGGTGGGCAGGTCGAACGCCACGGACAGCCCCGTCTGCCCCGCATCCAGCAGGTAGCGGTAGCGGCGGTTCGTCTCCTCCGCGGTACCGAAGCCGGCATACTGGCGCATGGTCCAGAGCCGCCCCCGGTACATCGTGGGGTAGACGCCGCGGGTGAATGGGTACGCGCCGGGCGGCCCCGGCTCCCGTCCATCCGAGCTCAGGTCCGCCGCCGTGTACAGCTCGTCCACCGGAACACCGCTGGTGGTCCGCACCGGCACCTCAGTCGGCGGCGTTTCCGCGTCAGCCTTCGAGCGCGTCATCGTCCGTCGATTCGAACTCCACCAGCACCGTTCCCTTGTCCACCGCCTGCCCCGTCTCCACCAGGATCTTCGAGACGACGCCCGGCGCTTCGGCCTTGAGCTCGTTCTCCATCTTCATCGCTTCCACGATGGCCACGCCATCGCCCGCCTCCACCGCCTGCCCTTCCGCCACCAGCAGGCCCACCACCAGGCCCGGCATGGGCGCCCGCACCGGCTTCGGCCCGCTCGCCGCGCCGCCCTTCCCCGTCATGGCCCGGATAGCGCGCGTGCGCTCGTCCACCACGTCGGCGTCGAAGCGCTGTCCCGCCAGGTACAGCTCCCAGCTGCCGCGCCCGCCGTGCCGCGCAACGACCGTCAGCGAACGGCCATCCGCCAGCAGATGCCGGACGGGCGTGCCCGGCACGGCCACCAGCTCGGCGTTCACCGCCGCACCATCGACCTGCGGCGCATCCGCCAGGTCGACCTCGTAGGTCCGGTCTCTGATGGTCACGTAGTAACGCATGCCAACTCCACCACCGTCTCGACGTGCGACGTTTGCGGGAACAGGTCAAAGCAGCGAACGCCGGCCGCCTCGTATCCCGGCGCCAGCCGCTCAAGGTCCCGCGCCAGCGTCGCCGGATCACAGCTCACGTACACGAGCCGTGCCGGCCGCTGGTCCAGCAACATCTCCGGTACCGCCCGGTGCAGGCCTGTCCGCGGAGGGTTCAAGATAACCAGGTCCGCCGGCAGTGTCTCCTTCAGGTACCGCTCCACGGGGCCGGCCAGGAATGTGCCGTCAGGGCACGCCCGCCGCGCCTCCTCCACCGCTTCCCCGTCCGTGTCGATGCCGGTGACCCGCCAACCGGCCCGGGCCAGACGCCGCGCGTGCAGGCCCACGCCACAGTACGCGTCCACCAGCGTGCCCGCGCCCGTCCCCACCACGTCGCTCACGTGGTCCTCCAAAAGCGCCGCCGCGTGACGGTTCACCTGGAGGAACGCTGAGCCGCCCAGCGCCACATCCTCTTCCTGCCAGCGTTCCGCGATGGCCGCCCGCCCGGCCAACAGCCGCGCCGCAACGCCCGGTGTTGGCCGGTGCCAGACACCCGACAGCGACGGCACCCGCTCCAGCAACGCTTCCGGATCGCCGCGCCCATGCCCTCCCTCCACCAGCAACGACGTCGCGCCTTCCGCCGTCCCGCGCACCGTCAAACGCAGCCGGCGACCCGACGGCAACCGGTCCGCGTCCTCGCCCCAGTGCCGCCTCAGCTCGCCCCACGCTTCCGCCACCGGCTCTTCCGGCAACAGGCAGGCCGCACCTACGTCCACGATGCGGTCCGGCCGGTCCAGCTCGTGGAACCCGGCCGCGACGCGTCCCGGCAGGCGCCGCAGACTGAATGAGACCCGGTTCCGGTAACGGAACTCCCGGGGCGATGGGACCACCGGCGGCACTTCCAGGTCCAGGCCCCCGATCCGGCGCAGCGCCTCCGCCACGATCTGGCGTTTCGCCTCCAACTGCGCGGCGTACGTCATGTGCTCCAGTGTGCACCCGCCGCAACGCTCGTAGTGCGGGCACGGCGCCGGCCGCCGATGGGGGGAGGCCTGCACGACGCGCACCAGCTCGCTCCGGGTCCAACGCCGGCGTTCGTCCGTCACGCGCACGCTCACGCGCTCGCCCGGCACCGTCCGATGGACGAACGTGACCCGGCCATCCGGCAGCCGCCCCACTCCGGCGCCGCCGGCCCCGATGCCGCTGATGTCGATGGTGTACGCGTTCCCCGAGGTCATGGCCGCGGCCAAGATAGTCTGCCCGCCAGGCATGCAAAAGTGCGCGCGTCCTGTGCAGAAGACACGCGCACTCGGTGGAACCGACCCGAACGGCGCGGCTGCCGGCGTCAACCGGCCGGCTGGTCCGGCTCCGTTGTCTTGATCTCCCGCACCACCTGGATGGACTCCTGGTTCACCACCACGTCGCCCAGCGAACGGCCCCGCGGCAGCAGCGTCGAATCGCGCAGTGGCACGAACGCGGGTGCGGATTGCAGGTAGTCGCTGAGCCGCTGGTGCTGCATCAGCAGCAGGCCGGCACCCAGCACGTACCCGCCTTCCAGCTCCAGCTCCACGCGCCGGGCCGACGCCGCGGCCAGGGCATTGGTCAGCGGAAGCTCCCCGTCCTGCGACGATGCCCACAGGATCTGGTTCACCTTCAGCGCCATGTGCGGGATGCGCTCGCCGGTCCCCATCCAGTCGATGCCGGTGAGGTTCACATATCGGTTCCGGCTGGCGAGGTACGTAGCCAGGTACTGCCCCTGTGCGACGTGGACGTTCGCATCGAGAACGCGGTGATCGCGCAGAAAGAGCCGGAGGCGACGTGCCGGGTTCGGCGTCGTCTGCTGGGGTGCACCTGCAGGGCGTGGTTCATCCATGATTCGCGCAGGGAATCGAGGAATCTCTGGGCAGCGGCGCTACACGGCGTCGCCCGGCCCGCTCCATTGTGCTCCGGCACACGGCCGGTCTCTTCTCATGTTGAACGGTTCCGCTCTCGTTCCAGACACGTGCGGAACTCGTCGAAACCCACGACCAGACGCTCCACAAGGGGAGCCGCCTGGTCCAGTTCACCGCCGGCCGCGAGTGTTTCGATCTCCTGGGCCAGGTCCTGAACTGCCCGTCCGCCCAGGTTGCCCGCCGTCGATTTGAGCGAGTGGGCCGACTGATGGACCAGCGGCGCATTGCCCGCGTGCATCCCGTTCCGGATGGATTCCAGGCGCTGCGGCCCGTGGTCCAGGAACAGATCGATCATCTCGACCAGAAACTCCTGTCCGCCAAGCCGGCGCAGGCGCTCCATGGCCGTCGTGTCCAGCGACATCGTTTCCGGGTTCATGGTGTCCGAGCCCTCCGCAACGCGGCCTTCACCCGTGCCATGAAACGAGGCGGATCGATGGGCTTGCGCAGGTAGTCGTCCGCCCCGTTCTCCATCAACTGGTACTCATCCTCCGGGTTCGTCGAGCCGGTCAACACCACCACCGGCAGACCCGCCGTCGACACCGACGACCGGAGGCGCTGAAGAACCACGCGGCCATCCAGACGCGGCATCTCCAGGTCGAGCACCACCAGGGAGAAGCTGCCGTGCTTGGCGATCAGGTCCAACGCTTCGTCCCCATCCCCCGCTTCCGACACCCGGTAGCCGTTCTTGCGCAGCATGGTGCGCACAAGCAGGCGGTCTTCCGGGTCGTCATCCACCACCAGGATATGGGGCGATGCGTCCACCTGAGCCGCCTCGACCGACCCGCCGCCCCCCTCGTCCCCCCCCTCGCCACGCACGGCGATGGCCGGCGACGCAGGCCTCTCTTCGCCGCCCGCCATGCGGCGCCCGGCGTCCGGCCCCGGCTCCTCGTCGTCGCGGCGCACGTCCCGGGCCCGCGCCGCACGTCGTTCCTCGCGCTGCTTCTCCTCCGCGTCCATGCCCAGCACGCGCTCCAACTCATCCAGCGTCGTCTCGCCGTTGCGTACCCGTTCGAGCCCCACCTGGAGCAGCGGGCGCATGCCTTCCTTGAGCGCCGCCTGGTATACCTCCGACTGCGACGCCGAGTCGGTGATCATGTCGGCGATGTCCGACGTGATCATGAACACTTCCTGGAGCGGGATCCGGCCCCGGTAGCCCGTTTCGGCACAGCGGCGGCAGCCCACGGCCCGCATGGCCGGCCGCACGTTGAACATCTTCGCCAGCCGGATCTCATCCTCGGTCATCTCGCCGCGAATGGGCTCCGCGCACTCGTCGCAGAGCTTGCGCACCAGGCGCTGGGCGATGGAGCCCCGCAGGGTGCTGGAGATGCTCGCCCGGTCCAGGCCCAGGTCCAGCAGGCGTGCCACGGTGGACACGGCGTCGTTCGTGTGCACCGTGGCCAGCACCATGTGGCCCGTCATGGCCGCCTGTACCGCGACCTCGGCCGTCTCCAGATCCCGGATCTCACCCACCAGGATAACGTCCGGGTCCTGCCGCAGGATAGCACGCAGCGCGCTGGCGAACGTCACGCCTCGCTTCGGCTTCACCTGGATCTGCGTGATGCCCGCCAGCTCGTATTCGACGGGGTCCTCCACCGTCATGATGTTGACCTCGCCCGTCGCCATCTCCCGGATGCCCGCGTACAGCGTCGTCGTCTTGCCGGAGCCCGTGGGGCCCGTCACGCATACGATGCCGTCCCGGAAGGCGAGCAGCTGCCGCAGGCGCACCAGCTCGTAGTCGCCCAGGCCGATCTCCGTCAGCTTCTGCGCCTCCCCGCCCTTCAGAAGCCGCAGCACCGCCTTCTCCGCGTCGCGCGTCGGCACCGTCGAGATGCGGATGTCGTACGGGCGGCCTTCCACCAGGATCCGCGTGCGCCCGTCCTGCGGCCGCCATTTGTCGGCGATGTCCAGGTTGCCCAGGATCTTGATGCGCGAGATCACGCGGACGAGGGCCGGCAGCGGCAGCTGCATGTAGTTGCGCAGCACGCCGTCGATCCGGAACCGCACCGTGCCGCCGCTCGCCCCGGGCTCGATGTGGATGTCGCTGGCCCCGTTCTGCGCCGCGTCCCGCAGGATCAGGTTGGTCAGCTTGATGACCGGCGCGGCCTTGGCGTCCTCCTCGGACACCACCTCCTGGTTGTTGTCATCCGTGACGACGGTGATGCTGTCCGGGATTGCCGCATCCACCCGGCTGAGCAGCGCCTCGATCACGCCATCGGACGAGTAGGCCGCGTTGATGGCTTCCAGGATGAACGGCGGCGGGGAGACCTCGAAAACCGCTTTCCGCCCCGAAATGAACCCGAGGGCCTGCTCCGCGGCGAAATTCGTCGGATCGCTGGTCGCCACGACCAACTGGCGATCATCCTCCTTGATGGGAAAGATCTGATACTGCCGTGCGATCTTTTCGGGGACCAGCTTCGTGGCGTTGCCTTCCGCGCCGTCCAGGTCCGTGACCTTGAGGCGGAAGTAGTCGGCGACGTACTCTGCCAGGCGGTCCTGGTTGATCCCGAGGGCGTCCGCCACCTGCAGCCATGCCTCGGCCGTCGGCGCACCGGGCTCCAACTCGAGGGCGTCTGCCCCCGAAAGCCCCGTGCGTCGGGCGACATGCACCAGCCAATGCTTCTTCTGCAGGCTGTTCGTGGACACCCCGATCACTTCCCGTTCAACACGCCGCGGTGGCTATCACGGTCGTCCATCGCCCGCGGGGTCGGCAGGGCCGTCAACCGTCACCGGTTCCCGTTCATTGACACGAAAGCCCTCCCTCCAGGGACTGGGGCACCGGCCAACGTAGGGCTCAGGACACGCAGATAGGCGGGAGAGCATGCGTTTACGATACCCCGACATGTTAGATCCGGACAGGGGAAAAGGCAAGCGCCGCGGTACCGTGGAAAGACCGGAAACACCGCCCTCAGCACGGCTCCTTCGGGGCCGCCCCGGGAATGGTCAATGCGGCCACCAGCGCCACCCCCCCCTGCGGGATCCACGGTCCCCGCCATCGATCCGGCCCACCGTGCCACGCCTGCGGTCCTCCTCCTCCAACAGGGCCGCGGCAAGCGCCGCCAGGCGCTCGGCGGCCGGGTCCCGATCGCCGTTCGTCAGCTCCGGGTGCCGTTCCAGGTACCGGATGTCGATGCGTCCGGCCCGGAAGTCCGGCTCCGCCATCACCCGGCGGTGGAACGGCGCGCTCGTCTCCACGCCCACGACACGCAGCTCCACGAGCGCCCGCTGCATGCGGCGGATCGCCGCTTCGCGGTCCGGCGCGTGCACGATGAGCTTGGCGAGCATCGGGTCGTAGAACAGGGACACCTCGAACCCTTCCGTGATCCCCGCGTCCCAGCGCACGCCCGGCCCGGCGGGCACCTTGAGCAGCGCAATGCGCCCGGTGGAGGGCAGGAAGTTGTTCTGCGCGTCTTCACTCGTGATGCGGGCTTCGATGGCGTGGCCGCGCATGCGGATCTCCGCCTGCGCCCACGGCAAGGCCTCGCCGGCCGCGACCCGGATCTGCCACTGCACCAGGTCGATGCCGGTGGTCATCTCCGTCACCGGGTGTTCCACCTGGATGCGCGTGTTCATTTCCAGGAAGAAGTACTCGCCATCCTGGTACAGGAACTCCACCGTGCCGGCGTTCCGATAACCCACCGCTTCGGCGGCGGCCACCGCCGCCGCACCCATCCGGTCCCGCAGCTCCGGCGTCAGCACCGCCGACGGCGCCTCTTCGATCATCTTCTGGTGGCGCCGCTGGATCGAGCACTCCCGCTCCCCCAGATGAACCGTGTGGCCGTGATGATCGGCCAGCACCTGGATCTCGATGTGCCGCGGCCCGTCCAGGTACTTCTCGATGTAGACACTGCCATCGCCGAAGGCGCCCGCCGCTTCCCTCGACGCCGCCGCGAATGCCGCCGGCAGGTCCTCCGCCCCTTCCACCACGCGCATGCCCTTGCCACCCCCGCCCGCCACAGCCTTCAGCAGCAAGGGATAGCCGATCGCCCCCGCCACCACGGCGGCCGCTTCCGGGCTCGCCAGCGGCTCCACCGTCCCGGGCACCACCGGCACGCCGGCGCCCTGCATGCGCTGCCGCGCCTCCGTCTTGCTGCCCATGGCGGCGATGGCGTCGGACGTGGGGCCGATGAACACCAGCCCCGCTTCCTCCACCGCCGCCGCGAAGGACGCGCGCTCCGCCAGGAAGCCGTAGCCCGGGTGGATGGCTTCGCAGCCCGTCGCCTTCGCCGTCCGGATGAGCGTTTCCGCCACCAGATAGCTCTCCGACGACGCAGGCGGCCCGATCAGGTGGGCCTCGTCCGCCGCCAGCACGTGCGGCGCCAGCCGGTCCGCTTCCGAGTACACCGCCACCGACGCGATGCCCAGCTCCCGGCACGCCCGCACCACGCGCAGCGCGATCTCCCCCCGGTTGGCGATGAGCACTCGTTTGAACATGGACATGATTACAGCGGGATGTTCCCGTGCTTCTTCGGCGGAATCCGGTCCCGCTTGTTGCGCAGCATGTCCAGGGCGCGGATCAGGCGGGGCCGGGTCTCTCTGGGGTCGATCACGTCGTCGACGTAGCCGCGGGCTGCGGCGATGTAGGGATGCGCGAAACGTTCCCGGTACTCCGCCTCCCGCTGCGCGGTCGCGGCGGCGGGGTCGTCCGAGGCGGCGATCTCCCTGCGGAACAGGATCTCCACCGCGCCCTTCGGCCCCATCACCGCGATCTCCGCGGTGGGCCAGGCCAGGTTCAGGTCGCCGTGGATGTGCTTGGAGTTCATGACGTCGTACGCGCCACCGTACGCCTTGCGCGTGATGACGGTGACGCGGGGCACCGTCGCCTCGCTGAACGCAAACAGCAGCTTGGCCCCGTGGCGGATGATGCCGCCGTGCTCCTGGCCCACGCCCGGCAGGAATCCCGGCACGTCTTCCAGCACCACCATGGGGATGTTGAACGCGTCGCAGAAGCGGACGAAGCGCGCGCCCTTGTCGGAGCTGTTGATGTCCAGCACGCCGGCAAGGACGGCCGGCTGGTTCGCGATGATGCCCACGGCGCGGCCCCCCAGGTGGGCAAACCCGACGACGATGTTGGTGGCGAAGCCGGCGTGGACCTCGTAGAAATCACCGTCGTCCACGATGCGCACGATGACGTCCTTGATGTCATACGGGCGCGCCGGGTCGTCCGGCACGATGTCCAGCAGCTCCTCGTCCTGCCGGTCCGGCGGGTCGTCCGTGGGCCGGTCCGGCGGGTCCTCGGCGTTGTTCTGGGGGATGTATCGGAACAGCTGGCGGATGGCCGTCAGGCACTCCAGCTCGGTGTCGTACGCGAAATGCGCCACACCCGATATGGTGGCGTGCACGTCCGCGCCGCCCAGGCCCTCCATGTCGATGTCCTCGTGCGTGACCGTCTTCACCACGTTGGGCCCCGTCACGAACATGTAGCTGGTGCCACGCACCATGTACACGAAGTCCGTGATGGCCGGAGAGTAGACGGCGCCGCCCGCGCACGGGCCCAGGATCGCGCTGATCTGCGGCACCACGCCGGACGCCAGCGTGTTGCGCAGGAAGATGTCGGCGTAGCCGCCCAGGCTGACCACGCCCTCCTGGATACGCGCGCCGCCCGAGTCGTTCAGGCCGATGAGCGGCGCGCCGTTCTTCATGGCCATCTCCTGCAGCTTCACGATCTTCTCGGCATGCGCTTCCGACAGCGAGCCGCCGAACACCGTGAAGTCCTGGCTGAACACGTAGACCAGGCGGCTTTCGATGGTCCCCCACCCCGCCACCACCCCATCGCCCAGCACCTTCTGCTTCTCGAGGCCGAAGCCTTCCGCCCGGTGGGTCACGAACCGGTCCAGCTCCTGGAAGCTGCCTTCGTCCAGGAGCAGGTCGATCCGCTCCCGGGCTGACAGCTTGCCTCGCTGGTGTTGCCCGTCCAGACGTGCCGCGCCACCACCTTCTTCCGACCGGCGACGCATCTCGTCCAGTCTCTTCAGGGCATCGCGCATGGTCATGGACGACTCCGATGCGCGGGCGGAGCCAGCGTGTCCGCGCCCGGCGGCTTCGGCGGAATCGGGAGAGGCATCCGGTACTCATCCGGACGGGGCGCAGGCACCAAACGGCCATCCTGGATCTGGACCAGGAAGGGAGAACGCACCACGTCGGGACCGTAGATGGAGAAGACACCCGTCGCGCCGCGAATGCCGACCATGAGAGACATACGCCGCGCCACACGGGTCGGCGTGGGGTCCCACGTGGGCGTGGATGCCAGCAGCAGGTGCGCCGCGTCGTAGCCCAACGCCGGCAGCGGGTTGCTCAGCGTCTTGCGATACTGGGCCTCGTAGCGGTCGACGAAGTCCGAACTCACCCCCCGCTCCGCCTCGCCCGGGTTCAGCGTCGCCACCGCGAGCACGCCGTCCAGAGCGCGGCGGTCCACCTGCCGGAGCACGTCCGGGCTCGTCCAGGAGACGTCCCCGAAAACCTGCACGCCGGCCGAGTCCAGGCCGTAGTACTCCACCTGCGGCGCGATCTGGCGCACGTCGTTCGGCGGGGCTGGCACGTACAGCGCCCAGGGGCCCATGTCGTATTCCGCGGTGTCGCCGTGCATCGGCGGCGGCATGTAGAACGACGGGTACGCGGGCGGCATGGTGTCCATGGCCGGCTGCCGGGTCCGCCCGGAGTCCACGTGTACGATGAACGGCTTCGTCGTGTCCACGACGGGCGAGGCGGAAAGGAGGGCTGTGCGCAGGGGGCCCGCGAAGGTCGTCGTGCCGGAATCGTACGGGACCGCCGCGACGACGTTGCCGCCCCTGGACCGGAACGCGTTCTGGAACGCCTGCGCTTTGCGGGCGTACGTGTCGTCGTAGCGCGGATAGATGACGGCCGCCCGCTCGAAGCCCAGGTCGTAGGCGTAGGAGGCCAGGTCCTGGGCGCCTCGAACGTCGCCGCCGTTCAGCGCGTAAACGTTCTTCCAGCCCGCCGGCGCCTGCGTCGCCGTGGGGCTGATGATCACCAGGTCCGGATCCAGCCGGGCCTGCGCCGCTACAGTCAGGCCCTGCTCCAGCAGCGGCCCGATGATGGCCGTGACGCCCCGTTGCTCCAGTTCGCGCTCCAGGTCGCCGTCCAGGTATGGTTTGGCCGAATCGTCCAGCACCACCAGCTGAACCTGCTGGTTCACCCGCTGCTGCTGCTCCTGCACCGCCAGCTCGATCCCCTCCAGCACCCAGTCCCCGTACCGCTTCAGGGAGCCGCTCCGGGGCAGGATCACGCCCAACACCACCGGCGACGCCTGCGCCGGCGCCGCCGAATCCCGGGCCGCAAACATGAGCCGGTAGGCTTCCCGCGCCGGAGGCTCCGATTCGTCCATCCGCGACGCGTAGTTTTCCGCGTAACTCGCTGCCGCCGCCCAGTCCCGCAGCGCGTACGCCGCCCGCGCCGCCACCCACATCGCCGCCGCGTCCGATTCCGTCCCCGGGTAGTTCTTCAACACGCGCTCCGCCAGCGCACGCGCGCTGTCCGGCTCCGCAGCCTCCAACGCCTGCTGTGCCCGCTGCAACAGGTCCGCCGCCGTCTCCTCACGCGTGGTCGCCTCGGCGATCGGCGCTTCACTGGGCCGTGGACCTTCTGGCGGACGCTCGCCCACGCGGCAGGCCAACGACAGACTCACCATCAGCAGTGTGGCAATCGGCAAGGTGCGCCTTCCATCCGTCACGATTCCCCGTCCCTTTCCCTTGCGAGGGATCAGCGCAACATAGGCCCCGCCCCGGTACAACAAAAGGAGGCGGGCCCACCACGGAGCCCGCCCCCTGGAACCGCAGGCTGGCTCTCGGGCTATGGCGCGTCCTTCGTTTCGGAATCGTCGTCGTCTTCCGAGTCGTCTTCGTCTTCGGACGCGGCTTCCGCTTCGGTTTCAGCGCTGGCTTCAGCCTCAGCCTCGGCTTCCGCCTCGGCCTCAGCCTCAGCCTCGACGTCCGCTTCAGCCTCGACTTCCGCCTCGACTTCCGCCTCGGCCTCAGCCTCTGCCTCGACGTCCGCTTCAGCCTCGACTTCCGCTTCAGCCTCGACGTCCGCTTCAGCCTCGACTTCCGCTTCAGCCTCGACCTTCACCTCTGCCTCCGCCGCTGCCTCCACTCCAGCCTCCGCCGACGCCTCTGCCGCTTTCCCGCCTTCCTCGTCCGCTTCGGCTTCCGACGGCTCTGGCGGCTCCGGCGCCTCGTGGATGTCCGTGGCGGCCAGCACGATCCGGCGATTCACGGCGTCCGACTCCAGCACCCGCAGTTCCATCTCCTGGCCTTCCACCAGGTGGTCGGACGGATGCTGCATGTTCTCGATGGGGATCTGGCTGATGGGCACGAAGCCTTCCACGTCCTCGCCCAGGTCCACCACCACGCCATCGTCCAGCATCCGGACGATGGCCCCCTGTGTCTCCACGCCCGCCGCGTACTGGTCTACGAGCCGGTACCACGGGTCGTCGCTCATCTGCTTGAGACCCAGCGAGATGCGCTTGTTCTCCGCATCCACGCCCAGCACCATCACCTCCACCTGCTCGCCCTTCTTGAGCACCTCGGAGGGGTGCTGGATCCGGCGCGTCCAACTCATGTCGGAGATGTGGATCAGGCCGTCGATGCCGGGCTCGATCTCCACGAAGGCGCCGAACGACGTCAGGTTGCGCACCGTGCCTTCCACCTTGGTGCCCACCGGGTACTTCACCGGCAACGCGAGCCACGGATCTTCCTCGATCTGCTTCATGCCGAGGGAGATCTTCTCCTCGTCCCGGTCCACCTTCAGGACCACGGCTTCGATCTCGTCCCCGATGGACACGACCTGGGACGGATGCTTCACGTTGCGCGTCCAGGACATCTCGCTGACGTGGACCAGGCCCTCGACACCCTTTTCCAGCTCGACGAACGCGCCGTAGTTGGTGATGGACACCACGCGGCCGCGGATGCGGGAGCCGACGGGGTACTTCCGCTCCACGTCCTTCCACGGATACGGCAGCAACTGCTTCAGGCCCAGGGAGATCCGCTCGCGGTCCCAGTCGATGTCCAGGACTTTCACGTCCATGCGGTCGCCGATGGACACGATCTCCGACGGGTGGCCCACACGGCCCCAGCTCATGTCCGTGATGTGCAGCAGCCCGTCCAGGCCGCCCAGGTCAATGAAGGCACCGAAGTCCGTCACGTTCTTCACGATGCCCTCGCGCACCTGACCCACCAGCAGCTCCTTGACCAGGTGCTCCTTCTTCTTCTCCCGCTCCTGCTCCAGGATCACCCGGCGGCTCACCACGATGTTGCGGCGCCGTTTGTTCAGCTTGATGATCTTGAACTCGTACTGGTTGCCCAGCAGGTCCTCGACGTTGGGCACGCGACGCAGCGCGATCTGCGAGCCCGGCAGGAACGCGTCCACGCCCATCAGGTCCACCGTCACGCCGCCCTTGATCTTGTGGACCAGCATGCCGGGCACCTTCTCGTCGTTCTCGTAGGCCGTCTTGATCTTCTCCCACACCCGCAGGAAGTCGGCCTTCTTCTTCGACAGCACGACGACGCCTTCGTCGTCTTCCAGGCTCTCCAGGAAGACGTCCACCTCGTCGCCCGGCTGCAGCTCCTCGGGGTTCTTGAACTCGTCCCGCGGAACCGAGCCCTCGCTCTTGAAGCCCACGTCCAGGATCACCGCGGTGTCCGTGACCCGCAGCACGCGCGCCTTGACGATTTCACCCTCCTCGATCTCCTTGAGGGTGTCCTCGTACATCCCGAGCATCTCTTCGTACTCGTCCAGCGAGTACTCGTCCTCGTCGAAGAGGTCTACGCGGATGCCCACTTCCTTGGCGCGGCGCTCCAGCTGCGCGTCCGTCAACTCGGCTTCAGGGGCCATGGTGGCGACCGTGGGATCCGCAGGCGTCTCCACCACGGGATGCTCCTGCTCGTCCACGCCCGTCGTCGCGTTCTGCGTGTCCGCAGCCGCCTCTTCCGTGTCCGCGGCGGTCTGCTTCACATCCGTCGCGTCGTTTGTTGTCTCGTTCTGGACCATGCGTGTCGGCTGTCTCCGGCTGAGCGGACCGTGACCGGTCCGTCAGGTTCAAGGACCCCTGCAAAAGGAGGGCGCCCCGTGCGCCCTCTCGAGGCTCGCGCGCAACCTGGCGCGAGACAGACGCTTAAGGTATCCGTGCATTGAAGGAGCGTCAAGGCGCGAATGTTGCGGCCGCGCGCGCCCGAGCAAGCGCTTCGATCATGCCCACCTGCTCGTCGAAGGTGAGCGCCGTGGTGTCGACCTTGACGGCATCTTCGGCCTGGGCAAGCGGCGCGGTCTCGCGCTCCGAATCGATGCGGTCTCGGGCCAGCAGCCGGCGCACCTCGGCCCGCAGCTCTTCCGGGCCGGGGTCAGCCGTGCCCATCTCGGCGAGGCGGCGCCGGGCGCGCGTCTCCGGATCCGCCACCAGGAAGACCTTGAGCTCGGCGCCCGGAAACACGACAGTGCCCATGTCCCGTCCGTCGGTGACCAGGTCCGTATCGACGGCGGCGGCGCGAAGGCGCCCCATGAGCCACTGCCGGACCGCCGGCACGCGGGCCATCTCGGAGACGTGCGCGTTGACCTCCTGGTCCCGGATCTCACGGTCCACGTCCTCGCCGCCGATCCGCATGACGAAACGCCCGCCCTCCGTCCGGGCCGAGACGTCCAGCGCATCCAGCTCGCCGACGGAAAGATCGGCCCAGTGGTCGACGGGCACGCCGCTTCTCAGGGCGGCCAGCGTCAGCGTGCGGTAGAAGGCCCCGGAGTCCAGGTGGCGGAAGCCGAGCCGTTCGGCCACGGCCCGGGCCGTGGAGCTCTTCCCGGAACCGGCGGGTCCGTCGATGGCGATGATCATGGATTCACCCGTTG
Organism: uncultured Gemmatimonadaceae bacterium; assembly: GCA_964619835.1. GTDB lineage: Bacteria > Gemmatimonadota > Gemmatimonadetes > Longimicrobiales > RSA9 > JARRJS01. The sequence continues at coordinate 50,538 of CAZUFP010000006.1, read as the reverse complement.
TGCGGCTCGATCGAGCTCGGTCCAGAACCGAGGGAAGCTGATGGACGCCACGGCGGTGTCATCGATGCGGATGTCGTTGCCGGGCAGCGAAGCCAGGACGCCGAACGCCATGGCGATGCGGTGGTCGCCGTGGCAGCGGACGTCGCCCCGCAGCGGGGCGTCCGTCCCCACGACCACCAGCTCGTCGCCCTCATCGGCGGCCTCCACCCCGAGGGCGCGCAGGTTGCCGGCCAGCGCGGCCAGGCGGTCCGACTCCTTCACCCGGAGCTCTCCGGCGCCCCGGATGCGCGTCTCGCCTTCGGCACGGGCGGCCAGCACGGCCAGCACGGGTACTTCGTCGATGAGGCCGGGGATCTCGTGGGCCTCGACGGCGACCCCATGCAGCGCCCCGGGCGCCACGACGACGTCGCCCATCGGCTCGCCCGCGCTCCGCGAGGGTTCCGCCGACACGCGTGCGCCCATGCGCTCCAGCACGGGCAACAGCCCGGTGCGCGTCGGGTTCAGGCCCACCTGGGCGATGCGCAACGGCTCGCGCGACAGCAGGCCAAGGGCAATGAAGAACGCGGCGGACGAGAAATCGCCGGGCACGTTCAGGTCGAGAGGCTCGAGGGCGGTGACGGGCTGGAGGGCCGCATACGGCAAACCTCCGTCCACTCCCGACTCCACCGGCACGCCCATGGCCCGCAGCATCCGCTCGGTGTGGTCGCGAGACGGCGTCGGCTCCCGCACCGCCACCTCCACGCCTCCCGTGAGCCCGGCCAGCAACAGCGCGCTCTTCACCTGCGCGCTGGCGTGCGGGCTGTCGTAGCGAAGCGGCGCCAGCCGCCCGCCCTCGATGCGCAGGGGCAGGCGGTCGGGCGCGTCCAGCTCCTCCACCACGGCGCCCATTCGGACGAGGGGCCCGGTGACCCGGCGCATGGGGCGCCGCCGGAGCGACACGTCGCCGGTGAGCGTGGCGGTGAGGGGCTGGCCGGCCAGCACGCCCAGGAGCAGCCGTGCCGTGGTGCCGCTGTTGCCGCAGTCGACGGGCTTGGAGGGTGGCCGGAGCCCGCGCAGCCCCACGCCCCGGAGCCGGACCTCCGCGTCCGCCGCCAGCGCCGGCACGGCGACACCCAGCGCCCGCAGCGCGGCCGCCGTCGACGCCGGGTCCGCGGCGTCCAGCAGCCCCCGCAGCCGGCTCTCCCCTTCCGCCAGTGCGGCGAACAGGAGCGCCCGATGGCTGATGGATTTGTCGCCGGGCACGCGGACCGTCGCGAGATCGGCCCCGGCGAGGTCGCCGCGGGTCACTCGTCCCCGTCCCGGTACGGCACCTCGATCTCCATGCCGTCGAACGCTACCACGGCGGAACGGAACGCCTGGCGCGCCTCCCGTTCCAGCACGCGCGGGTCCTCGGCGTAACGCGGGGACACGTGGGTCATGACCAGCCGCAGTACGCCGGCCTCCCTGGCCACCGTCGCGGCCTCCCGCGCCGTGGAGTGGCCCGTCTCCAGGGCGCGCTCCGCTTCCTCGTCGGCGAACGTGGCATCGTGGATGAGCAGGTCGGCGTCCCGGGCCGCCTCCACCGTCTTCGCCGACGGCCGCGTGTCCCCCGTGTACACCACCCGCCGCCCCGGCCGGGGCGGCCCGACCACGTCCTCCGGCCGGATCGTCCGCCCCTCCACCTCCACCGTCTCGCCCCGGTGCAGCCGGCCGAACAGCGGGCCCTCCGGCACGCCCAGCTCCCGCGCCCGATCCGGGTGGAACCGCCCCAGCCGCTCGTGCTCCACCAGGGCGTAGCCCAGCGAGGCACCGCCGTGGGACGTGCGGAACGCCACGATGTCGTACCCGTCCCGCTTCACCTTCTGCCCGGGCCGCAGCTCGTGGATCTGCACCTCGAACGGGACCCGCTCGACGCCCAGGTGCACGGCGGCTTCCAGGATGTCCGTGGTGCCCCGTGGCGTCCACAGGCGCATCGGCGCGTCCCGGCCCTGGAGCCCCAGGGTCCGCAGCAGCCCGATCACGCCCAGGAAATGGTCCGCGTGCATGTGCGTGAAGAAGATGTCGGACAGGGAAAAACCGGTGCCGAAGCGCATCATCTGGCGCTGCGTGCCTTCGCCGCAATCGAACATCAACGGCTCCCCCCCGCGCTGCACCAGGAGGGAGCTGACGTTCCGCCCGACGGTGGGCCGGCTCGCGGCCGTGCCCAGAAACGTGACCCGGATCATGTGTGCTGCACTTCCCTCCGCTTCGGCACCACCCAGACCAGTGCCAGCACCGCATACAGAACGCGCGTCCACGGAAGAACCGCGGGCGCGATGAGCAACGACACCCAGAACAGGGCGGCGCCGGCCGCCCGATCGCGCGTGCGCCGCGCCGCGTGCGTCTCGGCTTCCGCTTCACGCATGCCGGTCAGGTCCCCGCGGCGTGCCCGGGCGCCGGCGATCTCGGACGCCCAGACCACGTCGGCCACACGGCGCGCCAGCCTCACCAGTGAGCGCAACAGCCGCCAGGCCATGCCGAAGACGCCGGCCACCGCGAGTCCCGTGAGAGCCCAATTCACGCACGAAGCTACTGACCGGCCCGGGGCCCGAGCAACCCGACAGGGGCGATCCGGCATCCATTCAACGGAACCGGGGAACGGCGCCTCGCGCCGACTCCCTCCGGCTGACCCGATCAGGAATCGAAGAGTATGTCAACGATCAACCGACGAACCAACGAACACCCGCGGCGCGGCGCGGCCGTCGCCGTCGCCCTCGCGGCCCTTCTGCTGCCCACCGTGCTGGCGGCGCAGCAGCCCTCGAAAGCTGACAGCAGCCACTGTATCTGCTGGAACCAGGGCGACACGAACTTCAATATGCGCATGCCGCAGCTGATGGCCCTCGGACACCACGCCATGATCGGCGTTACCCTGGCACCGGACTCGGGCCGGGGCGTGCACGTCGAAGACGTCCAGGCCGGGGGTCCCGCCGCCCGGGCGGGCCTCAAGGCGGGCGACGTCATCACCGGCATCGATGACGTCGACCTGGGCGCCAAGTCGGCCTCCGACGCCCAGGAAGCCCTCATCGACCACCTCCAGGGGGTCCAGCCGGGCGACACGGTCTCGGTGACGTATCAGCGCGACGGCCGGACCCAGCACACGAAGATCGTCACGGAGTCCGCCAGCCGCCTCGGCGTGTTCAGCGTCGGGCCCGGCACGCGCGTCTACGTGAATCCGGGCAACCGGGGCTTCTTCACGCCCGGTGAGCGAGGCGTCTTCACGCCCGGAACGGGTTCCTTCACCGTACACGGCGGCGAGACCCCCGACATCATCCGCCGGACCATCGTCGAGCGCATGGGAACCGGCGTCGCCGGCCTTGACCTCGTAGACGTGAATCCGTCGCTGGGCAAGTACTTCGACGTGGACCACGGCGTGCTGGTGGCCAACGTGGACAGCGACTCCAAGCTGGGGCTCCAGCCCGGCGACGTCATCCTGAAGATCGGCGACCGCGCGGTGGAGGACACCTGGCACGCCACGCGGATCCTCCGGTCCTACGAGCCCGATGAGGACATCCGCATGGAGATCGTGCGGAACAAGAAACACATCACCGTGACCGGCCACGTGCGCTGAGTCCTCCCGAGCCCGCCGCCGGCGGGGCGAAGAGGGACCCGCCGGTCGGGGCCGGCGCCGCTGCGAGGACGGCGCTGCCCCGCCGGCGGTCGGTTGTCCGGCCGCTTCCGGCACCCTATCATCTCCGGGAGAACCCTGGACGACCGCATGAACGACGCCACCACCATCGATATCCACGGCACCGACCTGCCGGAAGACGCCCGCCCGGGCATCTTCGCGCCGCCGAACCCCATCGCGTGAGCACGCCGGCTTCATCCGGCGTCGTCCGCCCGCACGCCTTTCCGCGAGCGGGTGCGCCGCACTTTTCGCATACCCGACGAACGCTCATCGAGGGAGAGCAATATGGCTGAGATCTCCGTACCCGCAGACCGCGTGTTTCCGGTCCTGAAGGACAACATCCTGGTGGACGGCTTTCACATCGTGATCGACCTGGAGAAATCCCATGGATCGGTCATCGTGGACGCCCTGGAAGGCAAGGAGTACCTGGACTGCTACGGCTACTTCGCAACGCTGGCCGTCGGCCACAACCACCCCAAGATGTCCGACGAGGGCTTCCGCAAGTCCCTCATGACCGCCGCCGTGGCCAACCCGGCCAACAGCGACATCTACACGCGCCAGTTCGCCGGCTTCGTGGAGACGTTCCGCCAGCTCGCCGCGCCGGACGAGTTCCGCTACATGTTCTTCGTCGCCGGCGGCGCCCTGGCCGTGGAGAACGCCATGAAGGCCGCCTTCGACTGGAAGCGCCAGAAGAACCGGGCCGCCGGCGTCGACAGAGGCGGCGACAAGATCCTGCACTTCAAGGACGCGTTCCACGGCCGCAGCGGCTACACCCTGTCCGTCACCAACACGGACCCCACCAAGACCCGGGATTTCCCACAGTTCGACTGGCCCCGCATCTCCAGCCCCTACATCGACTTCCCCATGGACGAGGCGGAAGTCCGGGCGAAGGAGGACCAGGCCTGCAAGGAGATCGAGGCGGCGTTCGAGCGTGACCCGCACGGCATCGCGGCCATCCTCATCGAGCCCATCCAGGGCGAGGGCGGCGATCACCACTTCCGGCCGGAGTTCCTCCAGAAGCTGCGGGAGTACGCCGACCGATACGACGCGCTGCTCATCTTCGACGAGGTCCAGACCGGCATGGGCGGCACCGGCAGCATGTGGGCCTTCCAGCAGATGGGCGTCACCCCGGACATCTTCGCCTTCGGCAAGAAGACGCAGGTGTGCGGCATCATGAGCACGGGCCGCATCGACGAGGTGGAGAAGAACGTGTTCCACGTCTCGTCCCGCATCAACTCCACCTGGGGCGGCAACCTGGTGGACATGGTGCGCGGCGCCCGCTACCTCCAGATCATGAAGGAGGACGGCCTGGTGGAGAACGCCGCCAGGGTCGGCGCGTACTTCAAGCAGGAGCTGGAGAAGCTCCAGGCCGAACACGACGCGGTGAGCAACGTCCGCGGCCGCGGCTTCATGCTCGCCTTCGACATGCCCGACGGTGAGACCCGCAACCGTGTCCGCATGGATGCCTGGCAGAACGGCCTCGCCGCCCTCGCCTGCGGAACCCGCTCCATCCGCTTCCGCCCGCCGCTCGTCTTCAGCGAGGCCGACGTGGACACCGCCATCGGCGTCCTGCGCGGCGTTCTCGCCTGAGACCGCGCCGGCGCGCACAACCAGGAGGGGCGGCGACCACCGGGTCGCCGCCCCTTCGTTGTTGCGCGGCCCCACGCCCCGGGGCGCGACACGTCCCTTCGTCAGTAGATGGCGACGTTGGACAGGCCCAGGGCGTTCATGATCTGGAGGCGAACCGTCTGCCCCGGGTTCACCATGAGATACGGCGACAGGTACACCTTGTCGGACCCGATGGGGTCGGCCAGCAGCCGGATATTGTCCGCCTGCAGGCGTGACGCCTCCAGCCGGAAGGTTCCCCGACCGAAGCTCCCCACGGTGCCCAGCCGCTCCTGGTTGCCGTTCCGCACCAGGTAGATGTTCATGTCCAGCCAGTTGTCGTTGCGCACCTCGACGGTGATCCTCGCCAGGCGTCCCCCGCCCGCGTGCCGCCTGAACAGCGTGCAGCCGGCCAGGGACGAAAGGGCAGCCAGCACCAGGAACGCTGCGAGGAAACGTCGCACCCGGGGTCCGTCGGACAACGACTTCAACGGTGCCTCCTGACGGCTGGAGCCGTGTTGGAAGGAACGACGCCACGGCCGATCCCCTCCACGATGCCATCCACGCCCGACCCGGCGCAACACAAAACGGTTGTGGCGAAACGAAAGACGCTTCATCATGGGGAAGTCACGCAGTGGACTCCCGGTGAGGACATCTGAGATTTTCCGGCGCAGGCGCCGGATGCACCTTGGCAAAGTGGAACGCCCGGGTGCGCTGTTTTGCGACATGTGAATTGCCGGCGGCTGGTCCCGCGAGGGGAGCATCCCGGGTGCACCTCACGGCGGCTACAGTCGCCGGCATTTCGCGTTTCAGGGCAGCGCTCAGCGCGAGGGCTCGACCGTCTCGGCTCTCCGGGAGCGCACCTCCGACAACGCCGGACCCATGAAGAACACCGTGCTCAGGTAGAACGACACCACCATGACGCCGTACACTCGCCCGGGATTGCCGACCAGCCATGCGGGTAGAAAGGGCTTCCCGGGATAGCCAGACATGGCGTCGAGGAAATGCACGGCTGCGTACTGATACAGTGCATTGGACCCGATCGAGACCAGCAGGAGCACCCAACAGATCACGGTAGACCAACCGACGCGGGGAAGCGCCCTGTCACCGTACAGGTACTTCCGGAAGGCGACCGTCAGGCCAAGAAGTGCGAGGGACAGCTGCAGGTAGGTTCTTGCCGATTCCAGGTAAAGCGGTGTCACCTGGAGGTCGACCGCGTACCGTGTTTGCACGTGCTACCTCCCTGGCTCTGAGGATACGATTCGTCGTTCGGCTACCTGGTTCTGCCTCGCGAGGCGATGCGGGGGCGACGTTTCCGCCCCCTCCCACCCACACAACTCTTGCACCCCACGAATACTTCGACGGCCTGAACTTCACGGTCCACGCCCGAGCCGGCCGCGGCCCATGCCAGTCTCCCCGCGCTTTCCGCCTGGGCGAGCCCGCCCCGCTCACCCGCAGCCCCCTACTCGGCCTCCAGCCGGAAGTGCCGCAGATACACGAACCAGTAGATCCCCGCAACGAGCAGCGTCCCGCCGAGGATGTTGCCGATGGTGACGGGCAGGAGGTTGCCCAGGAAGCCGGCCAGGTCAGGCGCCTGAACGCCCGGCGCGGCCGCCGTGATGGCGCCCTGCGAGCCCAGGAGCATGCCGAACGGGATGAAGTACATGTTGGCCACGCTGTGCTCGAAGCCGAGGGCGACGAAGGCCGCGATGGGCCAGACGATGGCGAGGATCTTGTCGGTGGTGCTGCGCCCGGAGTGTGAGAGCCAGACGGCGAGGCAGACGAGGGCGTTACAGGCGACGCCGCGGGCCAGGGCTTCGAACCAGGGCAGCGCGCACTTGGCGGCGGCGATCTGGTAGGCGTTCTGGCCCACCGCCGTGCCGGCGAGCTTCCAGATGCCGGTCCAGTAGACCAGCAGGGCGGTGGCCACGGCGCCGACGAAATTGCCGACGTACACGATGGCCCAGTTGCGGAGGAGCTGCCGGGAGGAGACGGCGTGGCTGGCCCAGGCCATGGCGACCAGGTTGTTGCCCGTGAAGAGCTCTGCGCCGGCCACCACCACCAGGATCAGGCCGAGCGAGAAGGCGACGCCGCCGACGGCCCGGGTGAGTCCCCA
>CAZUFP010000006.1:0-43074 GCA_964619835.1 uncultured Gemmatimonadaceae bacterium | reverse complement strand
GCGTCAAGGTTGCGTTCAGAGGACAACGCTGGGTGCGGGGAGCACGGCAATTGCTGCGTTACTCGAGCTGACACGGCGAGCCCCGCACCCGGCGCCAGTCCGCCGCGGGAACGTGCCGGTTCAGATCGACGGGCGGGTCACAGCGTGGCCGACCTGCATGGAAAACCCCGGTCCGGCGCAATGCCGGACCGGGGTTTTTCCTTGTGCTGCCAGCCAGTGCCGGGGGTGGGACTCGAACCCACAGAAGCCGAAGCCCGGGGGATTTTAAGTCCCCTGCGTTTACCAGTTTCGCCACCCCGGCGTCCCGGCTCTCGCCGGGACGAAGATGTTAACGCCTCCGGGTCGTGCCAGCCACTGTCTTGACAACGCGGGAAATGGGCGCGCCCGACACGGCGGGACGCTCGGAGGCACCCCGCGAGGCGGGCCGGCGCGGCGTCAGCGTTCGTCCGCGGGCGAGCCTTCGCCGATGGGCAGCGGCGTGGAGCCGGGCTCGCGGCCGGCCAGCTCGGCGAGGCGTTCGGCGAGCCACTGGAGCTCGGGCATCTGCTTCTTGGCGGCGCCGAAGATGGACCATTTCACGGATACGTAGGCGCCGAAGGCGCCGCCCAGGAGAGCGACGATGCCGACGACAGGCTCGGGCGCGGCAATCGTCTGGCTGAGGCCGGCGCCGAAGAGCATGCCACCGGCGGCGCCCCAGCCAGGGGTGAACAGCTTCCAGCCCTCCAGGTCGAACCTCTCCTCCACGTGGACGACGGTGGTGCCGTCCCGGGGCGTGACGGTCACCACCAGGTGTCGTTGCGAGCCCTGCCCCACCGGTGTCCAGGTGAGGACGTCGCCGACGGTGGAGGTGTGCCCGTGCAGGCGCAGGATGGACTGGATCTCCTCCACGAGGCGCGGGAACTCGGAAGGCGACACCTCCCGGCCGGCGGTCCGGTCGTAATGGAGAAGCTGCTGGCGATGGTCGAACACTTCGTGGACCGGCTGGGGCGTCGCGTCCCCGCCGGGGCGCTGCGCCGCCGCGAAGTCCCCCGCGCCGCGCGGGACCGGCAACCGCGACGCCGGTCCCGCCGTGGCCGGCGCGGAAGGCGTCGTTGCCGTGCCGAGCTCCCGCATGGCCTCGCGCACGCGGTCCGGCGGGATGCCCACCTCCGCCGCGATCTGCTCCACGGTGCCCACGGACAGCGCACCGTGCTCGGTGGGCTGCGCCGCCTGGAGCTCCGACGCCCGGCGAAGAACGGAGCGGACCTCGTCGTCATCCAGGCGGGCGGTGCGCTCCGTGGCGGCGGCCAGAGCGCTGGCCAGTTCGCCGGGGCTCGCGATGCGGTCTGCGGGACGCAGGGCCAGTGCCTTCACCAGCACCTGCTCTACCCGGCCCGGCAGGCGGTCCAGCCGCTGGCGGTGGGCCGGCGGCGCGTCCTGGAGGCGGCCCAGTCGCAGGTCGTCGTCGGTGGGCCAGAACGCGGGAGTCTCGCCGATGAGCGCCTCGTAGACGACGCAGGCCAGGCTGTACACGTCGGTGCGCTCGTCCACGTCCGGGGCGCCCATGGCCTGTTCGGGGCTCATGTAGCCGGGGGTGCCGAGCGGGACGCCGCTGCGGGTCATGGTGCGGGCGCCGGCGAGGCTGATGGCCTTGGCAAGGCCGAAGTCGGCCACCACGGCCAGGCGCTCGGAGAACAGGATGTTCTCCGGCTTCACGTCCCGGTGCACGACGCCGTGGCGGTGGGCGTAGTCGAGGGCCGATGCTACCTGGCGGGTGATACGCAGCACGTCGTCCAGGTCCAGTGTCGTGCCGCCGGGCAGCAGCCTGCGCATGGAACCGCCCTCCACGTACGGCAGGACGTAGAACAGCAGCTCACCGGCTTCGCCGGAGTCCAGCAAGGGCAGGATGTGGGGGTGATTCAGGCGGGCCGTGATGCGGATCTCGCGCAGGAACCGCTCCGCGCCCACGGCCACCGCCAGGTCGGCGCGCAGCACCTTGACCGCCACGTCACGGTCGTGCTTGCGGTCTCGGGCCAGAAACACGGTGGCCATGCCGCCGCTGCCGATCTCGCGCTCGACGACATAGCTGTCGGCCAGGCCCGTTCGCACCTGCTCCAGCGCCGTTGCCATGCTGCAATGTAGGCCTGCGGCCTGTCGAGCCACAACGACGGGAGTCGGTGTGGCGGGCCCGTGAAACGGTCCGGCGGCTACAGCCGTTCCACCGTCAAGGTGGCGGGGACACCCAGGAACCGGCCGACGCCTTCCACTTCCCTCTCCAGACCCGCCCGCACGGCCGCCGGCAACCGCCCGAAAGCCTCCAGCAGCACCTCGATCCCCTGGCCACGCCCGCGCGACTTCCACGCCCCGCGGACGCGGCCGTCCACCAGCAGGCATGCCCGGATCATGCCGCCGGTGCCCGGGATGAGCGGGTCGGCGTCTTCCGGCGCCAGCGCGAGGTCGCGGCTGCGGTAGCCCAGCAGGTAGGTGTCGAACATGCCCGTCAGCCGGACGGACGGCTCGCTCCGGCCTTCGCCATCCAGCTCGTCCAGCCAGGCGACGCGGTCGGCCGGCATGCGCGCCGGCTGTCCCGCGGCGTCCACCACCACCGTCTCGTACGGCACGGCGTCCCAGCCCTTGCGCGCACCGCTCTTGCGGAGCCCCGACCAGTAGGTGAAGTCGTCGAGAGAGGCGGGGCCGAACGCCGCCAGGTAGCGGCCGGCCAGTCGTGCGACCCCATTGCCCGGCGGATCGCCCGCGCCCGGCGGATCGCCCGCGCCCAGCGGATCGCCCGCGCCCGGCGGATCGCCCGCGCCCGGCGGATCGCTCGCGCCCGGCCCGAGCCACGCGTCCAGCCGGACGTAGCTCGGCTTGCCGCCGCGCAGCGGACCGTTGCAGAGCACGCCGCGAAGCGCCGCGTAACGGATCAGGTGCGGCAGCGCCTGGCCTTCCAGCGGGATGCCGTCGTCCGCCAGCAGCTCGGCGATCTCCGCCCGCGTCCGGGGCAATCCATCCGCCATCACGTCCGCCAATCGCTCCACGCCTCGATCCGCGGTGCGTTCGTCCAGGCCGAGCCGCTCCATGCGGCGACGGCTGCGGTCGATGGCCACCGGCGCCAGCACGCGCAGCATCCACCCCAGGTCATCCGCGGCCACCAGGTGGAGCGTGCCCCGCATGAGCCACGACCTCACCACGGAGCGGTCATCGACGAACGCCCGCTTCACGTCCGCGACGGTGAGGGCGGGTTCGCGGGCCCGAAGGCAGAGGTCGGCCGCGCCGGCGTCCTGGGCCTGGAGCCCGGCGAGGGCGTGGGCGATGTCGGCCACGCGGTCGTCGGGTGCGGTGCCGTCGTCGTGCGGGCGAGCGTCCAGCCGCTGGGCACGGACGCGCAGCCTGCGGACCTGGTCCGCCGAAAGGGAAAGGACCAACGGAAGGAAATCCGGATCAGCCGGCGGCCGCGCGGCGCAGCGCCGCGATGTTCTCCGCGACGCTGCCGGCACCCTTGAACACGGCCGCGCCGGCCACCAGCACCGACGCCCCGGCCCCCGCCACCTCACCCGCCGTCTCCGGGGACACGCCGCCGTCCACCTCCAGCTCGACGTGTTCGAGCCCGCGCTCGTCCAACATACGGCGCACCCGGGCGATCTTCGCCGTGCTGGTGGGGATGTAGCTCTGGCCGCCGAAGCCCGGGTTCACGCTCATGATCAGCACGAGGTCCACGTACGGCAGGATCTCGCTCAACAGGTCCGCCGGCGTGGCCGGGTTGATGGTGACGCCCGGCTTCATGCCGCGCTCCCGGATGTGCTCCACGATGCGGTGCAGGTGGACGCACGCCTCCTGGTGCACCGTGACGCGGTCCGCCCCGGCCTCGGCGAAAGCGTCCAGATACTTCTCCGGCGCCTCGATCATGAGGTGCACGTCCAGCGGGAGCTGCGTGACCCGGCGCAACGCCTTCACCACCGCCGGCCCGATGGTCAGGTTGGGCACGAAGTGGCCGTCCATGACGTCGACATGGATCCAGTCGGCGCCGCCGGCCTCGGCTTCGGCCACCGCGTCGCCCAGGTGGGCGAAGTCGGCGGACAGGATCGAGGGGGCCAGCTTGATGGGACCGACGACCGACGAGCGTCGACCGTCGACTTCGGCGCCGGCCTTCGAGCGGGATCCACCTTCAGGGGCAAGGCCGGACTCGACTGCCGATCCCCCTTCGGGGGCACGGCCGTGTTGGCTTTCGGGCGTGGACCCGGTACGGGATCGTCCCTCGCCGGGGGTGGATCGGTGCCGGGGGTTCATCCCTCCCGCTCCATGATTCGAGGTCCGTCGTCGGTGCCGACGACCACGGTGGTGGCCATGCCCAGGAAGAGGCCGGTCTCCACGACGCCCACGCGGGCGCGCAACGCATCTTCCACCGCGCGGGTGTCGGCGATGCCATCGGCGAAACGGCAATCCACGATGTAGTGGCCGCCGTCGGTGCGGAACGGCTCGCCGTTGCGGGTACGAAGCGCGGGCTCTCCGCCCAACGCCCGCACGGCTTCCGTGTGGGTAGCCCAGCCGAACGGCACCACCTCGACGGGCAGCGGCGCCTTCTGGCCCAGCCGGTCTACCAGCTTGGTCTCGTCCACCAGGATGACCAGCCGCTCGGACGCGGACGCGACGATCTTCTCCCACAACAGGGCACCACCCAGGCCCTTGATGAGGTCCAGAAACGGATCCACCTCGTCCGCGCCGTCCATGGTCAGGTCGATGCGCGGGTGGTCCTCCAGCGTGGTGAGAGGCACACCCAGCAGCTCCGCCGCCTGCTGCGTGGCCACCGACGTGGGGATGCCCACGATGTCCCGGAGCTCGCCCCGCCGGCGGCGCTCCGCCAGGGCTTCCAGCGCGAACCGGGCGGTCGAGCCCGTGCCGAGGCCCAGCACCATGCCCTCCTCGACCAGCTCGACGGCCCGCTCGGCCGCCTGCCGCTTCAGCTCGTCCTGGCTCAAGCTGCGAACTTCTTGAGCATGTCCTTCATGCGCGCCGTGATGGCCAGCGCCTCGTCGAAGGGCCGCTGCCACATGTTCCGCCCGAAGATCAGGCCCGTGGCGCCCTGCTCCATCACGGTCCGGGCCTTGTCCATGACGTCGTCGTCGGACAGCTTGCTGCCGCCGCTGAACAGCACCAGGGACCGCTGCGCCGACGCGATCACCCGGGCGGCGCCGCCGGCGTAGTCCCACTCCAGCTCCTGGTACTGCTTGGGCATCTGGGCGTCCTTGGGCCCCTTCTTGGGCACGTTCAGCTTGATGATGTCGGCGCCCAGCTCGTGGGCCATCCGGGCCGCGTAGTCCACGGCGTACAGGGAGTCGCGGCCGCCCTTCTTCTCGATCTCTCCGCCCCGCGGGTACGCCCACACCACCAGCGGCATGCCCCACAACTCGCAGGCCTGGCGGACCTCCATGAGGCGGGAGATGTCCTCGTCCTGGCGCGGCGAGCCGACGTACAACGTGTAGCCGACGGCGTCGGCGCCCAGCGACACGGCGTCCTCCACCGTCGCCGTGGGCGAGGACAGGGCTTCGGTGTCATCGGGGATGGTGGACTTGCCGTTGATCTTCAGGATCAGGGGCACCTTGCCCGCGTACTTCTTCATGTACTGGCGGGCGAGGCCCCAATGGCACGCGATGGCGCTGTAGCCGCCTTCGAGGGCCAGCCGCCACTGGTACTCGGGGTCCGCCGACGGCGGGTTGGTGAGGAAGTCCACCGGTCCGTGCTCGAGGCCCTGGTCGATGGGCAGCACCAGCAACGTGCCGTTCCCCGGTCCGTGCTCGTAGAGCAGCCGATGCAGCCGGACCCGCTTCCCGAGGGGCAGATCCAGCTCGTCCAGCGTGGGTCGCTTCGTCCGAGCGGCCGGCGCGCCAGCGTTTGCCGTTCCCTTCGCCATATGACCTCCTGGGTTCGTCTTCGTGATTCGTCTTCGTGGGTGTGTCGTGGGGCCGACGCACCCGCGTCAGAGCCAGCGTTCCGGCTCAGGCAGACCGTTCCGCGACCGACCTCCCGGCCTTGCGGGCCACCACCCGGCGGACGGCGGCGACGACGTCGTCCGCCGTGAGGCCGTACTTCCTCATCAACGCTTCCGGCTCGCCGCTCTCGGCGTACGTATCGTCCAGGGCCACGAACTCCATGGGCACCGGGTGCCGCCGCGCGACGGCCTGCGCGACCCGCGCGCCCAGTCCACCGTGCAACAGGTGTTCCTCCGCCGCAACGATGGCGCCGGTTTCCCGCGCCGCCTGCTCCACCAGCTCCTCGTCCAGCGGCTTCACCGTCGCCATGTTCACCACGCGCAGGCTCAGGCCTTCCCGGCGGAGCCGCTCGTGCGCCACCACCGCGGCGCCCACCAGCAGGCCGTTGGCCACCACCGTGGCATCGGTGCCGTCGCGCACCACGGATCCCTTGCCGAACGCGAAGTCGGCCGGCTTGGCGTCGTAGATGAGCGGCGCCCTGGGCCGCATGGACCGGATATAGACGGGGCCGTTGTGGGCGTAGGCCGCATTCACCGCCGCACGCATCTCGTGCTCGTCCGCCGGCACGCACACCACGAAATGCGGCAGGCTGCATGCCAGCGAGACGTCCTCCGTCGACTGCTGGCTCACGCCGTCGGGCCCGACGCTGATGCCGCCGTGCGACCCCACCACCTTCACGTTCAGGTTCGGGTACGCCACGGCCATGCGCAGCTGGTCGAAGCCCTTGAGCACCACGAAACAGGCGAAGCTCGAGATGAACGGGACCTTGCCGCTGGTGGCCAGGCCGCCCGCCATGCCCACCATGTTCGCTTCCTGGATGCCCACGTTCAGGAACCGGTCGGGGAACGCCTCGGCGAAGGTGGCGCTCTTCGTGCTCTTCGCCAGGTCCGCGTCCAATACGACGACGTCCGGATGGTCCCGGCCCAGGTCCCGCAACGCTTCGCCGTACGCGTCCCGCGTCGCCTTCCCGAACGTCAGCCCTTCATACAGCGCCTTCATTCGCCCACCTCCCGCGCACTCGCCTGGCCGGTTGCCATGGAACGCGCCGCCACGCCGTCCAGCTCGGCCAGCGCCCGCGCCTTCTCCTCGCCGGTGGGCGCCTTGCCGTGGTAGGCGTTGTCGCCCTCCATGAACCGGACACCCTTCCCTTTCACCGTGTGGGCCACCAGGCACGCGGGGCCGCCCTGCTCCGTGGCCCAGGCCAGGCCGTCCATCACCGCGTCCAGGTCATGCCCGTCGATGGCGCGCGCCGCCCAGCCCATGGACTCCCACTTGGCCGCCAGCGGTTCCAGCCCGATGATGTCGTCCAGCGCGCCGTCCAGCTGGAACTTGTTGTAGTCCACGATGGCCACCAGGTTCGACGGCCGCTGCTGGCCCGCCGCCATGGCCGCCTCCCAGACCTGGCCTTCCTGAATCTCGCCATCGCCCAGCAGCACGTACACCCGGCTGTCCAGGCCGCTCATGCGCGCGCCCAGCGCCATGCCCAGGCCGATGGAGAGGCCCTGCCCCAGCGAGCCCGTGGAGGCTTCGATGCCCGGCGCCGTGCCCAGCACGGGGTGGCCCTGGAGCCGGGAATCGATGCGGCGTAGCGTGGCCAGCTCGGCCACGTCGAAGTAGCCCGCCTCCGCCAGGGCCGCATACAACGCCGGCACACCGTGGCCCTTGGACAACACGAACCGGTCCCGCTCCGGCCAGTCGGGGCGCGCCGGGTCGTAGCGCAGGAATCCGCCGAAGTAGAGAGCCGTGATGATCTCCACGGCCGAGAGGGAGCCGCCGGGGTGCCCGCTGCCGGCTTCGGTCAGCATCTCGATGATGTGTCGCCGCAGCATCGTGGCGCGCTCGCGCAGTGCCGCCACGTCCGCCGAAACAGCCCGTATTTCCGCGCCTCTGGTCATGAAAAGCCACGTTGCGGGAGGGTCCCCCTCGGAACGGCGGCAAGATAGTGGCGGGCGGGTTCGCGCGCAAAAGGCTGGGGGCGCGGTGGTGGCAGAGGGCGCAGGGACAGCATCACGCAGAGACGCAGAGAGCGCAGGGACAGCATCATGCAGAGACGCAGAGGGCGCAGGGACGGCACCGCGCGGAGACGCAGAAGAGGCGCAAAAGGGCCCCGCCACCGTGGGTGGCGGGGCCCGGTACCGGCGTGTTTGACGTTCCGCCGACTACTGCTTGCTGAACACGATGGTCACGGTCGCCGGGATGGCGGGGTTCGGTCCCGTCAGGTCGAAGTCGAACGTGGTGTTGGGATTCACCAACGTCAGGCTGTTGCCGGTGAGCGTGTACTGATACGTGTTGTTGATCACCGCGCCGACGGCCGTGGCGTCGTGCAGGGCCAACGTGCTGTCGGATTCCAGCGTGAAGTTGCCGTTGATGTTGGCGGCGCCCGTGGTGATGGTCGGGATGTTCGCGGTGCCGGTGTAGTTGCAGTTGTCGTCCACCGTCAGGTTGATGGAGGCCCCGAGGGACGCCAGGTTGGCGGTGATCGTCGGATCGGCCGAAGCGGTGTACGTGAAGTCGGTCGAGTTCCACGTGCCCTGGAAGTCGGCGCACGGGTTCGACGACGTCGAGCTCTTGCACGCGCCCAGAGCCGCGCTGGTGGCGAGAAGGGACAGAACGATCCCACGCTGGAGTCGCATCATGGCCTCCGGTACCTATGTGACGGAAAATGAGAATACGAGGCGCGGGCCCGTCGGGCCCGCGTCAACCCGGGCAAGCTAAACGAATGCCAGGGGAAACGCCAGCGTCCTGGTCCGGCAAACGGGCCACGTCTGACGGCCACCCCGCTGGCCGCGTCACGCGCAGGCCGCCCGTGCCGCCGCCAACTGCTGCACCACCGCGGCCCGCGCGGTACCGCCGGCGGCGGCCCGCCGCTCCACGGAGGTGCGGGCGTCCAGGGCCGCCGCAGACTCGCCCAGGAGCGGGTGCTCCGCGCTGACGGAGTCGGGGCCCAGAAGCGGCCGTCCGGTCTCCTCGGCCTGCCGCACGAGCTCTCCAACCACGCCGTGGGCTTCGCGGAACGGCACGCCCCGCCGGACCAGCTCGTCCGCCAGATCGGTGGCCAGCAGCTCCGGGTCGGCAGCGGCGGCGGCCAGCGCCGCGGCATTGAAGCGCAGGCCCGCCACGGTTTCCCGCGTCACCGGCAGCAGCGCCGCCAGGGTGTCGAAGGCGTCGAACAGCAGGGTCTTGTCTTCCTGAAGGTCCTTCTGGTACCCCGAGGCCAGGCCCTTGAGCAGGTTGAGCCCGGCCGCCGCCTGGCCGGCCAGCCGGGCCGCGCGGCCGCGGGCCAGCTCGAGGCCGTCCGGGTTGCGCTTCTGGGGCATCAGGCTGGACCCCGTCGTGTACGCTTCCGGCAGCTCGACGAAGCCGAACTCCGTCGTGGAGAACAGGACCAGGTCCTCCGCCAGGCGCGACAGATGCGCCGCCACCATTGCCGCCACGTACACGAGCTCGCTCACCCAGTCCCGGTCCGCCACGGCATCCATGGAATTGGGCGACACGGCCGCGAAAGCCAACCGCTTGCGGAGACGGTCCCGATCGATGGGGAACGGGCAGCCGGCGATGGCGCCGGAGCCCAGGGGCAGCACGTCGGTCCGATCCAGCGCCTGGCGCCAGCGGTCGCGATCCCGTTGGAAAGCCCAGAAGTGAGCCAGCAGCCAGTGGGCCACCCGCACCGGCTGCGCCCGGCGCAGGTGGGTGTACGCGGGCATCAACAGGTCCAGGCTTGACTCGGCCTGCGCCAGCAGCGCGTGTTGCAGGCCGCGCAACTCTTCGGCCAGCGCCGCGCCCTGACGGAGCGCCCACAATCGGCTGTCCGTCGCGACCTGGTCGTTGCGCGAACGGCCCGTGTGCAGCTTGCCCGCCACCTCCCCCGCTTCTTCGTACAGCAACCGCTCCACCAGCGTGTGGATATCCTCGTCGGGGGAGTCGACGGGAATGCCGCCCTCCAGTCGGTCTGCCACACGCGCCAACCCGGTGTCCAGCGCGGCCGCTTCCTCCGCGGTCAACACGCCCGCCCCCAGCAACGCATCCACCCAGGCCCGGCTGCCTTCGATGTCTTCCCGCCAGAGACGCTGGTCCACCGCCAGGCTGCGGTTCAACGCGTCCAACGACGGGGCGGGCCCGCCGGCGAACCGTCCACCCCACAAACGATGCGCCGGCGGGCCCGGGTCACCCTTCGATGTCATGCCGTCTTCCGGTGCAACACCACCATGTCCTCGTCCTTGGCCCGCCGCTGAGCTTCGGCCCGCGTCGGCAGCCCGAACAGGCGGATGAAACCAGCCGCGTCCGCGTGATCGTACACACCCTCACCCCCGAAGGATGCCAACGCCTGGTCATACAGCGCGTACGGACTCTGCCGCCCCGCGATAGCCGTGCCACCCTTGTACAGCTTCAGCCGCACCGTGCCCGTCACCACTTCCTGCGTCCGGTTCACCAGCGCATCCATCGCTTCCCGCTCCATGGACCACCAGCGGCCCTCGTACACCAGGTCCGCGTAGCGCGACGCCAGCTGGTCCTTCAATGCCAGCGTGCGACGGTCCAGTACCAGCTGCTCCAGCTCGCGATGCGCCGTGTACAGCAACGTCCCGCCCGGCGTCTCGTACACACCCCGCGACTTCATCCCCACCAGGCGGTCCTCCACGATGTCCGCACGACCCACTCCGTGACGGCCGCCCAGCTCGTTCAGCCGCTCCACCAGCGCCACCGGGCCCAACCGCTCGCCGTTCACCGTGACCGGGTATCCTTCCTCGAACCCGATCTCCACGTACTCCGGCTCGTCCGGCGCTTCCTCCGGTGACGCCGTCAGCAGGAACAGGTCCGGCGCCGGCTCGTACGATGGGTCCTCCAGCGGACCGCCCTCGTGCGACACGTGCCACAGGTTCCGGTCCCGGGAGAAAATCTTCTCCCGGCTCGCCGCCACCGGGATGCCACGCTCCGCCGCATAGTCCAGCGCGTCCTCCCGGGAATGGATCGACCACTCCCGCCACGGCGCCACCACCTTCAGACCCGGCGCGAACGCCCCGTACGTCAGCTCGAAACGCACCTGGTCGTTCCCCTTGCCCGTGCAGCCGTGGGCCAGCGCAGAAGCCCCCATCTCCAGCGCGACCCGCGCCTGCGCACGGGCGATGATGGGACGGGCCATCGCCGTCCCCAACAGGTATTTCCGCGCGTACATGGCGCCCGCCCGCAACGTCGGCCAGATCGCCTCCGTCACGAACTCCTCACGCAGGTCCAGCACCACGCACCCCTTCGCACCCTGGGCGCGCGCACGAGCCTCCAGCCCCGTCAGTTCCTCCGCCTGCCCCACATCCGCTGCCACGCAATAGACATCCACGTCGTAATTCTCGCGCAGCCACGGCACGATGATCGACGTATCCAGGCCGCCTGAGTAGGCGAGCACGACGGTTTCCGACACCCTGGGCCTCTCCGTTACGGATTTCCATACGTTTTCGAACGCAAGATTATGCAAACGAGGGGCCGGAGTGTCAAGGGTGCTTCGAGGAGGGTGCTTCGAGGAGGGTGCTTCGAGGAGGGTACGGTGGGGCGGGTGCTGGTTCCGGCGAGGCGATACGGGTCGGGTTATTCGACTTCGGCGAGGTCTTCGATACGGGTGCGGACGGCGTCGAGCTGCTGGGGGCGGCGGAGGATGATGAGGATGGTGTCGTCGCCGGCGATGGTGCCGAGGACCTCGGGCCATTCTTCCCAGTCGAGGGCCACGGCGATGGGCTGGGCGCCGCCGGTGAGGGTGCGAACCAGGAGCAAGTTTCCGGTCCCCTCGGCGTCGACGAACAGGCTCGTGAGGAGGCGCCTGAGGGGCGGCGTGTGCTCCCAGGCGTCGGGAGGCAGGGTGTAGTAGGCGTGGCCCTCGGCGTCGGGCACCTTGATGAGCCGGAGCTCCCGGATATCCCGGGAGAGGGTGGCCTGCGTCACCTCGAAGGCTTCGCCGGCGAGGAGCTCCCGCAATTGTTCCTGACTTGCGATGCGGTTGCCGCCGACTATGCGGAGGATGGCCTCGTGTCTATCCTGTTTGGACATCGATCATAAGGTTCAGGTTGGCGCCCTATACTGGCGCCCGGGAGCCCGAAGCGCAAACCACCCCTGCCGCGCGGAGCGGCAGGGGTGGTTTGGGGACCGGGAACCGCGTGGAGGCGCGCGGTTCCGGCCGCGTCAGTTTTCGATCTCGAACACCACAGGCAGCTGGACCCAGACCGGGATCTTCTGGTCCCGGTTGAGGGCCGGGCTGAACCGCATGATCTCGGCCACCTGCTGCGCGGCAGCGTCCAGGTTCGGGTAGCCGGACGACTGGAACACCTGGGTGCGCAGAACCCGGCCTTCCGTGTCGATATAGAACCACATCATCACGCGTCCGCCGATGCCCGCGTTGCGGAGCAGGGGCGGGTAATACTCCACCAGGGCGCGAGCGACCTCGGCGCGGTTGACGAGCTTGGGCGCCACCTCGTACGGCGTGAAGTGCGGGGCGGCGGCGATATCCGCGGCGCGTGACGCGTTGGCCGGCGGCGGCAGGGTCTCGACCGGATTGGCCTCGAACGTGGTCGCCGGAATCGTGAGGGCCTCGTCCATCATGGCGGCGCCCACGACGGGCACGGCCGGCCGGGCAATGGGCGGCGGTGCCGCCGGGATCTCGATCTCGGGCGGCAGATCGACGGTGTGCAGCGCGACCGTCGTGACGCTCAGGTCGGCGGCACTCATGGAAGGCCAGACGGCAATAACGGCGAAATGAATAGCCACCGCCAGGGCGATGCACTCCCAGAAGAGCGCACCGAACCCTTCCTTGAACCGGTCGTTGGCTGAAGGCTGCAGCGCCAGCGTTGGTTGCGCCGTGCTCATGGTCCCCCCACTTCTGCCGGTCCGAGGGCCGGCCCCTCGCCGGGCCCTTTACTATTAGTACGTGCGTGAGGCCCGAATAGTTACAAGCCCGGAATCGGCCGGGCCGGACCGGGCCCATCGGGCGGGCGGGCGTTCCGCAATGTCCATGGCGTTCTGCATGGCGGAACGGCACGCAGGCGGGTCTTCGTGGATGGCCTATATATTTCCCCCACAACAGGTTACGTCACACGAAACCCGCCGGTCCTCAAGTTGCACCCCGGGGGCCCGCATGAGACATGGACCGTCTTTCCGTTGGGAGCCTTCGCCGCGCCGCGGCTTCACGCTCATCGAGTTGATGATCGTGGTGGTGATCGTGGGCGTGCTGGCCGCTCTGGCGCAGGCGAGCTACGCGCGCCTGCGCCAGCGGGCGGAAGTCGTCGCCGTGGCCTCGGAGTGCAAGATGCTCTACACGGCCTTCGAGATCTACGCGGTGCAGAACGGCCGCTACCCGAACGCGACGTCCAACCCGACTTTCCAGCTGGACACGTTCGAGCCGCTGGATTACGGGGGCAATCTCTTGTCGCACCTGGTGGGCCATCAGGCGGATGCCTACGACTCGCCGGACGACCAGGCGTCGAACAAGGAATTCTGGCTGGTGATGACGCTGGCCAGCGACCCTTCGATCCGGTTCGTGGTGGCGAGCTCCGACAACACGCCGGTGGCCACCGGGACGTGGCTGGAGGGGGTGTACGAGGTGAAGAACGGGCAGGTGACGAAGCAGTACGGCGCGAAGTAGCCACCGTCCGCCCGGGGCGTGGCAATATCATGCCACAGACAGCGTGACCTCCTGCGGGGTGGCAGCGCATCCGGGTCTGGCGAAGCCGGGCCCGGAAAATGGAAGTCCTGTCGCACCATGCCGCTGCCGGTGCATCTTGAAGCATGCACGGACTCGAAGACCGACTCCAGCGGGCGCTCGGGGACCGGTATCGGATCGAGCGTGAGTTGGGCAGCGGCGGCATGGGCGTCGTGTTCCTGGCCGAGGACCTGAAGCTCGGCAGGTCGGTGGCCATCAAGGTGCTGCGGCCGGAGATTGCGCAGGCCGTAGGCGACGAGCGGTTTCTCAGGGAGATCCGTCTTTCCGCGCGCCTTTCCCATCCCCACATCCTTTCCCTCATTGATTCGGGCCACGCGGACGGCCTGCTCTACTACGTGATGTTCTACGTGCCCGGGGAGACGCTCCGGCACCGGCTCGACCGGGAGACGCAACTTCCCGTGGACGAAGCCGTCCGGATCGCGCTGCAGGTGGCGGACGCCCTGGAGCACGCCCACCGCAACGGCGTGGTCCATCGTGATGTGAAGCCGGAGAACATCCTCCTGGAAGAGGGACACGCGCTGGTGTGCGATTTCGGCATCGCCCGGGCAATCGGGGAAGCCGGGGGCGGGAAGCTGACGCAAACGGGCTTCGTGGTGGGCACGCCCACGTACATGAGTCCCGAACAGGGGACCGGGGAGCTGGCCGCCGACCACCGCGCGGACATCTACGCCCTGGGGTGTGTCCTGTACGAGATGCTGCTGGGAGCGCCGCCGTTCGGCGGGGCCCCGCCTCACGTCATCCTGGCGCGGAAGTGTGCGGAGCCGGTGCCGGGCCTGCGAGCCGCCCGCGAAACGATCCCGGCACACGTCGAGCAGGCCGTCCTGACGGCCCTTGCGCGGACGCCCGCGGACCGGTTCCAGAGCGCCGCCGCGTTCGCCGAAGCGTTGTCCGACCCGAAGCGTGGCCTTCGCCCCGCCCGTCGGGGCCGATGGGAGCGCGGCGTACGGCGGGCCGGGCTCGTCACGGCCGTCGTCGCGGCGACCACGGTCGCCGCGGGCAGCGCCGCGCTTCTCCTGTCCAGGAGGGGCGGGCACGCTCCCCTGCGGGTACGATCGACCCAGGTAACGGCGCTGCCGGGCCTCGAGGACTCACCCAGCATCTCCCCGGACGGCCAGTGGCTCGTCTACGCGGGGGACGATGGCCTGGACCGTGACATCTACCTGCGCAGCCTCGGGGGCGAACGTGCCATCAACCTGACGGACGGCACGCCCGGCGATGACTACGCGCCCGCGTTTTCACCCGACGGGGAGCGGATTGCCTTCTGCTCGCGACGGAACGGCGGCGGCCTTTACGTGATGGGTCGGACGGGCGAGGCGGTACGGCGGGTGCTGGACCGGGGAGAGGATCCGGCCTGGTCTCCGGACGGCCGTTTCCTCGCCTATTCCGTCGAGCACGTTGGTCTGCTCCCCCTCAACATGGAGCCGGAACGACCGGGCGAGCCGGGGCTCTGGACGGTGGAGCTGGAAACGGGAGCGACCCGGGAGCTGGTGCGCGGGGATGCGGTGCTTCCGAGCTGGTCCCCGGGCGGCCGTTGGATCGCCTACACGACCCGGTCGGGCGACGCGGCGGCCCGGATCTGGCTGGTCCCGGCGCAGGGCGGCGCACCGTTGAAGCTGTCCGACGACGGCGGAAACGACTGGAGTCCGGCCTGGTCTCCGGATGGCCGCTTCGTCTATTTCTCCAGTGACCGCGGCGGCAGCATGAACCTCTGGCGCGTGTCGGTGAACGAGGCAAACGGACACGCCCGGCGCCCACCGGAGCCGGTGCCCACGCCGTCCGCGTTCGCCACCCACCCCAGCGTTTCCGGCGACGACACGCGCGTCCTGTTCGCCTCGGTCCACACGACCCAGAACATCGAACGGGCGCGCCTCGATCCCGTGGCCGACACTCTCGTTGATTCGTTCCTGCTCACGACGGGGTCCCGCCAGTGGTCTTCGCCGGACCCGAGCGCCGACGGCTCCGCCATTGTCTTCTACTCCCGGGACCTTCCGGAAGGCGATCTGTACGTGGTCCGCCGCGACGGCACGGGACTCCGGCAGCTCACCGGCGATTCTGCCGTCGACCGCGTGCCACGCTGGTCCCCGGACGGCACGCGGGTCGCCTACTTCTCGAACCGGAGCGGGAACATCGCCGCCTGGGTCATCGGCACGGACGGGAACGGGAACCGGCGTCTCACCGACACACGGGAGTGGAGCATGCCCGGCGCGTGGTCGCCGGACGGACGGCGCCTGGCGGTCAACGTACCTGATAAGGCCGGCTTCCTCATGGATCCCGACCGCGGCTCGGAGGACCAGACGCCGGAGCCGCTGGCGCGCGACACCGCCTGGGGCTCGTTCGTGGTGAACGACTGGTCACCGGACGGAACGCGGCTCGCTGGAATGGTAGGCTGGGCCGACCGCGGCGTTGGCTACTACGAGGTGGCGACGGGCCGCCAGGTGCGGCTGACGGACTTCGGGCAATGGCCCGTCTGGATGCCGGACAGCCGCCGCATCCTGTTCGTCAGCGGAGGCAACGCGTTCTACCTGGTGGACAGCGAGACCCGGGCCGTACGCCGCGTCCACTGGACCCCGCGCGACGTCCTCGGTCCGCCCCGAGTGACGGCGGACGGCCGCGAGATCGTCTACTCGCGGCGGGTCACGGAAGGCGACATCTGGCTGGCCACCATCGAGGAGGGCGAGCGCTGAAGCCTTCGGGGCCTGCGGGGGTAGCGCCGTCCGGCGTCCCTTCGTAGCCTGGAACGGCGCGCCGATCCGCCGCCTGTGTGAAGAGCCTTTCCGCCCTGCCGAGCGCCACCCGCATGGGGCCGCGCCCCTGGAGCCGAGACGATGATGTTCCACCGCCTGTCCCTCGTCGCCGCCATCGTGGCCGCAGCCGCAGCGCCCGGGTCGCTGGGCATCCTGCGGGTGACGCCGGCGGGAACCGCCCGCCCGGATGAAGCGGTGACCATCACGTTCGACCGACCGGTAGCGGGTGCGCTGGACCACACGGTGGACCCGTCGTCGATCTTCGGCGTCCAGCCCGAGACGCCCGGCCGGGTCTACTGGCGGGATCCCATCACGCTGGTGTTCGAGCCGGCCCGGCGGCTGGAGCCGGGCGCAGAGTACACCGTGACGGTGTCGAACACGTTCACTGCGGTGGACGGGAGCAAGCTGGACGGTCCGTTCCACTTCACGTTCCGCGTGTCCATGCCCCGCGTGTTGACGGGCGACCCGGCGCGAAGCCGGACAGTGGCGTCCCAGTTGCCCGCCCTGCCGACCTTCCGGCTGCTCACGGACTATCCGGTGTCCGCCGGCCAGGTACAACCGCTGGTTTCGGTGAAGATGAACGCGTCGTGCGGCGGCGCGACAATCGGTGTGCGCGTGCTCGATGTCCGGCCCGTGCGGCCACAGGATCCGCTCGTGCTCCGGTACACGGGCCTGCGGACGCCCATGGGCGACAGCGCCGACACCCGGCGGGTCGTCGTGCTGCAGCCGGACCGGCCGCTCCCTCTGGATTGTGCCGGCGCGCTCCGGGTGCCCGGCACGCTGGGCGGCGGCACGTCCGACGCCTGGCCGATCCGCACACACGGTCCGCTCCGGGTCGATTCAGTGACCTGCGGCTACGGCGCCAGCTGCCCGACGGGGCCGGCGCGCATCGCGTTCAGCACGCCGGTTCGGGGTTCGGCGCTGTTGCGCCACCTGAGCATGGACCCGTCGGTACCGGTCACGCTGAACGACACGGATCGCGTTTCGACGCTCTGGGACCTGGATGCCACGCTGGCGCCCCGCCGGCCCTACACGGTGACGGTGGCGGGCGGCCTCACGGACATCTTCGGACAGCGGCTGGGCGCTTCCGCCGGCGGCCGCATCGAAACCACCGGGTACGCGCCCTCGGTCTCCTACGAGTACGGCAAGCTGCTGGTGGAACGCCGCTCCCTGGCCTCCCTGGCGGTGGAGTACGTCAACGTGGACACCCTCACGGTCCGCATCGCAGCCGTTCCGGACACGCTCCTGGACGAGGTGCTGGCCACCGAATGGTCGTGGGGCAACCGCCTGGGCGCACTCCTCAAGGCCGCGCCCGTGGTCCGCATACCCGTCCGCGCGGCCCTGGACCGGCGCCGGGTCACCGGCATACGCATGCCCGAGCCGGACGCGCGCCAGGCGGACGCCCCGAAGCTGTTCGCCGTCCAGATCGGCGCTCCCGCCCTGGACACCGTCAAACGGCACACGCCGCCCATCGCCATGGTCCAGGTGACGGACCTGGCGGTGCACGCTCGCGTGGGGACGGACCAGGGCCTGGTGTGGGTCACCGGCGTGGAGGACGGCCTGCCGCGGGCCGGTGCCCGCGTGTTCCTTTACGACCGGACGGGCCGGCAGCAGGCCACCGGCGTCACGGGCCCGGAGGGGCTGGCCCTGCTGGAGGGCTTCGGGCCGCCGGCAGACTGCCAGGACTGGCAGTGCCGGAGCTTCGACGGCTACGTGCGCGCGGCGCTGGGCAACGACCAGGCCGTGGTGGGACTCAGCGCCTACGACCCCGACCTGTCGCCTTGGCGCTTCGGCCTGAGCCGCGCGTACGGGCGGCAGCGGGAGCCAGTGGCGGCGGCCGTCTTCACCGAGCGCGGCATCTACCGGCCGGGCGATTCCCTGTACGCCAAGACCATCGTGCGTACGGGGACGCTGGGGGCGCTGCACGTGCCGGTGGGGGATTCGGTGCGCTGGGTGTTGCAGGACCGGGACGGCCAGACGCTGGAGCAGGCCATCGTCCGCCTGTCGCGTTTCGGCACGGCGGACCGGCGCTTCGGCCTCCCGGCCGATCTGGCGCTCGGCCACTACACCGTCCAGATCGAGCTCTACCGGGACGGCGAATGGCAAGCCTACGCCGACGCCACGTACCAGGTGGCGGAATACCGGCCTCCGGAGTTCCTGGTGGACATCGCGGCAGACACGCGCCCGCGCCTGGCCGGCGACACGCTGCGCACGGACATCACGGGCCGTTACCTGTTCGGCGCCCCCATGGCGCGGGCCCCGGTCCACTGGAACGTACGCCGGCGGCCGCTGTCGCCGTGGGACCTGGACATCCCCGGCCTGGACGGCTTCGCCGTGGGCATCGCGCCGCGCTGGTGGGACGGGGACGGCGAGGGCGGGACCCAGGTCCTGCAAACGGGTTCGGATTCGCTGGACGCCACCGGCCACCTGGCCGTGGCCGTGCCTCTCCCGGCCGCGAAGGACGGCGCCACGGCCGCCGTGGACCTGGTGGCGACGGTGACGGACGCCAACCGCCAGACGGTGACCGAGGCCACGTCCGTCCAGGTGCACCCCGCCGCGTTCTACATCGGCGCGCGGCAGGAGGGTGATTCCTGGTTCTGGCGGGCGGGCCGGCCGGTGAAGCTGGACGTCCTGGTGGTCCGGCCCGACGGCCAGCGCGTGGCGGGCGTGTCGGTGACGGGCAGCGTGGTGCGCAGGGAATGGCACCGCGTGCGCAGGGTGCGCGACGGTATGGTGGAAGAGGTGGGTAGCTGGGTGTCCGACACGGTGGCGGACTGTTCCGTGCAAACGCAGGCGCAGCCCACGTCCTGCAGCTTCACGCCTCCCGGCGGCGGCTCCTACTCGGTGACGCTGACGGCCAGGGACGACGCCGGCCGCGAGGCGGCCACCCGCTTCTACCGCTGGGCGGGCGGGACGGACTGGGTGCCGTGGAACGACGAGAGCAAGCTCACCATGGACGTGGTCACCGACCGCGACCGCTACGCGGCGGGCGACACGGCCACCCTCCTGCTGGCCGCGCCGTTCACCGACGTGGAAGCCCTGGTCACGGTGGAGCGGGAACGCGTCCTCTGGTCGAAGCGCATGCGGATCACCGCCGGCGCCACGACGCTCAAGCTCCCCATCACGGAAGCATACGCGCCCAACGCGTTCGTGTCGGTGGTGCTGGTGCGGGGCCGCTCCGCGCCGCCCGGCCCGCTGGACGACCCCGGCCGCCCCACCCTTCGGGTTGGATACGCGGAGCTTCGCGTCACGCCGGAGGTGAAGCGCCTCACGGTGGACGTGCGGCCCGAAAAGGGCGAGTACCGGCCCCGGGACACGGCCCGCATCGCGGTGGACGTGCACGCCGGGGACGGGCGGGGGCGGCGTGCGGACGTGGCCCTATGGGCCGTCGACGAAGGCGTGCTCGCGTTGACGGGCTTCCGTACGCCCGATCCCATCGCGCTGCTCTACCCGCCGCGAGGCATCGCCATGCGCCTGGCCAGCAACCTGGTGAGCGTGGCGCCGCAGGTACCCAGGGGCGACAAGGGGCGGGCGCCGGGCGGCGGAGGGGGCGGCGAGAACGCCGCCGTGCTCCGCTCCCGCTTCCGCCCCACGGCGTTCTTCCTGGGCTCCGTGACCACGGACGACAACGGGCACGCCGTGGCCCGGGCGCCGCTGCCGGACAACCTGACCACGTTCCGGGTCATGGCCGTGGCGGTCACCGACGGCGACCGGTACGGCTCCGGCGATGCCAGGATGCTCGTGTCCCTGCCGCTTCTGGCCCGGCCTGCCCTTCCCCGCTTCGCGCGACGCGGGGACCGTTTCCGCGCCGGGGTCGTGGTGAACAGCCGGATGCCGGGCTCGACCCGTGTGCGCGTCCAGGCGCGCGCCGAGGGCATCACCATCGACGGCAAGAAGCGCCAGGACACCACGCTGGACGGGCCGCGGCCGGCCGAAGTGCGCTTCGAGTTCCGGGACCCGGCGGGCGACAGCGCCCGGTTCCGTTTCGACGCACGGGGCGGCGGCGCGGCGGACGCCGTGGCGGTGGCCGTACCGGTCCGCCCCAACGACGTGGCCCGCGTGCGGACGGTGGCCGGGCTGGTGCGTGACACCGCCGCGTCGGCGTTCATGCTGGACGGGCGTACGAACGCGGCCCGCTCCACGTTGACCCTCAGCTTCGGCAGCTCGGTGCTGGCCGTCATCCAGGGCGCGGCGGATCGGCTGCGCGTGTATCCCTACCAGTGCTCGGAGCAGGTCTCCAGCGCGGCGATGCCGCTCATCGCGCTGTACCGGGTCCGGGACATCGACGCCCGGGTCGACTCGGCTCGTGTCCGTGGCGAGATCGAGAAAGCCGTCGGTGTCCTGCTCCGGCGCCAGACGCCCGACGGCGGCATCGGATACTGGAGTGCGTCCGACTGGACGACGCCCTGGTTGTCCGCCTACGCCGGCCGCGTGCTGCTGGAGGCCCGGGACGCCGGGATCGATGTGCCCGCCCAGGCCCTGGACACGCTGGCCGCGTACCTGTCGCGCAGCCTGCACCGGCCGGCGGACCCGCACGTCGTCGTGGCCCGCTGGTGGGACCGCCCGTCACGGCGGCTGGCGGAGCGCGTCGCTGCGGTGGACCTTCTGAGCCGCCTGGGCCGGCCCGACGTGGGAGCGGAGAACACCCTCCTCCAGCAGGCGGCCCAGCTGGCCTACGAGGACCGCCTGCTGCTGGCCATGGCTCTCGATCGGCGGGGCGAGACGGCGCCGGCCCGGACGCTCCTGGGCGCGGCGTTGTCGCAGGTCCGCGTAGAGGGCCGCACCGCCGTGCTGCCGGACTCCACGGGCAGCAACTACTTCCCGTCGCACCTGCGCGCCACGGCGCGGCTCCTGGAAGCGCTGGAGCAGATGGAGCCGCATCAGGCGCTCGTCGGACCATTGGTCGAGCGGCTGGTGCAGCAGGGACGCGTCGTGAGCGGTTGGCGCTGGACCACGCAGGACGTCGGCTGGGCCATGCTGGCGCTCATGCGCCAGGCGGAACAGGCCCGCGCGGCGGGGCCGGCGCCGTTCACGCTCCGGGTCGGCGGACGCGTCGTGCTTACGACCCGCGTCGGACCCGAAGCCCGGGACACGGTCCTGCCGCTGGACCGGCTGCGCCTGACGGGCGGCAAAGACGGACGCCGGCTGGACATCGATGTACAGACGGCGGACAGCGCCTCCGTCTACTGGTACCTGACCCTGACGGAGCACGCGGACGGCCCCAGCACGGAGCCGGTGGACCAGGGCATGGCCGTGGAACGCTGGTACGAAGATCCGACGACCGCCCAGCCGTTGGTTTCGGTGGCGGAAGGCCAGCTGGTGCGGGTGCGGCTGCGGGTCACGGTGCCGGCGGAACGCAACTTCGTCGTGCTGGACGACCCGCTGCCCGCGGGGCTGGAGCCCGTCGACCTGAGCCTGCGCACCGTGAGCCCGTTCGGGGCGTACGACGCGCCGTACCGCGAGATGCAGTCCAGCGGCTGGGTGTACGGCTCGTGGGACGCCGGCATGTGGAGCCCGTTCGACCACAAGGAGATGCGGGACGACCGGGTGGTGTTCGCCGCCACGTACCTGTGGAAGGGCGTG
Organism: uncultured Gemmatimonadaceae bacterium; assembly: GCA_964619835.1. Classification (GTDB taxonomy): domain Bacteria; phylum Gemmatimonadota; class Gemmatimonadetes; order Longimicrobiales; family RSA9; genus JARRJS01. Next base: position 21,085 of record CAZUFP010000006.1, on the reverse strand, counting down.
CACACGGCCACCTACCTGGCGCGGGCCACGACGGCCGGCCGCTTCCTCTACCCGCCGGCCCACGCCGAGGAGATGTACAACCCGGGCGTCAACGGCCGCAGCGCGGGCGGCATCTTCCGGGTGCTGCAGGCGAAACCGTGACGGGTCACCGCCTGCGCAGGTGGGCACTCCGGGCCGCCATGGCACCCGCCCTCGGGGCCTTTGCCCTGGGCGTCTGGCTGGCTTTGCCGCTGCCCCGGGACATGGCGGCGCCACCCCCGCCGGTGGCCCGCATCCAGGACCGCCGCGGCCTGCCGCTGCGTGAGACCCGCACACCCGACGGTGTCCGCGGCGGGCACGTCGGCCTGGCGGACGTGGACCCCAAGCTGATCCAGGCCATGCTGGCCTCCGAGGACCGGCGTTTCCTCCATCACCACGGCGTGGACCTGCCCGCCGTCGCGCGGGCCGCTCGGGACGACGCGGAGCGCGGCCGGATCGTTTCGGGAGCCTCCACGCTGACCATGCAGACCGTTCGCCTGCTCCGGCCCGTGCCCCGGACCTGGGCGGGCAAGGCGGCGCAGGCGCTCTGGGCCGTCCGGCTGGAGCTGCATCGGGGCAAAGCGTGGATCCTGGAGCAGTACCTGAACCGGGTTCCGCTGGGCCAGGGTACCCGGGGCGTCGCGGCCGCCGCCGACCTCTACTTCTGCACGACTCCGTCCCACCTCAGCCTGGGCCAGGCGGCTCTTCTGGCGGGCCTGGCCCGCACCCCCGCCCGGGACAACCCGCTGGCCGCGCCCGAGCACGCACGTCTCCGCCGCCACCAGGTCCTGCAACGCCTGGCCGACCGGGGCTGGGCCCTGCCGGGGGACATCCAGCGCGCCGAGAGTGAGCCGGTCCGGTCCGGGGATTGTGGCGCCGTGTTCCGGGCGCCGCACTTCACAACCTGGGCGCTGAACCGCCCCGCACCGCCCGTGACCGACCAACTCGATGGCGCGGATACCGGCGTCATCCGGACCACGCTGGACCTGGAGCTCCAGGCCGCTCTCGAAGGCGAGGTCCGGCACACGGTGGCGACGTTGCGCGGAGAGAACGTGCGGCAGGCCGCCGTCGTCGTGCTGGACAACGCCACCGGCGGCATCCTGGCCTGGGTCGGGTCCCCCGACTTCTGGGCGGACTCCACAGGCCAGGTGGACATGGTCGCGACGCCCCGGCAGCCGGGCTCCGCCCTCAAGCCGTTCCTGTACGGACTCGCGTTCGAGCACGGCGTTACGGCCTCCACCGTGCTGCCCGATATCCCCCGCACGTACGCCACAACCACCGGGCCGTACCGCCCGCGGGACTACGACCGCGTCTTCCGCGGGCCCGTGCGCGCCCGCGTCGCGCTGGCTTCATCCCTGAACGTGCCCGCCGTCGCGCTGGCCGATCGGCTGGGAGGCCCGGCGCTGCTCGACATCCTCCACGACGCGGGGTTCGCGTCCCTGGACCGGCCGGCGGCCCACTACGGCCTCGGCCTGGCGCTGGGCAACGGCGAGGTCACGTTGCTGGAGCTGGCCAACGCGTATCGCGGCCTGGCGCTCGGCGGGGTGCTCCGGCCGGTGACCTGGCGCCTCGACCAGGTCCCGGGCTCTCCGCGCCGGTTCCTCTCGCCGGGGGCCGCGGCGCTGGTGCTCGACGTGCTGGCGGACCCCGTTGCCCGCGTGCCCGGGTTCGGCACCCGCACGCCCCTCGACTTCCCCTTCCCCGCCGCAGCCAAGACCGGCACCAGCCGCCACTTCACCGACAACTGGGCCGTCGCGACGACGGGCGGCTTCACCGTCGCGGTCTGGGTCGGCAACTTCAGCGGCGCCCCCATGAAGGCCGTCAGCGGCGTCACGGGCGCGGGGCCCCTCCTGCACCGCGCCGTGCTGGAAACGGCAAAACGCTACCCGCCCGGCCCGCTCGTGCGGCCCGAACAAGTGGGCGCGACCGCCGTTCCGGTGTGCGCCCTCTCCGGCATGCGGGCGACGTCCGGCTGCGCGTCGGTCGTGGACTGGTTCCTCCCCGGCACGGAGCCGCCCCCCGACACCTGGGAAACGGGCGGCCGCGTCCACATGCCCCCGGAGTACGCCGAGTGGCTCGCGGCCCGGCCGTCGGAACAGACAGACGCGGGTGTCATCGCCGACGCCGACGAAACCCGCAGCGGCGGCAACGCCCACCACGGACCTGCAGCGCCCAAACCCGCGGTCGCGACCATTCTCTCGCCACGGGACGGCGATGCGTACGAGGTGCCCCCCGGCGTCGATCCCCGTTTCGCCACGCTTTCCCTGGTCGCTGCCGGCCCGCCCGGCGAGTCCGTCCGCTGGTTCGTCGACGGCCGACCCATCCCCGGCGCCCGCTGGCGGATCCGGCCGGGACGCCACACGATCACGGCGCTCTGGGGATCCGGCCAGGCCGATTCTGTCCGCGTCCGGGTGAACACGGGGGTTGGCCAGCAGCGCTGACGCCCCGAGCTGATTCTCTTCGTCCACCCGGCGTGTCAGGCGCCGATCTGCTCCTGGAGGAAGTTCAACACGGACCGGTAGGCCCTGGGCCAGACCTCCTCGGTGAAATCGCCGTGGCCGGCACCGGTGGCAGTGAAGAGGAGATTGGGCACGGAGGCGCGATCGAGGTCGAGGCCCAGTCTCCGGCCAGCAACCGTGTGGTAGGTGTTGTCGGCGAACACGCGGCATCGGGCCGCCAATCGGACGCCCGGACCGACGCCGTCTGATGCCGCCATGGGCGATCTCAATGGAACGGGCCGGTGCGGCTTCACACGTCCAGGCCGTACATCTTGGCCTTCCGCCAGAGCGTGGTTCGATGGATTCCCAGCTCCCTGGCCGTCTCCGCGCGGTTGCCCCGGTTGCGCCGAAGCGCTTCGGCGATCACGTCCTTCTCGTTGCGCTTGCCGGGCGAGACGCCGCCGACCGCCGCACTCCTGCGGGTGATGCTCCCCGGCAGGTGCTCCGGCTCGATCATGTCCGAATGGCACATGACGAACGCGTGCTCGATGGCGTTCTCGAGCTCCCGCACGTTCCCGGGGAAGGAGTAGCGACGAAGTGCGGTCAGCGCCTCGGGGGACACCCGATGGATGGTCTTGCGGGTCTTCTTCCTGAATTTCTTCAGGAAATGGTCCACCAGCAACGGGATGTCCTCGGGCCGCTCCATCAGCGGCGGAATCTCGAGCTCCACGACGTTGATCCGGAAATAGAGGTCCTCGCGGAAATCGCCTCGCTCGATGGCCCGCTCGAGATCCGCGTTTGTCGCGGCGAGGATGCGGGCGTCCGTGTGCATGGTCTTCGTGGACCCCAGCGGCTGGTACTCCCCGTTGTTCAGGACTCGGAGGAGCTTCACCTGGAGCGACGGGTCCATCTCGCTGATCTCGTCCAGCAGCAGCGTGCCGCCGTTCGCCAGGCAGAACTTCCCGGGCTTGTCGCGCTTCGCATCCGTGAACGCGCCCTTTTCGTAGCCGAACAGCTCCGATTCCAGCAGGGTCGCAGGCAGGGCGCCGCAATTGATCCGGATGTAGGGCCCGTACTTCCGGGGACTGATGTTGTGAAGGACCTGCGCAATGAGCTCTTTGCCCGACCCGGAAGGGCCGGTGACAAGCACACTGCACTCCGATTTCGCGATGTCCGGCAGCAGCTGCACCAGCTGCTGCATCTCCCGGTTCACGCTGACGACGTCTTCGATGGCCCGCCGCTCATCCAGGCGCCGGTGCAGGTCCTCCAGCGTGGAGAGGTCCCGGAAGAACTCGACGGCGCCCACCGCATCGCCCTTGTCGTCCCGCAGCAGCGTCGTCGTCACGCTGATGGGCAGGTCGCAGCCCTCCTTCGTGATGATGGAGACCCGGACGTCCTCCACCGGATCGTGGTGTTGCAACGTGTCCTTCAGGGGGCAACGGGCGTTGCAGAACTCCGTGCGGAAGATGTCGAAACAATGCTTCCCCACCGCTTCGTGAGCCTCGAACCCGGTGATCTCCTCCGCCGCCCGGTTGAACGCGGTGATGATGCGGTTCTCGTCCACGGTGAACACGCCGTCGCTGATGCTCTGGAAGATCAGCTGACTGATCTCTTCCATGCCGTTCGGCTCCTTGCCGGCACGCATCGCCCGCCCCTCTGCTCAACCCACCACCACTCCAATACCCTCCCACGACCCGGCCGGCAGCGCCAGCCTTTCACTCACGAGGGCCGCCGCCCTGTTGATGTGAAACTGCCGCGGATGCTCCGGTCCCACAAGAACCACCGGGCAGACGAACCTGTCTGCGAATTCTTCGAGCGATTTCCCCGCGAACCGGGCATCCGGAGCCACGTAGCCCAGGACGAGGATCTGGAATTCGCGGTCCACCAGGCACCGGTGGAGCTCCGTCCAGCTGTTGTCTTCACACAGACGGAAACCGACGTCGAGGTAGTCTCCCGCCCGATCGTCGTAATACAGCCGGAGCTCCCGCTCCTTTTCCGTCACGAGCTTGGCCAGCTCCGCCTTCCCGAGGTCCGGAGCCGCCCTCGTCGGATCGTAGGGATCCACGAGGAAATGGAACACGTTCAACTGGATTCCGTGTGCGCGCGACAGCTCCAGAGCGTAGTCGAACGCCCAGTCCCCCTGTTCCGAATAATGGGCGCAGAAGCCCACCGCGTTCAGGGTGGGGATGGTCATGGCACGCCTCCTCTCGTCCGGCCGGCGCAAGGCGCCCGGCACTGGGTCTCAGATCTCCTGCAGGTGGTAATGGGAGTACACCGCCCCGATGGGGTTATTCGCCAGCGACTTGTCCTTCACAAAGATCGTCGTCACGGGCGCCCGGCTCTCCCTGGAGAACACCGCATCGGCACCCACACACAGTCCGACGAGGACGTTGAGATCGGTGCCCGCCCGGTTCATGACGGCGGCCTGCCCCGCCGGATTGCAGGACATCAGACGTGGCTCTTCCGCCGATGGCGCGCCTACCCTGCAGCATACGGGAAGCACGTCGAAGAACCGTCGAAGCACCCCGACGAGCACCGTGGCAGGCTCCAGCAGGTCCGCACAGAACGCCACGCCCAGTTTCGCGTATCCCATCTCCATCGCGAAGTACACCAGCTCGGCCAGGCGACAGAGCATGCGTTCGTCCTCGCAGGCCACGTCCCACGCCGCCTCCAGCATCGGCTCCGGCGTGTCCACCGCCATCTCCCGGATACCGACCAGCGGACACGCGGCTCCCCGCAGGCACGGTCGGCCCGCGCATGCCAGGCAGTCGATTTCAACGGCTGCCGTCGCTTGTGTGGGTGAGTCCGCCGTGAACCACGGCTCGGTCGCCTCACCCGCGGCGGCGGCATCCCCATCCCATCGCGGGCCCGGGGCACCGCCCGCCGTTCCGGACTCCTGCACGCCGAGCCCGAACCCGGACGTCAATCCGCCGCGTCGCAACGCCTCCACCACTTCCTGCGCGGTCCCCGCCACGTTGTCGATCACGTCCACGTCGTACGAAAGGATGGTTTCCCGGTTCGCACGGCTGATCCCCCCACACACGAGCGTGTCCACAGATTCTTCAGCGAGCAGCCTCGCCAGATCCATCCAGGTGGCGTGATCCAGACCCACCGTGGACTGGCCCAGGATGCGGCGGCGCTTGAGCGTGATCAGCAGCACCGAGTCCGCAATCGTGCAACGCGGCGCCACTCTCTGATCCAACAGCGGGATTCCGAAACGCATGGCCTTTTCCTGGTCGCGTCGTCGGTCCGCAAAAAGGCAACTCGCATGCCGGTCCCCGGTGCCATCCAAAGGCCGGCGCAGAGAGCGCTGGCCAATTTCCCCGCCACCCTCCGCCGGTACGGGAGTCACAATCGCCGCCATGCCGCACGCTGCCTGACAATTCGTACCGGACAGGGCGCCGTCTGCTTCGCCGCCCGCGTCCCGCAGGCGCCCTGTTTGGGGTCCATCCCTGCCGCGACGGGCGCGCGTCCAAGCGTTGCAATCCGCGTCGCGGTGCAACGCGATGTTGCAACGATTGCAACACGATGCGGGGCGCCGGGGCGCGTGCGTGGAGCGGGTGAGGAAGTCGGCGCATGGTCCAGGATGCGAGTCGCCGCAGGGGTTTCCGCGCCATGCGCGGAGCGCCCGACGGTGGCAGGGAGAACGCCCACAGGCGGGTCGGGAAACATGGTATACCGCTTGCCCCAAAGGGGGACAACCTGTAACCCGATCGATGCGATGGGAACCGTGATTGCACCGCCAACGAGGGAACGAAACGAGCCACGGGCCCGGCGGGTCTTCCCCTACCACGTTCTGGACAAGCCGGACGACCACCTGGTGGATCGTTTCCTGGAAGCGTTCGCCTGGGTTCTGGAGTACACGGACTACAAGCCGCTGCTGGACACGTACTCCCAGTCCACGGCGAAGTGCAGCCAGTGCGCCGTGGCCTGCCCCATCCTGCTGGCGTCGGGCGACCCGCGGGACATTCCCTGCTACCGGACGAACATCCTGCTGGACATCTACCGGCGCTACTTCACGCTGGATGGCTGGGTGAAGTCACGTTTCAGCGCCCCGTTCGAGCTGACGGAGGACCTGCTGGACGAGATGGGCGACGTGTTCTACCGGTGCACGGCGTGCCGCCGGTGCACGCGGTCCTGCCCCCTGGGCTTCGATCACGGCCTGATCACCCGGCTGGGCCGCTACCTGCTCAGCCTGGTGGGCATCGTGCCGAAAGCGCTGCAGGTGAGCGTGCAGGAGCAGCTGCAGGGAGAGACGCACAATACGTCCAAGGTGTCGCGCGCGGGTCTGCTGGACGTGCTGTCGTTCCTGTCGGAGGAGATGGAGGAGAGCCTGGGGGTGCAGCTGGAGTTCCCCACGGACCGGATGGACCGGGACTACGTGTTCTTCTGCGCCGTGAGCGACTACCTGCTGGAGCCGGACACGCTCATGGGCAACGCGGCGGTGCTCTATGCGGCAGGCGACTGGGATCGCTGGACCATCGGTCTGTGCAACTACGACGGCATCAACTACGGCCTGTTCTACAGCGACTGGCACCTGGAGAACATTATCAAGCAGCTGGTGGCGGAGGTGGAGCGCCTGAAGGGGCATAGCATCCTCATCGGAGAATGCGGCCACGCGTCACGGGCTGCTCACGACTTCGTCCCCACGTTCATGGGCAAGAGCGCGCCGCCGGTCCGGAACTTCATGGAGTACACGCTGGACTGCATCCGGACGGGCAAGATCACGCTGGACCCGGACGTCATCACGGAGCGTGTGACCTACCACGACCCGTGCAACATCGCCCGTTCCGGTTGGATCGTCGACCAGCCGCGGGAGATCCTGCGGAGCTTCGTCCGGGACTACGTGGACATGACGCCGAAGGGCGCGGACAACTACTGCTGCGGCGGTGGTGGAGGTCTGGTCTCCATCGACGAGCTGCACGATTTCCGTATGGAGATCGCCGGCAAGATCAAGGCGGAGCAACTCGCGCGCACGGAAGCGGACATCGTGGTGGCACCCTGCGCCAACTGCAAGAAGCAGCTGAAGGAGATCGTGGAGCACTATGAGCTGCCCTGCAGGGTCATGGGACTCCACGAGCTCGTGTTGAAGGCCATCGAGGTTCCGGGAGGCAAGTCCCCCGCGGAACGCAAGGAAGAGGCGGCCCTGTTCGCCATCTGAAGAGCACCGGAGCCAAGGCGATGTCCACCGAAGCCTGGATCGAGTTCGCGAAGGGGCCCCTGTTCGCCATCACCTTCCTGGTCATGGTCCTGGGCCTGGCCCGGCAGGTATTGCTGCAGGGCTACTTCGTCGGCGTGAGAAAAGGTCGACGCCTGAAACAGGTTCCATGGCGCAGCGTCGCACGAGATGCCCTGAGCTGGGTGGTCCCCGTCCGCCACATCGAGCCGGGCAGCCGTCTCTTCTCCGTGGCATCGTACGTGATGCACATCGGCCTGCTCATCGTTCCGCTCTTCCTCCTCGATCACGTGGTGCTGTGGGGAAGCTTCCTGGGCGTCCACCTCCCGGCCATCGGCCAGGACATGGCGGACATGCTGACGCTCGTGACCATCGGCTGCATCGTCCTGCTGCTGGCGTTTCGCATCTTCAGCGCCCGTCACCGGTTGGTCAGCCGGAGCTCGGACTATCTGCTGCTGGTGCTGTTGCTGCTGCCGTTCCTGTCCGGCTACCTGGCGTCGCACCCCGACGTGAATCCGCTGCCGTGGCAGACCATGATGCTCACGCATCTGCTCAGCGGTGAGCTGCTCTTCGTGCTCGTCCCGTTCACCAAGCTGGCCCATGTGGTCCTGTTCTTCTTCGACCGCATCTCGGCCGTGCACTGGCAACTCAAGCCCGGCGCCGGCGACAGGGTCGCGGAGGCACTCTACGGGAAGGAGCTGCGGATCTGATGAAGGCCATCCTGGTGGACGTGACCCGCTGTACCGGCTGTGAGCGGTGCGTGGACGCCTGCATCGAGGCGAATAAGAGCGACCCCCTCAAGGCGCAGGTGGACCGTGTCACCGCGAAGGACGGCTTGTCGGAGAACCGCCTGCTGAGCCTGGTCCAGGTGGCCCCGGGCCGTTTCGCCCGCATGAGCTGCATGCACTGCGAGGACCCGAGCTGTGTGGCGGCATGCCTGGTGGGCGGGATCACCAAGACGCCCGAAGGACCGGTGGTCTACGACCCGGAGAAGTGCATCGGCTGCCGCTACTGCATGCTGGCCTGTCCATTCCACATCCCGCGCTACGAGTGGGATGAGCCGGTGCCCTACATGAAGAAGTGCACCATGTGCGCGGACCGGCAGGCGGATGGCCTCGCGCCGGCCTGCGTGGACGCGTGCCCGAATCACGCCCTGGAGTTCGGCGACAGGGATGACCTGTTGCGGGAGGCGCACACGCGCATTTCCGCGAATCGCGACACCTACGTGCCGCGGATCTGGGGCGAGCACGAATTCGGCGGCACGTCGGTGCTGTACCTGTCCGACGTGGACCTGGCCGGCATTGGCTGGCCGGGACCCGGCACGGTGGCCATTCCGTCACTCACGGAGCCCCTCATCTCAAAGACGCCCGTCATCGGGTTGAGCGTGGCCACCGGGCTTCTGGGCATCAACTGGGTCATCCGCAGACGCATGAAGCTGGCCTCCGAGGCGGCCGCAGGAGCTCGCGTAGAGGCGTGCGCGCACGCTGCGGACGTGCCCGGTGCGGATGTGCCTGCTACGTCGGAACCGATGTCCGACGCGGACGCGGACCTGAGGGAGGGGGCGACGAAGTGAGCGACAAGACGCGCACGTTGAAGGACGTCCTCTGGGCCGTGTCACTGGCGGGCCTCGTGGCCGCCGGATTCCGGTTGTGGTACGGTCTCGGCGCCACGACGAACCTGAGCGATGCCGTGCCCTGGGGCCTCTGGAAGATCCTCAACATGGTGGCAGGCGTGGCCATTTCCACCAGCGGATTCACCATGGGCTTCCTGGTGTACGTGCTGCGCCTGGAACGCTTCCGGCCCCTGATGAAGCCGGCCATCCTGGTGGCCTTCCTGGGCTACGGCTGCTCCTGCCTGGCACTCCTGTTCGACATCGGGCTGCCCTGGCGGTTCTGGCACCCGTTCATCATGTGGAACGCCCATTCATTCCTGTTCGAGGTCTTCTGGTGCGTCGCGCTCTATTTCACGGTCACGGCCATCGAGCTTGCGCCCGCCGTGTTCGAGAAGCTGAAGGCGGAACGCGTCACGCGCTGGCTGCACCGGATCGCGTTCGGCGTCGTCATCGTGGGCATCTCGCTGTCGTCGCTGCACCATTCGTCCCTGGGCTCACTCTTCCTGGTCACACCCCAACGTTTGCAGCCGCTCTGGTATTCGCCCAGCCTGCCTCTGCTCTTCATCCTGTCGGCCATCGGCGGCGGGCTCATGTTCCTGGTCTTCGTGCGGATCGTGCACGCGCACTACTACGACCGGGAAGCCGTGTTCGGACCCACGCGCGTGGAACGGGAACTGTGCCTGGTCAGGAGCAGCCACGACGGGACGGAGCCCAACCGCCCGGCGGGCCGCGACATGCCCATGCTCACCGGCGTCGCCTCCATCGCCACGGGCGTGCTGGCGGTCTACCTGCTCGCGCAGGTCTACCATCTGGGCCATCACGCAGCCTGGTCGGCACTGACGGCAGGCACCTGGGAAAGCTGGCTCTACGGATTCGAGATCCTGATCTCAGCGATTCTGCCCATCCTGCTCGTTTGGCTGCCCGGACCGCGACGCTCCCCGGCCGCGCTGACCGTCGCCGCCGTGTCGGCGTCGGCCGGCCTGCTTTTGAACCGGCTGGACGTGGGCATTTTCGGCTACGTCCGGGACGCCGCCAGGGTGTACTTTCCCTCTCTGGCCGAATGGTCGCTTTCCCTCGGCGTCGTGGCCGCGGCCGCGCTCGTGTTCCTCTTCTTCGTGGAGCACTTGAACGTCTTCCCGCCGCCCACGAGTGAGGCGGATGTCCGGCGACGCTATGCGGTCACGGTCGATTCCTTCTCCCGGGTCTGGCACACCGCTCTCAGCAGCCGGCTGGAGAGAGCCTCGCTGATCGCCGTCGTCGTGATGCCGCTGGCGTGGGCGCTCATGTACCCGCCCTACCACCCGCGAGGGCCTCGCATCGTCGTTCAGCCGCCCACTCGCCTGGACGTCACCCAGGCCGATCTGCGGATCGATGGCGATCGTACGGGTCTGTTCACCGTCTTTCCCCACGCGGACCACCAAGAACGCCTGGGCGGCGATTCGTCCTGCCAGACCTGTCACCACATGGCCCTGCCCGGTGACCAGACGACCCCCTGCTCCCGTTGCCACCGACACATGCTCACGGAGACGGACATCTTCGACCACACGTTCCACATGCGGGCCGTTGCGGACAGCGAAAGGCTCCAGGGCCTGGTTCCGCCCAACAAGTCGTGCGCCGTCTGCCACACCGGCTCGTCCGTGAAGTCCGCCGCCAACGCCAAGCGGTGCCTCGACTGCCACGACGAGGACACCAACTGGGCCGTGGACCACGACACCGGCGCTGACCTGGTGCACGCCCCCAGCTACCTGGAAGCCATGCACGGGACATGTCTTGACTGCCACCAGAAGGAAGCCCTCAAGCAGAACCGCCCCGAGCTGCGGGACTGCTCCACGTGCCACCCCACTCGGGCGCCAGGCGGCGCCAAGTCACCGACCCTCGCCGCCCGCAACTGACCACCGCAACAAGCACTCGACGGACACCCGCGGGGCCTGTACGAGGCCCCCTCCAACTGTCAGATTCCGTGGCAACGAACATGGAGCACGATGAGGGGGCATCATGGGTCGGGAACCGCCACGGGTCGAGCTGTTGCGGGAACAGGCCATCGCTGGCGAGATCCGGGAGATCCTCCAGCCGCATATGCACGTGCGGCGCTTCGCCAAGGGCGAGATCCTGTGGCGCGAGGGCGATCGGCCGGGCTTGCTCGTGGCGCTCAGGAAAGGACGCGTCAAGGTCTACCGGCCGCTGCCCGCACACAGCACGGTCACCCTGTTCATCTTCATGCCCGGCGACGTCTTCGGCTGCCTCCCCCTTCTCGATGACGGCCCGCAAGCCGCCTCCGCCCTCGCCCTGGACGACGTCGAAGCCGACGTCATGCCCCGGTCCGTGTTCCAGGCGCTCCTTGCTGAAGACTCCGCCCTGGCCCGCGAGATCGTTGCCCTGCTGAGCCGCCGGCTGCGCGAGGCCTGCGACGTCATCGAGTCCCTGTCCACCCCCGGCGCCGGCCGCCGCGTGGCAAACGCGCTCCTCGGCATGATCCCCGAATCGGAAACCGCCCGCTCCGCAGTCCGGCTGAGCCTGCCCGTCAGCGCCCAGGAATTCGCAGGCGCTCTCGGCATGGCCCCCGAAACCCTCTCCCGGGCCATCTCGGAGCTCGCCGGCGAAGGCTTCATCCGGCGGGCCGAACCCGGAAGCTTCGACATCCTCGACGTCACCGGCCTCGAACGCTTCGTGCGCGCCTCGTAAGCCCGGGCCCCGCCGGCTCCTGCCGGCCCCGCTCTCCACCCACCCCGCTCACCACCGACGCGGCCTCACGCCCTTACGAATCTCCGGAGTCTTGACCTAGGTCAATGCGGCCGGTGCCGCCTCCTGTCATCGTTGTGCCAAGCACGGAATGGAGTGTGCCTTGAATCCGTGAAAAATGGAACGGTTCAACCATGTCACGCTTGCGGTTGGTGCGTGGGGCGGCCGTCGCGTCAGGACTGATGGTGCTGTTGGGTGGCACCGCGCTGGGCGCACGCGCCGCGTTTGCAGGAATAGAAAGAGACGGTTCAAAGACCAGGGAAGCGCAGCCCGTCCGCCCGGCATCGGCGATGCCGGCGGCCATGCCGGCGTCGGTGGAGCCGTGCGCGGACTGCCACCTGAATCCCGGGCTGCGCATGAGCTACCGGGACGGCTCGGGGCGTCTGCACGAAGCGTTCATCGATCCCGCCGGCTACGTGTCGTCGGTGCATTTCCGGGCCGGAAAGAAGGCGTGCAGCGACTGCCACAAGGGCGACTATTCGCGGGTGCCGCATCCTACGGGCAACCCGGAGCCTACGTGCATCGGCTGCCACGCTGGTTTCCAGCAGGAGTACCGGAGCATCTACGCCATGGCGCACCGCAGCGTGCATTACGCCGCCGGAGCCAGCGTGGACTTCGACTGCGGGACGTGCCACTCGCCGCACACGATGCACGCGGGCCGGGAGATGACGGTGGCGGAGAAGAACGCCCCGTGCATCGATTGCCATGAGCACCGGTTCAATCCTTCCGGCCTGACGCTGGCCCAGCGCCATTCCTGGCACCCGCAGGCGGCGCTGCACCTGAAGCGCATTGCCTGCATCGACTGCCACACGCAGCCGGCGGGCTCCGACTACAGCTTCCGCCACGACATCCTGCCGGCGGCGCAGGCCACGTCGGACTGCTACGCCTGCCACGGCGCGAACACGAAGATGGCGTCGTACGTGGGCTACTTCGAGGGCGGGCGTCCGGGGCCGTACACGCGCAGTGAGCTCGTCGAGGACTACTACATCTCGGGCGGCACCCGCAGCCATCTCCTGGACCGATCCGGGATCCTGCTCATGCTCCTCGTCGCCATTGGCACGGGGGCGCATGGCCTGTTCCGCTGGTGCGCGAATCGCCGCAACTGGTGCGTCTTCCTGCGAACGCGGCTTGGGCAGTCATGAAAGAGGTCTACATGGTCACGCGCCCGGAACGCACGTGGCATTGGGTCAACGCGGTCGGCATCGTGGTGCTCGCACTGAGCGGCCTGAACATCCACTTCGCCCGCGAGTTCAACGTCTTCGGCACGCTGTCCGCCGCCATCGCGGTGCACAACCTGGTGGGCATCGTCGTGTCCATCAACTACATGGTGTGGGCGCTCTACCTGGTCCGGACGGGCCGGATCCGGTACTACGCGCCGGACGGAGATGACCTGGTGACGGGCCTCATCCGGCAGGCGCGTTACTACCTGCAAGGCATCTTCCAGGGCGCGCCCCACCCGTTCGAGGAAGGCGAATCCAGGAAGTTCAATCCCCTGCAGAAATGGACCTACCTGGGCGTGATGGCGGTGGTGTTGCCCCTGCAAACCGTCACGGGCCTGTGGCTGTACCACATGATCCATGCATGGCAGAACGTCAGCTCGACGGCTCTGCAATTCCTGGGGGTCGCGCACACGGTGCTCGCGATCTTCCTCACCGCGTTCCTGATCGGGCACATCTACCTGGCCACGACGGGTGAAACGCCCTGGGCCCATTTCCGGATGATGCTCACCGGCTACGCGTCTTCGCACGTCCCGTCACCAACGGAAGAACAAGGAAGCAAGCCATGAGACGGCCTTCTTTGAAGATAGATTCGCTGCCGCTGCCGAACGGCCGGCGGGCGCGCAGGACCCTCATCACCGCCGTGGCGGTCGTGGCATCGGCGGGCCTGCTGGTTGGCGCCTTCCGGGTCGGCTACCCGGCCGCGCTGCGCTGGTACACGGGCGACAAGATCTCCACGTTCACCTACGCCAACGAGGACCACCTCACCGACGCCCAGTTCGAGACCCTGGCGAGCCGGCTGGAGCAGCAGGCCACGCGGAGCCTCGTGGGGAACCAGACGGGGCGCGTGGGGAACGCGCTGCGGCGCGCGGAGGACGCCCGCCTGCTGGCCAACCTGCGCTCCACCCGGAAGAAGGCGGACTTCTCCCACATCGACTACTTCCGCAAGGCGGGCATCCGCACGTACGAAGGGCCCGAGACCTGCCTGCGCTGCCACAAGGACATGGCCGTCCACAAGATCGATGGCGGGACCGAGAAGGTCCACACCATGGATGACGTCATGAACTCGGTCCACTACCGCCTGTTCAGCAAGGAGCGGAACGCGTTCACCACGTACGGCTACAACGGCGTCGAGGTGAACAAGGGGCGGCCGATTCCCGTAGGCAAGATCGACCGGGCCTGCGGCATCCCGGGCAGCTTCACCTGGACGGGCTGGGCGGCGCTGATCAAGGCGAAGCCGGAAGGAAAGAAGGAAGAGCTGCGCAGCGAAGGGTGCGGCCAGTGCCACATCGGCGGCGGCTACGGCCCGCCCTCGGAAGAGATGCTGCCGGTGGTGGTTCGCGACAAGCGCGCGGAGAACGGCATCGACTGCCTCATCTGCCACTCGCGCACCTACGACATGGACGAGCGCTACGTCATCGACGATGGCGTGGGCCTGCGCTGGAACCAGGACCGCAGCATGAAGGCCGCCATGACCGTCGGGCGCCCGACGTCGGAAGCGTGCCTGCGCTGCCACCAGCACGACATGGGCGGCGACACGTACCCGTACAACGAGGCGTCGCGGCACCTCGGCTATAAGCATCCGCGCCTGCTCCACAGCGCAGCGAAGCGCGGTACGCCGTACGCCGCGGAGTCCGATGTGCACGCCGCGGCCGGCTTGAGCTGCCTCGACTGCCACGTCACCGAAGGCCACAAGATCGCCCGGGGCCGGAAGGGCGTGGACATGGTCAGCAACGACCTGCCCGACGTGGACGTGTCGTGCGTGGGCTGCCACACCTCCTCGCCGCACGTGGCCAACCCCGCCGTGCGCGCCATCCTGAACGGGCACACGGCGCGTATCGCCTGCGAGACCTGCCACATCACGCGGCTCTGGCAGGACAACATCGTCCTGACCGACTGGCTGAACCCGCAGTGGAACGCGGAGGAAGGGATCTTCGTGCCGCAGGCGCTCTACCAGACCGGTGACATGTCCAAGGCGGTGGGCTACCTGTGGCTCAACGGAAACGGCACGTTCCTGGCCAACGCGCTGGGCACCAACCCCACGGGTGCTGGCGACTACGACCCGTTGATGAACCAGATCACCCGCTACGACAAGGACAGCGGGCTGTCCATTCCCGGCGTCGAGAACAACGACTTCCTGTCTCCGCTCAGCCCGGCCATGCTGGCGCGGCGGAAGGAGATGATCAACAAGGACATCCTGCCGATCGCGGCGCAGGGCGAGTCCAAGATCTACCCTTTCAAGCTGTTCAACGCCCGCATGTACGAGGACATGAACAACCAGGGGCCGTTCGGCGGCATGATCCTGCCGTTCGACTACACGACGTACTACGAGACGGGGAACGCACTGGCGTCCGTGAAGACGGCGGTGTCCAACCGGATGGTGAAGCGGATGTACCAGAAGCCGTTCAAGTACTACATGATGGACAAGTTCATGGAGTACTTCGGCGTCGGCAGCTGGAGCACGAAGTATCCCCTGAAGCCGGGGAACGAGGACGCCATCCAGGGCCACTGGATGCGCCAGATGGGCACGCTCATGATCAACCACGGCATCACGCGGCAGGCCCGGACATGCGACGAGTGCCACCGCCCCAACGGCCTGCTGGACTTCCGGGCTCTGGGCTACAGCGAGCAGCGCGCGCACGACCTGGAGCACCTGCCCGAGCTGAACATGCTGAAGAAGGCGGGCGCGTCCCTGCCCGCCGAGTCGCTCCGGCCGGGCGACCATGAGATCACGACCCGGGACCTGGTCACGGGCTCCAACCAGCGCTGAACGGTTCGACTGAGGGGACGGCCACCTCGCGCACGCGGGGTGGCCGTCGGCTCATCACCGTTCTGCCACTTCCCGCACCGCCGACTCCGGCACCGGCTCCCTTCGCATCATCGCGTCACCGTCATCACCCAGACGTTGCTCTGCCGGTCGAACAACACGTAATAGATCCGGCCGTGGGCAATGCGGAAGCCGTAGCGGTCGGACCGCAGCCGCCCGTCCCCGAGCTTGAGCAGCCGGTGCGGGACGCCACCACCTGCCGGCACCGACCAGATCACACCCTCGCCGTCCGCATCGTGGCTCTTGAAGTAGATGGTGCGGCCATCTGCGCTCCACTGGCTGGTCTCGGCCAGGGGCGCGCCCGGCTTCGCCTCGTCGTACACGGCTCGCGGCGGCCCGCTGTCCACGGGGATGACCCGCAACCCACCCCCCAACAGGTTCGTCACGTAGGACAGGTAGCGGCTGTCGGGCGACCAGGCACTCCAATGGCCGACGTCCACGCGCTTGCGGGTCCGCCAGTTGCCGGCGCTGTCACGGCGGGCGATGAACAGCCCCAGGGGCTGCGATTGGGATGCGAACGCGAGGCTCTTTCCGTCCGGAGACCACGAGACGTACTGCTCCTGCTCGGGCGAGTGGGTGACCTGGACGACGGGGCCCCCATCGAGAGGCATGACGAAGATGTCGCGAGTACCGGTGCGCCACGCGTGGAACGCGACGAAGCGTCCGTCGGGGGACGGGTACGGGTTGAACTCGGGGCTCGGATCCGTCGTCAACCGCTCCGGCTCGCCGGCCGGGAGGCGCATGCGGTAGATGTCCGGATTGCCGCTCAGATCCGAGTCGTAGTACAACCACTGCCCGTCCCGGGAAACGGACAGGCCTTCGATGGTCTGCTGGCCGAACGTGACCTGGGTGGGGCGGGTGCCCGGCACCGGCCCATCGTTCCAGGGCTGCGACCACACGTTGGAGCCCGTCCTGAGCACTGCATAGGCGATCCGTGAGCCATCCGCGGACAGCGAAAACGAGTTGACGTCGAGCCCCACGGTGAGTCGCCGCGGCCCGCCATCGGCCGAGCCCCGCCGGTTCACCCGGATCGAGTAGATGTCGGGCGGCCCCAGGCGGTTGGAGACATAGAACAACGTTCGCCCATCCGGGCCCCAGACCGGCGCTACATTGCTCGCGATACTGTCCGTGACGCCCGTAGCCCGTCCGCTGGCCGGATCGATGATGGCGATCCAGCTGGGCGCCAGGTTGCCGAACGCCATGCCGGGCTTCAGGTACCAGCGGTTGCCCGCCGTGCAGGCGATCAGGTTCCGCGACCCCCACGTGCAGAGGCTGGCCTGGAAGACGGTGGCAACCACGTGGCTGGCGCCCGCGGCATCCCGGATGAAGATCGTGTCGCCAATGACGTACGCGATCTGGCGCTCATCCGGAGACCAGGTGGCGGACTCCACCTGGCCGCCGCGCCCGGGCACTTCCTGCCGCGCCGGGCCGCCCCCGGACGGAGCGCTGAATACCTGGTCATCCTTGAGGAACAGAATGCGGGCGCCGTCGTGCGACCAGTGAGGATGCGTTTCGACGGCCGTCGAGTCGTCGGTAAGGGGTACGGCGCGGCCGCCGTCCACCGGCCGTACGAAGATCCGGCTTCGCGTGCCGTCCCCGGTGGAGTACGCCACGAGCTTGCCGTCCGGCGAGATTGCCGGAGTGATCTCGAGTCCCGGTTCCCAGGTGACCTGGGTGGCCCGGCCGAAGCGCATCGGCGGTGCACCCTCCCGGACGCCGAACGTTCGCCCGGTGAGGAACGCACCGGCAACCGCCAGAGCGCAGGCTCCGACGACCAACGCCCACCTGCGCCCGAGACCTCCCCTCGCGGGAGGACCAGAGGCTGTTGACCCTTCGGCCCCTTTGATCGCCCGCGCGAACTCGGCCGCGGTCGCATGGCGGTCCACCGGCAGTTTCGCCAGGGCCTTGAGCACTGCGGCGTCGAGAGCCGGCCGCACCGTATCTCGAACGACGCTGGGCGCAGCGGGTCGTTCGGTGAGCACCCTGGCGATCACGGCCTGCGCGGTGGCGCCACGGAACGGCGGCTCGCCGGTGAGCATCTCGTACGTCACGGCGCCCAGCGCGTAGATGTCGGTGCGGGCGTCGATGCCGCGTTCCGCCGACGCTTGCTCGGGACTCATGTACTGCGGCGTGCCGATGGAAACGCCCGTCTGAGTCAGGCGCGGGCCGCCGGCGCTCTCCACGGCGAGGGCGATCCCGAAGTCTGCCACCAGGGCGTGACCACCCTGCAGCAGGATGTTCTCGGGTTTGATGTCCCGGTGGATGATGCCGTGCCGGTGGGCGTAGTCCAGGGCATCGGCCACCTCCGTGCTGATCCGGACCACATCGTCGATGGGCAGCAGCTGTTCACGCCTGAGACGGTCCCGCAGCGACTCCCCGTCCATGAACGGCATGACGTAGAAGAGCGTGCCGTCCACGGCCCCCGAGTCGAACAGCGGAAGGATGTGAGGATGCTGCAGGTTGGCGGTGGTCTTGATCTCAGCCAGGAATCGCTCCGCGCCCACCACCGCCCCCAGCTCGGGCTTCAACACCTTGAGGGCAACGTTGCGGTCGTGCTTGACATCGTGCGCGAGATAGACGGTGGCCATGCCACCTTCGCCGAGCTCACGCAGGACCTGGTAGCGGTCGGCCAGGGCCGCCGATAGCTGTTGGGTGACCCCCCTCATCGCGGGCGTGTCGCCGACGTTGTCGTTAGGGTTCACGTCAGGCCTGCCGACTCGCACGCGGCGGGTTCAACTGCGGGGAGTCCACCGCGTCCGGGCCCAAGGGAACGGAAGCCGAGCTGTCGTGTTGCTGCTCCCACGAAGGTTCATCGGCATTCCCGGGAAGGTCAAGCATCTCGTGCCCCGGGCACGCGCCGGCGGTGCCTACGGCGTGCCGAAGTGCGTTTCCACCTCGACGCCGCACGACTTCAGGAACCCGCTGGGCAGCTCGCCGCCGATGAACACGAAGACCTGGTCCGCGGGCACCTCCAGCCGGTCCTGACCGGCACCGGCGAGAACGACCCGCGCCGGCCGGATCTCCGTGGGCTCCGTCTCCCACAGGATCTCGACGCGGCCCGCGGCCATCGCCGACTCCATCCGGTCGTGGTTCGCCGGCTTGATGCGTGAGAAGGCGGTCCGCCGATAGGACACGCGCACCTGGTTGCCCGGCTGCTCTGCCAGGGCCAGAGCGGCCTCCACCGCGGAATCGCCGCCGCCCACCACCAGGATCCGGTCTCCGCTGTATGCTTCGGGCTCCCGCAGGGCGTACAGGACGTTCGACGCTTCGCTCTCCCCCGGCACGCCCAGCTTACGCGGCACACCCCTCCGACCGATGGCCAGGATCACGCGCTGCGTTTCGTAGGCGCCCCGGTCCGTGACCACGCGGAAGTGGTAGGGGCCGACCCGGTCCACCGACTGCACGGTCTCCCCCGTATTGACCTGGAGCCCCACGCGGTCGGCCACGTCCTGCCACAGGTCGATGAGCTGTTCCTTCGCCAGCTCCCTCAGGGGAACCTTGCCGTAGCCCGGGATCTTCACCGGGCGCGTCATGACCAGCTTCTTGCGCGGGTAATGGCGCACGGTTCCGCCCAGGTCCGGCTCCTTCTCCACGGTGACGAACCGGAGGCCGCGCTCCATGGCGGCCAGGGACGACGACAGGCCCGCGGGTCCACAGCCGACGATGACGAGGTCCAGCAGGCCGTTCCGGCCCCGTTCGGCCTCGCGGATGATGCCTTCTACGCACTGGCGGCCCTGCTCGAACGCGTTCGCGACCAGCCCCATCCCGCCCAGCTCACCCACGACATACAGGCCCGCCACGTTCGTCTCGAAGTTGCCCTTCACCCTGGGCAGGTCCACGCCGCGCTTCTCGGTGCCGAAAACGAGCTGGATCGCCTCCATGGGACAGACCCGCTCACACAACCCGTGCCCGATGCAGCGCGCGGGCTGCACGGCCACGGCCTGCCCGCCCTGGATGCCCAGCACGTGCTCGGGACAGACCGTGACGCAGCCGCCGGTGCCGATGCAGCGCGTGGGGTCCACCACCGGATGCAGCGACACGGGCTCGTGCAGGCCGTAGCGCAGCGCTTCGACGTGAGCCTCTTCCGTCTGCCGTTCCTTGTGCCGGAGCCGCAACACCACCGGAACGGCGGTGATGAGCGTGAGGGCCGCCGCGATCCCCCAGATGATCAGTGTGTCCTGGTTCATGGTATCAGAATGCTCGGTACAGGCTCAGATCGAAGGACTGGCTGGTCAGGTATCCACCCAGCTGGACCCGCAGCCGGGCGGAGCCGCGGAACCCGGATGCGAACGGGAAGTCGAGGCCCGCGTCGACGGCATGGCTCACCGTGAGCCGGCCCAGGTAGTCGGACCGGTTCAGCCGGTAGCCGAACCGCAGCCAGGCCGGAGACAGGTCCACAGAGACGGACGGCGCCGCCGACAGGGTCGTGCCGTAGGTACCGCTCCAGCGGGACACGCTCGCGGAGGCGCCCACGCCCTCCAGGCCCGGCAGACGGTTCAGGCCGAATATCCCGCTGGCGCCCCAGGTGCGCGCTCCCGTGCCGTCGCGGCCCATGAAGCCGTCCAGACCGGCGTACCCGCCGGCCGCCCGGAAATCCAGCCCCGCGTCGGCCCGATCGCTCCGGAAGCCGAACGGCGTCCCGAGGAAACCGGCCAGCCAGGGCTCGAGCCGGCCGACGCCGCCGTGCAGATTCAGCCACGGCGCGAGCTGGAACGCCGCGCGCAGGCGGACGCGGGACACCCGCCAGCCGCCGCTGTCCGGGTCGCGGTCCACCTGCACGTCGTCGTTGAACCGGACCGGCCCCGCGTACACCCGCTGGCTCGTCTGGAAGAAGGTGTGGTCGGGCAGGCCGTTGGTGGGCCGGACCGCGTTGGCCGACAGGCTGCCGGACCAGCCCCAACCCGGGCCTCGCCCGTTGGCGTCCATGAAGACCGTCGCCTTGGGCGTGGATGTGGAAGGACGCTCGTCCCAAAGGTCCGGCTCGAAGCCGCCGATGGCCCCCACGCCGAACCCGGGCCCGCCGACCCGGACCAGGGCACCGTCCCAGAACCCGCCGTA
>CAZUFP010000005.1:105250-119415 GCA_964619835.1 uncultured Gemmatimonadaceae bacterium | reverse complement strand
GGCGGGAAGCGGCAGTGGTACGCCGCGCCGCCGACCTGGGTCGGGCGGCGGGTCTGCCGGGCGAGGCCGTGCGGGACATCTTCTGGCACGTGATCGGGTTGTGCCGTCGCGCGCAGCTGGACCAGGCGGACGCCGGATGAACGAGCTCCGCACCGTGGCGGTTGCGGGGCTGGGGTTGATGGGCGGTTCGCTGGCCCGGGACCTGACGCGGGCCGGCATCCGGGTGCTGGGCATGGACGGCGATGTGGGCGCCGTCGCCGGTGCGCGGTCCGCCGGTGCGATCGCCGACCGGTTCGAAGCGAACGGAGCCGGTCTCGAGAACGTGGACGTGTTCGTGCTGGCGGTGCCCGTGCAGTCCGCCCTCGAGCTGCTGCGGAGCCTGGCCCCCCATCTGGCGGACGTGTCCCTCGTGACGGACGTCGGCGGGACCAAGGCGTCCATCGTCGCCACGGCGGAGGCCATCGGGCTGGGCGACCAGTTCGTGGGATCCCACCCGTTCACGGGCGATCACCGATCCGGCTGGAGCGCTTCCCGGGCCGGGCTGTTCCACGACACATCCGTCTACCTCTGTCCCGCTTCTGGCGTTTCCGCGGAAACCATCGCCCAGGCCGTCGAACTCTGGTCCGCCGTCGGCGCCACGACCGAGGTCATGGACCCCGCGGAACACGACCGGCGCATGGCCTGGACCAGCCACCTCCCGCAGGCTGCCGCCACGGCCATCGCGCGCGTCCTCGACGCGGCCGGCTTCAAGCCCCGGGACCTCGGACCCGGCGGTCGCGACACCACGCGCCTCGCCGCCAGCTCACCCGAACTCTGGACCGAGGTTGCCCTGGACAACACGCCCGCCATGCTCGAAGCGCTGGGTGCGCTGGAGATGGACATCGCGGAACTGCGTCGCGCCCTCGGCCAGGCGGACGCCCAGCACATCCGGGCGATCTTCGAAGCTGGCCGCGCGTGGGCGGCCAGCTGAGGGCGCAGGGACAGCGTTCACGCAGAGACGCAGGGACAACATTCACGCAGAGACGCAGGGACAACATTCACGCAGAGACGCGGAGAGCGCAGAGGGAACCACGATTTGGTGTGGTGCCGGTGGCGGTCTGACGTCGCGGGGTTTTCGGTGGCCAGCGCGTACGCGGGATTCGTGGGACCGGCCACAGACCGATCTCGGCCATACCCGGACGGGTCGTTGCGCATGCGAAGCCGCCGGGGCCTCCGGTACGCGAGCCCAAGATAGCTGTTTCTCTGCGCACCCTGCGCCTCTGCGTGAACGCTTTCTCCGCGACCTCCGCGTTCCGGGAACGCTTTCTCCGCGACCTCCGCGTTCCGGGAACGCTTTCTCCGCAAGTCGCGCCTGGAACGATGTCTCTGCGCTTCAGCGTCCGCCCGCGACGGCCTCCGCGCTCTCCAGCAGGGCGGCGATGCGCCGGGCGGGCGGCAGGTAGCCGATGGGCAGGTTGCCCAGGATGGCCACCACGGTGCCATCGTGGGGATAGAAGTACAACACGCCGCCTCCACCCATGGCGCCGCCGGTGTGGTACACGACGCGCCGGCCGGCGCTGTCTGTCTGGACGACCCACCCCAGGGCATAGGGGCCGAGCGAGCCGTCGTTCAGCTCCTGGCGCGTCCACATCCGCTCGGTCATGGAATCGGACAGCACGTGGTGGCCCGACACGGCCAGCGCCCAGCGTACCAGGTCCGACGCCGTGGACAGCAGGCCGCCACCCGCCCACTTGTTGCTCAGATCCACTTCCGGCGCCTTCGTGACCACGCCCACGCTGTCCTCCAGGTAGAACGACGCGAGATGCAGGGTGACGCTGTCTTTCTTCTCCGGCCCCACGGTCCGGAGGTCTGCCGGCCGGATGACGTGTTCGGCGAGGTAGTCCAGGAACGGCTGGCCTGAGGCACGATGCACCGCGGCGCTGACCAGGGTGAAGCCGTACGTCGAGTAGCTGAAGCGGTCGCCGGGCGTGAACAGCAGCGTGTCCTGCGCGAACACGCCGATGGGTGCGATGACGTCGTCGTAGTGGACATCGCTTTCGAACTCGTCGCCCTTGTAGTGCCGCAGGCCCGACGTGTGGCTCATGAGCCGGCGCAGCGTGACGGGCCCGCGCTTCTTCGGGAATTCCGGGACCCAGCGCTGGATGGGTGAATCCAGGTCCAGCTTCCCCTGCTCCATGAGCTGCATGGCCGCCACGGCCGTGAACGTCTTGGAGATGGACGCGATGCGCCAACGGGTGAGCGCGTTCGCGGTCGCCATGTGCTCCAGGTCCGCGTATCCGAAGCCCTCCGTCCACACGAGGGAGCCGTTCACCGCCACCGCCGCCGTCATGCCCGGCACGTGGTGGGCGTCCATGAACGACACCAGCGTGGCACGCGTGGAGTCCAACGCCGCGTTCAGCGTGAGCCTCTGGGCCGCGGCTTGCCCCGCGAACGACGCGGTAGCCGCGAACGTCAGGGCGAATGCGACGGTCCGGCGCAACGCCTGTTTCCTGCGGCTCCGCCCGGGGTGACGGTCGGCCGTTCGTTGCGACACCGTGTCGTCTCCTTCGAGTCCCGAATTCATTGAACCAGAACACCTTTCCGCGTAGGGCGTTTCCGGCCCTCGGTTTTACTCTGTTAAGTTCGGCGTGCATCAAGCAATTACTACATTGAAAGGCTGTTATATCTGTCTGGCTGCGTCAGACCTTGCCGGCCTCACGATTTTCACATTTGGCCGCTACCAACGCCGCTCGCCGCAATAGTTGGAGTACTCCAATGATTGGTTTCGTCGGTCTTCGACCACCTTCACAGGATCCGGGAACCGTCGTACAGCTCGCAGAATTGCCAGGAATTCCCGCAGCCAACTACTCAGGCATTCTGGTTCGTTGCGATTCGGATGACAAGGTCCACGACGCACTGCGATGGTGTTCCGCCGTACGCAAATGCAGGCCGAATTTCGCGTTTGGACTGGTGTGCAAGGCAGACGACTGCGTGCGCGCGTTGGGTGAATTTCCGGAACGTGTGACGCCGGTGCTTTCGCCAATGGAACTGGAGGGGGACCGCGTTCCAACTGACGTTTTGGCCGGAATCCGTCGGGAATCCATCGAAGGCAGGATCATGGACGAACTGATCCTGGAAGCCGATGGGCACATACTCGAGGAACCGCAGCTCCTGCGCGTGTTGGTTGCGCATGGAGTGCGCGGGCACCGACTGGGTCGGGTGGCAAACAGCATGAAGCTGAGCATCGAAACTGTGCGAAGGCGATTGAAGCGGGCGGGATTTTCTGCCGGGCGGTTGCTCACCCGCGTCCGCCTACGCGCATACGATCTCAGCCTGGAGCAAGGGGGCAGCCCGTCCGTGGCACTCGAGGCCTGCGGTTGGTTCGACCAGGAGGCTCGAAGGAAATGCGTGAGACGCCTTCGTCGTGAACAATTCGCGACGAACTCGTGAGCCGGTTGTCCGGGAGATACCGACGATGCGTACGCCGTTCCTGCCGTCAGCGACCGCTAGAAAAACGCACTGGCAACCGCATCCACACGCACACGGGTTTGTCGTTGTGACGGGCGGGTTGGAACCGGAAGGCCCGGGCGGCCCCGAGTGCGGCAGAATCCGCCACCTCGTACCCTGAAGACCGAGCAATCTGCGCTACTGCGACCCGACCCTCAATGTCGATCAGGAACCAGACCAGAGCTGAAGTCTCATGCGGAACGCCGCCAACGGACCGAGCTGCGCGTTCGATGGCATCGAAGGCTGCTGCGCGGTTTACGATCGCAGGCGGCACACTCATCGGCGTTCGCGCCGGTTTGTCGAGCAGAGCGGAATCGCACCCGACGGGTTTGAGGGGCAACTGCAAAGCCAACATCAGTAGGAAGGCGAACATAGTGTCATTCCTCGATGGGGCGGAGAGCCACCAGCCTGGGGATTCCCTCGGAGGGCAGCAGATAAAATGTATGACCATCCGTGGTCATGGCGTCTGCTCCGAACGGGAGCCGGTAAGAGCGCAGGTATCGCCCGTCCAGCGCGTAGGTGTCAACCCAGACTGTCGGCTCGCCGGAGTGGGCTCGGCGGACGGGCCTCCCGCCGAACAACATATAAATTTCGTTGGCCACGACTTGCAGCGACACGGCGCCGTACCGCGCACTGTCCGCATGCATGCGCCTGATCTCTGGCGATGTCCTGTTGGCCCAAGGTACGACATCCCGGTAACGGTGCGGATGAGAGGCCCCTCTTCTCCATACAATGAATCCCGGGCCCAGCACAAAAGCTGAAACCCAGGTTTCGCCAGGACCTCCCGCGAGCACGACGCGTGTGTTGGCGAGATCGGGCACGGCGTCTGGCCAGGCGAGTGGGAAGGAGCGGCGCAATTCGAGGGAGTCAAGCCCGATTTCCATGAAGGGATTGGCGGGCAGGCCTTGGTTCATGGCGATTGCGCCGTCGTCCAACGGCAGGATAGCCGTCGGAACCGCGGGCAGGTGGTGAAGCGTCCGGACGCCGTGGAATTCACCGTCGGGAGCCAGTTCCGCGATGCGGCCGTTGCCAAAGTCCAGGACCCAGATCAGGTCGTCCTGGGTGACCGCGATGCCGGCGATCCCCCTGAACTCGCCAGGGCCGGCTCCCTTCCGGCCGAAGGACCATTTGACCCTGCCCGTGGTTCGGTCGAGGGCGATCAAACGCTCCGCCATGTCGTCGCCGACAACGACCACACTGTCGACGAACGCAACGTCGTTGGGGCCGGCGAACAACGTGTCGTTGATGCCACTTCCGCCCGCGATGAACAGAGTATCCCACTTGTTGGCCACGATATTGCGCGGGCGGGACGAACTTGCAGAGATGGACGCAGAACCGTGGCAGGCCCCGGCGGCGGTCGTCAACACCACCAGCCAGCAGAACGGGTTAATTCGCATTTTGCGCCTTGAGCCTTCGGGTGCACAACCTCGAAAACACCGAGTCATCCGGAACAGATCCGCCCAATTGCATGTCCCTGATTCGGTGATCGCTCCCCACTATCAACCGTGTCGGGATGCCGCGGATACCCAACTTCCCCAACACCGTCACCGATGAGGCGTGTTTTGCGGCTTCGACTGTGAAAACCCGTGATGGTGGCAAGGAGTACGTGTTGGCGAATTCGGCTGTTTCATCGTCCCCGGCCACAGAGATCCAAACAATATTGGCCCGATCGTTCGTGGCAATGTCGGATCCCACACCACGGGCCAACTGCTGACATCCCTTGCATCCGGGATCGACGATGAAGGCTGTCCAACATCCCGGCGGTGGTCCTGAGGTGCCATGAATGTGGACCGGGAACGTCCCACCAACCTGCAACGGCGTGAGGTTCTGCATCACGCGCTTTCCACGAGCTACGAGAAACCAATGGCCGAACGTCAACACTGACGTAACTACAAGGGCGGTTTTCAGCCACATTTCCCCCGCCTTTTTGTTGTCAACTCTCATCGATGAGTTCATCGCAAGTCCCGGTAAGGATACGGCCGAGTTGCTCCGCACCCTTACCGGGCCTTCACTTCAGATACAGTCGACGACGCAGTAGGAACAACTGCATTCCGTATACAGGTAATCGATGCAGACAGGACTGGGCCGTCCGTCAGGTCCGAGGATCGTCCCGCATGTCCAGGCTGCACTCAAGTCCGCTCCCGTCGGCTTGAGTTCACTGGCAAAGGCGACGTTGGCGCCCAGCAGCAACACGACGGCGAGCCAGCCGAGCGATGTCCGAATCTTGTCGTGCATTGAACCCTCCGATGTGGTGTGGGATTCACGTGCAGGAATGTATCTGCACAATGCACCGAAACGGACATCGGTCGTAAGGCCCGAAACCCCACTTCCCCCCCCCCCGAAATCCAACATTGGCGATGGCACCGGCAGCTCCTCCCTTTCGGCCGGTCTCATCCAACCGTCTTCCCGCTCATTCGGCGCCTCGCAACCGCCGTCCCGCCTCCTCCAGCGTCTCTCTGCGCTTGCAGAAGGCGAAGCGTACCAGGTCGCGCCCGTCCCCGGCGTCATGGAAGAAGCTGGAGCCCGGCACCGGCGCGACGCCGACCTCGGCCGCGAGCCAGCGGGCGAACTCGTCGTCGTTCCTGTCGCTCAGGTCGGAGAAGTCGGCGAGGACATAGTAGGCGCCCTGGGGCGGTGCGCAGCGGAAGCCGGCGGCCTGGAGGGCGCCGACCAGGACATCCCGGCGGGCGCGGTAGCCGGCGGCCAGGTTGACGTAGTAGTCGTCGTCGAGAGTCTCGAGCCCGGCCGCGACGGCGTCCTGGAGCGGCGCGGGCGCGCCCACCGTGAGGAAGTCGTGCACCTTGCGGATGGCGGCGGTGAGGTCGGCCGGGGCCAGGATGGTGCCGACGCGCCAGCCGGTGACGCTGAACGTCTTGGACGCGCCGCTCACGGTGACGGTGCGCTCGCGCATGCCGTCCAGCGTGGCCAGGGGGATGTGCTGGCCCTCGTAGAGGATGTGCTCGTAGATCTCGTCGGTGAACGCGATGGCGTCGTGGCGGACACACAGCTCCGCGATGGCCTCCAGCTCCGGGCGCGTGAACACGTGGCCCGTGGGGTTGTTGGGCGTGTTCACGACGATGGCGCGCGTGCGTTCGCTGAACGCCGCCGCCAGCCGGTCCAGGTCCAGCTCGAAGCGCAGCGACCGGCCCTCCGTGACCCGCTCCATGGGCACCCAGACCGCCTTCGCGCCGCACAGGATGGCGTCCGGCCCGTAGTTCTCGTAGAACGGCTCCAGCACGACGACTTCGTCCCCGGGATCCACGACGGCGAGCAGCGCCGATGCCATGGCTTCCGTCGCGCCACACGTCACGGTGATCTCACGGTCTCCGTCCACCGCCATGCCGTAGAACCGCTCGTACTTGGCCACCAGCGCCGCCCGCAATCGCGGCGCGCCCCAGGTCACCGCGTACTGGTTGACGTCCCCCGCCACCGCGTCCGCCGCGGCGTCCTTGAGCACCTGCGGGGCGGGGAAGTCCGGGAAGCCCTGCGCCAGGTTGATGGCCCCGTGTTCCATGGCGACCCGGGTCATCTCGCGGATCACCGATTCCGTGAAGCCGTGCGTGCGGCGAGCCGTCCTTGAAATAGCGGCCTCCTCGTGCGAGAGACGCCCGAAACCTGCCCGCCGGCCTCGAAGGAGGCAAGCACGCCGGCCTCCGCTTTGCGTCCGCTGACGAAACAGCCATTTTATGCTGGCGTCTCCACCCACGACGAACGCCGATTCAAAACGAAGACGAAGCCGACCACGAAGACGAAAACGAACGCGACGACCCAACCCACCCCGGAACCTCGAATTCGAACTCGAATTCGAACTCGATAAAGAGGAGCTCAGGATATGACGGATGCATTCGGGAGCCGCTCGACCCTCAGGATCGACGACCGTGACTACGAGATCTATCGGCTGGATGCCCTGGAGAAGCGGGGCCTGAACGTCAGCCGGCTACCCTATTCGCTGCGCATCCTGCTGGAGAACCTGTTGCGGCACCAGCACGGGGTGGATGCGGGGGCGGATGTGGAAGCGCTGGCGAACTGGGACCCGCACGCGGCGCCGAGTCGGGAGATCGCGTTCACGCCCGCGCGCGTGCTGCTTCAGGACTTCACGGGCGTGCCGGCGGTGGTGGACCTGGCGGCCATGCGGGACGCCATGGCGCGGATGGGCGGCGACCCGACGAAGATCAATCCGCTGCAGCCGGCCGAGCTGGTCATCGACCACTCGGTGCAGGTGGACGAGTTCGGCACGCGGGTGGCGTTCGAGACCAACTCGCGTATCGAGTACGAACGGAACCGGGAGCGGTACGCCTTCCTGCGCTGGGGCCAGGGCGCGTTCGACAACTTCCGCGTCGTGCCGCCGGAGACGGGCATCGTGCACCAGGTGAACCTGGAGTACCTGGCGCGGGTGGTGTTCGGCGCCGATGTCGACGGCACGCTGCGCGCCTACCCGGACACGCTGGTGGGCACCGACTCCCACACCACCATGGTGAACGGGCTGGGCGTGCTGGGCTGGGGTGTGGGCGGCATCGAGGCGGAGGCCGCGATGCTGGGCCAGGCCATCTCCATGCTCATCCCGCAGGTGGTGGGCTTCCGGCTCGAGGGCGAGCTGCCGGAGGGCGCCACGGCGACGGACCTGGTGCTGCGCGTCACGCAGATGCTCCGGGAGAAGGGCGTCGTCGGCAAGTTCGTCGAGTACTACGGCCCCGGCCTCGAGACCCTGCCGCTGGCCGACCGCGCGACCATCGGCAACATGTCGCCCGAGTACGGTGCCACGTGCGGCATCTTCCCGGTGGACGCGGAGACGATCCGGTACATGCGTTTCACCGGCCGCGAGGCCGGCGCGCGCCTGACCG
This sequence comes from uncultured Gemmatimonadaceae bacterium, assembly GCA_964619835.1. GTDB lineage: Bacteria > Gemmatimonadota > Gemmatimonadetes > Longimicrobiales > RSA9 > JARRJS01. The sequence goes on along the minus strand of CAZUFP010000005.1, from coordinate 111,088 downwards.
AGGCCTACATGAAGGAGCAGGGCCTGTTCCACACGGCCGCCGCGCCCGTAGCCGAGTACTCGGACACGCTGGCTCTGGACCTGTCCACGGTGGAGCCGGCCATGGCGGGGCCGAAGCGGCCGCAGGACCGCATCCCGCTGTCCGCGGCCAAGCGCATGTTCCTGGAGGCGCTGCCGGTGCTGTCGGGCAACAAGGTGGCGGCGGGCGGCGGCGTATCCGCTGCGGGCGGCGAGGGCTCGCTGTCGAGCGTGCCGGAAGGGCGGCGCAGCGCGCACGTCCGTCTGGACGACGCCGAGTTCGACCTGGGGGACGGCGACGTCGTCATCACCGCCATCACCAGCTGCACCAACACGTCCAACCCGTACGTCATGGTCGCCGCGGGTCTGCTGGCGAAAAAGGCGGTGGAGGCCGGGCTGCACCAGCAGCCGTGGGTCAAGACCAGCCTGGCGCCGGGATCCAAGGTGGTCATGGACTATCTCGGGGACGCCGGCCTCGTGCCGTACCTGGAGGAGCTGGGCTTCAACCTGGTAGGCTTCGGCTGCACCACGTGCATCGGCAACAGCGGGCCGCTGCCCGCCGCCGTGTCGCAGGCCATCAAGGAACATGACCTCGTGGCCTGCTCCGTGCTTTCCGGCAACCGCAACTTCGAGGGCCGCATCAACCCCGACGTGCGGGCCAACTACCTGGCGTCGCCGCCCCTCGTGGTGGCCTACGCCATCGCCGGACGCATGGACATCGACCTGTACAATGAGCCCATCGGCACCGGCAAGGATGGCCGCTCGGTCTTCCTGAAGGACATCTGGCCGTCGCAGATGGAGGTGGAGCAGGTCGTCCGGAAGTCGGTGCGCCCGGAGATGTTCACCAAGGAATACGCCGCGGTGTTCGAGGGCGATGAGCGCTGGCGCGCCCTGCCCGTGCCCGAGGGCAACCGCTACGCCTGGGACGAGGACTCCACCTACGTGAAGGAGCCGCCGTTCTTCCAGGACATGCCGCTCGAGGCGCCCGAGGTCCAGGACATCACCGGCGCCCGCGTGCTCGTGAAGGTGGGCGACAGCGTCACCACCGACCACATCTCGCCCGCCGGCTCTTTCAGCAAGGACTCGCCCGCCGGGCAGTACCTCATGGAGCGCGGGGTCCAGCCCAAGGACTTCAACTCCTACGGCTCGCGGCGCGGCAACCACGAGGTCATGATGCGGGGTACCTTCGCCAACATCCGGCTGCGCAACCAGCTGGCGCCGGGCACGGAGGGCGGCTTCACCCGCCACCTGCCCGACGGCGAGCAGACGTCCATCTACGACGCCGCCATGAAATACCGCGACGAGGGCGTCCCGCTCCTGGTCATCGCCGGCAAGGAGTACGGCACCGGCTCGTCCCGCGACTGGGCCGCCAAGGGACCCGCGCTGCTGGGCGTGCGCGCCGCCATCGCCGAGACCTACGAGCGCATCCACCGCTCCAACCTGGTGGGCATGGGCGTGCTGCCGCTCCAGTTCCGCGATGGGGAGAACCCGGCGTCCCTCGGCCTTTCGGGCGAGGAGGAGTACGACATCGTCGGGCTGGCGGCCGCGTTCGCGGCGCCGGCGCCCCGCGAGGTGACCGTGCGCGCCGCGGGATCGGACGCCACGAAGGAGTTCCGCGCCCTGGTGCGGCTGGATACGCCGCAGGAGCTGGAGTACTACCGCCACGGCGGCATCCTCCAGTACGTGCTGCGGAACCTGCGTTAGCGGAGTTCTCGGGCCCTTTTCGGTCCGCGGCGCGAGCCGGGTTCGCGGGCCTGGATAGTGACGGGGAGACGGGCGCTCGATCAATCGGGCGCCCGTTCCGTTCCCCGGGACTCGATGCAGGTTTGGGGCGCCTGTTCCGTTTGAAGGGAGAAAGGGCGACGGGGAGCGTCGGCCGGTGCGAACTTCCGGCGAGTGATGCCCGGTTCGGCTGCCGGGCCCGGCCGCTTGTTTCCTTCCCGCTTCGCCGGACATATTCCACGTGGCGTCGCGTTACTCTGCCGCCTCACTCTGGTGGCGCGGATTCGCCGCGGTATCGCAGGCGAGCCGCCGACTCACCGGGATCATCCTACGCGCGTCGGGGTTGCCACATTCCCATGACCGAGCATCGTTGGCCACCGTACTGGCTCCGGGTTCTCCGCCCGGTGTGGGCGTTGCTGCTCTCGGGCGTCGCCGCGTGCGCCGGGACGCCGCCTCCGGACGGCGTGTCCCCCGGCGAGGGGCCGTGCGTGCTCGTCGCAGGCACGCCGGCCGGGGCCTCGACGCTGGTGGTGGCTCTTTCCGCTCCGGTGGATCCGGCCGACGCACCCGTCCCGCGGAACGAGGCGGAGCGAACGGTGTTCGCGCAGATGTATCAGACCCTCGTAGCGGTGGACTGCCGGGGCGCCGTGAGCCCGGCCCTGGCCGCTTCCTGGGACGTGGCCGACCAGGGCCGCCGCTGGACGTTCCACCTGCGGCCAGCCCGGGCGTGGAACGGGGCCGTGGTCGGAGCCGCCGATGTGGCGCAGAGCCTGGCGGCGGCCGGCGTCCAGGCGCTCCAGGCCGTCTCCGTGGTGGACGACCGCACCTTTTCGCTGGAGCTGGCCGTTCCGGTGGCGGCATCCTTCTTCGCGCAGCCGGATCTGGCCGTGGCGTTTGCCGACAGCGTCGACGGCTGGCCGATGGGGACGGGGCCGTACCGGCCGGCGCCGGCCCCGGCCCCGGCGTTCGGTTCCGCCGGCGACGTGAGGCTGGTGTCCGCCGCCGGGGGCGTGGTGGAGTTCCGGGCCATGGCCGGCGATCCGCGGAACGCCCTGGACGCCGGCATCGATGTCCTCGTCACGCGTGATCCGGCGACGATCGAGTATGCCGCGGCGACGGGCGGCTACCGGTCGGTCCCGCTGCCCTGGGACCGCGTTTACCTGCTCCTGTCCCCCGGCGACCCATCGCAGGACCGGGTCGTGACGCCGACGGACCGGGAACTGGAAGCCCTGGCACGGGACGCCGTGCGTGAGCAGGCCCGGCCGGTGCCGTTTGGCACGGCCGATCTGGAGACGTGCGCTCCGCCGACGGTTGCGCAGCGGCCGGACACGGCGGCGCGTCCCGACGTTGCTCCTGCCCGGACCGCTGGCGGCGGCACCGATCTCCCGTCGGCGGGGGACCGGACGATCGTATATCCACGCGAGGACGCGGCGGCGACGGCCCTGGCGCAACGGTTGGTGGCGTTGGCGCGTTCGGGCAGCGGCGGGATGTGGATCCCCCCGGCGGGAACCGGGTCGCCCCTCATCGCTCGCGGGCTTCCCGACGATGCGTTCGAAGACGCGCTGGACCGCGGAGAGGCCACGGCCTTCCTGTTCGCCGTCCGCCGCACGGCTGCGGCCGACCGGTGCGATCTCGCCGCGGAAGTGGAAAGGCGGGCTCCCTGGGCGCGTGCCTCCGGGATCGTGCCGCTGGTGGAGACGCGGGCCACGGCTCTCCTGCGCGATGGCGTGGCGGCGCTGGCGGGCTTGACGGTGGATGGCACGGGCACGCTCCACCTCCGACCCGTTCCCCCGACGGAGCCGCAACCATGACCTTCCGCGCCCGCCTGCTGGCCGCCGGGCTCCTGCTGGCCGTCGCGCCGCTGGCGTTCTTCGGCGTGCGCGCCCGCCACGACGTCGCGGCCCGTCTCCGGGCCCTGGACCAGCGGCGAGTGGACGGGCTGGCCGCCGTGATCCAGGAGGAGCTGACCCGGCAATCCGACGCCGTGGGCGCGCGCCTGGACCGTCTGGCCGAGGCCATGGCCGGCGACAATCGCCTGCGCGTGGCCCTGCGCGGCGGCCGCGGCGCGGACCGGGCGTGGCTCCTCGACTACGCCGGCCGCGCCATGCGGCTGTCCGGCCTCGACGTCCTGCGGATCCAGGACGAGGACGGCCGCGTCCTCAGCTCCGGCCATTTCCGCAACGAATACGACGTCGTGGATCCGGCGCTCCCCGCGGCGCTCCTGCAAGCCGGCGATGCGGGCGCACTCGCGGCCATGCCCACCGCGTCCGGCTCCATCCTCGCCCTGGCCCGCGCCCGGACCGTCCGCATCGGCGCCCGCAGCCTCACACTCGTCGGTGGGGTCGCCGTGGACCCGGCGTTCCTCCACCGCCTCGCCCGCGGCACCGGCCTGGACGTGACGCTGATCGGCGCCCCCGGTGCCAGCGCCGCCGCGCCACACGCCGCCTCGACGGCTGCCCCGGACACGGCCATTGCGCAACAAGCCGCCGCGACGCGAACCCTGGCGGTTACCGCTGGCTACGTCCGTTCCGTTCCAATCCTCGCCGTGAACGGCGCCGACCTCGAGACGGGGGGTGAGACGCGCGTGGAGATCCGCGCGTCGTCCGGGCCGCTGCAGGCGGTGCTCCGGGGCCTCGACCGCTGGCTTGCCCTCACGCTGGCCGCCGCCGTTGCCGTCGCCCTGCTGCTGGCGCTCCTGGTGTCCGCCCGCCTCAGCCGGCCCGTGGCGACCCTGGCCCGCAAGGCGGCACACCTGGACCTGGACCGCCTCGACGTGTCCTTCGCCACCCGCCGCGGCGACGAGATCGGCACGCTGTCCCGCGCGCTGGACCGCATGACGGCCCGCCTCCGCGCCAGCGCCACGCGGGTGCGGGAAGCGGAGCGCCGGGCCACCATCGGCGACATGGCCCGCCAGGTGAACCACGACGTGCGCAACGGCCTGATCCCCATCCGGAACGTGGTGAGCCACCTGGCCCAGCTCGCCCGGGAGCGGCCCGCCGAGCTGGCGGCCGTGTTCCGTGAGCGCCAGCAGACGCTGGAGTCCAGCGTCGCCTACCTCCAGGATCTGGCGGCCAACTACGCCCGCCTCTCGCCGCGCGCGGAGCGGCGGCAATGCGACCTCAACGCCATCGTCCGGGACGTGGCGCGCGAGGCGATGTCGGCCCCGGCCGTGACGCTCGAGCTTGACCCGCGGCTCCCTCCCATCGAGGCCGATCCGGTGGCGCTCCGCCGCATCGTGGAGAACCTGGTGGTGAACGCCCTGGAGAGCCTCGACGATGACAGCGGCCGCGTCACCGTCTCGACCCGCGCCGTCGGAGACACGCTGGTGCTGGAGGTGGCCGACACCGGCCGCGGGATGCAGCCGGAGGAGCGGGAACGCATCTTCCAGGACTTCTACACGACGAAGGCGCGGGGCACCGGTCTCGGGCTCTCCATCGTCCGGCGCCTCGCGGGCGACCTGGGCGGCCGCATCGCCGTGGACAGCGCGCCCGGCGCCGGCTCGCGTTTCACCGTGGAGCTGCCCGCGCCGGCGGAGGCGCCGCACGAGGGCGCCGCACCGCCCGGCGGCGGCGCCGCCGACGACGGCACCCCCGGGGCGGACCGCGCGGACCCCCAACGCAGCCCGGAGGCGAAGACGTGACCCGGATCCTGGTGGTGGACGACGTGCAGGCCATGGCGGAGCAGTACGCCTACGACCTCCAACGCCTGGCCGGCTGGCGCGTGCGCATCGCCACCTCGGGCCCCGACGCCCTGGAAGCGCTGGCCGACGAGACCAGCGACTGCGTCATCCTGGACCTGGAGATGCCCGGCATGGACGGCTTCGAGGTCCTGCGCCAGATCGCGCTGCGGGGGTGGGACGTGCCCGTCGTCGTCTACACCGGCACCGGCGATTACGACCGCTGCGTGCGCGCCGTCCAGATGGGTGCGTTCGGCTTCATCGACAAGGCCGAGCCCATGCAGCGGGTGGTGCAGGAGGTGCGGAGCGCCCTCGAACGTGGCCGCCTCCAGACGGAGGTGCGCACGCTCCGGGCACGACTGGACGTGGACAGCACGCTCATCGGCGGCAGCGCGCCCATGCGACGACTCCGGGAGGAGATCC
>CAZUFP010000005.1:73102-105150 GCA_964619835.1 uncultured Gemmatimonadaceae bacterium | reverse complement strand
AAGGGGACCCTGTTCCTGGACGAGATCGGGGACCTGCCGCCCTCCGCTCAGGCCAAGCTCCTGCGCGCTCTCGAGAGCCGCGAGATCACCCGCGTCGGCGGCGACGAGCCCGTGTCCGTCCAGGCCCGCGTCGTCGCCGCCACACACCGGGACCTGGACGCCGCCGCAGAGGTCGGCGACTTCCGCCAGGACCTCCTCTTCCGCATCAACGTCCACGTGCTCCGCGTGCCGCCGCTCCGCGACCGGCTATCCGATATCCCGGACCTCGCACGCCACTTCGCCGCCCTCCTCGGCCAGCGCCTCGGCAGGCCCCGCCAGACCATCAGCGCCGCCGCCCTCGAAGCCCTCGCCGCATACGACTGGCGCCGCAACAACGTCCGCGAGCTGCGCAACGTCATCGAGCGCATGATCATCGCCTCCCACGGCGACACCCTGGACGCCGACGACGTGCCCGCCGACATCCGAAAGGGCACGTCCTCCCGTACCGCCGCCCCGCACGATGCTGGCACCTACCAGCAGCGGAAGGCGGAAGCCGAGCGCGCCATCATCCTCCAGGCCCTCGACCACAACGACTGGGGCATCACCCGCACCGCCGAGGCCCTTGGCCTCGCCGACCACGCCAGCCTCCTCAAGATCATGCGCCGCCTCGGCATCGAGCGCGACGCCTCCGCGTAGTCCCGCGGCATCCTCTCGACGCCGGCGGGCCGAGCCACACGTGTCCGTCTGGACACAAACGGGCGGCTCCGCACGTGTCCGCGCGGACACGGTGAGCGCCGTTGCGAGATTCCCGCGTATTCTATAACACGTTGTAGAATAAGCAGATACGGCTCGCGACTCCCCTGTTCACGACCCTGGCTGCCGCCTTGCCTTTCCTCGGGGCCGGTACGACCCCGCGCCGGGGAGCGGCGCACGAGGAAAGGAGGAGACCATGATGAGGATCCGAGGGGGAACGAGCGTGCTGGCGGCCGGGCTGCTGGTCGTCACCATTGCGGCGTGCGGGCGTGACAAGGGACCGGCGCCCGTGCAGGGAAACAAGGCGAACGACGCGGTGCGCCCGACGGCGGTGCCGGTGGCGTCTCATGCCGCCGTGGCCCGGGTCGCGGCGGCGAGCGACGTGGCGCCGGTGGAATCGCCGGCCCCGCCGACGCCCGTTGCCGTGTCGTATGAGGACGCGGAGCAGGTGTTCCGTTCCGGCGACTACGGCCAGGCCGCCGACCTGTTCAAGGCGTACGCGGAGCAGCACCCGGACAACCCGTGGGGTTCCTACATGGAGGGGATCGCCGCGTGGCGGGCGGGTGACCACGAGCGGGCGGAGGCGGCCATGAAGCAGACGTTGGAGGTGTCGCCCGACCACCGGAAGGGCCTGCTCAACCTGGGCCGCGTGCTGCTGGAGGAAGGGAAGGCGTCCGATGCGCTGGAGCCCACCGAGCGCGCCGTCGCGCTGGACTCCCTGTCGGGCGACGCCTGGCGCGTGCTGGGCAACGTCCGCGCGGAGCTGGGCCAGGTGGATGAAGCGGTGGCCGCGTACCGGATGGCCCTCGGCCTCGACCACCGGGATGCGTGGACCATGAACAACCTGGGTCTGCTCATGATCCGCGAAGGCCGATACGACGAAGCCCTGCCGCCGCTGGCGCGCGCCGCCGAGCTGCGCCCCGACATGGCACGGTTCCAGAACAACCTGGGCATCGCCCTGGAGCGCACCGGGCACCTCACCGAGGCCGCCGACGCCTTCCGCGCCGCCCTCGCCGTCCGGACCGACTACGACAAGGCCCAGGCCAGCCTGGAGCGCGTCGAGGCCCTGGCCGCCAACGGCCAGGCCGAGCCCGTCGACCTCGCCGAGCTTGCCCGCTCCTTCGCCGACACGGTCACGGCGTGGCAGAACGGCTTGCAGAAGCCCGAGCCGGTGGTGGTGACGGCCGCGCCGCCGGATTCCACCGGCAACTGAGTACGGGACGCCCGACGCGCCGTTCGCGGCGGTGGCACGTTCGGGGAGCCCCGACAATGACGGGGAGACGAGGGTAACGGGGCGACGGGGAGCGCCGGCCGGCGCAGGATGCTGGCCGGCGCCGGCCTTTCTTGCGTTCCCGGACAGTGTCGAGACGGACCGAGCGCGGATTTCCCACATGGCAGCGGCCAGGCGAGTGTTGCATCGTGGCCGCCATAAACGCATGTTTGTTGCGCCAACTTCACGTCCCCACAACCTTTCTACACCCCATGCCAAGGATCCGTTGGATTGCGGGACCACGGCCGGCGATCGTCGGTGCGTGCGATCGACGGAAAACGGTGGAACAGAACGGAGACGCTCCCATGCGAAGAAACCACGTCATGGGGCCGATGCTGGCGATCCTACTGGTCGTTGCATCGGCCCTTACGTATGTGCCGGCATCGGCGCAGGCGACCCGGAGCTATGCCATAACCGGGTCGGTGAGCGCGTTGCCGGGCGGTCAGCCGCTGGCGGGTGCGCAGGTGAGTTTGCGGGGCACGAGCTTCGGCACCATCACCGACCCTGCGGGCAAGTTCCTGCTCAACGTGAACCTTGCCCCCGGGACGTACACGGTGGTGTTCACGTTCATCGGACGGAGCACGGAGACGCGAGAGGTGACGCTCGGTGCGGAATCGACGGTGAGCGTGCCTGCGGTATCGATGCAGGAAACGGCGGTGGAACTGAGCCAGATCGTCGTGACCGGCACGGGCGCGCCGACGGAGCGGCGCACGGTGGGTAACGCGATCTCGTCGGTGCCGGGCAGCGAGGTGAACAATGCCCCGGGTGCTCCGTCGGTGGCCGTGGCGTTGCAGGGCCGGGTGACGGGCGCACTGATCAGCCAGAACAACGGCCAGCCGGGCGGTGGCGTGAGCATCCGGCTGCGCGGCACGAGCTCGATTCTGGGTGGTGCGGAGCCGCTGATCGTGGTGGACGGTGTGATCGTGAACAACAATTCCGACGCGATGATCAGCCTGGGCTCGAACGCGGGCCGGGGCGGCTCGGCGCTGGCGAGCCGTCTGTCGGACATCTCGCCGGAGGACATCGACCACATCGAGGTGATCAAGGGTGCGGCGGCGGCGGCGCTGTACGGATCGAAGGCCAACAACGGCGTGATCCAGATCTTCACGAAGCGCGGCCAGCAGGGCGCGCCGCGGATCTCGGCGTCGACGGAGGTGACGGTCGGATCGACGCCCAAGAAGTACGCGCTGAACATGGCGCCCACGGCGGTCTACGCGGACGTCGCGTTCGGCCTGGCGGACTCGGTGGGCCAGGCGGTCCAGCGCTACAACTACCAGGACCAGCTGTGGCGCACGGCGTACGGCAGCAACACGCACATGTCGGTGTCCGGCGGAAGCGCGGGCACCACGTACTACGTGTCCGGCGGATTCCGGTCGGACCAGGGCATCGTGAACGGCTCGTCGGCCAAGGACACGAACGCGCGGGTGAACCTCACCCAGATGCTGGGGGACCACCTGCAGCTGAACGCGGACGGGACCTTCATCCAGTCCGACAAGAACCTGCTGCCGGAAGGCGAACAGACGCAGGGCGTGCTGACCACGTTGATCTTCACGCCCACGAGCTGGGACCCGGCATTCGATCCGAACCTCGGGCGTTATCCCTACGATCCCATCCTGGGCGGCAATCCGCTTGACGTGATCCATAACTGGAAGGCCACGGACGGCGTCACGCACTTCATCGGCACGGTGGGCGGCGTGCTGCGGCCCGGGGCGGGCTTCACGGTGCGTTACCGGCTGGGCCTGGACGACTACCGCGAGGAGAACACCTACCTGCAGCCGCCGTTCTCCATCAGCTCGACGTTCACGGGCGTGATCGAGAACCCGGTGCGGTTCTCGCGGCAGATGAACCATGACCTGACGTTGACGCAGGACGCCGACCTGACGTCTGACCTCAAGTTGAACACCACGGCCGGACTGCGTTACACGAGTGACCGGATGGAGATCATCGCATCGACCGCCCGGGACCTGCCGCCCGGACAGCAGGTGGTGGGTGGCGCTACGCTGGCCACGAGCCAGTCCATCACGGAGCTGCGTACGCTGGGCTATTTCATCCAGGAGCGCCTGGGCGTGTCCGACCGACTGTTCCTGACGGCCGGGGTGAATCGGGAAGCGTCGTCGGCGTTCGGCGTGGACCAGCGCTGGCAGTGGTTCCCGCGGGCGAGCGTCTCGTACGAACTGGGCGAAGCGCCGTTCTTCAAGGACAGCGGCCTGGGCAACACCATCAGCACGCTGCGCCTGCGGGCAGCCTGGGGTGAGACGGGCGGCCAACCGCCGGGAGCGTACGACCGCTTCAACAACTACAACAACGTTGCATACTCCGGCAGGCCCGGCCTGATCGCCAGCACGCTGGCGGGCAACCCGAACCTGAAGCCGGAGCGGCAGCGGGAGGTCGAGGGCGGCTTCGAACTCGGTCTCTGGAAGGACCGCGCACAGGTGGACTTCACGTACTACAACCAGAAGACGTCCGACCTGGTGTTGAGCGTGCCGCTGCCGCCCAGCACCGCGTTCCAGAACCAGCTCCAGAACATCGGCGAGCTGACCAACAAGGGCGTGGAGCTCTCGCTGACCACGGTGAACATGGCGCGGGAAGACTTCACGTGGCGGTCCCGCCTGCAGTTTTCCGCGAACCGCAACCGGGTGACCAAGCTGGTGACGGCGGCCGACACGCTGGTGTTCGGCTACCTGAACGCAGTGATCGAAGGGCAGCCGGTGGGTGAGTTCTATGGCGGCATCTGGGCGCGCAACCCGGACGGCAGCCTGCAGTTGAACCCGTCCAACGGCATACCCATGCGGGCCCGTGACACCGTCATGGTGAACGGTGTCGTGACGGCCACACCGTACGCGTACCGGGTGCTGGGCGACCCCAACCCGAAGTGGACGGCGTCGTTCAGCAACGACTTCGTCATCGGCAAGGCGCAGCTGTCGGTCCTGTTTGACGGCCGCTTCGGCAACAAGGTGGCCAACTTCACGCGGCGCATCACCGACTACTTCGGCAGTGGCGCGGCGCTGGAGCAGGAGGCGTCGGGCCAGGTACCGTCCCGCTATTACGGCCTGAACCCCAACGGCCGCATCTCGGTCTACGAGGAGTACGTCGAGGACGGGAGCTTCGTGAAGCTGCGCGAGATCAGCCTGGCCTACCCGTTCGAGGGTGATTGGGTGAAGAGGCTCGGCGCCAGTCGGATGACGGTCCGCGTCGCCGGGCGCAACCTGTACACGTGGACCAAGTACTCCGGCCTGGACCCGGAAATCAACCTGTTCTCGAACAATACGGTGGCGCGCGGGGTCGACTTCGCCACGACCCCGATACCGCGCACGTTCCTCTTTGGCGTGGACTTCACGTTCTGAGGAGGCGCGCCATGAGACCCGAACGGAACAAGAGAATCGGAGCTTTCACCATGTCGATTCGAACGGTCATGGTCGCCGCCCTCGTCTCGTTGATGGCGGCGGGGTGCGACCTGAACCTCCAGAACCCCAACGCGCCGACGCAGGACCAGGTCCTGAGCGACATCGAGGGCCTGAAGGCGGTGGCCGTCGGCATGCAGGAAGAGTACGCCATCAACATCGACACCTACGTGCAGGCGCCCGCGCTGGTCACCGACGAGTGGGGCACGAAGACCCGGGCGCTGCTGGCCTGGATCTCTCTCATGACGGGGGAGAACTTCGACAACACGTATGGCACCGTGGAAGGGCCGTGGGCCGCGTCGTACCGCGTCATCAAGGCGGCCAACACGCTCATCGAGGGCGTGCCGCAGTCCAGCCTGGGCCCCGGATTCCAGGCCGGCATGATGTCACTGGCCAAGCTGTTCAAGGGCATGGCCCTGGGGCAGCTGTACCTCCAGTACCAGCAGGCGCCCATCAGCATCTCCACCGACCAGCCCACACCCCGGCCCCGGGCCGAGGTGCTGGACTCGGCGCTGGCGCTGTTCGCCTCCGCGAAGGCCGACCTCCAGGGCGTGTCGGCATCGGACCTGAGCGGTTTCAACAGCAGCGTCAAGGGTTCTGGCCTGGACCTGATGAACACCATCAACGCCATGCTGGCCCGCTACTCGCTGTTCGCGGGCGACTACCAGGGCGCCATCGACGCGGCGAACGCTGTGGACCCCACGGTGCTGTCCACGTTCGACTACGTGTCGCCGGCCAGGAATCCCATTTACGACCTGGCGTTCAACACCGACTACGTGGCCGGGCTGCAGTCTTTCGCCACCGAAGCCCAGGCGGGGGACAACCGACCGGCCTACTGGCTCCAGGTGGGCGCTCCGGCGCCGACGGCCAACCCCGCCGACACGATGCTCTATGAGCTGAACCAGTTCACGAGCGCCGGGGACCCGTTCCCCATCTACTTCCCCGATGAGATGACGCTCATCAAGGCGGAGGCCTTGGTGGACCTGGGCGCCGCCAACTACGCCCAGGCGGCGGACCTCATCAACCAGGTGCACACGCAGACCACCTCGCCGGTGAACGAACCGCTGGCCGGCATGCCCACCATCCCGGCGGCCAACCTGGCCACGGAGTCCGAGCTGCTCACGCAGATCGCCTATGAACGGCGCTACGAGCTGTACATGCAGGGCCTGCGCTGGGAGGACATGCGGCGACTGGGCAGCTACATCGCGAACACGTACACGATGGAGTTCCTGCCCACGCCTTTGCAGGAGTGCCTGTCCAACGCAAACGCCGGCTGCTGAAGCGGGCCGGACTTCCGTCGCAAGGAGGAGCGGGCGCCCGGTGCAGAGTTTCGCGCCGGGCGCCCGTCGTTGCATGCCACCCCTTGCTCCGAGGTGCTTCGACAGCGACGTTGCCAGGAGCGGCCCGTGGACCCGCCACGCGGCAGGCAAACGGCACGAGGAGCAGCACCGGCATGGCAAGCGATCGCACCCAGCCCGTGGACATCGGACCGTCCGCCGGAGGCAAGCGTCTGCGCATCCTCTGGAAGGACGGGCACGAGTCCCTCTACTCGCCGCGCTACCTGCGGCTGCGTTGCCCCTGTGCCGACTGTGTCGACGAGATGACGGGCCGGCCGCTCCTGGATCCAATGACCGTGCCGGAGGACGTCTACCCCCTCGAGATCAACTACGTCGGCCGCTACGCCCTCGCCTTCCACTGGAGCGACGGCCACACCACCGGCATCTACCCCTTCGACCTGCTCCGCAGCATGTGCCCCTGCGAGGAATGCGGCGTCGAGACGTCCAGCGCCCCGCCCAGCGGGCAGTGGCAGTAGCCAGTTCGAATTCGAATTCGGCACACCCGGGTCTCCGCATCCCGCCGTCTCCCCGTCTCCCCGTCTCCCCGTCGGGGTGGTAGGGCAGGGAGGGGCTAAGGCTCCCAACCACGCGCTTGGTTCGGCCAGCTGGACACCACCCGCCCGCCCCGCAGCCCCCACACCTTCGGCTGGAGATTCATGGACACGCACACGTGGTTCGGGATGATGCGGACGCGCTCGCCCACCCGCGGGCGCCAGTCGGTGGCGGACAGGTCCAGGATGCCGTGCTCCTCGGATCGCCGCGCGACGACCACGTCCGGATGGCCCAGCACGACGCCGTAGCCGTCCTTGCCCGGCGCGGCGATCTGGTCGCCGGAGAGCGTCTTGGTACCGGCGTCCACCACGGCCTGGCCGGGCACGGCGGTGCTGATGACGGTGGCGAGGATGGTGTAGGCGCAGTGGTCCCAATCGCAGGCGCCCATCTCGGCGGTGATGCGGTCGTTGAAGACGTAGGTGCCGGGGCGGAACTCGGTGACGCCGGGCATGAGGTGGGTGGAGGCCCACGTGGGCGTGGACCCGCCGCTCACCACCGTGGGCGCCAGGCCCGCATCGGCGAGGGCATGCAGGTGGGCGGCGAGGTCGCCGCCCAGGATATCGCGCTGGGCGGTCTGCCCGTCGACGCGCATGCGGATGTGGCCGGGGTAGAACATGAGTCCGCGGTACTCGACGCCGGGCAGACCGGTGGCGGTGCGGGCGAGTTGGACGGCGTCGTCGGGCGTCGCGACGCCGCAGCGGTGCATGCCCAGGTCCACCTCCACCAGCACGCCCACGCTCCGGCGGGCGGCGTCCGCCATTTCTGAGAGCTGCTGGAGCGCCTCCATGGAGTCCAGGGCTACGCTGAGCCGCACGTGTTCCGGCAGCGTGAGCAACGCCCGTGTGCGGGCCGGATTCACGGTGGGGTAGGCCACCAGGATGTCGTCCACGACCTGTGCCATGAGGTGCGCCTCCCGCGGCGTGGCCACGGTCACGCCCACGGCCCCGCGACGACGCTGCTCTGCCGCGATCCACGGCGCCTTGTGCGTCTTCACGTGCGGGCGCAGCGACAGGCCGTGATCGGCCGCGTACGCGGCAAGCCGGTCCAGGTTGGCCTCCATGCGGTCCAGGTCCACGACGGCCGCCGGCGTCATCAACTCGTCCAACGTCCGGTCTTCCCGCTCCGGCTCCGCTGCCTGCATCGGCATCGCGCTCTGCCTCCGGTTCAGTCTGTCGTCAGTCCTTCGTCACGCCGAAGTCCCGCACGTCGAGGTCGAGGTGGTGGTTCGCCCGCAGGCCCACGATCCCCGACGTCGGCAGGTCGGCACGCGGCAACGTCGTCACATCCGTGCCGTTCACGAGGAACCGAACCTGCGACGCGCCGACCGCGATCGCCAGGGTGTTCTCCCCCTTCGTGCTGCCGTTCGTCGGCTGGATCGCCGCGCTGGCGGTCCACCCCACGAGCGTCTTCGTCCCGGCACCCTGCCGCCGCTTGATGAGGTACTTCCCGTCCTGGCGGATCAGGAAATACACGTAGTCGACGTTCGGCCCTGTCAGGTCCTGGCCGCCGAAGAAGAGCCCGTACGCTTCCGGGTGCGACGTGGGTCCGTTCTGGGTGAACTGCGCCGCCACCTCGTACTGCCCGTTCTCGTTGTCGGCGGGCTGCCAGAAGATGGCGTGCACGGTGCCCATCTCCATGTGGATGCCGTCGCCCGAAACGTCGAACGTGATGCCGTCCGTGTTGGCCGACGCCTCGTCCGCTCGCACCTGCCAGCCGGCCGAACAGCAGCCGGCGGCCAAAGGCGTGTGCCACGCGCCCGATGCCAGGGGCGCGGCAAGGCACAACACTGCCGCGAGTGCTCGCATGGTTCCGTCCTCTCTGCTGCGTGATGATGGGGAATGGGGAGTCCAAACGTACCGGACCGCTTTCGCCTTTTCCAGTCCGCTCGCCGGCCGTGGTCCCGCCGCCGGTTGTGTGACGGGCTCCGGTTCGCGAAACTATGCCGCCGCCCGCGCCCGCGCGCGAGGCTGGCCGGCTTCGCGCCAATTCACGCAAAGTCGGGACCGAACGGGTTGGAGGGGAGAGGACGAAAGAATGCGCATCACCTCGTTCCTGCGCGCAATGCTGACGTTGGGCAGGAGCGTCTCCCTCGGGCTCTCCGAGGCCGACGCCGGCCAGGATCCCATCACCCTCTTCGGCCGCTGGTTCGGCGATGCGGGCGCTTCCGACATGCTGCTGCCCGAAGCCATGACCCTCGCCACCGCGTCTCGCGACGGCGCGCCGTCCGCACGCATGGTCCTGCTCAAGGCCTTCGGGCCCGACGGCTTCGACTTCTACACCAACTACGGCAGCCGCAAGGCCCGCGAGCTGGAAGAGAATCCCCGCGCCACCCTCGTCTTCCACTGGCCCGTGCACCAGCGACAGGTCCGCATCGAAGGCCGCGTGGAACGTACCTCCACCGACACCTCCGCCGGGTACTTCCGCACCCGGCCCCGCGGCAGCCGCCTCGCCGCCTGGGCCTCCCGCCAGAGCGAAGAAGTGGAAGGCCGCGAGGCACTCGACGCACAGTTCCAGGAGCAGCGCGACCACTTCGAGGGCCAGGACGTCCCGCTGCCCCCCTTCTGGGGCGGATACCGGCTCCGACCCGAGGTCATGGAGTTCTGGCAGGGCCGCATCAACCGGCTGCACGACCGGATCGTGTTCCGCCGCACGGGCGATGGCTGGCAGCGCGCCCGCCTGCAGCCCTGATCCGTTCCAACGACACGTTGCAACACCGTGCCCCCTGGCCGCGAACATCCTCGCCGAGGGCGCCGCGACCGTGAACTGCCCCATCGTCGCCATGCCCTGACGTCGAGGGCGCGGAGAAGGCTGAGGGGGGCAGGGAACAGCGTCAGGGAACAGCGTCACGCAGGGCGCAGAGAGCGCAGAGGACGGCGATTCGGGAGGGGTCAGGAATGGTTGCTCTGAACGCAAGTCGCGGTTCGTGGCAAGGCATGCCGCAACTCCGGGCCTCTGCGTGATGCCGTCCCTGTCTCCGCGCCCTCAGCCTTCTCCGCGCCCTCCCAACCGCACCGGCAGGGAGACCTCGAAGCGGGTCCCGTCATCGCCTGACTCCACGGCGATCCGGCCGCCGTGGCGGTTGACGACGATGTTGTACGCGATGTGGAGGCCCAGGCCGCTGCCCGTGCCGGGGGGCTTGGTGGTGAAGAACGGGTCGAAGATGCGGGAGCGTGCATCGGCCGGGATGCCGGGGCCGGTGTCGATGACATCGACGACGACGTGGTCCCCGGCGTGTCGTGCCCGCAGCGTGATGCGGCCGTGGCCTTCCATGGCATCGATGGCGTTGCCGATGAGGTTGGTCCAGACCTGGCTGAGCTGGCCGCCGAAGGCTTCGATGCGCGGCAGGTCCGCGTCGAACTCCCGCTGCACTTCGACGCCCTGCTTGAGGCGGTGTTTCAGGATCACCAGCGTGTTCTCCAGCGTCTCGCGCACGTCCACGTTCTGGACCGGCGCCTGGTCCAGGAACGTGTACGTGCGCACCGCCTTCACGATGTCGGCGATCTGCTGGGCGCTGGTGCCGATCTCGTCGCGCAGGGCCCGGGCGGCGAGGCCGGCGGCGAGCCAGCGGAGCACGACCGGCAGCTGGGCCGGGTCGAAGGCGTCCGCCAGCGTCTCGACCCGATCCCGATCCCAGCCGTAGCCGACGAGGGGCGCGGCGATCTCCCAGCCGCGGTCCACGTGGCGCGCCTCGAGCCAGTCGGTGAGCCGGTCCTCCTCCAGGCTGCAGGCCAGCGCGTCCGCATTGGCGGGGCCCGGGTCGGTGATAGCCGTTTCCAGGCGTTCCAACACCTCGGCCTGGGCCGGCACGAGACGCAGCGTGCCCAGGCGAACCGTCGATCGGTGCCAGCCGTCGAGGGCTTCGCTCAGCTGCGCCGCCGCCCGCTGGATGGCGGCCGCGGGGTTGTTCAGCTCGTGGGCCAGCCCGGCGGCCAGAGTGCCGAGGGAGGCCAGCTTCTCCTGCTCCATGAGGGACGACTCGGTGCTGCGCAGGCGCATCGCCATCGTGCGCAGGATGCTGGCGGCAGCGTCCGGGCTGACCCTGAGCAGCTGCCGGAAGGCCGAGGGTTGGATGACCAGCAGCTCGCTGTCCTCGACGGCGCGCACCGTTGCCGAGCGTGGCCCCTGCTCCAGCAGCGACATCTCGCCCAGGAACTCCCCCGGCCCGCGGGCCGCCAGGACTACCTCGCTCCCGCTTTCCCTTTTCGTGACCTCCAGCTTGCCCGCCACGACGATGTAGAGCCCGTCGCCCGGCGTGCCTTCCTCCATCACGACCCGGCCCGCGGGCACGTTCGCCCGCTCGGCCATGTGGCACAGGCGGCCCAGGTCCGCGTCGGGCAGGTCGGCGAAGAGAGGCAGCCGGCGCAGGAAGTCCTTGTTGCTGCCCGGTGCATCGGCGCTCGTCGTGGGGGCTTCGGGGTTCTTCATCGGGCGGATGCCGCGGCGCGAGGCGCCAGCAGGGGACCGCTCAGGTGCTGGTGCACGAACTGGACGGCCATGGCGCCTTCGCCCACGGCCGACGCCACCCGTTTCACGGAGCGGTGGCGGACATCGCCGGCGACGAAGATGCCGGGCACGCTGGTCTCCAGCCATAGCGGGTCCCGGGCCACCGGCCAGCCGTGAGGCCGTTGGCCTTCGTGCATGAGATCCGTGCCGGAGATGATGAACCCGCGCCCGTCCCGCGCCACGACATCGCCAAGCCAACCGGTACGCGGGGCGGCGCCAATGAACACGAAGAGGGCGTGGGCAGGGAGCGTTTCCCGCTTCCCCGTTTCCCGGTCCTCCAGCACGATGCGCTCCAGGTGGTCGTCGCCGTCCACTTCCGCCACCTGGACGCCGGTGCGCACGGAGATGCCGGGCGTCTCATCGATCTGCTCGACCAGGTAGTGGGACATGCTCTTCGCGAGGGACGGACCGCGCACCAGGATCGTGACGGACCGCGCGAACCGGGACAGGTACATGGCGCCCTGGCCGGCGCTGTTCCCTCCACCCACGACGAACACATCCTCGCCTTCGGCGCCCATGGCCTCGGTGAGGGCCGCGCCGTAGTAAACGCCGGATCCCGACAGACGCTCCGCGTCGGGCACGTCGAGCATGCGGTACGACACACCCGTGGCGATGAGCAGCGCCTGGCTCGACACCTTCGAGCCGTCGGCCAGCGTGACGATGGGGTAGCCGTCCTGCACGTGCAGCCCGATGGCCTCGGCCGGCGTCAGGATCTCCGCCCCGAACCGGGTGGCCTGCGCCACCGCGCGGCGCGCCAGGTCGCCGCCGCTCAGTCCGACAGGGAATCCCAGGTAGTTCTCGATGCGCGAGCTCTGGCCCGCCTGCCCGCCCGGCGCTTCTCGCTCGATGAGCAGCGTGCGCAGGCCTTCCGATGCGCCGTACACGCCCGCAGCCAGACCCGCGGGACCCGCGCCCACGATGACCAGGTCGTAGGACTCGGCTTCCGCCTGCATGCGCATGCCCATCCGCTCCGCCACGGCCGCGTTGTCCGGCCGGGACAGGTGGCTGCCGTCCGGGAACACGACGAGGGGCAGGGCAGCGGTGTCGGTCACGCCCACCAGCTCCCGCACCTGCTTCGCGGCCTCGTCCTCTTCCACGTCCAGCCATTGGTACGGCGTCAGGTTGCGCGCAAGGAAGTCCTTGATGCGGTGCGCATCGGCCGACCACCGGTGTCCGACGACGCGCACGCCCTCGAACGGCGGACGGAACTTCGACCACCACGTGTCCAGCAGGTCCGTCAGGACCGGGTAGAGCCGCTCCTCCGGCGGATCCCAGGGCTTCATCAGGTAGTGGTCCAGCCGGATCTCGTTGATGGCCCGGATCGCCGCGTCGGTGTCGGCGTACGCCGTCAGCAGGACCCGCTGCGCGTCCGGGTACAGGGCCAGGGCTTCCCGCAGGAACTCCACCCCGCTCATGCCCGGCATGCGCTGGTCGACGACGAACAGGGCCAGCGGTTCGTCCTTGAGCTTCAGCTCCCGCAGCATGGCGAGGGCGGCGGGTCCCGACGTGGCGCGCAGGATCCGGTAGTCGGCGCCGTATTCCTTGCGCAGGTCGCGAGCGATGGCGCTGAGCACCGCGGGCTCATCGTCGACGGCGAAGATGACGGGTTTGTCCATGGGTCAGCCCGAGGCTCCCGCCGCCGTTACCCGTTTGCGGAAGCTCGCCCGTAGCGCCTCGGCCTCGTCGCGATGGGCCTGGGCCTCCGTCGGGCGTCCTTCCGCGTCCGCCAGACGGGCGGCGATATCGAGCGCCTTGGCTTCATAGGGCTTCATCTCGCTCTGGCGGAAGAAGGCGAACGCACGGTCCAGGCTTTCCCGCGCCCGCGCGACCTCGGCAAGCTCGACGTACGCGGCGGCCAGCTCCAGGTCGGCCATGGACGCGGCGAAGTCGTCGTTGTCGTTGACCGCGTCCTGCCGGGTCTTTTCGAGAGCCTCGACCGCGCGTCGATCGCCGTTGGCGAACTCCGCGCTCGCCATCCCGGTGCTGATGCGGTTGATGTAGTTCTGCAATCCCGTGGTGTTCGCCAGCTTCAACGACCGGGTGAAGTGGGTCAGCGCGTCGTTCACCTCCCGCTGCTCCATCTTGCTCAGACCCACGCCGTACAGGGCGGCGCACACGCATTCCATGGCGTTCATCTGCTCCGACATCTCCGCACCGATCCGGCCGTGCTCCAGCCCCTTCTCCACCTCGCCCATGGTGAGGTAGGCGATGCCGACGCCGATGTGCACGTCGGCCTCCTTCACCTTGTGGCCGCCGCTGGGCGCGGCCTCCAGCGCCTGGCGGATGTGCTCCTCCGCCTCATCGAACTCGCCGAGGCGCGCGTACGCCACGGCCGTCGATGCCAGCGCGTGTCCCTCGATCTCCGGGACGTGGTGCTGCCGCGCGAGGGCGACCACCTCGGCGAGCTGCTTCACCGCCCGGCGCGGATTCGTGTCCATCAGGAACTCGGTGGTCACGAAGAACGGGAGGATGACCAGCAGTTCGTCGCCCAGCTCCCTGGCCAGCGCGCTGCTCTCCCTGAGCGCGTCCATGCCCCGCGACGGGTAGCCGGTGAGCATGTGGATGGTCGCGATCCAGGACAGGGTGCGCGCGAGCCGCAGCTTGTCCTCCTCTGCCCGCGCCAGCGACTCCGCGCGGTGCAGGCGGTCGACCACGCCGTCATACTCGTGCAGCTTGTACTTGACCCAGGTCCAACCCAGGATCGCGTCGCAGAGCAGCAGCGGCGGCGCGCTGGGCAGCTCCCCCAGCGCACGCAACGCGCGCTCGTAGTGCTCCAGGCCTTCGCGCAGCGCAAACAGGCGCAGCGAGCGTTCGGCGGCCCGGATCGAGTACGTGCCCGTGCGGAGAAGGTCGCCACCTTCGGAGAAATGGTGCGCCAGCACGGGTGCCAGCTCTTCGGTGCGGTCGGCGTACAGGTCCTCCAGCACCCGGCCCGCCCGGGCGTGCAACTCACGACGTCGCTTCTTCAGCAGCAGCCCGTACGCAGCCTCCTGGGTCAGCGCGTGTTTGAACGTGTACTCCCGCTCCGGCTCACGTGCCCGCTCACGGATCAGCTCCTCGTACGTCAGGGTGCCAAGATGCGGGTCCACGTTCTCGATGCGCTCGGGCGGCGGGGCCGTGCGGCAGACGGAAGTGAGGACCCGGTACGCGAACGTGCGGCCCAACACCGATGCCGTCTGGGCCACGCGCTTGGTGGGGTCCGGCAGCCGGTCGATGCGGGCGCTCAGCACGCCGGCCAGCGTTTCGGGGATGGAGACCCGCGTGATCTCGGCCGTGGCGCGCCAGTGCCCGTCCTCCCGAACGACCAGCTTGGAATCGATGAGGGAGCGAAGCACTTCCTCCAGAAAGAACGGATTGCCTTCGGAACGGTGCAGGATCAACGTGCGCGTCGCTGCCGGCAGATCCTCGATGCGCAGCAGGTTGGCGAGCAGCTCACGGGCGCGATCCGCGTCCAGCGGATTCAGGTCCATGCGCGTGTACGACGCACCGAGGCTGCCCTGCAGCCGGTCCAGCATGGTCCAGCTAGGCGCTTGCCGGTCCGGCCGCAACACGCACACCAGCAGCAGCGGCTCGCTCATGACGATGGTCGCCACCTGCGACAGCAGCTCCAGGGAGGGGCCGTCTGCCCAGTGCAGGTCGTCGAACACCAGCACGTGCGGCTTGCCGGTCCCGCCCTCGTGCATCGCCGCCCGCAGCGCGGCGATCACGGCGTCCGCGATCTGCTGCACCAGGTCGTCGCCGTCCACGTTCCCCAACGCCTGCCGGGCCCCTTCGGTCTCCACGGCCAGCATCGTCTCCAGCAATGCCAGGTGCTCCGCCGGCAGCGACAGGCGCTCCGCGAAGGCCTCCAGCCGTCGACGTACGTCCTTCGGCGTGTCGGTGTCCAGCGCACCGATCATCTCCCGGCCCAGCTGCCACCAGGGGTGGTACGCCAGCGCCTGTCCGTACGAGATCGCCTTGCCCTCGTACCACCCCACGCCAGCGTCCGTACCCTCACGTAGCTCGGCCACCAGACGCGACTTGCCGATGCCCGCCTCCCCCACCAGCGTCACCACCGCCCCCATGCCGTCGCGCAGATTCTTCATGGCCTCGCGCAGCCGGTCCAGCTCCGCGGCCCGCCCCACCAGGGGGGAGGCCAACCCCTCCAGGCCACGCCTCGGGCCGGGGGTCGCCTTCACGCCCAGAACCTGGTACGTCTCCACCGGCTCCTGTTTGCCCTTCAACGCCACCGAGCCGTGTCCGTCCACGTCGAAGACCCCGCGAACCAGCCGGTACGTGTCGGCGCTGATCAGAACCGTCCCGGGCTGCGCCAACGACTGGAGCCGCGCCGCGACATTCGCCGTGTCGCCCATGGCCGTGTATTCCGCCTTCACCGCGTCCCCCATGTACGCCACCACCGCCGTGCCCGTGTTGATGCCCACCCGCAGACCGAAATCGATGCCGTACTGCGCTTTCAGCGTTCGTGCGTACTCCGCCGCCGACTCCGTCATGGCCAACGCCGCGCGCACCGCACGCTCGGCGTCGTCCTCGTGCGCCACCGGCGCCCCGAAGAACGCCAGCACGGCGTCGCCCATCAGCCGCGCCACCGTCCCGCCGAATCGGCTCACCGCTCCGTTCATGAACGCGAACGCCCCGTTCATCACCGCGGCCCAGTCCTCCGGGTCCAGCTGCTCGGCCAGCGCCGTGGAACGCACCACGTCCGCGAAAAGGACCGTGGCGAACTTGCGCTCTCCTTCCACCGGGCGCGGCGATTCCAACGCCGCTCCACACGTGTTGCAGAAACGGGAACCCTCCGGATTCTCGGACGAGCAGGTCGGACAGGCGATCATGGCAGGATCCCCCGTTGTCGGGTCGCCGTAGCGTCCACACTGGTATCTGGATCTTGGCCTGTACCGCGGCGGGGGAAACGCCACGGCCCGGCGTCGAGCTCCCAGGGGAAAAGAATTCAGGAGTTCGGTATCCTCAATATGTGGCCGCGGGGGCCGGGATGAAAGCTTCGCGCGGGCGCGCTCAGAGAGCGCGGGGAAGCATCACGCAGAGAGCGCGGGAAGCATCACGCAGAGAGCGCGGGGAAGCATCACGCAGAGTCGCAGAGGGCGCAGGGACTTCAAATTTCTTGGGGGGTGAAATTGCGTTGGGATGACAGAACGGAGAAATCGGTAATCTCGCCGATCCGATCGCCGGAAGCGTTCCTTCACGGCCGGCTCGGTGGACACACCACCTATTCGATGCGTTCGACCGGCGTAGCGAAACCGCCAGTTGAATGAATCCTCGTTTTCTACGTCCGACGCCCGGCGGAGGTATTCCGCCTCACGAACCAACCAAGAAGGGCAGCGCCTCGAATAGATGGCCTCAAGGGGCGGAACGCTCCCAGCATGAAACCGGCAATGGCTCCGGACGCCAGAAAGCCAAAGGGGACCCCGGAGACAGGTAGCTTGGCCGGTCCGGATCCCACCGACCCGTCAGTGCTGGCGAGAAGGGACAACACGGTCACGAAAACGCCGGTACCGACGCCATACTTCATGCCCCACGCGAAGTCCTGCTTCTGCATTCTTCCGGTTCCCGCCCATTCACTGCTAGCCAGCTCCCGAGTTTGCCGCAAAGCAGCCCGGTCGATGGCGTCCCGGAGGGTGAGCCCGGTGCTGGCGACAATCCACGCGTCAGGCCGCCGCACCCCGTTCGTCACCGCCCGGGACCACACCGTCTCCACCCTCTCCCCGGCCGTCAAGTCTTCCCCCCCCAAACCACCCGTACTCTCCACGCCCTCACGCGTGATGCAGTCCTCTGCGCCCCCTGCGCCTCCGCGTGATTGCTGTCCCTGCGCCCTCACGCGTGATGCAGTCCTCTGCGCCCCCTGCGCCTCCGCGTGATTGCTGTCCCTGCGCCTCCGCGTGATGCAGTCCTCTGCGTCCCCTGCGCCCCCGACCTCACTGATTGAGCAGTCCCCCCACGCAGCTCGGCTGGAGATACCGGCACAGCTCCTGGTCGTAGACCCGCATGAGCAGGATGTAGCTGGCTCCGTTGAACACGGCGCCGTGTGCGCCGGGCGGATAGAAGCGGAACTCGGCGTCCTTGCCGGCGGTGGCGAGTGCGGTGAGCAGCTGCATGGTGTTGCGGGGATGGACGTTGTCGTCCAGGCCCGAGTGCACCAGCAGCAGGTGGGCGTCCAGGTTGTCGGCCAGCGGCGTGGCGGCGCTCTCGGCGTAGCCGTCGGGGTTGTCCTGCGGCAGGCCCATGTAGCGCTCGGTGTAGATGCTGTCGTACAGGCGCCAGTCGGTGACGGGCGAGTTGGCGATGCCGAGGCGGAACACGCCCGGGTGGCGCAGCACGGTGTAGACGGTGGAGTAGCCGCCGTAGCTGGTGCCCATGATGGCCATGTGGTCCTTGTCGACCCACGGCTTGGTGGCCAGGTATCGGGCCAGCTCCACGAAGTCGTGGCTCTCCCAGCGGCCCAGGTGGCCGTAGACCACCTTCATGAAGTCCCGGCTGTAGTTGTTGGTGCCCCGGTTGTTGAGGCCGACGACGATGAAGCCCTGCTGCGCCAGGTACTGGTCGAAGCCGCTGGAGCCGAACGAGTCGTAGACCTGCTGGGAGCCGGGACCTCCGTAGATGGCCATCACGACGGGGTACTTCTTCGACGGATCGAAGTCCGGCGGCCGGACCATGGACGCGTCGAGGGTGACGCTGTCCGACGTCGTGAAGTGGAACAGCTCGGTGGGGCTGTACGCATGCGTCTTGAGCCAGTCCACGGTGGCGGCGTTGTCTTCCAGCGAGCTGAGCATTCCCTTCGCCGTGCTCCACAGCTCCCCGCGGCGCGGCTGCTCCGTGCTGGAGTAGCGGTCGATGTAGTACTTGCCGTTGGGGCCCATGTCGAAGCGGTGGCGTCCGGGCGCCTGGGATAGGCGGCGCTGGTGGGTGCCGTCGAAGTTGATGGCGTAAAGTTGCCGTTGCAGGGGCGACACTTCCGTGGACGTGTAGTAGACCGTCTGGCTGGCCGGGTCGATGGCCTCGACGCGCGTGACTGTATAGTCGCCGTGGGTCACCTGGTCCTTGAGCACCCCGTCGTAGCCGTAGCGGTACAGGTGCTGGTGCCCGGTCCGGTCGGAGACCCAGAAGAACTCGCGGCTGTGCGGCGAGAAGTAGAAGAAGTCGTCGATGCCGGCGTAGAAGTCGTACACGTCGATCCAGGTACTCGACGTCTCCTCGAACACCTGCCGGCGGGCGCCCGTCTTCACATCGAAGAAGAACAGGCGCACGTGGTTCTGCGGCCGGTTCAGCGTTACGACGGCCAGGGTGTCCGGGCTGCTGGTCCAGTAGATGCGCGGAATGTAGAAGTCGCCCTTCAGGCCTGTGTCCAGCCAGGTGATGCCGCCCCCGTCCACGTTCGCCACGCCGATGCGCACGACGGGGTTCGGGTCGCCGGCGTTCGGGATGGGGATCTTTTCCCACTCCGGGTGCGTGCCGGCCCAGTCGGTGAGCTGCACGATGGGCACGGCGCTCTCGTTGGTCTGCCAGAACGCGATGCGGCGGCTGTCCGGCGACCACTTCCACGCCTGCGCTTCGCCGAACTCCTCCTCGTACACCCAGTCGTACACGCCGTTGAAGATGCTGTCCGTGGCGCCCGTGGTGAGTTGCGTCTCCTTCTTCGCCGCCAGGTCGTAGACGAACATGTTCCCGCCGCGCTCGTAGCCCATGAGCCGGCCATCGGGCGACAGCTCGGCCGTGCGCGCGTCCTTGGCCGCCAGCTGCAGCGAGTGGTCCGCCAGCGAGTACAGGTAGTAGTCCGAGATGCCGGACCGGCGGTAGATGGGCCGGAAGTCCGTCTGGAACAGCAGGTGCCGCGAGTCGGTGGCCCACTGGAAGGAGCGGTACTCCAGCGGCTGGTCCGTGCCCGGCAGCGTCAGGTTCTTGGGGTCGAACAGGAGCGAGTCGCCGCCCGTCGCCGGGTCGTAGATGCGGACCTCTTCCCGCCGGGTCTGCGGGTTCCGCATGCTGTAGGAGAACCGGTCCCCGTTGTCGATCCAGTTCACGCTGGCCGGGCCCGAACGGCCCGCCAGCATGGAGGACGCGCGCAACGCGTCGAGCATCCCACTGAAGCGCTGTTTGCCCGACTGCTGCTGGGCGGCCGGTTGTGCTGCCGGCGCCGTCTGTGTCGCCGGAGCCGCGGCCACCGGTGCGGCCGCGCCGGCCGCGGCGCTGCCGGCCGCGGTGGCACAGCCGTTCAGGGACGGCAGGGTGAGCAGGAGAGCGAGGACGACGCTCATGAGCTTCGGTGCGGGTTTGGACACGGTCGTATCGGGGTTCGGGTGCATGCGCCAGCGTTCAGCAGACGATCGGGAATGATGGCGCGAACGGCGCGACAGGGCAAAGGGACACCGGAACTCGGCCGCACCCCGCACCGAGCCCGGGACCGGGCATCATCCAAGCCGGGAGAGGATGCCGGACCGTCGTCGTCTGGCACGGAACGCGCAACCGGTTCCCACGAAGAGGATCCGGCGGCATCCAACGCGAGAGGAACGAACCCATGGCGGAGCCCACCCCCTTCAGTCTCTGGCGGCCTCACCCCTGGCATGGCCTGAGCGTCGGCCCCGCCGCCCCGGGTATCGTCCACGCCTATATCGAGATCTGTCCGTTCGACCTCGTGAAATACGAGATCGACAAGGTCACGGGCTACCTGCGGGTGGACCGGCCTCAGCTCACGTCGTCGCAGCCCCCGAGCCTGTACGGCTTCATTCCGCGGACCTATTGCGGCAACCGGGTCGGGGCTCTCATGAAGGGCGCCCACCGGGGTGACGGTGATCCACTGGACATCTGCGTGTTGAGCGACCGGCCCATCAACCGGGCGGAGGTCATCCTGACGGCCCACGTGGTGGGCGGCCTGCCCATGCTGGATTCCCACGAAGCCGACGACAAGATCATCGCCGTGCTGGCGAAGGACCCCATCTGGGCCGGTGTCCGCGACATCGGCGAGCTGCCGCCGCCGCTCGTGGACCGCCTGCGCCACTACTTCCAGACCTACAAGCTGATCCCCGGCCAGACCGCCGACATCTCCATCGGGCCCGAGTATGGCCGCGAGCATGCCGAGCGCGTCATCGCCGCGGCGATGGACGACTATAGGGAGGCGTTCCCGGGCCCGGAATGACCGGCCCGGGCCCGTTCCGGTTCACCGGCACACGCCCCTCCGCCCGGACAACCCGGCCCCTCCCGGCACCGCGGCCGTGAGGCCGGCGGGGCTGTCGCGTCCTGCCATTCTCGCGCCTCCACCTCGACATCAACGTGGCAGCGTGATTCCGGAGCCACGCCCGATTCCCCGCCCACGTTGACTCCACAAGGAGGTGACCATGTCGCGGTTCATTGCTTCCACCCTGTTCGTACTGGCCACGGCCGGGACCGGCCTGTTCGCCGCGGCGACGCCGGCCCAGGCCTCGTGCGCCGAGGACTACTACGTCTGTCTGAACAACAACGTCTACACGGCGGAAACCTCGACCCAAGGGGACCTCGAGGCCATCAAATGCGCCGCCCGCTGGACCTGGTGCCTGATCCGGAAGATCTGAGTCACGCTGTCCCAAATCGCCATTCTGGCGCCCTGGCGCATGCTGTAGTGTGGGGCGTGGTTCCGGAACCGCGCAGGCACCCCGCACCGCCGGCGAACAGGACGCACCGCGCCGGCCGCGAGGACACGATTCGATTCCTGGACAGATTTACGGGAGGTGACCATGACGCGGTTCATTGCTTCCACCCTGCTGGTGCTCGGCACCGCGGTCGCGGGGATGCTCGGGGCGGCGACGCCCGCCCAGGCGACCTGCACCGACGAGTACTACGTCTGCCTGAACAACAACGTGTATCCCAACACGGGCTTCAAGGCCACGCTCGAATCCATCGAGTGCGGCTTGGACTTCTGGGGCTGCATGGCCCGCAAGCTCTGAGGAGGTGCAACGATGCCACGCGTCGCCGGCACAGGACCGGGATCCGGTCGATGGTCTCCCTGGTGCGTCCTCGCCCTTGCCCTCGGCCTCGCCGGCGGCGCGTGCTCGCCCGGACCCGAAAGGGCACGCTACATCGAGGATTTCGTGACCCGCTCACCCGTCGCCGGCTGCGACAGCCTGCCCGCGTTGACCGCGCAGGGGTTCAACGTGGTGGACCTCGCCGCGGCCGGCGATACCGGCGTCCTCATGCTTACCGGGCTGTCCCGGCAGCTTGTGTCCTTCGACCGGTCGTTGCGGGTCCGATGGCAGGTCGACCTGGAGGAAAAGGGCCCGAACGGGATCGGCAGTCCGGAAGCGGTCGCGATGGTCGGGGACTCGATGTTCTACGTCGTCGATGGGGGACGGCAGCTCGTGAAGCTGCTGGATCGCCAGGGCAGGGAACGCGGCACGGTTCTCATGGACTTCCCGCCCGCCCTGGCCCGGACGGCCGGCGGGTCCACGTTCGTATTGCCCACCGTGCTCGGCGGCATGCCCGACCACCTGCTCTATCGCATCAACGGCAAGAAGCTGGATCCGGAGCCGCTGGCCCCGCAGTCTGCCGCCGGCGTGACGCAGAACGCATTCCTCAACATGATGGCGGCCGCACCGCGGGCCGACGGAGCGCTGGTCATCATCCACCGGTTCTACCTGCCTCGGGCGTATGTGTGGAACGGCAGGAACGTCTTCCATTTCGCCATGCCCGTGCCCGACGGCGTGCGGGGACTGTTCGAGCATCCGCGGCCCGTCCGGCGGGAAGAGGACCTGCCCTACCTGCCCGTCGTCGCGACATCGCCGTCCGTCGACCCGTCGTCCGGCGACATCGTCTATCTCACGCGTAGCGGACGGAAGCGGGAGGACTATTCGGAAAAGGCCCTGGTGCGTCTGGACTCCACGTTTCACTATCTGAGTTCCCGTCTGCTTCCCGTGGACGGTCTGTTCATCGCACCCCTGGGCCGCGACAGCGTCGTCGTGGTGAGCAACGAGGGCGAATGGCATCGCTGCGAAGCACCGTGACGCGAAAGCTTTCCGTCCACGGCCTCACGTTGGCGCGCGGCCGGGACACGGTCATCGAGGCCCTGGACTGGCAGGCCACGGCGGGCGGCGTCGCCTGGGTCATCGGTGAGAACGGCTCGGGGAAGTCCACGCTGCTCCGTGCGCTGGCCGGCCGATTGAAACCGGCGGCCGGCTGGATGCGGTTCGAGCCGGACACATTCGGGGTTCGCTCCTTCGTCTGGTACCACCCGCACATGCAGCCGCCGGACGAAACCCGTGTGGCGGACTGGAACCGACTGGTCCAGGCCCTGGTGCCGGTGGGTACGCCGCCGTCGCTGGCCCCCGAGCTGCGGTCGCGCCAGCGGTTCGGCGAGGTGTCGACGGGAGAGCGCAAGCGGGAGCTGCTGGAGGCGCTGCTCCGCCTGGCCGCACCCGTCTATCTCCTGGACGAGCCCTTCGAGCACCTGTCCCCCGACGGCAAGGCCCGGCTCACCGAGCGCCTGACGCGGCTGGCTCGGGAGGCCGTCGTGGTGGTGGCCACCAACCAGGGCGCGGTCACCGAAGTCGCGGGAGGGTTCGGATCGGACGAGCTCGGTGTGGGCGTGCTCAAGCTGCTGGGAGGTGGAGCGTGGCGGTACCAGGACTCATGAATCGGGGCCGGGCGTTCGCCGCCATCGCCCTGTTCGAGATCCGGCGGCGGTGGTACGGCCACCGCCTGTGGATCGCCGTGACCATCATCGGGCTGGCGGCCTTCATGCTGGGCGGGTTCGCCCGCTTCCACCTGCTGCGCTTCGCCGACGCCCGGGAGTTGTACGGCTATGTCTACCTGACCGTGCTGACGTTGGTTTTCCGGTTCGACATCGGCCCCGACATCGACCTCGGATTCGCCGACTTCCTGGCGCCGAACTTCGTGGACCTCGGGACGTTCGTCCGCGCCCGCCTGGCGGTGGGGTTGGCGGCTCTGGTCCAGTTCGGCCTCGCGGCCGTCGCGCTCACCGCGCTGGCCCCCGCCTTCACGACCCGCTTCGCCGCGTGGACCACGGCCTTCTGGCTGCTCCTGGCCCTGCTCTTCGCCCCCTTCGTCGCCCTGGCCGAGCTGTGGCTCCGCACCCGGTTGCCCGCTCTGCCCGTGGCGCTGCTGGCCATCATCCTGCTGGGCATCCTTTCCGAAGCCGGGGGCTTCCTCAGGGTCTCGGACCTGCTGGGGACGGGCGCGCTCGCCGTCGGCTCGTTCGTCTCCCTCGAAGGCTTGGCCTGGCGCGCCGCCCTGGTGGGCTTCGGGGGGCTCATTGCCGTGCAGCCGGCCATCTGGCGCCACTGGGCCCCCGCCTAGCGTCGATCCAGCCGCGCGCAGTACATGGTGCCCCGATACGCCGAGGGCCGGCGGCCGATCTCTCGGGGCGCAGCCAGACCGGCGGTGGCGACGACCGAATTCAGACGGGAAAGCGGCAAAGGGTTCGGTACCCACGGACTGGCCGGCCGGTCGTCGTACTCCACCACCAGGACGCGGCCGCCCGGTGCCAGCAGACCGGCGATATGCGACAGGGGCGCGGCGGGGTCCGCCAGGAAATGGAGGGCGTTGGCGAACAGCGCGCCGTCCAGCGTTGCGCCGCGCAACTCGGCGACGGCATCCAGCCGGCGCAGGTCGGCACGCGCCGTCACGACGTCCACGCCGTGAGCGCCGCCGGCGACGTTTCGCTCCAGGTCACGCAGCGCCCGTGCGTCCCGGTCCACCGCCAACACCCGTGAGCCGGGGCCGAGGAGACTCGCCAACGCTGCCGTGAACGTGCCGCGCCCACAGCCCAGGTCCGCCCACGTGGCCGGACCCGGCGACACACCCGCACGGATCAGCTCGGCGGCGTCCGAAGCGTCCATGGGCCCATCAGCGGAAGACTCCTGAGAGGGAAGGTCGAGCGCACAAGATGCCGGATGCCCGCCGTCGCGTGCAACGGCGGCGGCCATCGGGCCTACCAGCATGGACGTGCCGCCACTATCTTGTGGTCGCCGGCCGCCGTCCGGGCCGCTGGACGTTGGCGTACGGGCCTGTAGCTCAGTTGGGAGAGCACCTGCTTTGCAAGCAGGGGGTCACCGGTTCGAGCCCGGTCAGGTCCACTCCGTAAGCAAAGGCACCGCAACGGCTTATGCCGGGCGGTGCCTTTGCTTGTCCGGCGGAGACGGGGCTGCGCGTGCAAGGCGTGCCGCGCGTGCCGCCTTCGTCAGTCGCCTGCGACTCTTTCGGCCCGGCGGTCCTCCGAAGTCGTCTGGGCATCCACGGGCCCGTCTTCCGGCTCCGGCTGCGCTCCCTCGTTGCGGGTGGAGGCTTCGCGGTCCGGCTCCGGCGCGGGGTGCGGCTGAGACAGCTGCGGCCGGATGCAGAGGTCGCTGAAGAGGAAGCAGCCCATGATGCCACGGTTTCTGGGCGCCCTGCGTCGGCGCTCGGTTCGGAAGATCTCCGCGCCGCGGCGGTGCGGAGCGGCAAACGGCATGGATATGAGACCTCGCCGTCGTCCGCGCAACCCCGCGCTCAACGCCGGTAGAGGCGGGCGTTCGCGCTGAACGCGTTCGGGGGCGCTGAACCGACCGGGATGTCCGGCACGAACTCGGCCCGGAGCGTCACCGAGTCCTGAAGCTGTACCAGGACCCAGTCCACCGGCTCCGTCTGCGGCCCGTACGCCTGAAGCTGCAGCGCGACCAGCCCGTCGTCCGGGGTGATGGTGGCGAAGTCGGGCATGCCGGGGACCACCGGCCGCTCCTGGGCGTCGCCGATGGTGCCGCCGATGGACACGATGGCGACGGCCGGCTCATAAGCACGGTGCAGGAAGG
This sequence comes from uncultured Gemmatimonadaceae bacterium, assembly GCA_964619835.1. Classification (GTDB taxonomy): domain Bacteria; phylum Gemmatimonadota; class Gemmatimonadetes; order Longimicrobiales; family RSA9; genus JARRJS01. Next base: position 79,574 of record CAZUFP010000005.1, on the reverse strand, counting down.
CGAGTTGTTTGCTGGGCGTCTCGAAGCTCTCGATGGTGCCCGTTAACCCGTCCAGGAACCAGTCGCCGGCGAGTGTGCCTGCCACGTCCTGGCAGACGCGTCCCATGAGCTCCGATTCCGTCCGGCCGCTGCTGACCGTGCGCACGAGGTCCAGGATCCGGGCCTTGAGGTCCGCAGGGAACCAGCGCCACGGCGAGTCCGCGAGGCGCGTCATGTCGATGTAGCGGTCGGGGTTCACCCAGCAGTCTTGTGAGGGGCCTTCGCGATGGTAGACGCCGAAGTCGAACGCCTGGCTGTAGGAGGCATCCGTGACGCCGATGATGTCGCCGACGGCCAGCGTGTCGCCGACGCTCAGCGCGGCATCGACCAGGACGTGGTCGAAGTAGTAGGTATAAGCCGGCGTGACGCTGATCATGATGAGGGCCTGGCCCGGCGCCGCGTCGTTGGGCTTGATGGACGCGACGACGCCCGCCGCCGGCGCACGCACGGCCAGCGTGCGGCCGGGCCCGGTTGTCGTCCAATCGCCGGTGAGAATGTAGGAATGGTCCACCGGAATCACGTGACCTGAGCCGGGGTTCACGTTCCCCATCGGCGTCAGCCCGTACACGGAATCCAGGTCCACCGGGAAGACGCTGAACACGGGCGCCGTGGGCATCGTGTCCCCGACCTGCTCCGCGGCCGTCGTGTCGGGCACCGAATCGCTCGGCACGTCGGGAGAAACGGGGCCCTGGCCGTCCGCGCAGGCGATGGCGAGGAACGGCAGGACCAGGAGCAGAGGCCGATAGCTTCTTGCGAGAGCGGACATGAGTGCCGGGCCGTGAAGGTGTGCGCCATCTCGTGCGTGTTGCGGCCGCGAATTCCGGCCGGGGTAGGACTCCCCACTGCAATGAACCTTCGGCAGGGACGGTGCGTCCCTTGAGCCGCCCGGGCGCCGCCGCCAACATCTCGCTCGATTCGTGCGTCTGTCATCTAGCCGCGGACGTGGGCGACACCCGCCTGCCTCCGCGGGGGCCGCACATCCCCAGGCGGCCCGCGAGAACCTATTCGCAGGAGCGCTCCATGCGCAGCATCAGAATCGCATCCGCGGCGGTGTTGTCTCTCGTTCTCCTCCTGGCGGCGCACGGGCCCGCCGCCGCCCAGGACGCGAAGGCGGTGAACGTGGCCGGCAAGTGGGAGCTGACCTCCGAAACGCCGCGAGGGACGTCCACCATCACGTTGAACCTGACCCAGGACGGCACGAACGTGACCGGCACGGCCACCATGCGCATGGGCGACGTGCCCATCAAGGACGCCAAGCTGGACGGCAACAACCTGACGTTCACGATCGAGGTCGGCCGTGGCGAGCGGACGTTCGAGATGCACTACAAGGCCACCGTCGATGGCGACACCATGAAGGGGACGATCAGCAATCCGCGGGGCGGCGACCGGCCGTTCACCGGCAAGCGCGCGTCCTGACGCTCCCGGGCTAGCGCAGCCGCACCAGGTAGCCGCCGTCGTCCAGGTCGAGCTGGACCTCGGCCACGAACCGGGCCACGTCACCGGCGGCGAGGAATCGCTTGACGGCGCCGCGCAGGACGGGTCGTCCGCGGGAGCCGCGGCCGCGGCCCGTGATGATGTGCACGACCCGGCCACCGGCCCGGCCCTGCCAGGTGGTGATGAAGTTGCGCACGGCGCGTTCCGCCTCAGCGGCCGTAAAACCGTGCAGATCCAGGACAGCGGCGGGCTCCGCATCGAGCAGAGGGTCGAACGGCTCGTAACGTGGAGCCCGCCGTTTCTTTCTTGCCATGCGCGTCCCCCGTTCGCCTCGATGGTGCCGGTGGCGGGTGGTGTCCGGAGCGGTGTCTGGCGGCGGGCAGCGCGCCGCCCTAAATAACAACCTGGCGCACCGGAGGTGCGCATCCTGGCGGTGCCGAAGGGCGCCGCATCCTAGCGATGCATCCTGAGCAGCGCCAACGGCGCTACGTCCTGCGGAGCCAAGACCATGCCCACGATGAGAGAAGCGGCCCAGGAGTTCCTGGCCCAGCGTCGCATCGCCGTCGCCGGTGTGTCGGCGACGAGGCCGGACGCCGCGAACGGAATCTACACGCGGCTGCGCGGCGCGGGCTACGAGGTGTTCGCCGTGAACCCCAACGCTGACGAGGTGGAAGGGGACCGCTGTTACCACGACCTGGGAGACATCCCCGGCGGCGTGGACGGTGTCGTCGTCGCGACGCACCCGCGGGTGACGGCGTCGGTGGTGGACCGCTGTGCCGAGCTGGGTATTCAGCGAGCCTGGGTGCACCGCTCGTTCGGCCAGGGCAGCATGAGCGACGAGGTGGCGAGCCTGACCGAACGGCCCGGCATCACGGTGATCCCGGGCGGCTGTCCGCTCATGTTCATGGACGACGCCGACTTCGGCCACCGCTGCTTCCGCTGGTTCCTGAACGCCACCGGCAAACTGCCCCGCCAGGTGTCCTGACGGGGCAGTCGTAGCGCCCGCGGCTGGCACTTCCCGCGCCGCGTTACTCCGAACGCAGCGTGTGCGCCGGGTCGAGACGCGCCGCCCGGCGGGCCGGCAGCCAGCTGGCCAGGCCGGCGACGCCGGCGAGCAGCACCGCGACCACCGCGTAAGTCGCGGGGTCGAACGGCGCGATCCCGTGCAACAGGGACCGCATGAACCGGGTCAGCCCGGCCGCTGCGCCGAGCCCGATGGCCAGTCCCACCGCCACCAACACCATGCCCTCGCCCACCACCATCCGGCCGACATCCCCCTGCGCCGCGCCCAGCGCCATGCGCACCCCGATCTCCCGCGTGCGTTGGCTCACGGTGTACGAGATCACCCCGTAGATCCCGATGGTGCCCAACAGCAGCGCGACGGCGGCGGCGATGGCCAGCATGATCAGGGTGAACGACGTACGCGCCAGCGATCGGCGCAGCACTTCGCCCATGGTGCGGACGTTCGCCAGCGGCAGGTCCGGATTGACCGACCACACCGCCGTCTGGACGCGGGGCAGCAGCGTGGGCATGGCCGCCGCCGTCGCCCGCACGGTGTACGTGAGGTAGCGCTGCGCGCGCAGGGGCTCATCCCAGTAGTTGGCCATGACCATCGGCCAGTACACCAGGGGGGGCGCAGGCTGGTCCACGCCGTTGTCGCGGACGTTCCCCACCACGCCGATGATCCGGCGCCATTTGTTGGTGCTCGTGGAGCCCGACGCGATGTACTTGCCCACGGCGTCGGCCGGGCTGTCCCAGTAAGCCCGGGCGAACGCCTCGGTCACCATCGCCACAGGCACCCGCGTGTGGATGTCGGACCACGTGAACGTGCGGCCGGCGAGAACCCGCTCGCCCATCGTCTCGAAATAGCCGGGCATGACCCACTTCATGTGTCGGATGGGCGGCAGCTGGCCCTCCTCCGTCGGGAAGTCCTGCACGTAGACCGGGTCGCCGCTGTTCTCGCCACTCGTCGGGATCGCGGACGAAGCGCCCACGGACTCCACGCCCGGGACGGCCGCCAGTGCCTGGCCGATCTGTTCGTGGGTCAGCGCGACGCGCTCGAGGTCCGGCACCATCGCCGTCGGCAGGCTGACGGCGAACGTGAGTACCCGGTCGGGGTTCCGGAACCCCGGGTCCACGTTCCGCAGCGCGATGAAGCTGCGCACCATGAGGCCGGAGCCTACGAGCAGTATGAGCGCCAGGGCGACCTGGGCGATGACCAGGCCGTTGCGCGCCCGGTGGCGTGTCCGCCCGGCGCTGGATCCGCGGCCGCCTTCCTTGAGGGAGGAGACCAGGTTCGGACGGCCGTAGCGCAGCATGGGGAACAGGCCGAAGAGCAGGCCGGCGAGCACCGAGACGGCGAGGGTGAAGGCCAGCACCGTCGGGTCGAGTGTGATCTCATGGATGCGCGGCAGCCCACCCGACGGCACCAGGTTCAGCAGGCCGGCGAGCCCGGCCCAGGCGAGACCCAGCCCCACCACGCCACCCGCCAACCCCAGCACCACGCTCTCGGCCAGGAACTGCCCGGCGACATCGCCCCGCCCGGCACCCAGCGCCGTTCGCAGCGCCACTTCCCTCACGCGGCCTTCCGCGCGGACCAGGAACAGGTTGGCCACGTTGGCGCACGCAATGAGCAACACCATGCCGACGGTCGCCAGCAACACCCACAGCAGCGATCCCACGTTGCCCACCACCTCGGTCTTCAGCGGCTGGATCCGGGCCGCGAACCTGGCCTGGTCCAGCATCTTCTGCGTCAGGGGACCCGGGTACCGCTGCGTAGCCACCGGGATCAGGCGATTGATCTCCGCCGCCACCTGGTCCATGGTCACCCCGGGCTTCATGCGGGCGAACGCCTGGTATGAGAAATTGCCCATGATCACGTTGGCCGGGTCGAACCGGGCCGGGAACAGAACGGCCGGGTCGCGCGTCTCGAAGTGGAAGTCGGCGGGCAGCACGCCGATGATCTCCTGAGGCCGGCCGTTCACTGTCAGCGTGCGGCCCACCACGTCGCGGGCCCCGCCGAACGCGCGTTGCCAGTAGCCGTAGCTCAGCATGATGGTCTCGGGCGTGCCCGGCGAATCATCCGCCCGGCTGAACACCCGCCCCACTACCGGGTGAACGCCCAACAGCGGCAGGAACCCGTCCGTGACCCGGAGCGCTTCGACCCGCTCCGGCCGGTCCAGGCCCGTGATGGACACACTCGAACCCGACCAGAGCGCGACATCTTCCAGGAGCTTCGCGTCCGAGCGGTAGGTCAGGTACGTCGCCGGCGACTGGTTCACCTCGTCGAAGCCCAGCCCCGGGGCCGTGTGCCACAGGCCCACCAGCCGGCCCGGCTCGGGGTAGGGGAGGGGCTTCAGCAACACCCCGTTCACTACGCTGAAGATCGCCGTGTTGGCGCCGATGCCCACCGCCAGCGTGAGCGCGGCCGTGAGCGTGAAAACGGGGGCCCGCAGCAGGCGACGGGTGGCGTGGCGCAGCGGTCGCAGGGCTTCCATGGCGTCTCTGGGGATCGAGTCGTGTCTGTTGTTGCCCCCGTACGGCACGTGGTCGCCGACGGTTTCGCGGCGGCCCCTGGCCCGGGACCGGCGCGCATGGTGGGGCCGGGATGGGGCCACGCACCGACGAAATCCCGTGCAGGGTTGCGCATTCTTTTCCCGGCTCGTCGGCCCCGAAACGCGCACAGGTTCGGTGTGCAAAGCCATAACTTATTGTCGGGAAAGACGTTAAGGCGTAAACCGGAGCATGGCCCGATCCTTGTTGATTGCAGTTCGCGCGCGATTCGATGCGAAGCCGCAGATCTGGAGACCGATCATGCCGGGACGACGACTGTCCTTGACCGTGGCCATGGCCGCGCTGGTGCTCAACGCCGCTCCGGCCGATGCCCAGGCCTACCGCGGCGCGGTGACCGCGCTGACGGGCAGTGCCGCGTACAGCAACCTTGCGGCGGGATCAGGAGGCAACGTCCTCCTGTCGCCCGGCTGGTTCGGCATGCTGCAGGCGGAGGGGTGGGCCGGACGGGTGGGCCTCCGGCTGAACGGCGGCCTGTCCAATCCTCCTCTATTGGATGATTCCCTGACGAACTTCCGACTGATGACGGGGGACGTCGACCTGATGGTCCGGCTTCGGCGCCCGTACGCCAACCTGTTCTTCCAGCCGTATGCCGTGTTGGGGCTCGGGGCCGTGCGATACGAACTCGACCGGGACACCGCCTTCGTGGAAGGACAGCTGTATGGGCCGAACCCACTGACACGCACGTCCGTTGCGGCCGGCCTGGGCGCCGATCTGGGCTCGGGTCCCGTGGCGCTGCGCTTCGAGATGCTGGACATCGTTGGCCTGAAGTCGCCCCTCACGCGCAACACGGGCACGGCGTTCGGTCCGGTCCAGCACTTCGTCGTCACCGTCGGCCTCAGCCTGCGGTTCGGCCACATTGCCGGACTGCCCAGCAAGCCCCATGTGACGCCCACCACCGTGGCGATCGCGCCCCTGCGTCCGCCTCCGGCAACCGCGCCCGCCCGCCCGCGGCCTGCACCGCCGCGCCATGAGCCGCGTCCGCGTCCGCCCGCCCGACCCGCGCCGTCGCAGCCGGTGCCCGCGCCCGCGCCCGCGCAGCCGACGCCCATGCCCGCGCCCGCCGACACTGCGTCGGCGCCCGCCGACACCGCGTCCTCGCCTTCGAATCCGGTGCCGGCCCCTGCGCCGGCCCGGCCCGAGCCCACGCCGGTGGCGCCGCCGCACGCTCTGCCGCCCACGACCGGCCCGCAGCCGACGGTGCCGGCCCGTCCGACACCCATGCCCAGGCCCGAAGAACCTGGCCCCGGCACGCCGCGGCCCACGCGGCCGGCGCCAATCACGCCGGTCCCGGTGCCGGCCGACACAACACCGGCTCCGCCACCGCCGCCGGACACGGCGCCCGCGCCGACACCGCCGGACACGACGCCCGCGCCGACACCGCCGGACACGACGCCCGCGCCGACACCGCCGGATACCACGCCCGCGC
>CAZUFP010000005.1:49076-73002 GCA_964619835.1 uncultured Gemmatimonadaceae bacterium | reverse complement strand
CGACACCGCCGGACACGACGCCCGCGCCGACACCGCCGGATACCACGCCCGCGCCACCGCCGCCGGACACGGCGCCCGCACCGACACCGCCGGACACGACGCCCGCGCCGACACCGCCGGATACCACGCCCGCGCCGACGCCACCGGATACGACGCCCGCGCCGACGCCGCCGGATCCGCACGGGCAGGTGCACGGCCGCCTGTTCACCGTCCTTGTCACATGGAGCCGGGCGTCGCAGCCGGAGATGAAGCAGGCGAGTGCCATGGACGCGGCCATGTCGGCCGTCGGCGTGCCGGTCTGGCCGATGCCGGACACCGTCGTGGGCGGGAACAAGCTGGCCCGTGCCCGGGTGGGGGCGCTCCGCAACGACGAGGACGGGAAGACACTGGGGGCTTATCTCGAGGCGACCTACGGCTTCCCGTTCGATGTGATCCACATCGAGAAGGCGCAGCAGGTGCCCGCGGCCCAGGTGGAGGCGAGTGAAGCCTTCGTGGACGGCCTCGACAAAGCGAAAGGGAAGAAGGGCGGCAAGCCGGACTGATCAACGCCGGGCGGGGTCGCGCCTGTCGTTGGACGACGCCCGCCGTCGGACGGGGCTGTGATGCCCGTCCGGCGGCGGGCAACTTGTTTTCGGCCACGAAGTTCCAACCGGGGCGTGCCGAGCTGTGAAGGGAAGGCGGGGGTCCCTTGATGGGATCGTGTCCCGGGTCTACCTTGGTGTGCAATCCCAAAAAACAAACAACCAGCCCAGTTAGGCGTTCGTGGTTGATGCTAACACTTCTGGCGAGCGCTGGAGCCGTGCCAGAATCCTGATTCTGGACGACGAACCAGCGAATCGCGAGTTCCTCCGCCATGTCCTCCAACCCGAGGGCTATGGCAAGCTGCTGGAAGCGGCGGACGGCCGGGAAGCCCTCGACCGGCTCGACGAGTTGCGTCCGGACATCATCCTGCTGGACCTGATGATGCCGGAGTTCGACGGCTTCGCGTTCATGAACGCGCTGCGGCGGCGGGGTGACGCGAAGAACCTGCCCATCGTGGCGTTGACCGCCGATCCGACGGCGGCGATCCGGCGCCGGGCTTTGGCGTCCGGGGCCAGCGACTTCATGGCCCGGCCGTTGAGCCACGCAGACGTCCGGCTGCGCGTGCGCAACCTGCTGGCGACGCGGTTCCTGCACGAAGAGCTGCGGGAGTACACAGCGCTGCTGGAGGAACGTGTCACGGAGCGGACCCGCGAGCTGGAGCAGGCGCGCATCGAGATCCTCGAGCGCCTCGCCCGGGCCGCCGAATACCGGGACGACGACACCGGCCAGCATACGGTGCGGGTGGGCCGCGTCGCGGCCCGGCTCGCTCAGATCCTGAAGCTGGAGCCGGAGGAGGTCGAGCTCATCCGGCGGGCCGCGCCGCTGCACGATATCGGCAAGATCGGCGTGCCCGATGCCATCCTGCTGAAGGAAGGGCGGCTGACGCCGGAAGAGCAGGCCGTCATGCGTACGCACACGACCATCGGCGCCCGCATCCTTTCGGGCAGCCAGTCGCCATTGCTGCAGTTGGCGGAGCGCATCGCGACCACACACCACGAGCACTGGGACGGACGCGGCTACCCCGCCGGCCTGTCGGGCACGGGCATTCCGCTGGAAGGGCGTATCGTCGCGGTGGCCGACGTGTTCGACTCCCTGACCCACGAACGTCCATACAAGGTGGCCTGGACCGCGCGCGACACCCTGGCCTACATCGAAGAACACGCGGGCGCCCAGTTCGATGGTGAGGTGGTGGAGGCGTTGCTGCGGATCGCGCCGGAGATCCGTGTGTTGGAGTCCGGCCTGTTGGTGGATGCGGCGTCGGCGTCGCAGATCGCCGTGGCCGAGCCGGCGTTGGAACAGCCCGTGGAGAGTGAATCGGCGCTTCTCGCCCGGGTGCGTGCGCTGACGGCTCGCCACGATGAGCTGACGCGCGAGCTGGAGCGCCTGCACGAAAGGCTGGAGAAGAGCACGGTGGTGGGGCCGCCGGGCATGATGGAGACGCCGGACCTGGGTGCTGCGGTCGAGACTGCACGAACGTGACCCTTCGGACACGGTTTCTGCTCAGCCTGCTGGGTGTCATTGCATTGCCCACGCTCGCTTCTCTCTTCGGGCTCAATCGCCTGAACAGAGTGCGCGACATTGCCTCAGACCTCCGCAGCCGTGCTGCCACGGGTGCCTTCGCCGTGGGACAGCTACGGACGGACCTGGCGGATTTCGATCGCTACAGCCACGAATACGTGGCCACCCTGGATCCCGAACTGGGCGTGCAGATGCGGGGCGCCCTCGTCGGTATGGCGGGCGAGATCGAGCATCTGCGGGACGCCGGGTTCGGGCCGGCCATGGCGCGCTCCCCCTTTCCGCTCACGGACCTGGCGGTCATGGCCTCCCGTACGGATAGCCTGATGAACGCCGCCATCGCCGGCTCCGGCGGCGCTGCGCTGGATGCGGCGACGGCTTATCTGCGGGAGGGCGCCAAGCCGGTCATCACGCGTGCCGAGGGATCGGTCCGGTTGTTGACGGACACGATCAACCAGGAAAGCGCGGACATGGTCGACCAGGCCCAGCACAGCATGGTGGCGGCCACGACGGCGGCCACGACGGCCATCCTGGCGGCCGTGGTCGTGGCGCTGCTCCTGGGCATCCTGTTCGCCGGCTTCCTGATTCGCCCCCTGGAACGCCTGCGCACCGCCATGGGCCGCGTGGCCGACGGCGACTTCGACGTGGCCCCGGACCTCCCCTTCGAGCGGCGCGATGAGATTGGCGAGCTGTTCCGTTCGTTCCGCTCCATGGCCACGCGGCTGGCGGAGCTGGACCGCATGAAGGCGGAGTTCGTGGGCGTGGCGAGTCACGACCTGAAGACGCCCATCAGCGTGATCACGGGTTACGCCGAGCTCATCGAGGAGGAGCTCTCGGAGACGCTGCAGGGGCGAGCATTGGACCTCGTGCGCTCGCTGGGCCGCCAGACGGAAGTCCTGGGCAGGCGCCTCAACCAGCTGCTGGAGATCAGCCGGATCGAGGCGGGCCATGCGCGTCTGGGCCTCGAGGAGATCAATCTCGGCCACTTCGCCGACGACCTGAAGGAGCAATTCGGTCCGGTGGCGCGGCGCAAGGAGGTCGAGCTGAACGTGGAGCTGCATGAATCCGCGCCCCGGTTCATGATCGCGGACCCGGATTCCCTGCGCGAGGACATCCTGGGCAACCTGATCGGGAACGCCATCAAGTTCACGCCGGGCGGAGGCTCGGTGAACGTGCGCATCCGGGGCGAGTCCGGGCGGGTGTTGTTCGACGTCGTGGACACCGGTCCGGGCATCTCGGCGGACGAGCTCGAGTTCGTGTTCGAGAAGTACTACCAGGGGCGTCTGGGCCGTCACATGGGCGGAGAGGGCGCCGGCCTGGGGCTGGCCATCGCGCGGGCGGCCGTGCAGGCGCACGAGGGGCGCATCGACGTGCGCAGCCGCGCCGGCCGCGGCGCCGCGTTCCACGTCCTCCTTCCGGTGCACCCGTCCGTCCAGCGGCTGGTCGCGGAATAGCCGCCGCGTTACGGAACGCCCGGTTTTCCGACCCCTCAACTCCCTTTTCAACCCAACCCGACACCCGCGATCCGATCGGCCGTTGCCGCCGCCTGGCTCGGCAAAACAACATCCGGGCGCGGCGCCGCCACCCTGCTGGCGCGAGCCATGCGGCGAGACGGCCGCGACGCGGCCGGTCCGGGACGCCGTCGTTCGGGCCGGAGTCAGACAGCCCCTCTTCCCGAGGTCTTCAATGGAGCAGACCGTGAACCCGGAGCTGCTGTACCTGCTGTCCGGGGACCCCGCGGAGCTGGCGGAGACGGTGGTGCCGATGCGCGTCGCGGACGTCGTGGAGGGGCTCAACACCCTTTCTCCGGCGGCCGTGGCCCGGGTGATCCGAGCGCTGCCGCTGGACGTGGCCGTCCAGGTGCTGGATGAGCCGGAACTGGGCCGCCGGTTGGACATCTTCCGGGGTCTGCCCGACGGCGAGCGGGCGCCGCTGCTCGATGCCATGTCTTCGGACCAGCAGGCGGAGCTGCTCCGCGACATGGAAGACCGGGAGCGGGAGCGCCTGCTGCCCAGGCTGGACCCCGACACGCGCCGGTCGGCTTCCCTGATCATGGCGTACCCCGAGGAGACGGCCGGCGGCCTCATGACGACGGAGTTCGTCGCCGTGCCGGGCACGTGGACGGCGGAAACCGCCCTCCGCCACATCGGCGACGTGGGCGGTGTCAAGGAGACGGTCTACAACATCTACGTCGAGGATTCGGCCGGCCGCCTGGACCGGGTGGTCTCCTTGCGGGAGCTCATGGGTGTCGAGCGGCAGCGTTCCATCAGCGACGTCGAGCCACGGCGGACACCCATCACGGTGACGCCCTTCACCGACCAGGAGGAGGTGGCCCGCCTCATCCGCAAGTACAACCTGCTCGCCGTGCCCGTGGTGGACGATGGGGGCCACATGCTCGGGATCGTCACCGTGGACGATGTGCTGGACGCCATCATCGAGGAACAGACGGAGGACGTCCACAAGGTCGGCGGCACGGAGGCCCTCGACGAGCCCTACCTCCAGATCCGGTTGCGTCGCATGGTGCGCAAACGCGCGGGCTGGCTGTCGGCTCTGTTCCTGGGGGAGATGCTCACCGCCACGGCCATGGGACATTTCGAACAGGAGATCGCGCGGGCGGTCGTGCTGGCCCTGTTCGTGCCCCTGATCATCTCCAGCGGCGGCAATTCGGGCTCACAGGCCACCACGCTGGTGATCCGCGCCATGGCGGTGGGGGAGGTCCGGCTCGGAGACTGGTGGCGCGTGGCGCGCCGCGAGATCGCGGCCGGCCTGGCCCTTGGCGTGATCCTGGGGCTCATCGGCCTGGTCCGCATCTTCGTCTGGCAGGCCGTCGGCAACGTCTACGGCGCCCACTACGTGCTCATTGCCCTCACCGTCGGCGCCAGCCTGGTGGGCGTGGTGCTGTGGGGCTCCCTCGTGGGCTCCATGCTGCCCTTCCTGCTGCGACGCCTGGGGTTCGACCCCGCAAGCGCGTCCGCCCCGTTCGTGGCCACCCTCGTGGACGTGACGGGGCTCGTCATCTACTTCTCCGTGGCCAGCATGGTGCTGTCCGGGACGATGCTATGACCGCCCATTTCAGCGATGCTACGTTCGAGTTCCTGCGCGAGCTCGGTCACAACAACAACCGGGACTGGTTCGAGGCCAACCGGGAACGCTACGAGACGCACGTCAGAGGGGCTGCCCTGCGCTTCATCATGGACTTCGCGCCCAGGCTGGCGCGTATCAGCCCGCATTTCCGCGCCGATCCCCGGCCGGTCGGCGGATCGCTGTTCCGGATCCACCGGGACATGCGTTTCGCCCGGGACCGGCGTCCGTACAAGACGCACCTGGGCATCCGTTTCCCGCACGAATTGGCGAGGGACGTCCACGCCCCGGGATTCTACCTGCATATCGCGCCGGGCGAAGTCTTCGCGGCTTGCGGCATCTGGCATCCCGACTCGGCGAGCCTGCGCCGCGTCCGGGACGCCCTCGTGGAAGACCCCGACCGCTGGATCGCGGCCCGCGACGATGCCGGGTTTCGCGAATGGTACGGTCTCGACGGCGACCGCCTGAAGCGGGTGCCGCGAGGGTTCGACCCGGCTCACCCGCTGGCGGAAGACCTCAAGCGGAAGGACTTCACGGCCGGCGCGGAGCTGCTGCCGGCCGCCGTGACGCGTGCGGATTTCGTGGACGAGTACGCCGAGATCTGTGCCGCTGCCTCGCCGCTCATGCGCTGGCTCTGCGACGCCCTGAGCGTTCCCTTCTGATGGCGGAGCGGGGCCATGCCGGGCCCCGCTCCCCCGGAAGGCGAGGCGCGGCCGTCGGCCGCGCCTCGCCTTCCATCAGGGCAGCACCATGAGCAGGAACACGAATCCGAACAGGCCGACGGTCTCCACGATGCCCATGGCGATGATCATGAACGCGAGACCCTGCCCCTCGCCTTCCGACAGGGCGCGGCAGGCGGCGGCGCCGATCCGGCCCTGGACCCACGCGCTGAAGAGCTCGGCCAGGCCCCCGGCAATGCCGATCCCCAGCAGCGCTCCGGCATTGGCGTGGAGCAGCTCCGGCGCGTAGACGCGGGAGCGCAGCCCGATGAGCATCAGGATGGCGCCGTAGATGGTCTGGGACAGCGGCAGACCGATGAGGATCACGTACGAGAAGCTGAGCGGCTTGCCGGCCCGCGCCTCCTTCGCCCATGCCCCCGCTGCCGCCTGGCCCACCGCTCCGATCCCCAGCGCGCTACCCGTGGCGGCCATGCCCAGTACGAGCCCCAGCGCGAGTTGCCCCCAGAAATCGATCATCAGCCCCTCCTCCTATCTGCGAACGGTCGGTACGGGTAGCCGGTCCACTGGACGCCGGCGTTGCTCGAGAATTCCAGCAGGTTCAAGCGGACGCCATGCGCGAAGATGGCGATCAGGACGAGCCCGATGTTGATCAGGTGTCCGAGAATGAGCACGAGGGATCCGGCGAACCAGGTGCCCACGCCGGCGAGCTGGGCCGCCAGGGTGTTCGTGGCGAAGCCCAGGTAGTAGCTGGCGAGGCCCACGGCCATGAGCCGGATGTAGCTGAGCGTGTCGCTGAACGTGCCCGTCAGCGGCAGCAGGCTCCCGGCCAGGCCGAGCCCGATCCTTCGGGCCAGGGACCGCTGCGGCGAACGGAAGAAGATGACGATGAGCAGCCCGATGGCCATGCCGCCGATGACGACGCGCGGCAACCAGTGTGGAGCGGCTTCGGCACCGAAGAACAGGATCCAGATGAGCCCCAGCATGGCCGTCAGGACGATGCACCAGCCGATCTCCGCGATGGCCTCGCTGGCCGGGCTCAACGCCATGAACCGCCGTGCGTGAGCCACGATGAGATGGGACGTGCCGATGATGAAACAGATCTTGATGAGGATCGTGCGCGTCTCCGTCTCGGTGCCGCGTACCAGCACCAGGCGGTCCAGCAGGTGCCCGAGGTCGCCCACCACGCCCCCGGCCCCGGCGATGGTGCTGGCGTTCAACCCGAACCAGACGCCGGTGACGGAACCCCACGCCAGCGCGGCCGCGCCGAAAAGCAGGAGCAGGTGGATCTTGTCGGCGCCCATGGCGGCGATGGCCTTGCGGTACACGGCCAGGGGCACGGCCAGGAAGAGCAGCCCGTAGCCGGCGTCGCCGATGAGCATGCCGGCGAAGATGGGCAGGGCCACGACGAACACGCTGCTCAGATCGAACTCGTCGTAGCCCGGCAGCATGCCGAGCATGTCGAAAAGACCCTGGATGGGCCGCGCCCAACGGGGGTACTGGATCAGGGTGGGGGGGCGTTCTTCCGGGCCCGGGTCCTGGATCTGCACGGCGGCCGCGAGCCCGACACTTCCCAGGCGTCGGTTCAGGTTCCGGGCCCTCTCCGCGGGCACCCAGCCCTGCACGGCGTACAGGTCTTCGCCGTCCAGGCCGCTCCGCACCGCCACGCTCCAGCGGGCCTCTTCCTCCAGCCGCGTCCGCTCCGCTTCCATCTCCGGGACCAGATGCGCCAGCTGCGCGCGGCGCGCCAGGTCCCGCTGGATGGCACGGTCCAGCTCCGTCGCTTCCTCCTGGATCGATGCCCGGTCCCGGGCGGGCAGCGGGATGGCTTCGGCACCGGGGGGCACGCCGTCGCTCTCCAGGTTGACCACGGCTACCAGCCGACGCTGCCGGCTGGCGGCGCCCAGCACCTGGACCAGCTCCGCACGCAGGTCGGCGATCCGGTTGGCCGGCAGGGAAAGGAGCCGCACTTCCGCGCCCATGTCCAGCAGGTCTTCGAACTGCTCCAGCCGCACGTCTCCCCAGAGGTCCAGCTGGCGGAGGTGCCGCTGCAACACGCCCAGACGGGTTTCGCGTTCCGTGCGGCGGCGGCGGATGGCCAGCACTTCCCGCGCTGCCTGCACCGGCTCGATCTCCGGGCGGACGCCCGCGGGCTGCACGTCCGCCAGGATGTGGAGCGCGCGCTGGATCTGGGCGAGGGATTCCGTGGCGGTCTCGTCGGGGACGGCGCGGGCCGGGTCCACGGGCACCACGTGCAGCACGCCCAGCTCCTGCAGTCTCGCCAGGAGCTGCTCGCGGTCCCGCCGCCGGCATGCCACCAGGGCCTTCTTCATGGGCACGATCACGAAACGGCGCCCTCCTCCCCTTTCTCCCGGTTCGTCGTGGCGGCCAGCTTGGCTTTGGCGATCTTGGCCCGGCCCACCGCCGCCGCCATGGCGTCGCCCAACGTGATGCGGATGCGGCGGATGGCGTCGCGTGCCTCAGGGATCTTCACTTTTTCGAACAGATTCACCCGCTGCACGACCCGCAACAACTCACGCCTCACCACCGCCTCCTGCTGCTCCAGAACTCGCAGCTCGGTTCGGTGGCGCGTCAGCTCGCGCAGGTCCTGCAGCGCCTGATCGACCCACGGCGCCGTGGCGAACAGGCTGTAGTCCGGCTCGCTGAACGAGATGCCTTTGAAGACGGGGACCTGCACGCCCGCCACGTTGGCACTGCCGATCTCCACATCGTCCGGCTCGCTCAACCCCTGTACGTTCACGCCCGCCCGGTCCCGCAGAACGGCGTCATAGCGCTCGAACCTGCGTTGCGCCTGATCGAAATCACGGCGTGCCCGTGCCAGCGAACGCTCCAGCTCCTGCATGGCCAGCTGGAGCTGCTGTTGCCGGCGCTGCAGGGCAGGCAGAAATCGCTCGTAGCGGGTGAGCTCCTCGCGTTGCCGCTTGAGCTCGACACGGGTCAGCGAAACCTTCTTCGCCATCTCGATCAGCTCGCCGCTTCCACGATGCGTTCCGGCCAGTGGGCTTCCACGATGTTGCGCCGGATCCCCGTTTCCATCGGCTCGAAGCACTCCGCGAGGATCTCCCAGCAGCGGTCCAGCGCCGCCTCCAGCGGGATGTCCACCGCCAGGTCCATGATGCGGGCCTCGAACTGCTCCCCGTAATGCAGCAGCTTGCGGTCCCAGGCGGTCATCTCGAAGCCCATGTCCCGCTTCTCCCGGCTCTCCGAGCAGCTCGCGTAGAGCTGGATGCAGCCGTCCATGATGGCCCGGTGGTCGTCCCGCGTGTCGCCGTTCACCAGCTGCTTCAGCCGCGACAGGGAGCCGAACGGCTCGATGCGGCCGTTGCGCAGGTAGAACTGCCCTTCCGTGATGTAGCCGGTGTTGTCCGGGACGGGGTGCGTCACGTCGTCGCCCGGCATGGTCACGCAGGCCAGCACCGTGACCGTGCCCGCACCTTCGAAATCCACGGCCTTTTCGTACCGGCGCGCCAGCTGCGTGTACAGGTCGCCCGGGTAGCCGCGGTTGGACGGGATCTGCTCCATGATGATGGCGATCTCCTTGAGGGCGTCGGAGAAGGCCGTCATGTCCGTCAGCAGCACCAGCACCCGCTTGCCCTGGAGCGCGAACTGCTCCGCCACCGCCAGGCCCAGGTCGGGGACCAGCAGGGCTTCCACCGATGCGTCCGACGCCGTGTGCACGAACATCACCGTGCGGCCCAGCACGCCGCCCTCCTCGAAGGCGCTCCGGAACGCCAGGTAGTCATCGTGGCGCAGGCCCATTCCACCGAACACCACCACGTCCGCGTTCGCCTGCAGCCCGATGCGGGCCAGCACCTCGTTGTATGGCTCGCCCGCCACCGAGAAGATCGGCAGCTTCTGGGACTCCACCAGGGAGTTGAAGATGTCGATCATGGGAATGCCCGTTCGGATCATCCGGTCCGGCAGGCGCCGCTTCATGGGATTCACGGGCGGGGAGCCCAGCTCCACCGGCTCGCCGTCCGGGTCGGGCCGCCCGTCCCGCGGCCGCCCCGCACCGTCGAAGATGCGGCCCAGCAGCCCGTCACCGAAGGCGACCTGCATGGGCTTGCCCAGGAACCGGACGCGGTCCTCCGTGGACAGGCCGTGCGTGCCCGTGAAGACCTGGACGCTCACCTCGTCGTCATCGAGGCGGATGACCTGCGCCAGCGAGCTGCCATGTTCGCTCGTGATGACGCCCAGCTCCTCGTAGCCGACACCCGAGGCCTTCACCGTCACCACGCTACCGGCGATGCGGACGATGTCGTCGAAGTACTTCCTCATGGCACCTGAAGCTCTTCCTCGGCGGTCTCCTGCCGGCCCCGCCGCTGGATGAACGTGTCGATGGCCGCCTGCGCGTCCTCGAACTCCGCACTGTTGAATGGCGCGTAGTTCCACGTCCGGAACAGATCCGTCGCCTGGAACATCACCCGGCGCGCCTCGTCCTTGTCCTCCAGCTCGAAGTCCAGATCCACCACATCCAGGATCTTGTCGAACATGAACCGCTGCCGCTCCGCCGTCGTGGCGGCGTCCACTTCATCGAACGCGTTCTGCTGCAGGAAGCAGGCGTCGAAGAACTCTGCCTTGAGCGACGCCATGAAATCTTCCGCCCCGATCCCCTCCTCGCCCACCACCATCATCATCTGGCGGATGTCGTGGCCCCGGCTCAGCAGCGTGCGGATGCGCGCAACCTTCGGCGCCTCGACGATGCCCGTGTATTTGCTCCACGAGTCCAGCGGGTCGATGGCCGGGTAGCGCCGCGCGTGCGCACGGGCCGTGGACAGGCCGTGGAAAGCGCCCACCACCTTGAGGGTGCCCTGTGTCACCGGCTCCTCGAAGTTGCCGCCCGCCGGGCTCACCGTGCCGCCGATGGTCAGCGTGCCCACTTCGCCCGTGCGCAGCTCCAGCGCGCCCGCCCGCTCGTAGAACGACGCGATGCGGCTCTCCAGGTAGGCCGGGAACGCCTCCTCACCCGGAATCTCCTCCAGCCGGCCCGACAACTCGCGCATCGCCTGGGCCCAGCGCGACGTCGAGTCGGCCAGCAGCAGCACGTGCAGGCCCATCTGCCGGTAGTACTCTCCCAGGGTGACGGCGGTGTATACCGACGCCTCCCGGGCCGCCACCGGCATGGCCGACGTGTTGCAGATGATGATGGTCCGCTCCATCAGGCTGCGGCCCGTACGCGGGTCCTGCAGATGCGGGAACTCCCGGATCGTCTCCACCACCTCGCCGGCCCGCTCGCCGCACGCCGCCACGATCACGACGTCCACTTCCGCGTGCCGCGACATGATCTGCTGGAGCACCGTCTTGCCCGAGCCGAACGGGCCCGGGATGCAGAAGGTGCCGCCGCGCACCACGGGGAACATGGAGTCGATGATGCGCACCCGCGTGACCAGCGGATCCCGGGGCAGCAGGCGTTGCCGGGCCACGCCCAGCTGCACTTTCACCGGCCAGTTCTGCTGCATGGTCACCGGCCGCTCGCCGCCGGACGCGTCTGCCAGCGCGGCCACGCGGTCCGATACGGTGAACTCGCCCGCCTCTTCGATCTCGGACACCGTGTAGCGCCCGTGCCAGGTGAACGGCACCATGACGCGATGCTTGAAGATGCCCTCGTCCACCGTGCCCAGCGTGTCCCCCGCTTCCACGGTGTCACCTACGTGCGCCGTCGGCGTGAACGCCCACCGGCGCTGCTGAGGCAGACCGGGCACCGACTGACCCGGCGTGAGGAAGTAGCCCGACTGGCGCGCGATCTCCGGCAGCGGGTTCTGCAGCCCGTCGTAGATCTGGCCCAGCAGGCCCGGACCCAGCGTCACGGAGAGCATCTCTTCGCCAAATTCGACGACGTCTCCCACCCGCAGGCCTCGCGTTTCCTCGAACACCTGGAGGTCCGCCAGGTCCCCGCGCACGCGGATGACTTCGGACATCAACCGGGCGCCGTCCCTGCGGTGGCAGCGGGCCACCGAGTTCTGCACGACGCGGCCCCCGGCTCGAGCCACCACCATGTTGCCGTAGACCGCCAGAATGTGGCCGTTCATGCCACGGCCCCTTGGTCCGCGCCGGCCGGCACGCCTCGGGCGAGGCGGTACCAGCGGTGAAGCAGGACGAGCTTGGCTGTGTATGCGATCATCTCATCATCGTGGAAAGTGAACCATCCTTCGCGCCGGGCCAGCCACTGCCAGCGGGCGCCCAGCAGGACGCGCAGGCCCGCCAAAGGCGTCGCCGCCAGGCCCCACTCCTCGATTGCGCCTTCCAGCTCCGGTTGCTCGACGCCCAGCTCCGGGGTCACGAGGCGCGACTCCGCGTCCAGCCCCAGGACCTTGGCACGCGCCGTCACCAGCGCGTTGCGCAACCAGATCTCACTCCCCACCCAGCGGGCGAGAAGGCCGCCGCGACGTCGCCCCAGGGCGGACGCGTGCCGGAAATAGGCGGCCCACGTGGCGTCCACGAACAGACGCCCGGCGTCCTCCGGCACACCCGCGTGGAGGAAATCTGGCAGAGGCGCT
The DNA here is from genome assembly GCA_964619835.1 of uncultured Gemmatimonadaceae bacterium. Classification (GTDB taxonomy): domain Bacteria; phylum Gemmatimonadota; class Gemmatimonadetes; order Longimicrobiales; family RSA9; genus JARRJS01. The sequence goes on along the minus strand of CAZUFP010000005.1, from coordinate 60,629 downwards.
TCGCCCCGCGTCTGCGCCCGGGTCAGCACGGCCGGCTCGGGTCGGAGAAGCTCCCCGGAGAGGAAAGCGTCGCGCTGGTTCAGGTCATCGGCGAGGATCACGACCTCCACCGACGCCTGGAGCGGCAGGCCCTGAACGTGTTGAACGAGATCCTGGAGCGCCACGGGGGGCGCGCTGCCCAGATCGCCCAGTGCGGGCAGAACCGTGGCCAGGTAGTAGTTGTGGCCTGCCATCATCCGACCCGGGAGCCCACGGGCTTAATGCTCGCTGGCAGGCGCGCCGGTGCGGCCGGCGGCGTGCGCGCCACCGTGGCCGGCAACGGAATCCTTCGTCGTGTCGTTCAGCAGCTCGCGCAGTCGCGGCGAGACCAGCTCCCGCAATTTCTCCAACGCGGCATCCGGCGTCACTTCCACCGTCGCGCCGGCGAGACGGTATTCGAAACCGGCCTCGGCCAGCGTCGCCTTGAGGTTCACCGTGCCGCCGTTCTTCAGAGACTTGCCCAGCTCGTTCATGCCCCAGTCCGCGAGCTCGTCGGCCAGCTCCCGCGACACACGGACCTCCATGCCCGACTGGCCGACGGCATCCGCGGCGGCGTATGCAGACACCATCTCCCGGAGCAGGTCGGCGATCACCGCCGAGTTGTTCAGCTCCTTCACCACCGCCCCACGCAACACTGCCCCCAGCGCCGCGTCCAGCGCCGCACGCAGCTGCAACACCGCATCCCGTCCGGCAAGACGCAGCTCGGCGCTCACCCGCTCCTTCTCCCTCTTTGCCTGCGCGTCCGCGGACTCGATGATGCGGCGAGCCTCTTCTTCCGCCGCCCCGATGATCGAGTCCGCCTGGTCCCGCGCGTCCTGGATCAGACGCTCGGCTTCCTTGCGGCCGGCTTCCACTCCATCGGCGTGCAGCTTGGAGACGAACGATTCCAGTGTCGCCGATGGGCCCGAACGCGCCGGTTCCACCGCGTCCCGCCGCCCCTCATCGGTCCGTGCCATGAATACCTTCCTGCCTGGATCTGCGCGTCAGAGTGATCGGATACTACCCAAGCGGCCAGGACGGATCAAGATTCAACGACCGCCGGCGTCCCCCGCCGGCCGGTGCGCAAGCCAGTCCTCGGGCACCGCTTCCCGTGCCCCCGACGGCGGTGTCACTTCCACGCGCAGACGCGCCCCGCCGCCACCGCCCTGGAAAAACCGCAGCTCCACCGCGTGCCAGCCCGCCGCCAGGGCCGCATCCCCTGAACGTTCCGTGAAGCCGTGCTGTCCGTCGTGGTCCACCACCGTCCGGCCGTCGATCACCAACCGGCTCCCGTCCGCCGACGCCACGTGGAACGTGTAGAGTCCATCCGTTGGCGCTCGCAGGTAGCCCGCGAGCCGGAGGCCGTAATATTGGCGCCCTTCGTCGCCTCGCAATGCCAGACTGTCTGCCAGACCGAAACGCGCAGCGGTCGCCGTGTCCAGGTCCGTGACCGAGAAGAACGGCCCGTCGTAGAGCGTCCAATGCAGCCCCGGCCGCAGGACGGCGCTGTCCACGGAAACCACAGGCCGCGGCGTCGCACGCCGGAAGGTCGCGCTCCGGGACAGACTCGGCCGGATGTGCGGAGGGAACGCCCGCGCCGTCACCGTCGTCACACTGTCCACCGTCAGGTCCACCGCACCCGTGTACCGGGTGGACGAAGGGTCTGGATCGGTGCCGTCCGTCGTATACCGGATCTCAGAGCCCGGCATCATCGTCGTGAGTGCAATGTGCACCCGGCCGTCCAACGTCAGGTGCGTGCCCCCCTCCAGGCCGTGCACCACGGGCACCCGGTAGTTGGTGTCCAGCCCGTCCAGCCGCTCGAACTGGTGAGCCAGCCGGTGCAGGAACCCCGGCCAGTCCCGGGCGCGCCGCGGCGACCACAAAACCTCCGCCAGCGCCAGGGCTCGCGGGTAGGCCATGTACTCCACCTGCCGGAAGTCCGGGATGTACTCGGTCCACACGTTGCCCTGGGCTCCGATCACGTGCCGGGCTTGCGCGGGGGACAGCTCCGGCGGCACGGGCTCGAAGGCGTAGACCGTGTCCAGAGGCGTGTAGCCGCCGATGGCCAGCGGCTCGTAGCGAGGGTCTCCCTGGTAGTGGTCGAAATACACGTAGTGGCCCGGCGTCATGATCACGTCGTGGCCCTGCCGCGCCGCCTCGATGCCACCCTGCATGCCACGCCACGACATCACCGTCGCCCCCGGTGCCAGCCCGCCCTGCAGGATCTCGTCCCAGCCGATCAGCTGCCGGCCGTGCGCGTTCAGGAACCGCTCGATCCGCTGCACGAACCAGCTCTGCAACTCCTCTTCATCCGCCAGGTCCTGCCCCAGGATCACCGACTGCGCCGAATCACTGGCCCGCCACGCTGTCTTGGGCGCCTCATCCCCACCGATATGGATGTAGGGGCTCGGGAACAGGTCCATCACCTCCGTCAGCACGTTCTCCAGGAACGTGAACGTGGCTTCCTTCGGACAGTAGATCTGCGGGAACACGCCCCAGGTCGTCGCCACCGTCAGCGTGTCCGGCGTGTTGCAGCCCAGCGCCGGGTACGACGCCAGCGCCGCCCGCGAGTGCCCGGGCATCTCGATCTCCGGGATCACCGTGATGTGACGCGCCGCCGCGTACGCCACGACGTCGCGCACCTCGTCCTGCGTGTAGTAGCCGCCGTACCGTTGCCCGTCGCCCCGGTATGGATCGTGGTCCCGCCCCACCTGCGTCTCTGATCGCCACGCACCCACCTGCGTCAGCTTTGGATACCGCTTGATCTCGATCCGCCAGCCCTGGTCGTCCGTCAGGTGCCAGTGCAGCGTGTTGTACTTGTACAGCGCCATCAGGTCGACGTACTTCTTCACCGCCGTCGGCGGGAAGAAATGCCGGTCCACGTCCAGATGAAGGCCACGGTACGCGAAACGTGGCCCGTCCGCGATCTCCACCGCCGGGATCGACCACGACGACGAACCGCCCATCGCCGGCGGCAACGTCCGCCACGCGCTCCCCACACCCTGCTCCAGCCACGACGGCAACAGTTGGCGCAGCGTCTGCAAACCCCGGAACACGCCCGTCACCGACGGCGCCGTGAGCTTCACCCCCGTCGGCGTCACCGAAAGCTGGTAGCGCTCCTCGCTCCCGGAGTCCGGCCACGGCGCCACCCCCAGCACGATGGCGTCCCCCTCCTCGGCCGCCCCCGCCGACATGGGCAGCGGCAACCCCGACACCAGGCGCATCGGCTCCACCAGCAACGACGCCGCCTGGCGTAGCGCGGCCGTCGTGTCCGCCAGTACCACCCGCGTCGACGCATCCAGCACGAAGGACCCGGAGCGCGCGCTCACGTGCTCCGGCATGGGCACCAGCGGGTAGCGGTCCATGTCCAGGCCACGCCCGCACCCGCTCAACGTCCCGAGCAGCACCACCATCGCAACACGCTTCATCGTCGTCTCTCCCTTCGCCGGGTCCCCGTACCCGGTAACACGTGGCGCCCCGTCACGCAATTCGCACGTCGCGGGTCCGTCTCGGGTCTGTTTCTGGCGTATCCGCGGATGTGTACGATCTGCAACTTTTGTATGTCCACTTCGCATGATCGACCACAAATCGTGCAAATCGTCATCGTGGAACGTGCGATATCGAAAATGACTATTGACACCACGGGGGCTCCTGCCTAGCTTGGAAAGGCCGCGGGCGCGTACGCGCCGGCGGGCGACCTTGGGATGGGTCCGACACGACGGCCGGGCCGCCCGTTGAACGTCTTGTTTCGAGAGAGGCTCATGCACACGCGTACCGCATCCCGGTTCGATGCACTTGCTGCGGCGAAGGGCTGGAAGTCGGCCAACGGTCAGACGAACGGCAAACCTGCGGGTCCCACTCCGATGGACATCGAGAAGATCTTCGGCGAGCTGACGTTCAGCCTGACGGAGATGAAGGCCCGGCTGCCGAAGCAGGCGTTCGACCGGCTGGTGGAGACGATCGAAGAGGGGCGTGTGCTGGACGGGAGCGTGGCGGACGCGGTGGCGCTGGCGATGAAGGAATGGGCGACGGAGCGGGGCGCCACGCACTTCACGCACTGGTTCCAGCCGTTGACGGGGCTGACGGCGGAGAAGCACGACTCGTTCATCACGCCGAACGAAGGCGGCGGGGCGACGGCGGAGTTCAGCGGCAAGGACCTGATCCAGGGGGAGCCGGACGCGTCGTCGTTCCCGTCGGGTGGGGTGCGGGCGACGTTCGAAGCGCGGGGATACACGGCGTGGGACCCGACGTCGCCGGCGTTCATCGTGGAGGGTCCATCGGGCCCGTTCCTGTCGATTCCCACGGCGTTCGCGTCGTGGACCGGGGAGGCGTTGGATGTGAAGCTGCCCCTGTTGCGGTCGATGGTGGCGCTGGACGAGCAGACGCGGCGGGCGCAGGCGTTGTTCGGGGACGCGCCGAAGCGCGTGACGGCGACGGTGGGGCCGGAGCAGGAGTACTTCCTCATCGACGAGGAGTTCTATTTCCGGCGTCCGGACCTTGTGACGACGGGTCACACGCTGTTCGGCGCGAAGCCGCCGCGGGGGCAGGAGCTGGAAGATCACTACTTCGGGTCCATCCCGGAGCGGGTGCTGTCGTTCATGATGGACGTGGAGCGGGAGCTGTACCGGCTGGGCGTGCCGGTGAAGACGCGGCACAACGAGGTGGCGCCAGGGCAGTACGAGATGGCGCCCATCTACGAGAATGCGAACCTGGCGGCGGATCATCAGCAGCTGTTGATGCTGCTGCTGCGGCGCAAGGCGCGGGACTACGGCATGGTGGCGCTGCTGCACGAGAAGCCGTTCTTCGGCGTGAACGGGAGCGGCAAGCACCTGAACTGGGCGTTCGGCACGCGGGAGCGGAACCTGCTGGAGCCGGGTGACACGCCGCACGACAACCTGCAGTTCCTGTTCTTCGTGACGGCGGTGCTGAAGGCCGTGGAGCGCCACCAGGACCTCATGCGCCTGGGCGTCGCGTACGCGGGCAACGACCATCGGCTGGGGGCGAACGAAGCGCCGCCGGCGATCATCTCGGCGTTCCTCGGTGAACAACTCACGGACATCTTCGACCAGATCGAACGGCTGGGCACCGCGAACTCCAGCAAGGCCGGCGGTTTGCTGGGCCTGGGCGTGCCGGTGCTGCCGCACCTGCCGAAGCACGCCGGAGACCGGAACCGGACCTCGCCCTTCGCGTTCACGGGCAACAAGTTCGAGTTCCGCGCGTTGGGCGGCAGTCAGTCCATCTCATTCCCGGCGACCGTGCTGAACACCATCGTCGCCGAAGCCATCGACGAGATGTGCACGGCCCTGGAGGGGGAGCTCGGCAACGGCGTGGAGCTGAACGTTGCGCTGCGTCATGTGATCGCGGCCGAAGTGCCCCACTTCAAGCGCATTATCTTCAACGGCGACGGCTATTCTGCGGAATGGCACGAGGAAGCGGAGCGCAGGGGCCTGCTGAACGTGCCCAGCTCGCTGGACGCGTTCGAAGCCTTCGAGGCAGACAAGAACGTGGCACTCTTCGAGAAGTACAACGTCCTGAGCCGGCGGGAGATGGAGTCGCGCTACGAAGTGGCCGTGGACCAGTACTTCAAGACCATCAACATCGAAGGCGAAACGACGGCGGATATCGCCAGCACCATGGTGCTGCCGGCGGCGGTGCGCTATCTGAACGACCTGCTGGACGCCGCCGGAAGGGCGAAGGACCTGGGCCTCACCAGCGCCGGCGTCATGGACACGATCCAGACCCTGGGCGCGCTCATCGACGAGCTGCGTGGGCGCCTGGACCAGCTCGTGGCCCAGAACGCCGAGCTGGGCGGCGATGAGATCCCGTCGAAGGCGCGCCACATGCGGGACAACATCGTGCCCGCCATGGCTGCGGTGCGCGGCGTCGTGGACTGCCTCGAAAAGGTGGTGCCCGACGACCTGTGGCCGTTGCCCACCTATCGGGACATGCTGTTCGTGAAGTGAGCCGTCGGCGGCTCGCTCCACGAACGGCGCACGACAGGCTCTGGCAGGGGAGGGGTAGGGGCAGGTCCCCTTCCTTCCCTCGCCCCTCCCCTGCCTGAGCCTGACCAGGGCCTGTTTTTCACCCTACCTGCCCGCCACCGGGCACCCGTAACCCACGAACGACCGGTACCTCCCGAGCGGCGTCGTCGTATGCCGCGGCGCGCTCTTCTGGAACGGTTAATGCCTCGTAGGAAGGGCAAGTAAGGCACCCTTCGAAAGGAGCGAAGGTTATGTGGAATGGTTGGGTTATTGGCTTACTCGGCATCTGGACGGGGATCGTCCCGTTCTTCTCGGCGACACCTGCATTCTACTCCTGGAGCAACTGGATCGTGGGCATCATCACCGCGGTTCTCGGCTTCAGCATGCTGGCAGAACGTCCGGCGCAGGGTTGGATCACGGGAGTCGTGGGCATATGGCTGTTCATCGCGGGGTTCATCCAGAGCCTTCTCATGGGTTCCGGTCTCTGGTGGAACAACGTGATCGTCGGCCTGGTGTTCCTGATCTTCGGGTTCTCGGGCGCAAGTGGCGCCATGCAGCACAGGACCATGGGCCCGCAGGGACATGCAACCGGGCACTCCCCCGCCTGACGGTCGGAGTCGCCTCACCAAAACGTGGGAGCGTTCCGGGCTGAGTCCCGATGCGTTCCGTGGCTGGTCCGTCGCCGACGTCCCATGCTGCTGATCATTCGCACCGATCGGCGCGGGACGGCGGCAGGCGGACTTCGACGAAGACTCGGCGGCCCGTTCGCCGTTTTGCGCGCTCGATGCGACGTCGTATCTTGCGATGATGCGATGGTCCGCAGGAATGCGAGGGCGCTTGCCGGGAACGGGGATGCGACGGGCAATCGTCGGGCTGTGCATGGGGCTGGTCTGCCTCACCGCCTGCGCGCGCGAGGCGGCCGGCCCCGCGGCTCCGCCGGACAACCGGCCGGCCGTCGAGCTTCCGGACACGGTGGACCTGGTGTCCTTCGCCGACGGATTGCGGGCGGGCATGCCGGGCGAGGGATCGGGGGGCTACGTCCCGCCTGAACCGGCGGAGGTCGCCGGATTCCTCCAGGCGGTCGACGAGGCGCTGGCCGGACATGCGCCGGCCGCGGACTCGGCGCTATCGGCGTTCGGCTACGACGTCGTCTACGCCGTGGACCGCACCCTCGGCGACAGCCTGTTGTTCGTGGTGGAGCGCTCCCCCATCCAACGCGGTTGGGGCACGTACGTCTGGAACGAACGGCGGGAGGCCACCCCCGCCACGCTCCAGGTCGACCATCCGCTCCACGATCTGGATACGCCTCAACTGGCGGCGCGGCTGTACGTGGACTGCCGGTGCCGCGGCCTCTTCATCGCCGGCACGCACCGGTACGCCAACCCGGACGACGTCTCCGACATGGCCCGCGCCATGGCCAGCATCTTCCAGGCGCTGCACGAACACCTCGCCGCGCGGGACAGTGTGGCCGTGTCCATCCACGGATTCGCCGCCGCCAGCCACTCGCCGCCGACCAGTGAGTCGGACGCCGTCGTGAGCAACGGTGCCACCAGCGCGGGCACGCTCGGCTGGAGCTTGTCCGCCCTGGCGCTGCGCGACACGCTGAGGGACCGGGGCTATGTCGCGGGGCTGGTGGCCCACGACTCCGGCTACACAGATCTCACCGGCTCTCCCAACCCCCAGGGCCACTACTCCAACGACACGTTCGGCTTCGGCCGCTGGGTCCATATCGAAATGGCCCGCCCGGTCCGCGAAACCCCGACCGCTCGCGACGCCGTGGCCGCCGCCATCAGCGCCTGGCTGGTCGCCTCCAGCCCGCCCGCCGCGCCCTGACCACGGGCCGACGAGAATAACTCGACCCGCCCCCCAAGACGCCCCGTCGGCAGCTCCGCATTCCCAATAGTTAACGGCCCGTAGTCAGTTGCGTCCTGTGACGTCTGGCATCGCCGGTGCGTCTTTAATATGACAGCCGAGTGATAAAACAGCAGAAGGGACCAACCGTTATGCGGAATACGAGTGCAATGGCTGTGGCCGTCGGGCTGCTGTTGATGCCGGCTTCGGCCGTCGCGCAGGTGGCATGGGATTCTCCGATGCTGGCGTCTCCGCGACAGCCAGCGGGTCCCGGTCTGTTCATGATCGATCCGGACGGGGGACAGACGGGCGCTGCGGGGACGTGGTGGAGCCGGGAAGGCAACGTGGGTCTGCGGCTGGGCTTGACGGAGACGGCTGCCCAGCAGCTCACCGTGTTCGGCGGACTCAATGCCGAGGCGCTGCTGTCGGCGGCGTCGGAGGAATTCCCCCTGGACGTTTCGCTGGTGGCGGGCGCCGGCGCCGGCGTGGGGGACTGGACGCTGGTGAGCATTCCCATCGGCGTGTCGTTCGGGCGGACCGTCTATGGCGACGATGTGAGCTTCACGCCGTACCTGACGCCGCGCATCATCGTGGATGGCCGCTTCGGGAACACGCCGTACAACGATCGGCTGCATGTGGCGACGGCCGTGGACCTGGGCCTCGACCTGCGATTTCGGCCCCGGTGGGCGATCCGTTTCGGCGGCACCTTCGGCGACCGGGACGCCGTGGCGTTGGGTCTGGTGTTCTAGTGTCGGTGAGCGGTCTTGCCGTCGGGGTGGAGCGGCGGTCGGACGCTTCACCCCGTCTCCCCGTCGTTGGGGGGTGGAGTGCGGCGGAACGTCCCCCAGTCCTCGATTTCGACGGACTCCACCTTGGCCATGGCGTCCAGATGGAACGTCACGAACGACTTGCCTTCGTAGCGGTTGTCCCAGACGGCCCGGAAGGTGTCGAAGTGCCAGTGCTGGAGCGGTCCGGTGAAGTGCGGGCCCACGGTAATGGCCAGGTGGTTGCCCTGCCGGGTGATGACAACCTTGCCGTACATAGAATCCTGGTACGTGCCCACGTAGGCGTCCAGGCCCAGGGAGGGCGTGGTGTTCGGGACGCGCGCGGCGACGACCTCCTGTTCGTGTTTCCGTGCTTTTGCCCGCTGGGAGTCCGCCCGGGCGAGGAAGAGGCGGTTCCAGTCCCGCTGCTGGCCTTTCGGACGCGGGCCCAGGTAGCGGTCGAAGATGTGATACGTGAGGAGCTCGGGGACGGCGCCTTCGTTGATGTTGGTGATGACGACGACGCCCAGGTGGGCGTCCGGGATGAGGCCGACCTGGGTGCGCATGCCGTCCAGCGCGCCGCCGTGGGTGATGACCTTGTGGCCCCGGTAGTCTTCCAGGTCCCAACCGAAGCCGTAAGTCTCGAACAACACGCTGGGGAACAGGGCGTGATCCGCGCTGTCCAGCGGGATGATGGTCTGAGGCGAGCGCATCTCCCGGATGACGCTGTCGCTGAGCAGCCGGCGTCCTTCGAAGACGCCGGAGCCCAACTGGAGGCGGATCCATTGCGCCATGTCGGCCACGCTGGAGTTGATGGCCCCCGCGCCCCCGAGATTGTCGAAGTTGGGCCAGGTGATGACCTGGACGGTGTCGTTGATGAGCCCGTGCGGCGTGGCCACGTCGGGACGGGATGCTAGCTGCCGCACTGTCGTCGTACTGTTGTCCATGCCCAGCGGGCGGAAGATGCGCTGGCGGACGAAGTCGTCCCAGGTGGTATCGGTAAGCGCCGGGATGAGCTGGCCGGCGACGATGAACATGATGTTCTGGTAGCCGTAGTGGGATCGAAAGCTCCAGGCGGGCTTCAGGTAGCGCACCCGCCGCAGCACCTCCGAGCGGTCGAAGGGCGACATGTACCACAGGTAGTCCCCGCGCGGCAGGCCGCTCCGATGGGAGAGCAGGTCCCGCACGGTGAGCTCGCGGGTCACGTACGGGTCGTAGAGCTGGAATCCCGGCAGCACGTCGATAACCCGGGTGTCCCAGCCCAGGCGTCCCTCGTCCACCAGCATGCCCAGGGCTGCCACCGTGAACGCCTTGCTGGTGGAGGCGATGGCGAAGAGCGTATTCTTCGTCACGGGCGCCGGTTTGCCCAGCTCGCGCACCCCGTACCCACGGGCCAGGACCACGCTGTCGTCCTTCACGATGGCGATGGCGATGCCGGGGGCGCGCCAGTCCTTCATGACCCGTTGCACGTACGCGTCCAGGCCTCGAAGGGGCGCCGATTGCCCGGACGCGGGCGCCGCCGCCACTGCCAAGGCCAGCACGGCCATCGTCGAAAGGGTCCGAGGCGACCGCCACGTGCTGCGCCGGGCACGCCGGCCGCGGACGCGGGGTAGGTGGGGGAAGGGCAGAAAATCGACGATCATGGCTGACTCCATGGCTGGCGGAACGTTCCACCATGATACTCCGGTTTGCCGGCCCGGTTGACAAGCCACGGCACGTTGCTTTTTCTCGGAGCACGGCACGCGGCGGTGGCCGGGTCCATTTCGAACGAGGGATGAGCTTGGTGATGACGTTGTTTGGTCTCTGGCGTCGGTTCCGGGGAACCGGCGACCGCCCGGCAGACGGTTCCCGGTACCGTCTGGAAGCGACCGCATTCGGCAGTGGTCGCGGCTTCGCCGTGCACCGCGCCTCTGACGGAATGGGTATCCGGTGGCAGGCGTTGCCGCGCTCCGATGGTCTGGAAGCCCTCGAGCTGGAGGACATACGGCCGGACGGCGACGCCCTCCAATCGCCCACGTTCAATCCGGGCTCCCGCCTGAGTCTCGCCGTGGAGAGCGGCGACCGGGTCGCCATCTACGACGCCGATGGAGATCGCCGCGCCGGCTACCTGCCCGCGGACCGTGCGCCCGCCATCGCCCGGCAGATCAAGGAAGGCCACCGGTTCACCTCTGTCTCCCTCTGGGAGAAGCTGGTCCAGGGCCGGCGCGTGACCCTGCGCGTTCTGGTGCTCAGCGAGAACGCCTCCATCCGACTGCCCGAACCCTGACCTTCCGTCACGTCCGCTCCGGTTGTCGGCGGCGGCACTATGTAGTATTACTTCTTAGTGGGCCACGCCAACGGAGTGTTGCGGAGATGGGACGACGACTCGGGTACGCCACCGTGCAGGTGATGCGCGCCATCGCCGATGGCGTTGGCTTCGGGCTGGACGTGATGGAACGGACGGGCCTGCCCAGCGGGACCGTGTACCCGACGCTGGGCCGATTGGAGAAGCGCGGCTACGTGGAGGGCCGGTGGGAGGAAGAGGGGCGAGCGCAGCGGGAACGGCGGCCGCGTCGGCGGTACTACCGGCTGACGGGAGCGGGGCAAGCTGCGTTGGCGGAAGCCATCCGTGGCTATCGGGCGATGGCGGACGGCGAGGCCGGGTTGCCGGACGGCATGCCTGCGGACGGGAGGTAGACCGTTGACGCGCCGGGCGTCGGGCGTGGAACCGGGCCGAGGTGCGGAGAGGTGGCTGCGTGTGTGGTCAAAGCTGGTCCCGGAGGGTCGGCGCGACGACTGGTGGGCGGAGTGGTGGGCGGAGCTGTGGCAGCTGCGTCGTCGAGCGGAGCGAGTGCCGCGGCGGTACGGGAGTGGTGTGCTGGCGCAGCTCGGTTACCTGGCGGGCGCTCCGGCGTCGGCGCTGTGGGAGTTGAAGGAGGATTGGATGGTGGACCTGTGGC
>CAZUFP010000005.1:35952-48976 GCA_964619835.1 uncultured Gemmatimonadaceae bacterium | reverse complement strand
GGCCGTGGTTCTTCTGGGCGCGGTGCTGGTGGCCACGCTGCTGCCGGCGCGCCGGGCGACGCACGTGGAGCCCAGCCGTGCGCTCAACGACGAATAGCGTCGCCGCCCCTCGCGCTCCGATCCCGCCGCCTGTATCGTCGCTTCCGGGGTCGTGCGTTCTCATGGCTACGGAGGGGAATCATGGGATACACCGCGAGGGGCGGCGTGCGGGCCGTGTCGGGCATGGCCGTGGTGCTGCTGGCGTGGCTGGCGGCGCCGGCGGCGGCGCAGCAACCGGACACCGCGGCCATTGATGCCATCTTCGCCCGCTTCGAACGGCCCGGCTCCCCGGGCTGCGCGCTGGGTGTCACGCGCGACGGCCGCACCATATTCCAGAATGGCTACGGCACGGCCAACCTGGACTGGGACATTCCCATCACGCCGGCGACGGTGTTCTACGCCGGCTCCGTGTCCAAGCAGTTCACGGCCACCTCCATCGTGCTGCTGGCCGAGCGAGGCCGGCTCTCGCTGGACGACCGCATCACCAAGTTCATCCCGGAGCTGCCGGACTCCACCTACGGCCGTGTCACGTTGCGTCGGATGCTCCACCACACCAGCGGCGTGGCGGACCTGTACGTGGCCATGGGCAGGGCCGGCATCCCGGTGGCGGACGTCTTCAGCGACTCTGCGGCCATTCAGCTTCTGGCCCACCAGCCCCTGAACTTCCCGCCCGGCGCGCGCTACAGCTACAGCAACGGTGCCTACTTCCTGTTGGCCCAGGTCGTGGCGCGGGTGAGCGGCATGTCGTTCCGGGAGTTCGTGCAGCGGAACGTCTTCGGCCCCCTCGGCATGACCCATTCCCATTTCCACGACCGGGCGGGCCATATCGTGAAGCATCGGGCCATGAGCTACGAGCCGGCGGACGACACGGGCTTCGTGCAGAGCTACATGTCCAACTTCGACAAGGTCGGGGCTGGCGGGCTGTACACCACGGTGGGCGACCTGTTGACGTGGCAACGCGCCTTCTTCGCCGGCAAAGTGGGCGGGCCGGACTTCCTGCATACCATGCTGACGAAGGGTGTGCTCAACGATGGTGACACGCTGAGCTACGCCCTGGCCCTCGTGGACACGACGTATCGTGGCCACCGCATCGTGGGGCACACGGGATCCATGATGGGCTTCAAGGCGGACCTGATCCGGTTTCCCGATGACCGGCTGGGCATCGCCATGCTCTGCAACCTGGGCAGCGTAAGGCAGCGGACGCTCACGTTGCCGGTGGCCGACCTCTTCCTCGCCAGGCCGGACCGGAGCGGCGGCTCCGCGGAAGAACGGCGCCGCCGGGGTACGCCGTGAGCGCTGGCACCGCTGGCGCCGGCTCCGGGGGCGGGCCTGGCGGTCCGGCGATGGAGCCTCTGGCCTTCCAGGAGGTCCCGGCGGGCGAGATGCTGCGACGCGCGCGGGAGTTCCGCCAGGAGATGGAGCGCCGGCGCACGGTTCGGGCGTTTTCGGATCGCGCGGTGCCCCGGGAGCTCATCGAGGAAGCGCTCCTGACCGCCGGGACCGCGCCCAGCGGGGCGAACATGCAGCCCTGGCATTTCGCGGTGGTGAGCGACGCAGCGGTGAAGCACCGCATCCGCCAGGCGGCGGAAGCGGAAGAGCGAGAATTCTATCGGAGCCGGGCGCCGAAGGAGTGGCTGGACGCTCTGGCGCCCCTCGGCACCGACGAGCACAAGCCGTTTCTCGAGGTCGCGCCGTATCTCATCGCCATATTCGCCGAGCGGTACGGAACGCTGGCCGACGGGCGCACGGTGAAGCACTACTACGTGCAGGAATCCGTGGGCATTGCCACAGGCATGCTCATCACGGCCCTGCACCATGCCGGCCTGGCCACCCTCACCCACACGCCCAGCCCGATGGATTTCCTCAACGAGATCCTGCACCGGCCCGACAACGAGCGTCCCTTCCTGCTGCTCGTCACCGGCTACCCGGCCTCCGACGCCCGCGTCCCAGCCATCGCCAAGAAGACGCTGGCCGACCTGGCCAGCTGGGTTTGACGGAGGGCGGCGTGGGCCGGGCGTCCCGGACACAAAACCGGAGACGAACGCGTTGTTCTTGGGTATATTGAACCATACCGAGCCACTGACAGGAGAAGCGTGATTTGAGCAAGGGGCGACTCTTCTGGCCTCTGTTCCTGGGCGTCGTGGTTGCCGACGTCATCGCGAAAGCGCTGGCCGTGGCGTTCCTGCCACTGCACCTGCCGCGTCACGTCATCGACGGCGTGGTGCAATTCACCCTTTCGTACAACCAGAACGCCGCGTTCGGCCTGTCCCTGGGGATCGGGTCGCGCTGGACCTTCGTGCTGCTGGCCATGGTGGCCCTGGCGGTGTTGGCCGGGCTCTATCGGACCACCCGCGCGGATCAGCGCATGCAGGTCGCATCGCTGGCCCTCATCGCCGCCGGTGCGGTGGGCAACCTCATCGACCGGGTCCGATCCACCCGGGGCGTCGTGGATTTCATCGACATCGGCATTGGCAACACGCGGTTCTGGACGTTCAACATCGCCGACGCGGCCATCACCATCGGGGCCATCCTCCTCGCCGTGACGCTCTGGCGAACGGAGGGCAGTGCCGACGCCCGGGCGGGCGCTCCGCCCGCGTGAACGGCTGAGCCGTCCGGGAGGGACCATGAGGCGTGTCCTGACAATTACGGCGATCGCGGCGCTGATGGCGCCGACCCTGGCGGCGGCACAGGAGATCGATGGCCGCGTCCTGGATGCTTCCACGGGCAAGCCCATCAAGCAGGTGCAGATCCAGCTCCTGGATGCGGCCGGCAAGGAACGTTTTCACGCTCTCAGCGGGGACGACGGCACGTTCAAGCTGCCGGTTCCCGCGCCAGGCTACTACCGCCTGCGGGGCGACCAACTGGGGTACGCCACGGTTCTGAGCCCGAAGGTCCAGGTCCGCGTTGGTGAGGTGGTGGAGGTGGAGATGCACATGGCGGTTCATCCCGTCGAGCTTGAGCCGCTGGTGGTGAAACAGCGCAAGATCTACGACGTGGGCCGGCTTGCGGAGTTCTACGACCGGATGGACCGGAACGAGAAGCTGGGTATCGGCGCATTCGTGACGCGGGACCAGATCGAGATGCGGCACGCGGGCCTCGCATCGGACTATCTGCGCGAGATTCCCCACGTCCGCGTCGAATCCCACGGGTTGGAGCGCACGGTTCGCATGCAGGGCCAGACCGGCCCGTGCACGCCCAAGTTCGTGGTGGACGGGGTCGAGATCCACGGCGGCACCGAGTTCGACGAGCTGGTGTCCGCCGGTGACCTGGAAGGCATCGAGGTCTACCGGGGCCTGGCCGAGATGCCCGCGGCATACTACGACAACACCGGCTGCGGCGTCATCGTCGCGTGGACCCGCCGCGGAACCCGCACTGGCCGTCCGTTCCGCTGGGTGAACATGGGCCTCTGGATCGTGCTGTCCGCAGGGCTCATCCTGCTGGCCCGCTGACCGGCCCGGCCGCTCACTCCATGCTGCCCCTCCTTAGGCCCCGGCTCGATGGCCGGCGGCCTGCGGCGTCCCGCCTGTTCCGGGTACCGAACGTTCACCGGCACCTGTATCTTATAAGGCTATTGCCGGCCCATGTCGGACCGCGGCGCAGGGGCGCAGAATTTCGACAGGATGACGATGACGCGGAAGCTGGGGTTGCGGACGCCCGATGTGCTGGCGGCCGGTCGGAGAGGGCTGGACCGGATCGGGCGGGCATCGCTGCTGGTCGTCGCCATTGCCCGGGTGCTGCCGCGGCCCCGGACCTACGTCAACGCCACCCTGCATCAGGCATACGTGCAGGGCGTTCGTTCCCTTCCGCTCGTGATGGTCATGGCGGCGCTGGGTGGCGCCGTCATTGCGCGTCAGGCGGCGACGCAGTTCCAGGGCGGCGTTCCGTTGTGGGTGGTGGGCAGCATGGCGGCGGCGAGCGTCATCACGGAGCTGGGTCCCGTGCTGACGGCCCTGGTCCTCATCGGTCGCCTGGGGGCGAGCATTGCGGCAGAGTTGGGCACGATGAAGGTGACCGAGCAGATCGACGCGCTGTACGCCGTCGGCCGCGATCCGGTGACGTTCCTGGTGGTCCCGCGGGTGTTGGGCTCGTTGCTGGTGGTGCCCGCCCTCGTGATCATCGCAGACCTGGTGGGCATTCTCGCGGCCTGGGTCGTGGGCATCGCGTCCATCGACGGCCTCACGACCGCCGGCTTCGTCTACGGCATGCGGTGGTACTTCCGGCCGTGGGCGCTGTGGTTCTCTGTGATCAAGGCGGCGATCTTCGGCCTCACCATCACGTTCCTGGCCTGTTTCATCGGCCTGGATGGCAAGGGTGGCGCTGAAGGCGTGGGCCGCACGACGACGGCGGCCGTGGTGGCGACGACGCTGGCCATCATGATCTGGGACGTCGTGCTGGTGCCCCTGCTGGGCGCATTCTGAGGGTAGACAAGTGATCGAGTTCTCGAACCTGCACAAGGCGTTCGGACGGGAGGCCGTGCTGCGCGGCGTCGACCTGCGCGTGCAGGAAGGTGAAACCCTCGCGCTCCTGGGACCGTCCGGTACGGGCAAGAGCGTGCTGTTGAAGCACGCCATCGGGTTGCTGGCTCCCGACGAGGGCGACGTGATGGTGGACGGCATCTCCATCGCGAAGGCGTCGGAGCGGGAGTTGCGCAGGGTGCGCAAGCGCGTGGGCTACGTGTTCCAGAATGCGGCCCTGTTCGATTCCATGACCGTGCTGGAGAACCTCTGGCTCGCCATCGACGACGACTACCGTATCACCGCCGGACAGTGCAGGGCCGAGGCGGCCACGTTGCTGGAGCGGGTCAACCTGGATGCGGGACTGCTGGACGTGTACCCGGCCGAGCTGTCGGGCGGCATGCGCAAGCGCGTGGGCGTGGCCCGCGCCATTGCCAGCCGGCCACGGTACGTGCTGTACGACGAGCCGACGACGGGGTTGGACCCGATCAACGCGGAGAAGATCGACGCCCTGATCGTTGAGCTGCGGCGGGAGCTGAGAGTCACGAGCATCGTGGTGACCCACGATCTGGAATCGGCGTTCACGGTGGGGGACCGCGTCGCCCTTCTGTTCGACGGCCGCATCCACATCAGCGGCACGCCGAGCGAGGTCCTGGCCAGTGACGACGCCGTCGTGAAACGCTTCGTGAGCCGGGGCCGTTTCGGGCCCGAAGCCCCGAAGCGGGCCGCGATGGGCGGGTGAGCGGGAACCCGGCCGCCGCGATCACGATTCTGAAGGAACGCTGGACGGATGAGGCGCCACACGTTTCACAATTCACGTTTCAGGGCAGGGCCGGGCAAGGTGGACCGGCCGGGCAAGGTGGACCGGCCGGCCAGGCGCGGAAGCGGTTAGAGAGGCGAACCGAGGATGGAATACAGATACAGGAACGTCACGGCGTTGGGCCTGCTGGTGCTGGTGGCAGGCGCGCTGTTCGTGTGGGGATTCTCGTTCATGATGGGGCGGCCCATCCTGACGCCGGCGACCGAAGTGGTGATGACGCTGGACAACGGCGGCGGCCTGAACCGAGGCGACCCGGTGCAGTTGAACGGCGTGCAGGTGGGCACGGTGCAGGACGTGCGCCTGCTTCCGGGCGGTTCCGTTACGGTGGGCCTGCGCCTGAACGACAACGTGCGGCTCCCGGCGGACACCCGCGCGGTGGTGCGGAGTGACATGTTTGGCAAGCACCTGGTGTCGCTGGTGCCGGGCCAGGCGCTGGTGAAGCTGGAAAAGGGTGACACGATCCGGGGCAACACGGCGCAGGCGTTGACGGAGATGGCGTCGGACCTGGGTGGGCAGGCGCGCACGCTGCTGACGCGGGCGGACTCGCTGCTGTCGCCGGCGACGGTTCGGGACATGCGCGAGACGGCGTCGGTGATGCCGGACATCGCGGTGCAGCTGCGGCAAACGTTGACGGAATTCCGCCTGGCGGCGGCGTCGCTGCGCAAGACGAGCCAGGAGGTGGAGTCCGCCAAAACGGGCGCGGCTCTTGCGTCCGCTTTGCACGAGGTGGAGGGAAGCGCGCGGTCGTTCAACGAGGCGGCCGTGACGCTGAATCGGTCCCTCGGCTCCCTGGCTTCGGTGCTGGAGAAGGTCGACCGGGGCGAGGGGACGCTGGGGCTGCTGGTGAACGACACCACGCTCTACGGGCGCCTGAATTCGACGCTCGAAGAGATGCGGGCACTGGCGGCGGATGTGCGCCAGAACCCGAAGAAGTACGTGAGCATAAGGATCTTCTGATGATCATGACACCGGATGCGGCGCAACACGCGCGGCGCAGGCACGTTTCTCCGATTCGCGTGCTGGAGGCACGGGGCGTGCGCTGGCGGGTGGGCGTGGAGACGTGGCGAGGCCGGGAAGGATGGCAGGGCCGGTTCGTGTTCGAGCCCACGCTGCCGGTTCTGGCCGATCGGGGAGTCATGGCGCAGGAAGGGCCTGTGGTGCTACGGGGGGCGACGCTGGAGGAGTTGGTCGCGCTGGCGTACGACGTTCCGGAACCGCACCTGCGCGCGGTGTTGCTGTCCATGGCATGAACGCGGCATCGAGGACCGGAAACATGGATGTGCCGGGGCGGGCCTGACGTGCTGGGCGCCCGCCTTTTTTTTCGGGCACAGGAGGGAAAGCGGGATGGCGAGCAGTGGTCGAAACGGTGGTGGATGGGCTATAATGGGGGGGGAGGTCGAATGACGATACAGGGCCTGCGAATCGTGCTGCTGGTGTTCGCTCTGGCGGGGTACGCCGGGTCGGGCGCATCGCTGGCTGTCGCGCGTTTCCGTTACCTGACGGACGGTGAGCGCGATGCCGGTTTGATGGGCATTGCGGTGATGCTGTTCGCGTTCGGCGCGCTCTGCACGATGGCGGGGAGCGGGTTGTGGGGAGTGCCGGCGTTCGGCGGTGTGGCGGTGGCGGCGGCGTACCTGCTCACGGGCCAGCGCATCGGCATGTTTCGCATTGAAGCCAGGCGTGGCAACGTGCCTTCGGAGCACGAATCCCCCGATCAGGCGAGGCACACGCGCTGAAAGGGTTCCGGGCCGCCGGTCACGGTGGTCTGTGAGGCGGCCTGTGATCAACCGCCGTCCTCGAGCGCTTCCCGCCGGAACTCTTCGAACCCCGCCACATCGGTCAACTCCCCGTCGACAATCGCAGCCAGCTCTTCCGCTACGCGCCACTCCATCTCGAGGGCTTCGCCTTCCACCTGTTCGTCCAGCGCAATGCCGAGCGCCACGCGCAGTATTTCGGGCAGTTCTCCCACGGTGACGCGGTCGCGTGCCAGGGCGTAGACGAGCCCTTCCTGCCCGCCGGCCTGATCGATGGCGCGGCCGGCCTGCTCGGCGACGGCGGTGCTGCGCAGGCCGAGGTTGACCACGGCCAGGCCCAGCCGCAGGGCGGGGCGGGCGGCTCGGGTCGGGAGGTCTACCTCGTGGCGGCAGAAGCCGCACGTGGCGACCACGCGGGGTCGGCCTGCGGACAACACGAGCCCGACGTCCTCGAAGGTGGATGGGCGCAGGGGCATCAACCGTCCACAGGACGGGCAGCGCTCGGCGAACGGGATCTGGACGAAGAGCCAGGCGAGGCTGCCGGCGGCGTCCATGAACGGAGAGGCCACCCAGTCCGGAGTGATGGGCTGGACCGCGCCGTGGTACGTGTACCCGCTCGCCGGTCGCTGGGGCAGGCTGCCGAAGAGGGCCAGGACACGGCCCATGAAACCGCGTGCGTGCGCGGGCAACCGGCTTCCGTAGCGCCAGCCGGCGAACTCCGGTCTTGGCGCGCGCCCCACGCGCACCAGTTCGGCGTCCCGGACGGCGATGAGGGCCAGGTTCTCCGTGGTGAGCCGTTCCCGGCCCCGGTCGCGGGCCTCGCGTTCGAAGGCCTCCAGCGCCTCCCAGCGGAGCTCCAGCGGAACCGCGTTCCAGCGGCCGCAGCGGGAGCAGATCCGCCACAAGCGTCCGTGCACGGGGTCGTATGCGATCCGTTCGCGTGGGGGGGGCATCCCGCTCGCCGGTTCCCAGGTCTCGAGCGGGGCGTCACAGAAGTAGCAGAAACTCGGCATCGCGGCGTTCCGGTCGTCCTCGGTTCGACTCCGCATCCGGGTGCGCGTCCTTGTGCGCGCCCGCCCATGTCCTAAGCTACCGCATGATCCTTTCCTGTCCCACAGCCTTCAAGGGCACCATCGGCGCGCGGTCTGCGGCCCGCGCGCTTGCGGAAGGCGCGCGCCGCGCCTTCCCGGGCCGCCGGGTCGTGGAGCTGCCGTTGTCGGATGGCGGCAACGGACTCATCGATGCACTGCAGGCGGCGGGCGGCGGCTCGATCCGGAACGTTTCGGTCACCGGCCCGCTGGGCGCAGCGGTCCAGGCTCGCATCCTGAGCCAGACGGGCACCGCCGTGGTGGAAACGGCAGACGCCAACGGGCTGCACCTCGTGCCACCCGGGGATCGGGACCCCATGGCCACCACTACGCGCGGGGTGGGCGAGCTGCTTCTGGCCGCGGCGGACGCGCCGCGCCTGGTCGTGGGGTTGGGGGGGTCCGCCACCGTGGACGGGGGGGTCGGGATGGCACAGGCGCTGGGCTGGGGGCTTCTGGATGAAGCGGGCGAGCCCATTGGCCCGGGCGGGGCCGGCCTGGCGCGGCTCGCCCGCATCCTCCGGCCGCACCGGTTGCCCGCGCTGCCGCCGATGACGGTGTTGTACGATGTCCGCAACCCGCTTCTCGGCGATGAGGGCGCGGCGCCTGTGTTTGGCCCGCAGAAAGGGGCGGGGCCGGCCGACGTGCGCCGCCTCGCGGCCGGGTTGGAGCGGCTTGCCGATTGCCTGGCACGGGAGGTGGGCCGCGACGTGCGTGGGCTCGAAGGTGGAGGCGCGGCGGGCGGTCTGGGGGCCGCGCTGGCCGCCTTCGCCGGGGCGGACCTGGTGCCGGGTGGTGCGTGGGTGCTGGACGCGGTGGGCTTCGATGCCACGCTGGCGCAGGCCGAAGTGGTCGTGACGGGCGAAGGCGCCTTCGATGCCCAGTCGGGGATGGGCAAGGTGGTGGGAGAGGTCATCCGGCGCGCCCGGAGTCGGGGCGTGCCTGTTCTTCTGGTGGCGGGAACGGTGGACGGCGCCCTACCGGACGGAGTGCGCGCGGCGGGGCCGGTGCCGGACCCGCCGGCGCGGGCGGGGGAGGCGGAGCGCGTGGTCGGGGCTCGAGCCGAGGGGCGCCTGCTGGAGCCGTCAGATCTCGAGGCACTCGCCGCCCGTGAGCTTCCGGTGCTCCTCGGCGATTGAGGCAGGATGTTTGCGTTGCACACCCAAGTTGCTCCCGGATCGGGGGTGGCATAGCTTTGCACGTTTTCAACGAATTTCGGCGTGGTGACGTATGTCGAACGGCAACGACCTGATGGATAAGTTGGTCTCGCTGTGCAAACGGCGGGGCTACGTGTTCCAGTCCTCGGAGATCTACGGTGGCACGGGCTCGGTGTGGGACTACGGTCCGCTGGGCGTGGAGTTGAAGAACAACGTCAAGCGCGCCTGGTGGCGGACCATGGTGCACGAGCGCGACGACATCGAAGGGTTGGACGCGGCGATCCTGATGCACCCCCGGGTGTGGGAAGCCAGCGGCCACGTGGAAGGCTTCACGGACCCCCTCGTGGAGTGCCGCAACTGCCATCGCCGGTTCCGGGCGGACAACCCGGACATCCAGGGGGACCAGTGCCCCGTGTGCGGGTCGAAGGACGGGTTCACGGAGCCGCGCAACTTCAATCTGATGTTCCGGACGTTCATGGGCCCGGTGGAGGACGACGCGTCGGTGGTGTACCTGCGGCCGGAGACGGCGCAGGGCATCTACGTGAACTTCCAGAACGTGCTCACCACGAGCCGGCAGCGGATCCCGTTCGGCATCGCGCAGATCGGCAAGGCGTTCCGCAACGAGATCACGCCCGGCAATTTCATCTTTCGTACGCGTGAGTTCGAGCAGATGGAGATGCAGTTCTTCGTGGAGCCCGGCACCGACGAGGAATGGTTCGAGACCTGGCGCGAGCGTCGCCTGGCGTGGGTGCGGAGCCTGGGCATCCGGGCGGACAAGCTGCGCTGGCATGAACATGCGCCCGACGAGCTCGCGCATTACGCGAAACGTGCGTTCGACATCGAGTACGAGTTCCCGTTCGGCTGGCAGGAGGTCGAAGGGGTGCACAACCGCACCGATTTCGACCTGACGCGGCATCAGCAGTATTCGGGCAAGCGTCTGGAGTACATCGACCCGAATGACCGGGACAAGCGCTACATACCTTATATCATCGAGACATCCGCGGGTGCGGACCGCATGACCCTCGTGGTGCTGGCGGACGCCTACCGGGAGGAGGTGGTGGAGGGGGAGCAGCGGGTGGTGCTGGGGTTGCACCCCGCGCTGGCGCCCATCAAGGCCGCCATCTTCCCACTGGTGAAGAAGGACGGGCTGCCGGAGATCGCCACGAAGATCCACGACGCCTTCCGCGCGGCGGGCATCCCGTCCTTCTACGACGACAGCGGCTCCATCGGCAAGCGCTACCGCAGGCAGGACGAGGCCGGCACGCCGTTCTGCATCACGGTGGATGGCCAGACGAGCGAGGACGGGACCGCGACGGTGCGGGACCGTGACACCCTGGCACAGGAGCGGGTGTCCTCGGACCGACTGACGGAGTACGTGCGGGAACGCGTCGGCCGCTGAGCGGACCGCACCCCCCCCGGCCACCGCGAACGGGGAGGGGGGGACGGGGCGACACGGCGACGGCGCATACCTGACGACGGCCGGGAATCCTGAAGTCGTCGTCGACGTTGATCCAAAGGCAATCCGGAGGGCCAGGTGGCGGATCGAACGGACCGGTTCACCAGTCGTTGGGGCATGATGCTCGCCATGCTGGGCATGGCCGTGGGCACGGGCAACATCTGGCGGTTCCCGCGCATCGCGGCGTCCAACGGCGGCGGCTCGTTCCTGGTGGCGTGGGTCGTGTTCCTCCTGTTGTGGTCCGTGCCGCTCATCCTGGTGGAATTCGCCATGGGCAAGGGCGCGCGCCTGGGCACGGTGGGGGCGTTCACCAAGCTGGTGGGGCCCAGATTCGCCTGGATGGGCGCGTGGATCGCGTGGACCGCCACGGCCATCATGTTCTACTACGCGGTCGTCATGGGTTGGACGATCCGCTATTTCATCGCCGCCGTCCTCGGCCAGCTGTCCAATGCGCAGCCCGGAGCGTTGTGGGACAGCTTCGCCTGGTCTCCCCACGTGTTGTGGGTGCACGCACTCGCCATGGTCCTGGGAGTCTGGGTCGTGTCGCGCGGCGTGAGCGGTATCGAGAAAGCCGCGCGCATTCTCATCCCCAGCCTGTTCGTGCTGGTCGTCGTGCTGGCGGTGCGGGCCGTCACGCTCCCGGGAGCCAGCGCCGGACTCAGCTTCCTGTTCACGCCTTCCCTCACCGGCGCTCACGGCCTGACCGACTACCGGGTATGGCTGCAGGCTCTCACGCAGAACGCGTGGGACACCGGCGCCGGCTGGGGGTTGATCCTGACGTACGCCATCTACATGCGGAAGCGCGAGGACACGACCCTGAACGCCTTTCTGCTGGGGTTCGGCAACAACTCCGTGTCCCTGATGGCGGGCATCATGGTGCTGTGCACGGTGTTCTCCATCATGCCGGACGCCGCCAGCCAGATCGTGGGCGCATCGAACGAGGGCCTCACGTTCATCTGGGTGCCGCAGCTGTTCAACCACATGCCGGCGGGCCGCTTCTTCATGGCGCTCTTCTTCCTTGCGCTCTTCTTCGCGGCATGGACAAGCCTGATCTCCATGATCGAGCTGGCGACGCGGGTGCTGGTGGACGGCGGGATGCAGCGCAAACACGCCATCCTGCTGGTGGGCGTCGGCGGTTTTGCGCTGGGCGTGCCGTCGGCTCTGTCCGGCGCGATGTTCGCCAACCAGGACTGGGTGTGGGGCGTGGGGCTGATGGTTTCGGGCCTGTTCTTCGCGTTCGCCGTGTTGCGCTACGGCGCGAGCCGCTTCCGTGAGGCCCTGATCAACCAGCAGGGCGCGGACATCCACATCGGGCGGTGGTGGGACTGGGCGATCCGCTTCGTGGTGGTGGAAGCCATCGTGCTGGTGGTGTGGTGGCTGTTCGAGATCGGACGCCACGATGTCTGGGGCCGCTACGGCATTGCCAACACGCTTCTCCAGTGGGCGGTGGCCCTCGCCATCTTCCTCGCGCTCAACCGGTGGATGGTGGCGCGCACCTCGGCGGCGGTGGCAGACGACGCCGCTGATTGAGGTTCCATGCAATTCAAGGAATTCGAGCGCCAGGCTCGCAGAGTCTGGGATGAGATCCCCGCCGAGTTCCGCGAAGGTGTGGACGGCCTCGTAGTGGAGCGTGCCGCGCAGCCGCACCCTACGCTGCCGGACACGTACACCATGGGCGAGTGCCTGACGGAGACGTACCCTTCGGAGTACGACGGGCCGGATAACGTGCGCTCCGTCGTCGTGCTCTACTACGAGTCCTTCCGCCGTGTCGCCGAAGACGACCCCGAATTCGACTGGAGCTACGAGATCTGGGAGACCGTGACCCACGAGATCCGCCACCACCTCGAGTCCCTGGCGGATGAGGACGACCTGGAGGACGTGGACTACGCCGCCGACGAGAACTTCAAGCGCCTGGCCGGCGAGGCGTTCGACGCGGAGTTCTACCGGTCGGGCGAGCCGATCGGCCCCGGCGTCTTCCGCATCGAGCAGGACGTGTTCGTGGAGATCCGGTACCGGCCCGACGCCGAGCCGCGTCCGTGGATCGAGTTCTCCTGGGACGGCCGGGCGCATCGTGTGCGGACGCCCGACGAGCTGGGCGACGTGTGTTTTCTGGAGATCGCGCGTGGGGTCGATTTCGGGCCGGGCCACCTCTCGCTCGTGCTGGTTCGGCGTCGGAGCGGGCTGGCGGCGGTGCGGGACTGGCTGCGAGGCCGGGCGCCGCGGGTGGTGGAAGGGGAAGCGGAGGCGGAGTGACGAGGG
>CAZUFP010000005.1:7418-35852 GCA_964619835.1 uncultured Gemmatimonadaceae bacterium | reverse complement strand
CTTCGAGGACGGTACTTCGAGGACGGTACTTCGAGGAGGGTGAGGCGAGGAGGGTGAGGCGAGGAGGGTGAGGCGAGGTTGTGTTTCCAGGTGGGGTGTGAGGCATGGCTGACAGGGGGGATGGGGCGTTGGCGCGGTTGACGCCGTATGAGCTGGTGTTCGGTGCGGACGCGTTCGAGGAGACGTTGTTTCCGGGTATCCGGGACGAAGCGGAGGAGCGTGCTTCGGACGCGGCGGACCCGGATCGGTTCGTCTTCCTGACGAGCGTGGGCAAGCTGTTGCGCATGATCGCGGGAAGTGCCGAGGCTCCGGCGAGAACGGCGGAGGGCGCCACGGGGGCGGGGGAGGTGGAGGAGGCGGGCGCGGCAGTGCGTGAGCACGCTCAACTTCTGTTCCACGCCTACAATTTCTGGGCGCGGGGGCGGCAACTATTCCTGTTGGAGGCCGAGGCTCTGAACGGGGTGCTAGCGGAAGCGGAGGACGCGGCGTCGGACAGGGGGGAACTGCAGGCTCCGAGCGGCACGGGTTACCTGCAGCTTCCGCGACATCGCGTCTGGGCGCGGGTGGCGGAAATCGGTCAGCCGGAAGCGGTGGACGGCGCGTTCTGGACCCTGTCAGGGTCCGGCGGTGCGGTGCGTCTCGACCTGCTGCTGGTGCTGGGCATGCGGCCGGACCGGGCCGGGTTCAGCGTGGTGCCGGTGGGTACGGTGCTGGAAGGCGGGACTGCCGCGGACTGGATGAAAGACGCCAGACCTGGGGGCAACGATTTCGCGAATACGCTGCCGGGCGGAGAGTTGGAAGGCCTGGTGTCCCTGGAAACTCCGGCGGAGGCGCTCAAGCTGCTGGCGTCGTGGTTCCGGTACCTGGAACGCCATCCGGAATCGCTGGGCACGGTGGAACGCAATCCGGCGGAGGCGGCGCCGGCATCGTCGCACGCGTTGCCGCCGTCGATGTTGGCCTACCGGCGGGTCCGGGGCGTGGCCCCGGAGGCTCCGGGCCGGGGGCCGGGGACGGAAACCGGGCAGGATGCGGAAGGTTCGTGACAGGAGGTGGCATGGCGCGTGAGTCCATGAAGGCGAAGAAGGAGCGGTTGGCGGAGGTCGTGCAGCGGCTACGGGAGGAGTATCCGGAGCCGGAGACGGCGTTGACGCATCGCAACGCGTACGAGCTGCTGGTGGCGACCATCCTGTCGGCGCAGTGCACGGACGAGCGGGTCAACATGGTGACGCCGGCCTTCTTCCAGAAATACCCGGAAGCGGAAGATCTGGCGGGTGCCCGCGCCGAAGAGGTGGAGGACCTGATCCACTCCACCGGCTTCTTCCGGCAGAAGACGAAGAGCCTTCTGGGCATGGCCAACGCGGTGGTCGACCGGCACGGCGGGCACGTGCCCGACACGATGGAGGCCCTGGTGAAGCTGCCCGGCGTCGGGCGAAAAACGGCTAACGTGGTGCTGGGCAACGCGTTCGGGAAGGACGAAGGCATCGTCGTGGACACGCATGTGAAGCGGCTCGCCGGGCGCCTCGGCTTCTCCAGGGAAACGGACGCCGGGCGGGTGGAGCAGGACCTGATGGAGCTCGTGCCGAAGGACGATTGGACCGACATCTCGCACCTGCTCATCTTCCACGGCCGGCAGGTCTGCAACGCGCGCCGTCCCCGTTGCGAGGCCTGCGTCGTCAGCGACCTGTGCCCGTCGTCCAGGGTCTGACCTCCGGATTCGAGCTCGATCTCGAACCCGGACCCCATCTCGAACCGATCTGGAACCGAGCCGGACAGGGAGCTCCCCATGGACCAGTCTTCGCCCAACGTTTCCGCAGCGCTTCACCTTTTCTCGTACGGTCTCTATGCCGTGGGGGTGCGGGACGGCGGCGAGCGTGGCGCGTTCACCGCGAACTGGGTGGCCCAGGCGTCGTCGGATCCGCCGCGTCTGGCCGTTGCGGTGGAGAGTGATGGCCGGTCGGTGGGCATGATGCGTCGGTCCGGCGTGTTCAGCGTGTGCGTGTACGGGTCGGAACAGCGGAAAATGGCGGCGCGGCTGGCGCGGCCGTCCCTGCGCGCGCCGGACAAGCTGACGGAGTACAGCTACGAGGACGGCGCCGCCACGGGCGCGCCGGTCCTGGCCGACTGCCTGGGCTACGTGGAATGCCGGGTGCAGGACGCCCTGGACCTGGGCGACCACGTGCTCTTCATCGCCGAGGTGGTCGGCGGGTCCGTGCGGGCGGAAGGAGAGCCGCTGACGCTCCGGGGCGCCCGGTTCCGGTACGGGTGAGCCGCCGGATCGGCCCCCGCGTTCGCCAATGTCAGAGGAAGCAGCCATGTCTCCAGGCCAACCAGATGACGGCGGGTTGAGCGCGTCTGGCAGCCCGTACCTTCGGCACGGCGCGTCCCAGCCGGTGCGCTGGATGACCTGGGGCGCCGAGGCATTCGAACGGGCGCGACGAGCGGACCGTGCGGTGTTGCTGGACATTGGCGCCGTCTGGTGTCACTGGTGCCACGTCATGGACCGGGAGAGCTACGAGGACGAGGAGACGGCGGCTCTCATCAATGAGCTCTTCGTGCCGGTGAAGGTGGACCGCGACGAACGCCCGGACGTGGATGCGCGCTACCAGCGGGCGGCGCAGGCGTTGTCCGGCCAGGGCGGGTGGCCGTTGACCGCGTTCCTGACACCGGCGGGCGAGCTGTTTTACGCCGGCACGTACTTCCCGCCGCACGAGGGGCAGGGACGTCCGTCGTTCCGCCGTGTGCTGCAGGAAATCGCCCGCGTATGGTCGGAGGAGCGGGGGCGGGTGGCTGCCTCTGCGGAGGCCCTGCGTGCGCATCTGCAGGACATCGCGCGCATGGAGCGCCAGCCGGGGGAGCTGGACGCGGTGGACGCGGGTGCCGCCGTGGACGAACTGGCGCGGGTGTTCGACCCACGTTTCGGCGGTTTCGGCGGGGCGCCCAAGTTCCCCAGCCCCGGCGCGCTCGGACTTCTGCTGGACCACTGGCTGGACGCGGGCGACGAGCGTGCCCGCGACATGTTGCGGCGGACGTTGGACGCCATGGGTCGCGGTGGCGTGTACGACCAGCTGGGCGGCGGGTTCCATCGTTACGCCACGGATGCCCGGTGGCTGGTCCCGCATTTCGAGAAGATGGCGTACGACAACGGCACGCTCCTCGAGGTGTACGCGCGGGCGGCGTCGGTGCTGGACGAGCCGTCCTGGGCCCGGATCGCCACCGGCATCGTGGACTACTACCGGGACGTGGCGCCGGCGCTGGTGGACGCGGGCGGTTTCCCGGCGTCCCAGGACGCGGACATCGGGGCCGGCGACGACGGAGACTACTGGACGTGGACGCCGGACGAGGTCCGGTCGGCGTTGGAGGACGACGCTGCCGTCCGGGCGGCCACCGTCCGGTACGGGTTGGAGGACCCGGCGGCACGCATGCACCTGGATCCTGCGCGGCGCGTGTTGTGGCAGGCGGCGTCGCGGGAAGCCGTGGCACGGGATCTGGGCATCCCGGCGGACGAGACGGTCCGCCTGCTGGACGACGTACGCCTCCGGCTCAAGGCGATCCGGGACCGCCGGCCGCGGCCGTTCGTGGACGAAACCCTCTACGCGGGCTGGGTGGCGCTGGTGGCGGCGGGGCACGTGGCCGCGGCCCGCCACCTGGATCAGCCCGATGCGGCGGACGCGGCGAGGCGGGCCCTGGAACGGGTCTGGTCGGACGCCTTCGAGCCCGGCCGGGGCGTGCGCCGGTGCCTGGGCGATCCGTATTCCGGAGTCTATCTGGCGGACCAGGTCCACGCCTCGGGCGCGTTTCTGGACCTGTTCGAGCTGACGCAGGATGTCCGCCAGCTGGAGCGTTCCGCGGCGCTGGCGGACCTCCTCCTGGACCGTTTTCTCGACGCCGACACATCGACGTTCGCCGACCCTCCGGCGGGCGCAGAGGCGTCCGTGGCGTCGCCAGGCGAGCAGGCCGGCTCCATCATGGACGCGCCCGAACCGGCGGCGAACGCCGCGGCCATCCGGGTGCTGGCGCGCCTCCATGCCCTGACGTACGAGGCACGCTACGACGACGCGGCCCGATCCACCGCGCGCGCGTTCGCCGGCTCCGCCCGCCGCTTCGCCACGTACGCGGGGACGTACTACCGGGCCGTGGGTTGGCTGACCGGTCCGGTGACCACGATCATCATCGTGGACGACGGAAACGGCCTGCTGGAGGCCGCACTGGAGACGTACCGTCCCCGCACCGTCGTCCGGCGTTTCCGGCCGGGGGCCGTGGAGGCACAGGCGCTGCCGCCGGAGATGCGCGCCATGGTCAGCGGCGAGACGCCACGCGCCTACGTATGCGCCGGACACATCTGTGCAGCGCCCGTCTCGCGGCCGGACGACCTGCGCGGGCTCCTGGCCACGTTCCGTGGCTGAGGCGGAGGGCCGCATGGTGCTGCGCCGCGGTGTCCACTACGTTCGCTGCTTTGCCGTTGTGAGGCGCGGCCCAGGATGACGCGATGAGCACCACGAACGCACCCATGCCGGATGACGGGGCCAGGGCCCTGTCGCGGGAGCATCGACACCGCCTTCTGGGGCGCGGGCTCTGGCTGGAGGGGTTCACCATCGTCTGGTCGCTGGTGGAGGCCGGTGTGGCCGTCGCCGCGGGCCTCGCCGCGCACAGCATCGCCCTCATGGCCTTCGGGTTGGACAGTCTCATCGAGCTGATCGCCGGCCTCGCCCTGTTCACTCGCCTGCACGCCGAACGGCAGGGCACCTCCCGGGAGCAGGCTGTCGCCCGGGAAAGGACGGCCCTCTGGGTCGTCGGGACGACGCTGTACCTGCTGGGGTTCTACGTGGTGGTGGAAGCGGCCGCCACGCTGGCAGGCCGGCGTACGCCCGAGGCGAGCACACTGGGTATCGCCCTGGCGGTGGCGTCCCTGGTGCTCATGCCGCTCCTGGCCTGGGGCAAGCGGCGCACGGGCATCGCGCTGGACAGCCGGGCGCTCATGGCCGATGCCAAGGAGACGCTGGCCTGCGCGTTGCTGTCCTTCACCCTGCTGGTGGGGCTCGCAATGAACGCGACCCTGGGTTGGTCGTGGGCCGACCCGGTCGCCGCGCTCATCATGGTTCCGTGGATCCTGAGCGAAGGCCGCGAGGCCATCCACGATGCCCGGCAAGCGGGCGGAGAATGACCGCCATTCGAACCGTGCCGAAAACGCAGGACCTGCGACGCAATCTGATCGGGAGGACGCATGCCGTCACGCGATGAAGCCTTGACCCTGCTCCGGGAATGGGTCGACAACGAGAACCTAGTAAAGCACATGCTGGCCGTGGAGGCGGCCGTCCGGTTCTACGCCCGCAAGGACGGGGCGGATGAGGACCTCTGGGCCCTGGCGGGCCTGCTGCATGACATGGACTGGGAGAAGTATCCGGACGAGCATCCGCTCAAGGCGGTAGAAGAGCTGAAGCGCCGGGACTACCCGGATGAGGTGGTGCACGCCATCCTGGCCCATCGCAGCGACTTCACAGGTGTAGAGCCCGAATCGCCGCTGGACCGGACCCTCGTCGCCTGCGACGAGCTGACCGGACTCGTTACCGCCACCGCCCTGGTGCGGCCCAACGGCATCGATGACATGAAGCCCAAGTCCGTTCGCAAGAAGATGAAGGACGCCACGTTCGCGAAGGGCGTGAACCGGGAGGATGTGGAGCGTGGCGCGGAACTCCTGGACATCGAACTGTCCGAGCACATCCAGAACGTGATCGAGGCCATGCGAGGGATTGCCGAGGAGTTGGAGCTGACCGCCGGACAGGTCGGGGGAGGGTGACCATCACGAGCGGTGGGCGCGGATCGAGTCCGCGCCCACCCCCCGTTCCTGCCTACCGGCCCGCCGCCTTGAGGACGTCGTCCACGTAACGGTCCAGACCCGCAATGACACCCACCACGTCGGACTTGCCCTCCGCCGACGCAATATCCATTGCGAACCGAAGAAGCGCGTCGCGCACAGCGCCACGCCTCGCCTCGCCGGCCGCGGGCCTGCGCCCACCGGCCCGGCGCCGGCCCGCAGACCGCTTGCGGGCCGGTGCCCGCTTCCGCTTCACCTGAAGCGGGTAGCGTGCGTTGAACTGTCGCTTCGTCAGCTTCTCCATGCCTTTGTCGACGGCCTTGGCCTTCTCGAACAGCGCGTCGGTGGAAAGATCCGGCTTCTTGGCAAGCTCCTCCTCGACCATCGACATCACCTTCTGATTGACTTTGGCCATGCGCCCCCCCAGGCGATAGCAGAGCAATAGTTGGAATTGTGATAGACAAGGGACGTGACTGTGGGGAAAAAGTCAAGATCGCTATATCGGACAGAGCCCGGGCCGAACGCACGTTCACGCCATGGCCGGTGCGAGTTTTGCGGCAGGGCGCGGGCGGGTTGGCTCGGTAGCGGAGGTGGTGGTGGGTCCCCATATTGGGGCCATCCGATGACAATGGAGAGGTGGAGGGAGAATGACGGAAGCGACGCGCCGCCGGTTCTGGTTGGCACTCGGGCTTTCCGCCCTGGTGGTGGGGTGTGGGGATCCGCCGACGCCGGATCCGCGGGGCTACACGAAGGCGCCCCTGGAACAGCCGGGTCTGTTCGTGAAAGGGGAGAAACCGAGCCCTATGGCGGCGCTGGGTAAGCCGAACCTGCCGAATCCTCCTTTGCAGGCGCCGGGTTCGGACACGACGAAGGCGAAGGCGGACAGCGCGGGCAAGGGACAGGCCGGCGGCTGAGGCGTCACAACAGGGGTGGGCGCGGGCGCAGCGCGCGGCGGTAGAGCTCGATGCGGTCCATCTCGCCCAGCTCCTGGTTGGCGCGTTGAAGCGCGATGCCGGGCGGAACGTGCCAGTCGACGCCCGCTGAGACGACGTCCGGTGCCGAGAGCTTGCCGTCCCGGCGGAACACGACCGCGTTGTGCCAGGTCCCGTCCGAATCGGGAACGGACCGGATCAGCACCTGGTGGCGCTGGCCGGCCACAATGAAGGTGCCGAGGTATTCCTCGATGGTGAAGTCGGATCTGTCCAACGATTCCTCCCGGTGATGGGTGATGCCGTGCGAACGATCATCGAGCCGTTCAAGATCAAGTCCGTGGAGCCGATCCGGATGAGCACGCGCGAAGAGCGTGTGTCCTGGCTCCGCGAGGCCGGCTACAACGTGTTCAAGTTGCGGGCGGAGCAGGTCCTCATCGACCTGCTCACCGACAGCGGTACGGCCGCCATGAGCGCCGAGCAGTGGGCCGGCATCATGCGCGGCGACGAGGCCTATGCCGGCAGCTCATCGTTCTATCGCTTCGAAGGGGCCGTTCGAGACCTCTTCGGGTTCAAGCACGTCATTCCCACACACCAGGGGCGGGCGGCGGAGCGGATCCTGTTCGCCACGATGTGCAAGCCAGGGGACATCGTGCCCAACAACACGCATTTTGACACCACGCGTGCGAACATCGAGGCGCGGGGAGCACGGGCCGTGGATCTCCCGTCCGCCGACAGCCGCAACACGCAAGAGCCACACCCGTTCAAGGGCGACCTGGACATCGAAGGGCTCCGGCGCCTCATCGACGAAGCAGGTCCGGAGCGGATCCCTCTGTGCATGGTCACGGTCACCAACAACTCGGGGGGCGGCCAGCCGGTGTCCATGGCCAACATCCGGGCGGTGAGCGAGGTGTGTCACGAGCGCGGCATCCCGTTCTACATCGACGCGTGCCGCTTCGCGGAGAACGCCTACCTCATCAAGCTGCGCGAAGAGGGCTACGCCAGCCGGCCGGTGAAGGAGATCGTGCGCGAGATGTTCTCCTATGCCGACGGCTGCACCTTCTCGGCCAAGAAAGACGCGCTGGTGAACATGGGTGGCGTGCTGGCCACCAACGACGACCGGCTGGCGAGCCAGGAGAAGGACCTGCTCATCCTGACGGAGGGGTTCCCGACGTACGGCGGGCTGGCGGGCCGCGACCTGGAAGCCATCGCCGTCGGCCTGGAAGAGGTCGTGCACGAGGACTACCTGGAATACCGCATCGCGTCCGTGCGCTATCTGGGGGAGCACATCTCACGGGAGGGCGTGCCCATCGTCCAACCACCGGGTGGCCACGCCGTCTACATCGATGCCGCGGCGTTCCTGCCGCACGTGCTGCCCCTGGAGCTGCCGGGTCAGTCACTGGTGGCCGAGCTGTACGTGGAGGGCGGCATCCGTGGCGTCGAGATCGGCACGGTCATGTTCGGGCGGCACGATCCCGACACGAGCCGGGATATCCCTGCGCCCATGGAGCTCGTGCGGCTGGCCATCCCACGGCGCGTCTACACCCAGTCCCACATCGACTATGTGGTGGAGGCCATCCTTCAGGTCTGGGCACGGCGCGAGCGCATCGGCGGGTTCCGGATCACGAAACAGGCACCAGTCCTGCGTCACTTCACCGCCGAGTTCGAGCCCGGGTACGTGCTGCGGTGAGCGCCGGCTGGGGCCGACGGGAACGACGTTCGCCGGCGGGAACGACCGGAGATCGGCGGCGGGGGAGGGCGCAGCGCGCCCGGAAACCGGTGTACGCCGCGCATCCGGCGGCTGGCGGCTTGCGGCCCTCCCGGCGATGGCGCCATAATCTCGAACCGATGCATAAACATGAGACACTTCCCCAACCCGTGACAGAATGAGCCCGGCTGCGATCCTGACGTTCGTATTGATCACAGGCCTGGTCTGGGGCGGCTTCGTGCTGATCCTGGGCATGGCCATCGGCGGTGAGCGGCGCAAGCGCCCGGAGGAATAGGGGTGCCGCGGCGCGACGATATTCACACCATCCTGCTGCTGGGTTCAGGCCCCATCGTCATCGGCCAGGCCTGCGAGTTCGACTATTCGGGCACGCAGGCGGTGCGGGCGTTGCGCGAGGAGGGCTACCGGGTCGTGCTGGTGAACAGCAACCCGGCGACCATCATGACGGACCCGGACCTGGCGGACCGCACCTACATCGAGCCCATCACGCCGGAGTGGGTGGAGCGCATCATCGAGCGGGAGCAGCCGGACGCGTTGCTGCCCACGATGGGCGGTCAGACGGCGCTGAACGTGGCGCTGGAGCTCTACGACACCGGCGTGCTGGAGAAGCACGCGGTGGAGCTCATCGGCGCCGATGCCCGGGCCATCCGCATGGCGGAGGACCGGGAGGAGTTCGCCCAGGCCATGGCGCGTATCGGGCTGGCGGTGCCAACGGGCGGGTTCGCCCATTCCCTCGACGACGCCCTCGCCATCGTGGAAGAGGCGGGCTACCCGGCGATCATCCGGCCGTCGTTCACGCTGGGCGGCACGGGCGGCGGCATCGCCTACAACCTGGAGGAGTTCAAGGAAGCGGTGCGGCGCGGGCTGGACCTGTCGCCCATCAGCGAGGTGTTGATCGACCGGTCCGTGATCGGCTGGAAGGAGTTCGAGCTGGAAGTGATGCGGGACGGTGCGGACAACGTCGTCATCGTGTGCTCCATCGAGAACATCGACCCCATGGGCGTGCATACGGGCGACTCGGTGACGGTGGCGCCGGCCATGACGCTGTCGGACGTGGAGTACCAGGCCATGCGCGACGCGGCCATCGCCATCATCCGGGAGATCGGAGTGGAAGCCGGCGGCTGCAACATCCAGTTCGCCATCAACCCGGCCGACGGCGAGATGCTGGTGGTGGAGATGAACCCGCGGGTGTCGCGTTCGTCGGCGCTGGCCTCCAAGGCCACGGGCTTCCCCATCGCGCGCATCGGCGCCAAGCTGGCCGTGGGTTACCGGCTGGACGAGCTGCCCAACGACATCACGCAGTCCACGCCGGCGTCGTTCGAGCCCGTGCTGGACTACGTGGTGGTGAAGTTCCCGCGCTTCGCCTTCGAGAAGTTCCCTTCCGCCGACGACACGCTGGGCGTCCAGATGAAGGCGGTGGGCGAGACGATGGCCATCGGCCGCACGTTCAAGCAGGCGTGGCAGAAGGGACTGCGGGGCCTGGAGATCGGACGGGACGGCTGGGACACGGGCCCACGGCCCAAGGACGACGGCCTCGCGGACGACGGCGACGAGACCCTGCGCGCCGCCCTCCGGCGGCCCACCGCGAACCGCCCGTTCCAGATCAAGCGTGCCCTGGAGGCCGGCTTCAGCATCTCCGAGATCCAGGACCTCACCATGATCGACCCGTGGTTCCTGGGGCAGTTCGCCGAGCTGGTGCAGGCGGAGCACGAGTTCCAGCGCCTGGGCGCCGAGGATCGGTCGACGGTCGACGGTCGCCAGTCGTCGGTTGCCCGGGGGTTGGCCGGCGTGGATGCGGACGCACTCCGCCACATGAAACGCCTGGGTTTCTCGGACGCCCAGCTGGCGCGGTTGCGCGGGGTGGGGGAAGCGGATCTTCGGGCACTTCGCTGGGATCTTGGCATCCGCCCGACCTATCACATGGTGGACACCTGCGCGGGCGAGTTCCCGGCGGCGACACCGTACCTGTACTCGTCGTACGAGGACGAGTCGGAGGCGCCGTCGAGCGATCGTCGCAAGATCGTGATCCTGGGCAGCGGGCCGAACCGGATCGGGCAGGGCATCGAGTTCGACTACTGCTGCGTGCAGGCGGCGTTGGCGCTGAGGGACGACGGGTTCGAGACCATCATGGTGAACTCGAATCCCGAGACGGTGTCCACCGACTTCGACATCTCGGACAAGCTGTACTTCGAGCCGCTGACGCTGGAGGATGTGCTGGAGATCGTGGAGCGGGAGCGGCCGGAAGGCGTCATCGTGCAGCTGGGCGGCCAGACGCCGCTCAAGCTGGCGCAGCCGCTGGAGGCACTGGGCGTGCCCATCCTGGGCACCACCGTGGACGCCATTGACCGGGCGGAGGACCGGGATCGGTTCGCGGCTCTGTGCCGCGCCATCGACGCCACGG
This sequence comes from uncultured Gemmatimonadaceae bacterium, assembly GCA_964619835.1. Classification (GTDB taxonomy): domain Bacteria; phylum Gemmatimonadota; class Gemmatimonadetes; order Longimicrobiales; family RSA9; genus JARRJS01. Next base: position 24,984 of record CAZUFP010000005.1, on the reverse strand, counting down.
TGCCCAACAACGGCGTGGCCATGGACGTGGAGCACGCGGTGGAGGTCGCGGCACAGGTCGGTTACCCGGTGCTGGTGCGCCCGTCCTATGTGCTGGGCGGCCGTGGCATGGAGATCGTGTACGACGAGGACACGCTGCGGGACTACTTCGATCGCGCCATCCGCGTCTCGCATGACCACCCGGTTCTCATCGACTCGTTCCTCGAGGACGCTTTCGAGGCCGACGTGGACGCAGTCTCCGACGGCGAGAACGTCGTCATCGCGGGCGTGATGCAGCACATCGAGGACGCGGGCGTGCACTCGGGCGATTCGGCGTGCGTGCTGCCGCCCTACCTGCTCAAAGACGCCGAAGTAGCGGAGATGCGGCGCCTTACCCGGCGCTTCGCGGAGGAGCTGGGCGTCGTGGGCCTCATCAACGTGCAGTTTGCCGCCAAGAACGGGCAGGTGTACGTGCTGGAGGTGAACCCGCGGGCGTCGCGCACGGTGCCGTTCGTGGCCAAGGCGACGGGCCACCAGTTCGCCCGCGTGGCCGCCCGGGTCATGGCCGGCCGCACGCTGGCCGACACGGGCGTGCCGCCGGACCTGGTGCCGGAGCCGGCGGGCGTGGCGGTGAAGGAGGCCGTCTTCCCGTTCGACAAGTTCAACGTGGACGTGATTCTGGGCCCGGAGATGCGGTCCACGGGCGAGGTGATGGGGTTCGACGACTCGTTCGGCATGGCGTTCGCCAAGTCGCAGGTCGCCGCGGGCGGGTCGCTGCCCATGGAGGGCACCGTGGTCGTTTCGGTGAACGACCACGACAAGCCGACGGTGACGCCCATCGTCCGCCGTTTCCACGAGCTGGGCTTCCGCATCCTGGCGACGGAGGGCACGGCCCGCTACCTTCGCGCGCGCGGTGTGCCGGCGGAACGCACGTTCAAGATTGGCGAAGGCCGGCCGAACATCGCGGACGGCATGATCAGCGGCGAGGTCGCGTTGCTGATCAACACGCCGTTGGGCAAGAAGTCCCAGTACGACGACTACACCATGCGCCGCACCGCCATCGCCTACCATGTGCCCTATTGCACAACCATGTCCGCCGCATCGGCCGCGTGCGACGCCGTGATCGCGCTGCATTCGCGGCGGCGGAGCGTGCGTAGTCTGCAGGAGAGATTCGGGGTGGCGCCGGCGGCGATCGACAATCGATGATCGAAGAGCCTTGGCGTTCGCGGCGGGGGCGGGTGACCGCTCGTTTGTTGCTTTCCGGGGGAGATCCCGCCCGCGTGGGCACCCGTGCAGACCGCTTCGGCCGCGGCTGCATTCCATCGAGCACACCACCACGCACATGAACCGGAGGTCCGGCGTGCGCGATGATGCGAGCCCGGAACCGCGGGTCGCCCGACTGACCCCGCGAGCGGTCATCGATCATCGATCGTCGATCATCGAGCCACGGGCCCCGGCAGGCTTCCTGGCGCTTCTCACGCTGCTCGCCGCGCTGACGCTGCTGGCGCCGGCCGCCCCTGCGCGCGCCCAGAACTCGCTTCACGACCACGCGACGGGCGTGCCTCCGGCGCGCATCGACCCCGAGGCGGCGCCCCGCCCGGCGGCGAGCGCGGTGCACGTGGCGGGCCCGGGGACCGCGATCCACGTGGACGGGCGCCTGGACGAGGCGGCGTGGCGGGACGCGGTGCCCATCACGCGGTTCGTGCAGGCGGTGCCGGAGACGGGGCGTGCGGCGACGGAGCGGACGGAGGTCCGCATCGTGTACGATGCGCGCAACCTGTACATCGGCGCGCTCATGCACCAGTCGGTGCCGCTCATCGTGCCCAGCCTGGAGCAGGACTACGAAACGCACGACAGCGACGTGTTCGGCATCGCGCTGGACACGTACCTGGACCGGCGCAACGCGTTCATGTTCATCGTGAACCCGGGCGGGGCGGTGAAGGACGGCCAGTCGTTCGACGACAGCCGGGACGTGAACCTGGCGTGGGAGGGCGTGGTCACCATCGAGACGCAGGTCTCGGACACCGCCTGGACGGTGGAGATGGCCATTCCCTGGACCACGCTTCGCTTCAAGCAGACGGACGCGCCGCAGGACTGGGGCATGCAGCTGATGCGGCGGATCCGCTACAAGAACGAGGACGACTACTGGGCGCCGCTGACCCGGCGGGACCGTCTGCACAAGATGTCGCGGGCCGGCACGCTGCGGGGCCTGACAGGCCTGCGGCAGGGACGCAACCTGTCGGTCAAGCCGTACGCCAAGGTGGGCGGCGAGCAGGGCAGCCAGGCCCTCGCCACGGGCGGCTACACGGACACGGGCCTGGATGTGAAGTGGGGCGTGACCCCCGGCCTGACCCTGGACATGACCTACCGCACCGACTTCTCCCAGGTGGAGGTGGACGAGGAGCGGGTGAACCTGACCCGCTTCTCGCTCTTCTTTCCCGAGCGCCGCGAGTTCTTCATCGAGAACTCGGGCGTGTTCACGTTCGGCGACGTCACCGAGCGGAACTACCGCATGGGCGCGTCGCTGGAAGATTTCACGCTGTTCCACTCGCGGCGCATCGGCCTGGACGATGGGCGCGTGGTGCCCATCCTGGGGGGCGGGCGCCTGACCGGGCGCGTGGGCGCGTTCCAGGTGGGCCTGCTGGACATGCAGACGCAGCCGGGGCAGCAGCATCTCTATCCGGGCGGATTGTTCGCCTCCATGCCGGACCCTGCGCAGCCGCCGGAGAACTTCCTGGTGATGCGCGTGAAGCGCGACCTGTTCGGCGGCTCGGACGTCGGGGTCATGATGGTCAGCCGGCAGGTGACCAGCGGGCCGGACGCCGGACGCTACAACCGCAGCTGGGGGGCGGACGCCAACCTCCGGCCGACCCAGAACCTGGTCATCAACACGTACCTTGCCGCGGTCGATGCCCCGGGACCGGACACGGCGAACCTGGCCGGCCGGCTGTCCGTCGCGTGGCGGGACCGGCTGTGGGACATGTCGGCCTTCTACAAGCACGTCGGGGCCGGTTTCCAGCCGGCGGTGGGCTTCGTTCGGCGGGCGGGCGTCAACGAGAGCTATGGCACGGTGGGCATCCACCCGCGGGTGGCGCTGCCGTGGACGTACGAGCTGAACCCGTACGTGGAGCTGCACTACGTGGCGGACCCCAGCGGCGCCCTGGCCACCCGCCAGGCCAACGCGGGCCTGGCCGCCACCATGCGCGACGGCGGCAGCTTCGAGATCAAGCTGGAAGACCGCTTCGAGCGCCTGGACGAGCCGTTCCTCGTGGCGGCGGAGGCCGCCATCGACCCGGGCCGCTACAACTTCCGTGACATCTCGGCCACCTACCAGTCCAGCGGCGGCCGGAGCCTGTCCGGCTCCGTCAGCCTCACGTCCGGCCAGTTCTACGACGGCCGTCGCACCTCCGTGGGCGTCGGCGCGCTCTGGCGCACCAGCGCCCATTTCGCCCTCGACCTCACGCTCGACCGCAACGCCATCCGCCTGCCGGCCGGCCGGTTCGACGCGGACGTGGCCGGGCTCCGGGCCAACCTGGCCTTCTCCCGGACGATGCTGGCCAGCGGATTCGTCCAGTACAACGCCGCGGCGGACCAGCTGGTCACCAACGTGCGCCTGGATTACATCCACGCTCCCCTCAGCGACATCTTCCTGGTGCTGGTCGAGCGCCGCGACCTGGGCACCCACGCCGTGCTGGACCGGTCGCTGGCCGTGAAGGCGACCAAGCTTCTGTCCTTCTGAAGGATCGTCGATCGACGACGTCCGCAGTGCGGGCAGGTGACCGCTTGCCCAGGCCTATCCGGGGACCCCACGCCTCGCGCAACGCTGGTGCGACGCGCCCGCGTTGGATCCGCGCTACTCGGCGCGCAGCGCCTCGGCCGGGTCGACGCGGGAGGCGCGCCAGGCAGGCAGCCCGGCGGCGGCGGCGGCGACGACGAGCATGAGGCTGGCCACGGCACCCATGACCCGTGGGTCGACGGGAGAGGTGCGGAAGAGCAGGGAACGGACCCAGGGTCCTGCCAGAGCCGCGCCGGCCAGACCGATGACGATGCCCAACGCGACGAGTTGCAGGCCGTCCCGGAGCACCTGGCGCACGATGCGGGCACGGTCCGCACCCAGGGCTGCGCGCACACCGATCTCGGCGGTCCGCTCGGCGACCGTGAACGCCAGGAGGCTGTAGAGGCCCACAGCGGCCACTGCCAGTGCCAGCAAGCCGAACGCGGCGAACAACGTGGCGCCCAGGGACCAGGCCCTGTACTTGGGGTCCACGACGTCGCGGAAGGGCTGGGCCGTGGACAGGCGCAGGTCCGGCAGGGCGGTGCGCAGCTCACGCTGGACCGCGCCGGCCAGCCGTTCGGGCGCGGGGCCGGTGCGCAGCAGGATCGCACGGGGCGGCCAGGCGAACGGAGCGTGGGACAGCGGCACGTAGTACTTGCCGTCCTCCGGCTCCACCAGATCGAACCGGTGGCTGTCCTTCACCACGCCCACGACGGTAGTGCACCCCTCCTTCTCGATCATGAAGCACTGGCCGATGGGATCACGGTCCGGCCACAGCCTGCGCGCCATGATCTCGCTCACGACGGCGACGCGCGGCGCCGATTCGGCGTCGTCGGCCCGGGTGAACGTGCGGCCACGCACCACGTCCATGCCGATGGCGTCGAAGAAACCCGGCGTCACTGCGTTGATGTACATGGTGCCCAGGTCCCGCGGCAGGGAATCCTCTCCCGGTCGCCGGATGTCCACCCCCCGGGCGTTCTGGAACGGAATGGTGGTGGCGATGGCGGACGCCTCCACGCCACCCAGCTTCGACAGCCGGCCCAGCGCCCGCCGGTAAAGGGTGCCCATGGCCGCGCCTCCAGGGTAGCCGCCCTCCGGCTGCAGACGGACCAGAAGCACCGGGCCGGGATCGAAGCCCAGATCCACGGCGCGCGCGGACGCCAGGCTGCGCACGAACAGGCCGGTGCCCACCAGCAGCATGACGGACAGCGCGGCCTGGGCCACCAGCAAGCCCGACCGCAACCGGGACCGGCGAGCTCCGCTGCCTCGCCCACCCGCTTTCAGCGTCTCCATGAGGTGCGGACGCGTCGCCTGGAAGGCCGGCAGCAGGCCGGCCATGAGCCCCGCCAGCAGCGCGAACACACCGATGAACGCCAGCAGGCGCGGGTCGCCCGGCGACGGTCGCCACGCCAGGTCCGGCATCAGGAGGGCATGCACCACGTCGCCGCCCCAGGCCGCCAGCAACAGGGCCGCGAAAGCGCCCACCACGGCCAGTATCAGGCTTTCCAGCACCAGCACGGCGACCAGCCGGGCGCGGCTCACCCCCAGCGCCAACCGTACCGCCGTTTCCCGGCGCCGGCGCAGCCCACGGGCCAGGAGCAGGTTGGCCACGTTGGCGCACGCGATCAGGAGCACGATGAGCGCGACTCCCATGAGCCAGGGGGCCAACCGGACTTCGCCCGGCGCCCCGGAGGTGCGCCCGTACGCCAGCGGTTCCAGGCGGGCGCGCACATCCTCGAAGCCGGCTTCCCTGCCACGCCCCGCCCGCAGCGCGGCCGTGGCCTGCGATGTCGCCGCCTGCGCGGTCACGCCCGGGCCCAGGCGCCCGATGGCCTTGAACCAGTACCAGTGCCGGGCGTCCACCCAGTCCTGGCCGCCGTTTTCCAGGGCACCCGCCGGCCTGAACGGAAGCCACACGTCCACGCGCTCGAGATCGGCCCCCGTGAAATCCCGCGGCGCCACGCCCACCACCGTGTAACGCCCTTCGCCGACATCGATCTCGCGGCCGAGCACCGATGCATCGCCACCAAACCGCGTTCGCCACAGACTCTCACCCAACACAGCCACGAGCGGCGCGCCGAACGCGTCCTCGTCCGGGCCATAGAACCGGCCCAGGAGCGCGTGCACCCCCAGAAGCGGAAAGAACGACGCGGTGGCCAGCACGGCATGCACACGCTCCGCGTCGCGCCCATGGCCCAGTGTCAACGTCTGCGGCGTGTACGCGGCCAGCTGCGAGAATCCACGCACCCGCTGGAAATCACCGTAGTCCGGAAACGCCAGATCCCGCTGGTCCATCAGCTTCCCGGTTCGCATGCTCGGCCACGTCATCACCAGCCGCCGCACCGACCCCGCGTCCTCCACATGTATGGGCGGGCTCAGGAACACCCGGTCCAGCAGCGCGAACATGGTCCCGTTGACGCCCAGACCCAGGGCCATGACCACGACGATGGCCGCCGCCAGACCCGGCGCCCGACCCGCACCGCGCAACGCTTCCGCCATGGATTCCCCGATCACCCGGAAGACGCCCGCCACTCGTTCCCTCTTCTCACGCCCCCGGTCCAGCCGGCGCAGCTCCCGACGGTACCATCGCATGTCCCCGAACCGCCGCGCCGCTTCCTCCCGCGCCGTCGCCTCATCCATGCCCCGCGCTACCAGCTCCGCCACCGTCTCCTCCAGGTGGAAGTCCAGCTCTCGCTGGATCTCCCGCTCCACGTCCCCGCCTGCCAAGCCGATCCGGAACACTCGGCGCAGCCCGTCGAAACCGCTCATGCGACCGCCGCCGCGCTCGTCGCACGCAACACCTTGAACACCGCCTCCGCGTACTCCGTGAACGCCCGCGCATGCTGGTCCAATTCCCGCCGACCCGCCGCCGTCAGCGTATAGAACTTCGCCCGCCGGTTGCTCTCCGACAGACCCCATTCGCTCGCAACCAGCTTCCGCCGCTCCAGGCGGTGCAGCGCCGTGTACAACGCTCCTTCCTCCACCTGCAACGCCTCGTCCGTCGTCGCCCGGATCCACCGCGCCACCGCGTATCCATGCCGCGCTTCCCACGTCAGCGCCTTCAACACCAGCATGTCCAGCGTCCCCTGCAGCAGCCCGGGTCCCATGACTCCCTCCCGTTTCCATGAATTGTTGAGGGGTATGTTGCTGAGGGGAAGCCCGCCCTGTCAAGGTGGGCGGCGAGAACGGGTCGGTCGTCCGTCCCCGGTCGCCGTTCACGGGTCCTCGGCCGCGGCGCTTCCGTGGCGGGTCCTCGGTCGCCGCTCGCGGGCCGGGACTGGCGCCGTGCGCCGGTGCCGTGGCACCTTACGCGCCGGTGACGGACCCTGACCAGCGACGGAGGCGATCGTGGAGAGGCGCGACTTCATGAAGGTGACGACGGTAGGTGCGGGTGCGCTGATGATGGGGGCGCCGGCGTCGTTGGCCGGGCAGTCGTGGCGTGGCCAGGAGGTGCCGGCGGCCATCGCGGCGCTGAAGAAGCGGGAAGCCCCGCCGGCCATCTCGGAAGACGAGCGCGTGACGCGTCGGGCCGCGGCGCAGGCGTTGATGGGGCGTCAGGGCCTGTCGGCGCTGTTCATCGAGCCGGGTCCCACACTGGACTACTACGCGGGCGTGCCGTGGCATCGGAGCGAGCGGGTGTTCGGCATGCTGCTGCCGCAGCGGGGGAAGCCGGTGTTCGTGTGTCCGGGCTTCGAAGAGGCGCGGGCACAGAGTGAGATCGAGGGCCGCTTCGACGTGCGCGTGTGGCAGGAAGACGAGAGCCCGTATGCGTTGATGGCGGACATCGTGCGGGGCTGGGGCCACGCGACGGGTCGTGTGGCGGTGGACGAGGACGGGCGCTACTTCGTCGCGGTGGGCCTGGCGGCGGCCGCGCCGGCGCTGGAGGTAGTGAGCGCCGCGCCGGTGACGCACGCCATGCGGGGGCGGAAGAGCGCGCACGAGGTCGAGATCATGCGGTTCGCCAACGCCGTCACGCAGGAGGCGTATGGGGCGGCGTTCAGCACGTTGCGGGCGGGCATGACGCAGGCGGAGCTGGCGGGCAACGTGTCGGCGGCGATGCAGCGGCTGGGGTTCGTGGGTGGGGCGCTGGTGTTGTTCGGCGAGTCATCGGCGTACCCGCACGGGGTGGACACCCCGAAGCCGCTGGCGGAGGGGGACGTCGTGCTGGTGGATGGTGGACTTTCGGTGCACGGGTACCGGTCGGACATGACGCGGACGGTGGCGTTCGGGACTCCGTCGGCGGAAGCCGAGAAGGTGTTCGGCATCGTGCACGAAGCGCAGCAGGCGGCACTGGCGGCCGCTGCGCCGGGCCGGACGGCGGGCAGCGTGGATGCGGCGGCGCGCGCGGTCATCACGCGGGCGGGGTACGGCCCGGGCTACAAGTACTTCAGCCATCGCCTGGGCCACGGCATCGGCCTGGAGGGCCACGAGTGGCCCTACCTGGTGAAGGACAACGAGCTGCCGCTGGAGCCCGGCATGACGTTCAGCGACGAGCCGGGCATCTACCAGTACGGCAAGTTCGGGCTTCGGCTGGAGGATATCATGGTGATCACGGAGAGCGGCGCCGAGCTCATGACGCCGCCGGCGAAATCGCTGCACGAAATCGCATGAACGCGCGCAAACCGACGGCGCTGGTCTCGCATCCCGACTGCGCGCTGCACGATACGGGCTGGCGCCATCCGGAGCACCAGGGCCGGCTACCGGGGATCGTGCGGGCGCTTTCCCGGGACGCTCCGGCGCTGCTGGAGCACGTGCTGCAGGAGGAGGCGCCCCACGCGACGGAGGCGGACCTGCTGCGGGTGCACACGGCGGCCCACGTGGAACGGATACGAACGGCGGTGTCCGCCGCGACGCAGGACCGGCCGGTGGCGCTGGACGCGGACACCATCGTGTCGCCGCCATCGTGGGATGCGGCGCTGGCGGCCGTGGGCGCGGTGATGCGTGCGTCGGAGTTGGTGCTGGACGGGCACGCGTCCACGGGTTTCGCGTTGTCGCGGCCGCCGGGCCATCACGCGACGGCGGACCGGGCCATGGGCTTCTGCCTGTTCAACAATGTGGCGGTGGCGGCCCGTGCCGTGCTCCAGCGTCCGGACGTGAGCCGGGTGCTCATCGTGGACTGGGACGTGCACCACGGCAACGGGACCCAGGACATCTTCTACGCGGACCCATCCGTCCATTACCTGTCGCTGCATCTGAGCCCACATTACCCGGGTACGGGAGCGGCGGAAGAGCGAGGCGCGGGTGCGGCCATGGGTGCGACCCACAACGTGCCGCTGTCCGGTGAGACCACGCGGGAGCAATACCTCGACACGTTCCGGACGGCGCTGTCGGAGGCCTGCGAGGCGGCCCGACCGGACTTCGTGCTGGTTTCCGCGGGATTCGACTGCATGGCGGGCGATCCACTGGGCGGGTTGCCTCTGGAACCGGTGGACCTCCACACCATGGCGGCCGAGGTCGTAGACGCAACCCGGGCCACGGCCGCTGGCCGGGTGGTGGCCGCGCTGGAGGGCGGCTATGTCCCCGATCGCGTGGGGCAGGGGGTGGTGAACGTGATCCGGGCGTTCGCGGGATTGCCCCCGAAGGATTGACCGTCCTGCACGGGGCCGCCACCTTCCAGCATGCCTGAAACGCATCGTAGCAGAACGTTCAGCGGCGCGGAATCGACCGCGCCGCGACGAGTGGACCCTTTTCCGTCGGCGCTGGAGCTGGCGCGGCTGAGCCCCCGCCGCGTACTCCCGGGCGGCGGCGACCTCTATCGCCAGATTGCTCGCATGTTCGAGCTCGGCCCGGACCAGGAGTTCCTGGTCGTGCCGGGCTGCCGCGGGCTGGCGGCGCGGTTCCTGGTGGAGCTCACCGGCGCGGTGGGCGCCGCGGTGGATCCGGATGCCGAGCTGGTGGCGGCTGCCACCGCACTGGCGAAGGAAGGTGGACTCGGCGAGCGGCTGCATTACGACCAGTCGCCCCTGACCGAGCTGCCTTATCAGGACGCCGTCTTCGACTTTACGCTGGGCGAGTCCGACCTGAGCAACGCCGATCCGGCGCAGGCGGTGGCGGAGCTGGCCCGGGTGACGCGGCCGTTGGGCACCGTCGTACTGATCCAGTTCGTCTGGCTCAAGAAGGTGACGCCGGAGCGGCAGGAGGCCATCGTGCGGCAGCTCGGCGTGCAGCCGCTCCTGGCCATGGAGTGGAAGCAGCAGCTGCGAGCGGCCGGAGTGGTGGATCTGCACACCGAAGACTGGTCCGCAGCCGCGGCCACGCTGCGCCAGCCGGCGGTGCTGGGTCCGCTTGCAGTGTTCTCTTCCGTATTCGGCACGTTGTCGGTGTTGCCGCGAGCGTGGCGGCGCTGGGGATGGCGTGGTGTGGTCACGGCGCTGTCCATGGGCCGGGAGCTGCGTCGGCTGCTCGTGGACGAGAAGGTGCTCGGCGTTTCCCTCATCAAGGGCACACGCTGGGAAGCAGAAACAGGACGAGCGACGGCTGCGAGCGCCTCGGCGCACTCGCACCCGGAATCGACGTGAACCGAGCCGCCGTGCTCGCGGCGGAACAGGGGGGACCGTGCAACTGGAAGACCATTCGAAGGTGAGCTTCGACGTGCTCCGTCAGGAGCTGCCGGCTATCCAGGCGGCGCTGCGCGAGGACGGCCTGGACGGGTGGTTGTTGTACGATCTCCATGCCCGCAACCCGGTGGCGGGCCGTCTGCTCGGCCTGGGCGAGCTGTCGCGGCGTTTTTTCGTGCTGGTGCCGGCGGACGGTGAGCCGCTGGCGTTGACGCACGGCATCGAGCAGATGCCGTGGCGCCACTGGCCGTGGGAGTCCCGGAGTTACGTGGCCTGGCGTGAGCTGGACGAGCGCCTGGCCGCCCTCGTGGGCGGCCGCAAGGTGGCCATGGAGATCTCGGCGGGGGACGCAGTGCCGGCGGTCGACATGGTACCGGCAGGCGTGCTGGAGCTCGTGCGCAAGGCGGGCGGGGACGTTGTGTCCTCCGGCGGGCTCATCACCCGGTTCTACTCCTGCTGGTCGGAGGAGGGCCTGGCCTCGCACCGTCGGGCGGGCCGGGTGCTGGCGGACGTGGCGCGAGAGGCGTTCGACCACCTTGCGGAGGCCATGTCCCAGGGTGAGACGATGACGGAAGGAGAGCTCAAGCGCTGGCTCCTGGCGCAGCTGGAGGCGCGAGGCGCAGGCGTGGGCGCGGACACCATCGTGGCCAACGGCGTCAACGCCGCCAACCCCCATTACGAGACGGGGGATGTCGGAGCCACCTTCCAGCGGGGCGATGTCGTCCTGATCGACCTGTGGTCGAAGGAGCGGGACGACGCGATCTACGCCGACCAGACATGGATGGGTTACCTCGGCGAAACCGTGCCGGCCCGGGTCCAGGAGCTGTGGGAAGCCATCCGGGACGGCCGTGACGCCGCGGTGGCGTTCCTCGAGGAACGCTGGGGCTCGGGGCCGATCCAGGGCTACGAGGTGGACGACGTGACGCGGCGCGTGATCGAGGAGCGAGGTTACGGCCAGTATTTCATCCATCGCACCGGCCACTCCATCGACCAGGACACGCACGGCATGGGCCCCAACATCGACAACCTGGAGACGCACGAGGTGCGGAAGTTGATCCCGGGGGTCGGCTTCTCCATCGAGCCGGGCATCTACGTGCCCGGGGAAGTGGGCCTGCGCACGGAGATCAACGTGTACGTGTCGGAAAAGGGCCCCGTGGTGAGCTCACCCGACATGCAGGCGGAGATCTTCACGCTGTTGGAGGACGATTGACGGCCAGCGGCGCAGACCCGGACACGTTGTCGGAGCCTCCGCGCCGCAAGCCAGCGCGCCGGTCGCGCAGCGGGCCCGGTGAGCGGGTGCCGGACCGCGTCCCGGCGCTGTACTTCGTGGGCGTGACCCGCTCGCGCGGTTGGCGGGGTTCCCGTGCGACGGACGACCTTGCGATGGTCCGCTACCGCGACCTGGAGGCCCTGGTCCGGCCGGCGCCGTACGAGACTCCCGAGGTGGGCAAGGACCAGCTGCAGGCGCACCAGCGGATGGTGGAAGGCGCCATGCGCCGGGACACGATCCTGCCTGCCCCGTTCGGCATCGTGTTCCGCAGCCGCCGCCACGTGATCCGTTTTCTGGAAGACCAGTACATCGTGCTGGACGAGGCGTTGGCATTCCTGGACGGCCACTGGGAGCTGCGCCTGCACGTGAGCGCCACCGAGGAGGACGATGCCCCGGAGCTTCACGAGCTGGCCGTGCATCTGTACTCGGAGCTGCGGCGTTTCGCACGCGCCGCCGTGCCGTTGAGCCAGGGCGGCCTGCTGGACGCCGCCTTCCTGGTGGACCGCACGGCCTGGATCGAATTCGTCGAGCGCGCCGATGACATGAGCGCCTCCCACCCCGAGCTGGCGTTCGACGTTACCGGACCCTGGCCACCGTACGACTTCGTGAAGATGAACGTCTAGCGTCCGGACATGCTCGTCGAAGTCGCGCTGCCCCGGCCCATCTCCCGCACGTTCACCTACAGCGTCGATGCCGATGTGGCGGAAGGCACCCGCGTGCTGGTGCCGTTCGGCCCGCGCCGGCTCATCGGCTGGGTCGTCGCCCGCACGGACCGGCCGCCCGATGCGGCCGTCCGCCCCGTCCGGCGCATCCTGGACGACGGTGTGCCGCCGCAGCTCCTGCGCCTCTGCCGCTGGATCGCCGACTACTACGTGGCGCCGCTCGGCCTCGTGCTGCGTTCTGCCCTGCCCAACGCCCTCGCCGACACCAACCGGCCACAGGCGCCCGTACGGACCCGGCGCGTGCTGGTCCTCACCGATGATCTGCCCAGCCTGCGCCGGCGCGATGAAGTGTTCGCGCGGGCCCGGCGCCAACGGGAGCTGTTCGAGCTGCTCGAGTCCATGGGCGGGCGCGCCGAGGTGGTCCATCTGACCGACCGGCTGCACTTCTCCTATTCGGTGCTGCGGGGCCTTGAATCGAAGGGGATTGCCCGTTTCGACGACGAAGAGCAGGTGCGGGACCCCTTTGCCGGATCCAGCGTGGCAAAGGGCCCGTTGCCGCCTCTGACGGCCGCCCAGGACGCGGCCGTCCGGGCCCTCGCCGGTGCCGTCCGGGCGCCGCCGCGATCCGGCAGCCGGTCCGCCCCGTTTCTCCTCCACGGGGTGACGGGCTCCGGGAAGACGCGGGTGTACATCGAGCTCCTGAAACAGGTGGTCAGGCGAGACGGGCGGGGGGCCATCGTGCTGGTGCCGGAGATCGCCCTGACGCCCCAGACGGTGTCGCGCTTCCAGGCCAGCTTCGGCGACGACGTTGCCGTGCTGCATTCCGCGCTGTCCGATGGTGAGCGGTACGACGCGTGGCGGGCGCTGCGCGACGGGCGTAAACGCATCGTCGTGGGCGCGCGTTCGGCGATCTTCGCGCCGATCCCGTCCCTGGGCGCCATCGTGGTGGACGAGGAGCACGAGTCCAGCTACAAACAGTCGGAAGCGCCGCGCTACCACGCCCGGGAGGTCGCCGTGATGCGCGCCCGACTGGAGGATGCCGTCTGCGTGCTGGGCAGCGCGACTCCTTCTCTGGAGAGCTGGCACAACACCGCCGTCGGCAAATACCGGATTCTCGAGCTGCCCGAACGCATCGAGGGACGGCCCCTGCCGGAAGTCCGCATCGTGGACCTGCGGGTGAAAGCTGACGCGGCCGGAAGTCCCGACGGCGCCGCGGCTCAGAGCCCGCGGTCATCGGGCCATGTGCTGTCGCCGCTGCTCGCCCGGGCCGTGCAGGACCGGCTCAAACGCGGCGAGCAGACCATCCTGCTGCTGAACCGGCGGGGCTACGCCACGTTCGTGCAATGCAGGAGTTGCGGTGACGTGTGGCAGTGCGAGCACTGCAATGTGTCCCTGACGTTCCATCGAGGGCGCCGGCGGCTGGTCTGCCACTACTGCTTCCACGAAGAGCCGGCCCCCACGCACTGCGAGCGTTGCGGGTCCGGAGACCTGTCGTTTCGGGGCCTGGGCACGGAGCAGGTGGAGCGGTCCGTGGCGGAGACGTTCCCCGGCGCCCGTATCGCGCGCATGGACGTGGATACGACGTCGGGGAAATGGGCGCACCACGAGATCCTGGGCCGGGTGGAGCGCGGCGAGGTGGATATCCTCCTCGGCACGCAGATGATCGCCAAGGGTCTGGATTTCCCGCGGGTCACCCTCGTGGGCGTGGTCAACGCCGACGTGGGCCTCAACCTGCCGGATTTCCGGGCCAGCGAACGCACGTTCCAGCTGCTGACGCAGGTCGCCGGTCGTGCCGGCCGGGGCGATCTGGGGGGCGAGGTGATCATCCAGACGGCGCTGCCGGGCCATTACGCGGTGCATCACGCCGTGACCCACGACTACGCGGCGTTCGCGGAACGTGAGCTGCAGGAGCGTCAGTCGCCCGCCTACCCGCCGCTCGCCCGCCTGGCCAATGTGGTGCTGAGCGGGCTCGAAGAGGAGGCCGTGCAGGAGGCCGCGGCGTCCGTGGCGGCGGCCACCCTCGACGAAGTCGCGCGTCGTCGCGCGCCCGTCGAGCTGGTGGGACCCGCGCCGTGCGCCATCGACCGGATCCGGAAGCGCTGGCGCTGGCACTTCCTGTTGCGCAGCGGCAGCGCCCGGGCCCTGGGCATGGTGTGCCACTGGATCCAGGAAACCCGGACGCCGGGTGGGCGCGGCGAGCTGCGCCTCATCATCGACCGCGACCCCGTGGCGCTGCTCTGAAACATCCCCGCGACAATGGCCAAACTGTTGCGCGGGAGCCCTATCTGCTAAAATGTTAACGGGCGTCGCGCACGCGCCCGCCCGCCCCTACTTCCAGGCATGCCGCCCGCGCTTTGCCGGGGAAGCCCGCTGCACGCAAGGGGAAAGGAGCATCCACCACGGCCATGGGTTGTCTGGCACTGAATGCGTCGTTTGAGCCGCTCACGATCCTCCCCGTCCGTCGGGCCCTTCGCCTGGTCATCGATCGCAAGGCGGAGATCCTCGAGGTGGACGACGCGCGGATGTTCCGGTCCGAGTGGCAGGAGCTGCCGTGCCCGGTGGTGATCCGGCTCGTGCGCTATGTGCACGTGCCGCGCAAGTTCCGCCGCCAGGTCACGAACACGTTCCTGTTCGCCCGTGACGGCTACCGCTGCCAGTACTGCGGCCAGCACCGGTCGCAGCTCAAGCACCGCGAGTTCCTGACCCGGGATCACGTGGTGCCGCTGTCGCGCGGCGGCGACAACAGCTGGTCGAACGTCATCACGGCGTGCTCACCCTGCAACAACCGGAAAGGCAACCGGTTGCCGGTGGAAGCGGGGATGAGGCCGTTGACCGTGCCGCGCGAGCCGAACTACGTGGAGCTGGTATGGGCGGTGCGCCGCATCACGGTGGTCCAGGCGAAGTACATCAAGATGTTCTACGGTGAGGACGTGCTCCGCGCCCTCCAGGCGACGGCGCACCAGGACGTCGAAGAGCTGCCGTAGGCGGCGCGGCTATCGATTTGGCACTGCAACCGCGCCAGTGAAACGGGCGGTTGCCGGTCAGTCGTGACTTCCCAGCAGGGTCCGCAGCTTCTCCACCAGGCGTCCGGAGTCGATGGGTTTCGGAATGAAGTCGTCGGCGCCCGCGTCCAGCGCCAGCTGGCGAGCGCCACTGAGGGCGGTCAACGTGATGATGGGTGTCTGTCGCGTTTCCCGGGCCGCCCGGATGCGGCGGGTTGCCTCGAATCCGTCCAGCTCGGGCATCATCAGGTCCATCAGGATCAGGTCGGGCCTCGCGCGCCGGGCCAGGTCGACCGCTTCGCGTCCGTCCACCGCCTTGATCACCTGGTAGCCAAACGCTTCCAGCAACGCGCTGAGCGCCTCGCGGCTGTCCAGATGATCTTCGGCGATCAGGATCAAAGGTCGGTCCTGATCATTGGCGTGGCCGCGTGGAAACATGGCTCGCTCGGTTGCCCGTCCATTCAACGACCCCGCGGTTCCGTGGTGCAGTGCGCGCGGTCTCATGCTCGATTGAGTCGCAAGTTCCGGTCCATTTCCGGCGGGCCTGCACGCGAGGGCCCGTGTGCTCTGTCCGGCCTCGATCGCCGTTCGGGCGCGGCGGCCGGACTGGACGTGTTGGCGGCGCCTTTCTAGCTTCAGGCCCATGGGCATGGCCTACCTGACCCGCACGGTCGCATTTTCGGCTGCACATCGTTACTACCGACCCGCCTGGAGCGAGCAGGAGAACCGGCGCGTGTTCGGCGCGTGCGCGAACTCACACGGGCACGGGCACAACTATGTGCTGGACGTGACGGTGTGCGGCGAGATCGACCCGGAAACCGGGTTCTCCGTGGACCTGGGTGTTCTGGATCGCCTGCTGGCCGAAGTGGTGGTACACCGCTTCGACCACCAGCATATCAACCACGCGATCCCGGAGTTCGGCGAGGGCGGCCTGATTCCCACGAGCGAGAACGTGCTCGCGTACCTGTGGCCTCGGGTGGCGGAGCGGCTGCCGGACGGAGTGCGCCTGCACCGCTTGCGCTTGCATGAAGACACGCGTCTCTTCGTCGACTACTTCGGGGGTGGAGCGCCATGACGGACGCGCCGCGGGACGACGGCGGCACGGGGGAGGCGCCTCTGCCCGTGCGTGCGTCGATGGCGGCGGAAACGCCCGCGGACGTGCCCCGGCCGGACGTCGCGGATGCGACCGCCGCGGAAGGAGCCGACGTCGCGCCGGGGCGTGAGCCGCCGGTGAAGCGGTTCAGGCACGGCGAGGAGGAATGGCTGGCACGCATCGCGGGCCAGAGCGCGTACGGGACGGGCGGACGGGGCATGGCGTATCTGGTCGCCGTGCACTTCCTGCGGGCGGTCGATGACACGACGCCGTTGAAGGAAGTGCTGATTCCGGCCGCACGCTTTCGCGGGCTCTCTGAGCCGGAGCTGCAGACGTTGCTGGATGAAGCGGTGACAATCGACCTGGAACGGGAGCCGTCGACTGCCGGCCGGCAGGCGCGCCGCTCCCTGGGCGGGCGGGCGCAAGGCGGCCGCTCATGACGACGTGACGGGGGCATAGAGAGAGTGGCGGACAACGCAAGGAAACGCGTACTGACAGGGGACCGGCCGACCGGCCGGCTGCATCTTGGACATTGGGTGGGCAGCATTCAGAACCGTGTGCGTCTGCAGGACGAAGCCGAGTGCTTCTTCATCATCGCGGACCTGCACACGCTGACGACCCGGCCGGAAAAGGAACACATCGCCGAACTGCCTGGAAACATCCGGCAGATGGTCCTGGACTATCTGGCCCTCGGGATCGACCCGGAGCGCAGCGTGGTGTTCGTCCAGTCGGCCATACCCGAGACCACCGAGCTCAACCTGTATCTCGAGATGCTCGTGTCTCTGCCGCGCCTGGAACGGCTCCCCACCATCAAGGACATGGCGCAGGCCGCCGGGCTGGACGTGGTGCCGTTCGGGCTCGTGGGCTACCCGGTGTTGCAGGCGGCCGACATCCTGTTGCCGCGCGCGCACCTCGTGCCCGTGGGACGCGACAACCTGTCCCACGTGGAGGTGACCCGGGAGATCGCCCGGCGCTTCAACTACCTCTACGGCGATGTTTTCCCCGAGCCGGAGCCGTTGCTCAGCGAAACGGAGATCCTGCCGGGCATCGACGGCAAGCAGAAGATGTCCAAGTCGCTGGGCAACGCCATCCTGCTCTCGGATGACGAAAAGACGGTGACCCAGCAGGTGATGCGCATGTACACGGACCCGAACCGGGTGCGCGCGGACATTCCGGGCCAGGTCGAGGGCAACCCCGTGTTCATCTACCATGATGTGTTCAACCCGGAC
>CAZUFP010000005.1:0-7318 GCA_964619835.1 uncultured Gemmatimonadaceae bacterium | reverse complement strand
CGAGGGCACGACGACGGTTGAGGTGAGGCGGGCCAGCGGCTCGCGACGGGGCGGGGCAGGGGGCGGCGCAGGGTGTCACGAAACGGGGGGCGTGTGCGTTGATCGAGTGGACAGGGGCAGCGCGCGGCAATGGACGTTGATGCCCTGTTCCAGGAGCTGTATCCGGCGTTGTACCGGTACCTGCACCGGTTGACGGGCGACCCGGACGTGGCGGAGGACGTGGCGCAGGAGTCGTTTGTTCGGCTGCTGCGCCATTCGCTGCCAGAGGAGGAAGCGAGACCGTGGCTGTTCACGGTCGCGACGAACCTGGTTCGGGACCGGGCACGGAAACGGCAACGGCATCTGCGGCTGTCGGAAGCGGTACCGGGTCCGACGCGACGGGAGCGGCCCGACGTGTCCACGGAACGAGCCGACGAGATCCGTCGTGTACGCATGGCGCTGGACGAAGTCCCCGAGCGGGACCGAACGCTTTTGTTGATGCGAGAAGAAGGATTCAAGTACGACGAGATCGCGCACGCAGTGGGTGTGGCGCCAGGCTCGGTGGGCACGTTGTTGGCTCGTGCATTGAGGCGTTTCGCAGACGTGTATCGCAAGCTGAATGAAGTCGAGGATGTCGATGACGCACGTTGATGATGGCGTGCTGATGGCTTACATGGACGAGGAGCTCTCGCCGTCGGCGCGGGCCGACACGGCGAAGCACGTCCTTGCCTGCCTTCGGTGCCGGGAGCGGCTTGACGAGCTCACGGCGTTCAATCACCTGCTGGCGGATGTGCTGGTCCGGGCGGATGGGCCGGTGCCCGCGGAACGCGCATACGCCCGCTTCCGGGAAGCGGCGGACGCGGAACGTCTGCCTCGCGGGCGAGCCGTGTTCGGGGGTACATTCGTCAAGGCGGCGGGCCTGATCCTGCTGCTGGCCGCGGGGGCATCGGCGGCCGTGCCGGGCTCGCCCGTGCGGAACTGGATTCGTGCGACCCTGGTATCCAGGGAGACGCCCGCGGCGTCGGCGAATCGAGCCGATACCATGTCCGGCGTGTCCATCCTGCCTCTGGATGGTCGCGTGGACATCGCGGTGTCGGGTGCGTTGTCGGGCACGAAGCTGCGGGTGCGGGTGGTGGACGGACCGCGGGCGAGCGTCACGGTTCCGGAAGCCAGCCGGCTGCCGCAGTTCCACACATCGCCTGGGCGGATCGACGTGGTCGGCGCCGCAGACCAGGTGCTCATCGACGTGCCCGAAGCGGCGACGGACGTTCACGTGACCGTGAACGGGGACCCGTACGTCGTGGGTGGCAGCGGGAACCTGCGGGCTGTGGTCACCGCGGAGACCCGCGACGGTGCCCTGATGTTCACATTGCGCTGAGGCCGCCGGGCCGCGCGCCGCGCGGCAGGCAGGAGGCGGGATGGCCTTCCAGCTCTTCGCTCCCATGTTGTCGCTGCTGCTGGTGGTGCCACAGCAGGCGCCGGATGGCGTCGTGCGCGGCATCGTGCGTAGCACGGAGGAGCAGATGCCGGTGGAGCTGGCGGTCGTCGAACTGACCGGTGCGCAGCACCTGCTGGCATGGACGGACCGGGAAGGCCGCTACGAGCTCCGCGGTGTGGAACCCGGGGTCCAGCACGTCCGGGTGACGCACGCGGGCCACGAACCCATGGAGCTGGATGTCCGCGTGCCGCCCCACGGCACCGTGGTGCTGGACGTCACGCTGATGGTTCGTCCGGTGCGTCTGGCCCCGCTGCACGCCCGAAGCGACCGGTCGCCTGAACACGCGCCGCACCCCGTCGAGCCCATCTTCGGCGCCTCCACCATGCGCGCCATGGAAGGAACGCCTGGCGTGGCGGAGCTCGGGCTCACGGACGTTCTCTACGGTGCGCGGGGCGACGTGCCGCCCGACGCGTCCGATGTCCTGTTCATCCGCGGCTCCACAACGGACCTGAAGCTGGTCCTGCTGGACGGCGCACCGATCTATGCCCCGTTCCACCTGGGCGGCCTGCTGCCGGCCTTTTCACCCGACGTGCTCCAGAGCTCGACCGTCCACTTCGGTGGAGCCAGCGCCCGCTACGATGGCGGCCTGGCCTACGTGCTCGATCTTCAAACGCGCCGCGGCACTGACTTCTTTCGCACGGACGGCTCCGTGGACATGATGAGCGGCCAGGCGACGGTGGAAGGCAGCCTGGGGCCGACCGTTCACCTGATCGCGGCCGGGCGGGGCGTGGACGGGGCGCCGATGCAGCGGCTGCTGGGCGAGCCGTTCCCGTATCAGTACGGGGATGGACTGGCGCGTATGGACGTCGATGTGGCGGGAGGCGGACTGCTGACCACCACGGCGTTCGGGAATTCGGAAAGCGTCGATCTGGGTGGCGGTCCGGCGGACCGTCTCGAATGGGACAACAAAGCGGTCTCGGTGCGCTACGATGCGCCCATGGGCGATTCGCTGAGAGCGCGCCTGACGGTAGCGTACGGCGGGTTCGCCGGGCAGTTGCCGCCATTGGGGGAGACGCACCTGCTGGCCCGTGCGTTTGCCGCACGCCTTCGGATGGCGGCCGATTTCGACCGGCGCGCGGGGGCCCTCCGGCTCCACTACGGCGGGTCCTTCGAGCGGCTCTGGCTGGACTACACGGCGCACCAGGACGCCACGGGGGACGGCCGTTCCCTGGTGTACGACGTGGCGCTGGGCCAGCCTATCGCGGCGCTGTACATGGACGGCACCTGGGCCGCCACGCCGCAGCTTACCCTGCACGGCGGCCTGCGGGCCAACCTCTTCGGCGTGCTCGGCAACACGCGCTTCGCGCCGCGGGCCTCCCTGTCCTACCGGATCACGGACGACGCCACCATGACGTTCTCCGCCGGCCGGTTCTACCAGTACGTGCGCACGCCGGAGCTGCAGTTGGCGTTCTCCAACGTCTACGATTCGCCGGCGCCCATGTTGATGTTCGATCCCACGAACCTGCTGGTCGTCGGGGAGGCGTCCCACTACGTGGTCGGCCTGGACCAGGCACTGTCCACGACCATGCGGCTCCAACTGGATGCATCGTACCGGCGCCTGTCGCCGTCGGCGAGCCGGCCGGCCGGTGCTCCCGACACGGCGGATGTGCCGGGTGTGGAATCGTCGGGGGTCGACATCTGGCTGCGGCGGGCGGGGAACAACATCACCGGCTGGCTCGGCTACTCGCTGGGCTGGACGTGGGCCGCGGCTTCCAGCGACGGCGTCGCCCAGGCGATCCTCGCCGGTCGCCATCTGTTGAGCATCGGCCTGGCCGGCTCGCTGCCCGGAGGCGCCTACCTGTCCGTGCGGATGAACTACGGCGCCGGGCTGCCTCTCACCGCAGTGAACCCGTCCACCAGCTCGGCGATGGCGCCCCAGACGCCCAACCTGTCCGCAGCCGACGTCATCGCCAATGGTGGGGGAGGCACGGCCGCCGTGGAGCCTTCCGCCACGTACCTGCGCCTGGACGCGGAACTGTCCAGGACATGGTCCGGGGGAGGCGACCGCGGTTTCGAAGTGACGCCCTATTTCCGGGTGCTCAATGCCCTGGACCGGCGCGATGCCCTGTTCTACAGGGAACAGAACCAGGGGCAGGGCATGCGGCCGGTCGGCAGCCTGCCTCTGATTCCCGTGCTGGGCCTGGCCTGGCGCTTCTAGCGTGGCGTCTGGCCGTTCGCGGCCGCTCCCGAAAAGTCGTCGTACATCATCCGCAACAGAAGCGTAGGGTCACCGTTCACGGCGTCCCATTCCTTCGTCAGGCCGGCGGCCAGGACCTGCTTCTCCGTCTTCCCCTGCGCAATGGCCGCCTTCACCCGGTCCCGCACCGTTTTCAGCATGCGCCCGTATGCTTCGAGCCCCGCCCGGTCTGACAACGGGCCATGCCCGGGGATGACCCTGGTGTCCGGGCCGATCCTGCCCACGACGTCGTCCACCGCCGCGATGACGCCGTCCACCGATCCGCCGCTGGAGAGGTCGATGAACGGGTAGTGGTGTGTCCAGAAGATGTCGCCCATGTGGACCGTGTTCGCCTGGCGGAAGAAGACGATGGCGTCCCCGTCCGTGTGCGCGGGCGGCATGTGCACCACCACGATATCCTCGCCGTTCATGTGGAACGTGACGGTGTCGTTGAACGTCATCCGGGGAAGGGCTCCAGCCGGTGCCGGCGCCACCTTCAGGTTGATGGGCCAGATGTCCTGCCCGGCGGCCATGCGGCGGCGCACGTTCACGTGTGCGAAGACCAGGGCGCCCTGCTTCCCGAACGCTTCGTTGCCGCCGGTGTGGTCGGGGTGCCAGTGGGTGTTGAGGACGTAGCGGACCGGGCCGCCGCCCAGAGAGTCCAGTGCGGCGCGGATCTTACCCGCCATGTCCGCGTACTGGTCGTCCACCATGAAGACGCCGTCGGGGCCGAGAGACACGCCCACGTTGCCGCCGCGGCCCATGAGCATGTACACGCTGTCGGCCAGTGGGATGGTGCGGATCTTCACGTCGGACGTGGCCTGCGCCGTGGCCCGGCCGGCCGCGGGACCCCAGAGGATGATGCACGTAAGCACCGCCACGGCATGGCGTTGCATGTTCACCTCGCGTTCAGGGTTGTTGCAGCGGAGAAGCCGAAATCAGGAAACGTGCGTTCGGCCGTCCACGACGGCGGCGGATACCCGGTCGGGACGGAAGCACAGGTCGTGCCCCCACTCGTCCTCGAACCAGATCGGCTTGCCCTGGCGCATCAGGAACAGGATGCGGCGCTGCAGGTCCAAAGGCCGCTTCCGCCAACGGGCACGGAACGACACCTCGCCGTCATCCGTCGCGAGGCGGACGAGCACCGTCGGGATACGGTTGCGCAGCGGGACGTGCCGTGTCGGGTAAATCATGGCCTCAACGGTAATCTAGATGCCCTTTTCACGCCAGAGCGCATCGAGTTCTGCGTGGCGTGGGCCGATGCGGTCTCGCCACTCCGGCAGGGCGTAGATGCCGTCGCGCGGGGCGACGGGCCGATCCGCCGGCAGCGCCAGGCCGAGGGCAGCGCGCACGCCCGCTCGCAACGCGTCCCGCGTCTCGACCATGCGGCCGTGGAACGCGGTGTCCTCCCCGGCATACGGGCTCATGTTCTGCGCACTGGGATGCAGCAGCCAGAGGATGTGGGGAAGCGGGGCAGCGCCCCACGCCGACCGCCACTCATCCACGAACGACGACACCGGCCCTTCACTCTCCGGCCACGGCGCGGCCGCGCCTCGCGTCAGGCCCGCCTTCCGTAGACGCGCCAGGCCCGGCAGGCGCAAGGCCGAGCCCTCCATGTGCCGGCCCGCCGCCACCACGCTGCGGAGCGCCACGTTCCCCAATGCCACCACCAGCGCCGGTCCGGCCGCCACGACGGTGTCGCGCAGCAGCCGGATGCTGTCCGGATAGTCGCCCACCGGCTCCGCCAGCTCCGCCGTCCGTGGTTCACCGCCGCCCGCCGCCGGCAACTGATTCAGGGCCGCGACGATGAAGGTGTGGTTGCGGTCCAGCCCCACGGAGCCCAGCAGGACGTCCATGTTGGCGCCCGCCACATCGCCGCCGAAGGGGATGCGCGTGCCGTGGGCACCCAGGTCGCCACGGCCCATTCCCCCTGCATTGCCCGGCGCCGCGCCCACCCAAAGCACGGCCACCCGCCGCCACGGCCCGTTCCGCCGGGACCACACGATGGGTCGGTCCAGCGGCTCGCCGCTCGCGAGCCTGCACGGCTCCGTCAGCCATTCGTCCTTCAGGCACGCCGCATGGCCCGCGTGGACCTTCCTGTAGACTGCCCGGAAACGAGCCTCCTGTTGCGCATCGACCGGCATCTGGATTCTCGCTGGATGGGGAAGCGACCGCCCAAACGTACCAACGGGGGCCGTCGAATGCAGCCCCCGAGGGCACGCGGCGGCCGACCACTGCGTCATCACCGGCCCCACCGGCTCGCCATCGAGCACGCCGGATGCTAGGCTTAGCCATGCCTCGCTTTACACGATGGGAGGTGACGAGATGACGGGATCAGAGAAGGGGCACCGGCACCGCACGATCGGCGACCAGCAGTTGCGGCCGGAAACCCTGATGATGGGGTACGGCTACGACCCCATGTTGTCGGAAGGGTCGGTCAAGTGCCCGGTCTTCCACACGTCGACATTCGTTTTCCGGACGGCGGAGGAGGGCAAGGCTTTCTTCGAGCTGGCGTACGGGCTGCGGGAGCAGGCCCCGGCGGAAGAGTTGGGCCTCATCTACTCCCGCATCAACAACCCGGATCTGGAGATCCTGGAGGATCGGCTGAGCCTCTGGGATGGGGCGGATTCCGCGCTCGTCTTCTCCAGCGGCATGGCGGCCATCGCCACCACCGTGCTCACGTACGCGCGCCCCGGCGACATCATCATCCACAGCGACCCCGTGTATGGCGGCACGGAGTACCTGCTGGAGGAGATCATGCCGCAATTCGGGGTCAAGCGCGTTGATTTCGTGGCGGGCGACCAGGCCTCCCTGGACCGGGCGGTGGAGGAGGCCCGGGCGATGGACGGGCGTGTGGCCATGATCTACGCGGAAACGCCGGCAAATCCGACGAACGGGCTGGTCGACATCCGGGCCTGTCGCGAAATCGCCGATTCGCTGGAAGAGGGCGGGCGGCGCCCCATCGTGGCCGTGGACAACACGTTCCTGGGTCCGCTCTGGCAGCGTCCGCTGGATCACGGCGCCGACCTGGTGCTCTATTCGCTGACGAAGTACGTGGGTGGACACAGCGACCTGATCGCCGGCGCGTGCCTGGGCCCCGAGGAGTTGGTGGCGCCGGTGCGCGGCATGCGCACGATCCTGGGCACCATGGCCGACCCGCACACCGGCTGGCTGCTGCTGCGCAGCCTGGAAACACTCAAGCTGCGCATGACCAGCCAGATGAAGAACGCCCGCTACGTGGCGGAATTCCTTCGTGACCACCCGAAGGTGCGGCGGGTCCTGTACCTGGGTTTCCTGGAGAGGGGCGACGCGCAGTACGAGGTGTACCAGCGCCAGTGCAGCGCCCCCGCGGCCACGTTCTCCTTCGAGGTGGCCGGCGGCGAAGCGGAGGCCTTCCGCATGCTGAACGCCCTCAAGCTGGCCAAGCTGGCGGTCAGCCTGGGTGGCACGGAAACGCTCATGGAGCATCCGGGCACCATGACGCATTCCGACATCTCGGCCGCGAAGCAGCTCGACATCGGCATCACGCCGGGCATGGTGCGCATCTCCGTGGGCATCGAACACCCCGAGGACATCATCGCGGACCTGCGGCAGGCGCTGGACGCCATCTGAGAGCGCAGGGAAAGCGTCACGCGGAGGCGCGGAGAGCGCAGGGAAAGCGTCAC